>NZ_JAKZAH010000060.1 GCF_023156245.1 Marinobacter bryozoorum
GGATAGTGTCGGTAACATCTATCCTGGCGCATCGCGACGCCGATTTGGAGTGGGGAGGAGACCATCCCATCTCGGAACCCACCAAAAAAACCAAGAAAGATCATAGCTGTAATTTTTCGTGGTTTTAGTGGATTTAGTGGCTAAAACCTTTCCCCGCTCACCCTGAGCCTGTCAAACGGTCACCACGAGCCTCCCGAAGGACCACCCTGAGCTTGACGAAGTGGACCTGTCGACGGGCCGCGTTTTCCGGGGCTAAAGAAATTTTCCGGGGCGCCCCGTTCGCCCTGAGCCTGTCGAAGGGCCGTGGATTCCGCGGCTAAAAATCAATAACCCTGCGCCCGCATGGCCTCGACCACCCTCACCGCATCCACGGTCTCGCGCACGTCATGAACCCGTATTACCGATGCGCCTTTCATGGCCGATATTGTGGCGACTGCGAGGCTGGCCGGCAAGCGTTCGTCTACCTCGCGCCCGGTAATCTGCCCCAGCATGGTCTTGCGGGACATGCCCACCAGCAGAGGGTAGCCCAGCACCCGCAGCTGCTCCAGCGTGGCCAGTAGCTGCAGGTTGTGCTCCAGGGTCTTGCCGAACCCGAAGCCAGGGTCCAGCAGGATGCTCTCTGCCGGGATGCCGGCGGCTTCACACACCCTCACACGGTCCATCAGGTAGGTGGCCACATCCCTTATCACATGGCGGTATTCCGGTTTTTCCTGCATGGTTCCGGGAGCGCCTTTCATATGCATCAGGCACACCGGCAAGCCGGTTTCCACGGCGGCCTCCACGGCACCCTCCCGCTCCAGTGCCCGGACATCATTGACCAGGCCTGCCCCGAAGCGCGCGGTTTCCCGGATAACCGAGGGTGTGCTGGTGTCTACGGAAATAACCGTATCGACCTCACGGGCAATGGCTTCCACCACCGGGCAAACCCGATCCAGCTCTTCCTGTTCAGATACCGGCGCCGCACCGGGGCGGGTGGATTCGCCACCCACATCCACAAATGTGGCACCACTGGCGACCATCTCCCGGGCACGCTGGACCGCAAGATCCACTGAGTTATAGCAACCGCCGTCAGAAAACGAATCCGGGGTTACATTTACAATCCCCATGACATGGCAAAGCCCCATGTCCAGCTCACGCCCGGCGAACGTCATCTGCATAGCAAAACCTGCCTGATTCAATGTAGAGAGAAATAATACGAAAAGAACGGGTCCGACTGAAACAAAAGCGCCGCCCTCTCAGGCGGCGCTTTTATTCTACGGACGTTACTGACAGGCGGTCAGTGCTCGCCTGCAGGCTGCCCGGCAGAGCCGGTGTCACGACCGTCGTTGTCGGACAGGGTGCCGGTTTCAGGCTGGTCAATGGTCACACCACCACCGGAGCCGTCACCCCAACCCTTGGGCGGACGCGGAGAACGGCCTTCCATGATGTCATCGATCTGGAAGCGGTCGATGGTTTCGTACTTCATCAGGGCTTCTGCCATCAGGTCCAGCTTGTCCCGGTTTTCTACCAGGATCTGCTTGGCCTTCTCGTAGCAGGTGTCGATGATGTTGCGCACTTCCTCATCGATACGCTGGGCCGTCTCCGGAGAGTAGACCGTATGGCTCTGACCGGCACTGCGACCCAGGAACGGCTCTTCGCTCTCGGTATCGTACTGCAGCGGGCCGAGCTTCTCGGAAAGCCCCCACTTGGTGACCATGTTACGGGCCAACTGGGTGGCACGCTCGATGTCGTTGGAAGCCCCTGTTGTCACGCCCTCAAAGCCCAGGGTCAGCTCCTCGGCGATACGACCGCCAAACAGGCTGCAGATAGAACTGATCAGGTAACGCTTGGAGTGACTGTACTTGTCCTCTTCCGGCAGGAACATGGTCACACCCAGGGCACGGCCACGGGGAATAATGCTCACCTTGTACACCGGGTCGTGCTCCGGCATCAGCCGGCCAACAATGGCGTGGCCGGACTCGTGGTAGGCCGTGTTGAGCTTTTCTTTCTCGTTCATGACCATGGACTTGCGCTCGGCGCCCATCATGATCTTGTCCTTGGCCAGCTCCAGCTCTTCCATGGTGACCAGGCGCTGGTTGCGACGGGCCGCAAACAGCGCCGCCTCGTTCACCAGGTTCGCCAGGTCAGCACCGGAGAAGCCGGGGGTACCACGGGCGATCACCGCCGGCTCGATACCGTCAGCCAGGGGCACCTTTTTCAGGTGCACCTTGAGGATCTGCTCGCGACCAATGATGTCCGGCAGGCTGACCACGACCTGGCGGTCAAAACGGCCGGGGCGCAGCAGCGCGGGGTCCAGCACGTCCGGACGGTTGGTAGCAGCGATGACGATAACGCCCTCGTTGCCCTCAAAGCCATCCATCTCCACCAGCAACTGGTTCAGGGTCTGCTCACGCTCATCGTGACCACCGCCCATGCCAGCGCCACGATGGCGACCCACGGCGTCGATCTCATCGATGAAGATGATACAGGGGCTCTGCTTCTTGGCCTGCTCGAACATGTCACGCACCCGGGAGGCACCGACACCCACGAACATTTCCACGAAGTCGGAACCGGAGATGGTGAAGAACGGCACCTTGGCCTCGCCTGCGATGGCCTTCGCCAGCAGGGTCTTACCAGTACCCGGAGGACCCACCATCAACACGCCCTTGGGAATGCGGCCACCGAGACGCTGGAACTTGCTGGGATCCCGCAGGAAATCCACCAGCTCCTTCACGTCTTCCTTGGCCTCATCACAACCTGCGACGTCACCAAAGGTGGTCTTGATCTGATCCTCGCTCATCAGGCGGGCCTTGGACTTGCCAAAGGACATGGGGCCCTTGCCGCCACCGCCGCCCTGCATCTGTCGCATAAAGAACACGAACAGCGCGATGATGATCAGGATGGGGAACGCGGCCACCAGCAACTGGGTCCACAGGCTCTGGCGCTCTGGCTCCTTGCCGATAATTTCGACATTGTTGCTGAACAGATCGTCCATCAGACGGTTGTCCGGAATTGGCGGACGGGTCGTCTCGAAGCGCGAGCCATCGCTGCGCTGCCCTTCAATGTTGAGTCCGTCGATAGTGACCTGGCGCACCTGGCCCTGCTCCACCATCTGGACGAATTGGGTATAGTTGACCTGCTGACCGGTGGTCGTCGGAGTGAAATTCTGGAACACCATCAGCAGTACGGCTGCAATTATCAGCCACAAAACCAGATTTTTAGCCATATCGTTCAAGGATCATCACCTGTGAATTGCAGGGCAGCCGGGGCCTGAGCCACAGCGGCCTGTTATCGGTTACCTTACACCAATTGTACGTGCTACCACCAGAAACCGGTCATCCGCGAAAACCCTTGCACACCTGGTACACCTCGCGGGACCTGGCACGGGACGAATCCGGCTTGCGGCTGACCACTGACGAGAACGAACGCTTCATGTCCGCCAGCAGCGAATCAAAACCTTCTCCCTGAAACACCTTGGCCACAAACACGCCCCCGGGGCGCAGCACTTGCGTGGCCATATCCAGCGCCAGCTCCACCAGCGCCATGGCACGCGGAATATCCGCGGCGGGGTTACCACTCATATTGGGGGCCATATCTGAAATCACAATGTCTACGGGCCGATCACCCAGAACTGACATCAGCTCATCGAACACCGACTGCTCGGTAAAGTCGCCCTGAACGAAGTCCACACCGGCGACCGGATCCATGGGCAGGATGTCACTGGCAACCACGACGCCCTTGTCGCCCACCTTTTCAACCGCCACCTGCGTCCAGCCACCCGGCGCTGCGCCAAGATCCACCACCGTCTGGCCAGGGCGGAACAGCTTGTCTTTCGTATCCAGCTCGATCAGCTTGTAGCTGGCCCGCGAGCGATAGCCATCCTGCCTGGACTTCTTGACCCAGGCATCGTCAAAATGTTCCTTCAACCAGCGATCACTGGATTTCGAGCGCGCCAAGGTGCCTCCCGGGTAAAACTGTAAGTGCAATCGCCCATCCAACAGACGGGCTTCTCTGATATCATGCCGCGATTATACGGCCTCGGGGCCTCGATTTCTCCCGACTGTCCGCTACTATCTTTTAATAGCACCGATCAAGAGACTTCATAATGAGCCTTTCGTCTGCCCAGCGTCGCGAATACCGCGCCATCGCCCACAACCTGAAGCCCATCATTATTATTGGCGACAAGGGCCTGTCCGAGGGCCTGATGCAGGAGCTGGACCGGGCCCTGGATGACCACGAGCTGATCAAGGTGAAAGTGGCCAGTAACGACCGGGACGCCCGCGCCGAAGTAATTCAGGAGCTGTGCAGCCAGTCCGGGGCCGAGCTGGTCCAAACCATTGGCAAGATTGCCATCGTTATGCGTCGCGCCAAGCAGCCCAACCCCAAACTCAGCAACCTCTCGCGCTGAAACCCTCCCGGGGCTGACACTGCCTGAAACCACATCCTTGCCACGGACGGCACGCAACCACCGATAAATCCCCGCCCTGCAAAAACCGTCTATCCAAAAAGTAACATTGGCGCTAGGATACGGTTAAAAACCAATCAAACCTGTTCGAAGGATCGAAACCATGAAAACCGCTCACCGGTTCCTGGCCGCTGCCGCCACATCTTTCATCCTCGTATTCACCGCAGGCTGCAGCAGCTCCGACGACACCAATTCCGAAGCGGCCGGTCACATCACCCGCGCTGAAACCTACGCCGACCAGGGCCAGTACCGCTCAGCCATGCTGGAAGTCCGCAACGCCATACAGAAGGATCCAGGCAACGTGGACCACGTACTGGTGCTGACAGGCATATACAACAGCTTCGGCGCCGGAGCACAGGCCACCGAGCTGCTGGAACCCTGGCAGGAGGACCACTCTGATCTGGTGACCCTGCCCCTGGCCCGGGGCTACATCCTGCAAGGCAAGCACCTGTCTGCCCGCGAAGCCCTGGATGGCTTCCAGCCCCAAAATGACTCCGCACAGCGAGAATACGACTACCTGAAAGCCGAAAGCCAGCGACTGGCGGGCAATACCGGGCAGGCCCTCAGACAGTTACGAAGCCTGCAGGAAAGCCACCCCGCCGACGCGGAAATCACCACTGCCCTTGCCAAGGCCATGCTGGCGAGCGGTGAGGCCGATGCCGCTGTAAATACCCTGAACCAGTGGACCGAACAGAACGGCGAGAATGCCGAAGTGCTCTACCTGACCGGCCTGGCCCATTACCGCATGGGTAACATCGACGAAAGCACCCAGGTACTGACCGATGCCACCGCGGCAGTCCCTACGTCGGACATATTCCTGCCAGTGCGCCGCAGCATCCTCACCCTGCTTTCCCGCAGTCTGACAGAGCAGGGCCGCATCACCGAAGCACAGGTTTACAACAAAATACTGGCGGAGAACACCAGCTCGGATACCCGGGAGCGTGCTGAATCGGCCATCGAGGCCATCCAGCGGGGCGACCTGTCCACCGCTCGCACGACCCTGGAAGAGTTGCTGCAGCAAAACCCGGATAACGAACGCATTGCCATGATGCTGGGCGCCCTCAGCCTGCAGGAAGGTCGCACCGGTGACGCCGAGGCCCTGCTGGCCGGCAGTATTGATGCAGAAACCACCCCAACGCCGTTTATCCGCGCCGCCACCATTGCCCAGATCGACAGTGGCAAGCGCGAAGAAGCCCTGACCACCCTGGCCCGGGCCATCGAAGCGCGCCCCAATGACTTGGAACTACTGGCCATGCATGGCATCCTGGCGCTGTCACTGCCCGATCATACCGATACCGGTGTTGCCAGTCTCAGCAAGGCCCTTGAACTCGACCGCTCCCGTTCCCGCCTGCACCTGGCCCTGGCCCGCCACTACCAGCAAGAAGGCCAGACTGAACAGGCGCTTGCACAAATGCGAGTCGCCTTTACGGAAACACCCACTGACTGGTCCGTCACCCAGAGTTACCTCGCCCTGTTGCTCAATACCGACCGTGAGACCGAGGCGAAGGAAGTTGCCGAGTCCTTGATCAACGGCTTCGCTGACGAACCCCAGGCCGTCACCCTGGCAGCCATAACAGAGCACCGGCTTGGTGAAACCGAGGCGGCGCGGACACGCCTGGAAGACCAGGTTGAGGCCATGCCCGAGAACCTGCCTGCACTGGCCGCGCTGGCTACTATCTACCAGAGCGAGGGAGAGTATCAAAAAGCCACCGACACCCTCGTGGAGGCAGCCTTGTTGCAACCTGCCAATCTGAACCTGCTGCAGGCTGCAGGCCGGGCCTACGCCCAGGAACATGCGCCGGGCGAGGTTGTGTCCTGGCTTGGGCAGACTGCCGAAATACATGAAGAGCTGGCCACCAGCAGCTATATCCTGGCCGCCCAGATCCTCGTACAACAAGGCAAGCTGGAAGAGGCAAGCGAGCTCCTGGTCCAGGTACCGGAAGACCAGCAGACCGAGCAGTCTGAAACCGTCAAGCTTCAGTTACTGGTTGCCGAGGCGGAACAGGCAGCCCGTGCGGAAAACTGGTCCACAGCGAGGGCCAGGGCCGGCGAAGCAGCGTCGCTGCGCCCGGAAAATCTCAACATTGCCCTGATACCGGTGCGCATTGCTGCGGCCGAGGGCAAACACGACGAGGCCCTGGCCACGCTGGATGAACTGGAAGCCACTCACGGCGAACATGCGGCCACTGACCTCGCCCGCGCAAGCCTGCTGGCCTCAAAGAGCGGCAATGAATCCGCTGCCTTTGAACACCTGGACAAACGCTGGCAGGAAACCGAAAACCCGGCGCTGCTGCCCAGCCTGGTCAACCTGGCCAAGCGCCACTCCCCTGCAAATGTTGCCGAGCTGACGGACGCCTGGGTGGAAGCCTCACCGGAAAACCCGGCCGCTCACCTGAGGCGCGCGGAACACCAGATGGCCAATGGAGAAGACAGTGAAGCCATTGCCAGCTACGAAGCCGCCCTCGGCCGCCAGCCAGACAATGCCATTGCCCTCAATAACCTGGCCTGGCTGCTGCGGGAGCGTGACCAGCAAAGGGCCATCACCCTGGCCGAACAGGCCCGGGACCTGGCACCGCAGAGCCCGCCCATCCTGGACACCTACGGCTGGATACTTCACTTGGCCGGACGCAATAAAGAGGCCAAGCCCGTGCTGGAAGAAGCACTCGCGCTGGCGCCGGACAGTGAAGAGATCAAGCAGCACCTGGAGACCGTGAACCAGGCGCTCTAGCCAAGCTGACTATTCTCACTCGTCCTCCGTCCCTTTGCAGCTACCCGTTGGCTGAGGGGGGGATGAACACTAACCGTAATGTAACGTGCCTTCGTTTTATGCCGCGTCAGTTTTTTTGACACACTAGTTTGTTAAATTTTGTCATATGGCGCGATAAGCGCCCGACACCAATTTTTCTGCGTCGGTTTTCTTTACACCTCCCAAAAAACAAACCTATCTTATTGTTTTTTTATTGATTTAAAAGATGGCCCGGATTTCGCTTTGTATTAGTGGCACCGGGCAACACCCCGGTTACGTTAGCCAAACCATTCGTGAAGATGGGGCGGAAAGCCAAGAGTCTCACAGAGACAGCCTGGCTGCATGGAACGCCACAAGCAGTTGGAGGTTTATATGGACTTGTAACAACTTGGACTGAGTGTCGCGCTTACCGCGATGGCATTCTCAGTTGCCGCGACACCGCAGTATACGGGGTAGCACCCAAGTCTCTGGTGAACTTGCGTTGACTGAAGGATTTGGATACTACCTTTGGAACGATTCTTCTAATCCTCCCAAATGGAGCATCCGGTGGACGGGTGATGGTGCTGACGGCTCAATTGCTGAATGGGACGGAAGTATTGGCTTTGTCAACGAGTCACTGGGTAACCTACGACGAAATTTCGTTCGAAGGCAATCATAATAGTATTGGCGTATAAGATCAGGGCTAGTCTGGAACCGATCTCGGCGGAGATTCGCTCTTGGAATGGGTGGCATATACCAATACGACGGGGGGGGGGTACGACGGACTCGACTTTACCATCAGCAAAGGTTATGAACTCATGGAGTTCAAGCTTAACTCCAATCTGCTCAGTTACCTGAGCGAACAGGAGGTATTGGAAGATCCGGGCGTCAAGGGAAACCACATCTATAGCGGCCCGAAATATGAAACTCCGAACGTCCTTATTAAAAAGAATGGGCGGCAGCAATTTGAAGTTGCCGTATCATAGCCCGGCAACTCTAGCCCTGCTTGGCCTAGCCTAGGTGCTGCCCGCCGGCGCCAGGCGTAACAGCCACCATGCCCGGACCTTTCGGGCAACACGCAAAGCCGGAAGCCTAACCGCTTCCGGCTTTTTCCTTGCACGTCAACAAACTTTACACAAACTACCCCCTCCGTTCTCGGCCCCAACGTAACTCATTGATAAAATTAACATAGAAAAATTGGCCCGATCCCTGCTTATCCAAAGTTGCTGGACCTAACCCAACTGAAAAAAGGAAGCGCAGCAATGATCAACAAACTTGGACTAACCCTTGCCGCAACTGTACTCTGGGCATCAACGGCCTCCGCTGGGGTGATCGTTGATACTATTGAGCAAAGAGTCAAACTGAACACCTTTCAATATCATAGCTACACCCACGACATCAATGATAACGGTTTCACTCTCGGCTCCGCACTCAGCGGCACACTGGAGATCGGCATTGAGGACGACCGGCAAGGCTGGAACGAACTCCAGCCCGAGTGGATCGTCTTCACCATCGAAGAGTTCGACTTTGACACTGGGTACTTTACTTTCGGTGATGACTTTAGCAACGACCTGCAAGTGGAAGCGCTCGCCGCCTTAAACGCTGACGGTTTGCTAGATGTTACTGTTACGTCTATGTGGGGTGACTTTTACGTCAGGGACTCGGTCCTGACTGTGATGACCGAAAACGTTCCCGAGCCGGGTACCCTTGCCCTCTTGGGTTTAGGGTTGGTGGGTCTTGGCGCAGCACGCCGTCGCAAGGCCTGAGTCTAGCCACTTCTGTGGCCCAGTTGGTACCAGGAAAGCCGGGCTAATCCCCGGCTTTCTTTTTTGCATTGCGTCAGCTTTATTAACACTTGACCACAACTCACAATTGGTTGCCATCAGGCATGATTAATATCAGAACTCAGTCCAAATAAAGTACTCAGCATATCAGCTAATATTCCGATACAGTAAGTGTACTTGTAACGCCCCTTGGCCTCACCGAACTCCGCGCCTCGAGGCGCTCCTCACGAAACGCAGTAGAGCAGATGATGTTAAGGAAAACACTGGACCAGTTCCCCCTTTCACGCCCCTACCTGATCGTGACGGCGATCGCCGTTGCCCTGTTCTGGCCAACCTGGTTCCGGCTGGTGGGCGAGTGGCTGAAATGGGAGCAGGTGCTTGCCCACGGGCTGCCCACGTTTGCCATCTTCATCGGGCTATTGCTGATCCACCCGCCCGCTCCCACTGACCGCCCCACACAACGGGGCTTTCCCATCGCTGGCAGTCTTGCACTCATTGTGACCGTCGCCGCCTGGGCACTGCTGGAGCTGGTGCGCATCGATACCCTGACCTACCTGATGCTGCCGGCGGGTTTGCTTGCGCTGGCATGGGCACTGCTAGGTTTTCGGGCGATGCTTCGTTTCCTGCCCTATGTATTACTGTTCGGGCTTTCCCTGCCGATATGGTCAGATCTTGTGCCCTACCTTGTGGTACTGGCTACCACAGTCGTGACCAAACTAGTATCCGGCATGGGCATCACCGCCCTGATAGAGGGCGCCAACATCACCCTGCCATACGGCCGCCTGGTGATCGCTGATGGTTGCTCCGGCATTCGCTATTTCGCCATTTCCATTCTGCTGGCGATGATGATGGCCATCCTTAATGACTTTCGCTGGAAGGGCTGGGTTGCTGCCATAGCCGTCGGCGCCGGACTGGCGCTGGTGGTTAACTGGGTACGCATCACCGCCCTGGTGGTTATCGCCGACCAGAGCAATATGGAAAGCAGCCTGGTTGCAGACCACGAAACCTTTGGCTGGGCCATCTATGCGGCCTTTGTCATACCGGTCATGTGGCTGGCGCCTGTACGGCGCCGCTCCGGAGTGCCGCCTGGCCAGGCACCCCGCCTTCTGGGCAAAGGGTTCGCCGTGGTCGTTGCAGCGTTCCTGATTGGTCCTCTGGGCATCAGCCTGGCCCATTCACGGGCAACGGACAGCCCAACCTGGACGCTGACATTGCCTGGCATGACCGCTGTGCCGTCAGAATCACTCCCGTTGCCACTGTCTGTGCCTGAACGGCTTGCGCAGCAGGCGTGGAGTGCTGGCCCCGGGACCTGGGTCTACCTGGCCCAGGCTCGCAAGGAGAGTCGAGAAGACAAACTGGTACCCTACCTGCCGCCACGGGTGCCAGGAGGCACCTGGTTTCGCACTGACCAGAGTGCCGATTACGGCAGCGATATCCGTATCCATCAGCACCTGAGCGAAAGGCGTCAGGTGGTGATCGCCGAACGGTTCCAGGTGGGCAGTTACATGACGTCGAGCTACACCAGGGCCAAGCTGTTGCAGATACCCGCCACCCTGTCCGGTGAGAACCGCTTCGCGCTCATTGCTGTGCAGAGCACCTGCGCACCAAGGAGCTGCAACAGCGCCGTGGAGCGGGTCCGGTCCACACTGCAGAACCTGTCCCTGGAGCCAGCCCGCTGAAATGTCTGCCAGCCTGAAGGTACTGAAGAGCGCCGGCCTGCTGCTAGGCATCCAGGTTGTGCAGCGGGGCCTGGGCATTATCAGCACCCTGATCCTTGCACGCCTGCTGGCGCCGGAGCATTTCGGCATCATCGCACTGGTGACCATTGCGCTCCAATTCTTCGAGTTACTGGTGGAAACGGGCAACCAGCAGTACATCGTCCAGAAGGAAACCCTGGACGATGAGGACCTCAACACCGCCTGGAGTATGGACATACTCATCAAGTCGTCCATCGCAGTGCTGGTAATCGCCTCCGCCCCGGCCCTGGCACGTTGGTTTGAGGAGCCGCTGCTCACAGCCGCCCTGTCCGTCGCAGCCCTGGCGCTGCCCATCCGTGCCCTGAAAACCCCGGGTATGATGCGGCTGGCGAGGGAGATCAACTACCGCCCGCTGTTCCGGCTGACCCTGTGGCAGAAGGGGTTATCGTTTCTCACCGTTATCAGTATTGCCTTTATCCACCCAAGCCACTGGGCCATCATCGCGGGCAACCTGGTCTCTGCTGCCATCCTTGCCGCCGGCTCCTACAAAGTGGACCACCATCGACCCCGCTGGACACTCAGCCGCTTCCGCCAGCAATGGGGGTTTTCGCAATGGTTACTGATGCGCGGTATCGTGGGGTTTACCCGGTCCCAGATCGATAACCTGCTGGTGTCGAGGTTTTTCGGGACCAGCCAACTGGGTGGTTACAACCTGGTGCGGGAGGTCAGCTTATTGCCAGCCTTATCGGCCATTATTCCCATGAGCGAACCTTTATTGGCGGCCATTGCAGAGGGTAAGCGCTCGTCGGAGATGCTCGCCTACCGGATTCGCATCAGCCTCGCGTTAATGATAACCATTCTTACTCCGGTGGCGACGTTTATCATGTTGTACCCGGAATTAATCATTCACGTACTTCTGGGAACTCGATGGCTGGAATATGCCTCACTTCTGGAGCCTTTCGGACTCTTCTTTTTCAGCTTCTGCCTGTTTGCTCTCATCAGCAATGCCATCATTGCACAGGGAAGAGTCAAGTTCCTTTTCTGGTTTGACCTGGTGTCAACCGTATCCATCCTGGCATTGCTACTGTGGTTCGCCACGGGCAGCCTGTCCGACATGGCCTGGTGGCGTGGGTGGCTGGCCATAGCCACCACCATTGCTCTGCTGGCGGCCCTGGAGCGACAAACCGGATTTAACATTGGACGATTACTGTTCCTCGCTCTGCCCACGGTCCTGGCATCCGCAGTAAGTGCCAGCCTGACAACATATCTGGAACTTCCCTGGGAAACACCGCTGATTGACCTGCTTGTCCGGGGAACGGTTTTCGTTCTCTTGGCCGGGGCATTGATCGTAGGATTGGCCTTCCTACTCCTTCGCGGAACATCCGAGTGGTACCAGCTGGCGTCGATGGCCCGGTCAGTGCCAGGACTCACATTCAGGAGACGGTAAAGAATTCACAAAGCCCCGACGCCTGGTGCAAACTCCCGAGCGGTTGCGCCGGAAGTTAACTCAGACATCAAAGAGCCCCTTTACGCTCAATACACGCCTGCAGGTCTCCGACACACTCCATTTGCTCCAATTCTCTCGTACCCAGTGTAATTCCAAACTCTTCCTCAACCGCAAAAATGAGGTTGATATGATTCAGTGAGTCCCATTTGTCGATATTGTCCGCTGTAAAATGGCTTTCGACCTTGAGTGATTCATCATCGAATACCGAACGAAAAACCTGCGCCAACCGCTCATCAATTTCCATCTAGTGTCCCGTTTGGTTAATTCGCTGATCTACTGAGCCACTGAGAGCCTTGAGAGCTAGGCGCGGTGGCGAAGGT
>NZ_JAKZAH010000061.1 GCF_023156245.1 Marinobacter bryozoorum
TGGCGGGATGCTGACTGACGCGTTGCAGCACGTCCACCAGGTAAGTGTAGGGGTTAATATCGTGCAGCTTGCAGGTGCTGATGAGGCTCTGGATGATGCCCAGGTGTTCCGCGCCCAGTTCGGTCCAGCAGAACATCCAGTTTTTGCGGTTATGGAAGTGTTTCCATAACCGCAAGGCCTGGCTGTTCGCAGATACTTCGCAGGGCGCGAAAGCCAGCGCCACCTGTTACTCGCTGATCGAAACGGCCAAGGCCAACGGGCTGGAACCGTCGGCGTACATCCACCATGTGCTGACGCACATCGCTGATGCGGTTACCCTCGAACAATTGGAAGCTCTCTTGCCCTGGAATGCAGAGCTGCCAGCTTTAAAAAATGTGGCTCAATACGGTTAGGGCAAGTGGGTCGGTTTAGCGGCGCTTACTTTGCGCCAGTAAACAAAGCGACAATAAGTTAGTGATTGCTGCTGGCAGTAGGCCATGCCAGACAAACCGGATGCCGGCCAGTCTTCGATATGTTGCTGCCAGGGTAGTCTGCGTTCGGTGTGCGTCATACTGATTCCTCTTGGGTTGACGAGGAAGTCAGTCTGGACAATTTCGGGGTTGAACTGTAGGTGCTGGTTTATGGGCGCTCACAGTGGGATACCCTGGTTGGCTACTGCGAACGTGGCGATCTGAAGGTCAGCAATGCGGGTGCCGAGAATGCCATCCGCCCGTTCGCTCTGGGAAGAACAGCCTGGCTGTTCGCAGATACTTCGCAGGGCGCGAAAGCCAGTGGTACCTGTTACTCGCTGATCGAAACGGCCAAGGCCAACGGGCTGGAACCGTCGGCTTATGTCCACCATGTGCTGACGCACATCGCTGATGCGGTTACCCTCGAACAGCTGGAAGCTCTCTTGCGCTGGAATGCAGAGCTGCCAGCTTTAAAAAATGTGGCTCAATATGGTTAGAGCCAGTGGGTCGGTTTAACGGCTTACATACCGAAACAGTTCAAGGCGTCATAGCCCGCCCCCTGTTAACCTTCACCCTACGACTGAAAGTATCGGAGTACCAACATTTCCATGGATGTCATCCTGCACATTGGTGCTGGCCTTGGAGGCCAGCTTGAAAAGTGGCTAGGTACGAGTGCCAAGAGAATTGTGCTATTCGAGCCTCACCCATGGCTTGCGCAGCGTTTGCGTAAAATATGCAATAGCCAAAAAAATGTCACTGTGGCAGCTGTAGCCGTCACTTCAGAGACAGGCCCGCAGACACTGGTGGAGTACAATCTCCCTGAGGCCAATAGCCTG
The DNA here is from genome assembly GCF_023156245.1 of Marinobacter bryozoorum. Classification (GTDB taxonomy): domain Bacteria; phylum Pseudomonadota; class Gammaproteobacteria; order Pseudomonadales; family Oleiphilaceae; genus Marinobacter; species Marinobacter bryozoorum. The sequence continues at coordinate 1,286 of NZ_JAKZAH010000061.1, forward strand.
CGCGCACCGACCAGCCTCAAAGCACTTTTCCCTGGCTTGGAACCGGTTCGTCGACACCCGGTGAAAGCGATTTCTCCCGCGCAGATGATGGCTGACCACGGCCCGGGCGAAAGCGAAACTGCCGCCCTGGTGATCGAGGCTCCGGGTGAGGCTCATGCGATTTTGCAATGGCTAATTGAAAGCGACCGGCTGCGCTGCTTCACTGAGTTGCAGCTAAGCATGACTGTAAAACCCTGCTACAAAGATAGCGTAGGCGCCGAACAAACCCTGGATGCCCTGCGCGAATACGGTTTCGATGTGGTGCGTCATAATGACCAGGATCCCGACTGGCCAACTTGGACCCTAATCCGTAATCCGCTTAAGGTAGAACTCAAGAAGCTGCAGGAGACGCTCGAGAAAACCGAGACTAAGTTCAAGCAAACGCACACCTACTTCATGAACCGCAAGCAGCAGGTGCTAGATCTTCAGGATGAGCTGAAACGTCTGCAAAAAAGACATCAGGCGCTCCAGAGGGCATCTCAAGCGGAAAAAGTGGTGGTCGAGGAAAGGACGACCGAGGTTAGGCGCCTTCTGTCAGAGAATATCAAGCTAAGGATCGCGGAAATTTACTGGCAGAAGTTGAAGAAAAGCGTGAATCATAAAGTTAGTTCTGAGCTCCTTGACTTTACAGGCGATTTTCAAATCCCTGAGGCTCACAAGGTGGCCTGCATTATGGACACCTTCACCTACAGCTCATATAGCCCAGAGGCCAATTTCTTCCAACTGACGCCGGAGCACTGGCAACAGGAGCTGGAGGAGTTCAAACCGGAGATGCTGTTCATCGAGTCCGCATGGCGTGGCAAGGATGAGCTGTGGTGGAACAAGGTCGGCCACAAGAGCCAGGAAGTGCAGGGCATCGTGGACTGGTGCAATCAGCACGGTATTCCCACGGCGTTCTGGAACAAAGAAGATCCGATCCACTTCGAGACCTTCCTGAACACGGCAAAGCTGTTTGACTTCGTGTTCACCACCGACCTGGACTGTATCCACCGTTACAAGGCGGCATTGGGGCACGATAACGTCTATTTCTTGCCTTTCGCCTGCCAGCCGGCCCTGACAAGTCCGGTGGAAACCTACCAGCGGAAGGATGCCTTCTGCTTTGCCGGTGCCTACTACGTGCGCTATCCAGATCGCACCAAAGATCTGGAAACCTTCGTTGAGGAGTTTCCCAAGTTCAAGCCGTTGGAGATCTACGACCGCAACTACGGTAAGGACGACCCCAACTACCAGTTCCCGGAGAACTACCAGCCCTACATCGTGGGTACCTTGCCGTTCAGCGAGATCGACAAGGCCTACAAGGGCTACCGCTATGCGATCAACCTGAACTCCATCAAGCAGTCGCAGACCATGTTTGCGCGCCGGGTTTATGAGCTGCTGGGTTCAAATACCATCACCGTTAGTAACTTCTCTCGAGGGGTGCGCCTGCTGTTCGGTGAGCTGGTGCTGACCTCGGACAGTGGCGGCGAGATCATACGTCGCCTGCAGGAGCTGGAAAGCAGCGCCGAGCATGCCGACAAGTTCCGCCTTGCCGGTCTGCGCAAGATCCTCAGCGAGCACACCTACCAGGCGCGTTTCGACTACATCCTCAGCAAGGTGACCGGCAAGCGCTATGAGCACCCGTTGCCTGAGTATACCGTGGTCAGCTTGGTCAGTAGCGTTCAGGGGCTTAGCAACACCCTGGACAATGTAGTGCGACAGTACCACCAGCCGGCCAGGCTTGTAGTGGTCACGGGGGAGGGGTTCACGGCGGCCGACGCCGAGGCCCAGTTTGGCCAGCTACCACAGGGCATCGACACGGAATGCCTGAGCCTGGAAAGCCTGGGGGGCAGGGCACTGAAGCACCTCGTTAAGTCGGGTAGCTGGCTGGCGGCATTCAGCCCCAATGATTACTACGGCCCCAACTACCTGCGGGATATGGCCTTGGCGACGCGCTTTACCGAAGCGCCGATAATCGGCAAGGGTGCTTATTACCAGGCCGGTTCTGGAGGTATTCAGCAGCAGAATGCGGATCAGGCCTACCGAGCCGATGCGGAAGTTCCGCTACGGGCTGCAGCGCTGGCACCCGGCATGCAGCTTGGTCAGGCCAGTGCCTGGGTCGAGAGCATCGAGTCAGCGACATATACGGCAGCCAACCAGCAGGCGATCGATGCCTTCAACTACTGCCGTGATGGCCTGAGTGGTGCAGCTGCCAAGGCCAGCGAGGCATTGGCAGCCCTGCAGGCCAAGGTAGACGATGCCGAATTTGACACCGGTATACCCCTTGCAGAGCTCGAGAAACTGGCAGAAGCAACGGCGCCGGCCACCAACAGCGCCGAGCAGATCCCAAGCTTCTCGCCCATTGAGTTGAGCGAGATTTTCTCCAACCCCGGCACCGCCAATAGCAAGATGACGCTGACCGAAGAGGGGCTGGAGGTAACCTCAGCACTTGGTGATGGCAAGCATGAGTATATCTATGTCAAGGATGGCAATAACCTGACACTGGAGCAGTTGGGGAAAGGTGCCATCAAGGATGACAAGCTGCCGCTGCACCTTGAGATGACGCCAGGGCTGAACCTGTCTTTTGTTATCATCTTTTTTGACACTAAGGGAAAACGTCTACATCACTACATTATTCAGCCTAACAAGAATAACCTCCTAGACATTCCAGAGGGGGCTGCAATCATCCGCCTTGGCTTCCGTGTATACCAAGGCGGCGAGTGTGTCGTGAAGCGGCTACTGGTGGGAGAGAAAGATCTATCACCGGAAAGTGTCATGGGCCGCTCAGATGTGTTGCTGGTGACCAACCATTACCCAAGTTACAATGACCTTTACCGCAATGGTTTCGTGCATAGCCGAGTCAAAGCCTACAAAGAGCGCGGCGTGGAAGTTGATATCTTCCGCTTCCGGAAAGATCAGGCGGTTAGTTGGCATGAGTTCCAAGATGCGGATGTGATCACGGGCTCACCGATTGCACTGCGTCGTATGCTGGAAAGTGGAAAGTATCGACATGTGCTGGTTCATTTCCTAGATGCGGATATGTGGGAAGTTCTGGGTGACTTCATACATGACATCAAGGTGACGGTATGGGTGCATGGTGCGGAGGTTCAACCCTGGTGGCGCCGTGAATATAACTACACCAATGAAAAAGATTTGGAACTGGCCAAGGTTCAAAGTGCCAAACGCCTCGGCTTTTGGAAGGAATTGCTTAGCCCAATGCCTGAGCACTTGTCACTAGTTTTTGTATCGCAGTATTTCGCCGATGAAGTAATGGAAGATATTGGCTTTAAGTTGCCAGAGAGCCAATATAAGATCATTCATAACCCTGTTGATACAGATATTTTTTCATATGTTGAAAAGAATCCGGAGCAGCGCAAGAAAATACTTTCCATAAGACCCTACGCTTCAAGAAAGTATGCAAATGATCTAAGTGTTAAGGCAGTGCTGGAGCTTTCCAAAGAGTCCTTTTTCGATGAATTGGAATTTAGATTTATCGGTGACGGCGCATTATTTGATGAGACGTTATTGCCGCTAAGAGATTTTTCAAATGTAATTATTGAGCGTGGCTTCTTGGCTCAGCCGGATATTGCTAAGTTGCATAAAGAGTATGGTGTCTTCTTGTGTCCCACTCGAATGGATGCACAAGGTGTATCGAAAGATGAAGCTATGTCTTCTGGTTTGGTTGTTGTAACTAATGGGGTTACAGCGATACCCGAATTCGTAGATAGTACTTGTGGTATTCTCGCAAAGGGTGAGAGTTATATGGAGATGGCGAGTGGTGTTAAAAATTTATACAACAATCCCGATTATTTCAGTGATTTATCAGTGTCCGCTAGCGCGCGAGTTAGAGTTCAGGTGGCTAAAGAAAAAATAATAAGTCAGGAAATTTTTGAAATAAGAGGAATGCAGCATTGAAGAAGATAATTGTATTCGGAAGTTGCGTTTCTAGAGATACAATAGAGCATTTGGATGGATTTATCCTTCAAGAATACTTCGCAAGGAGTAGTTTTGCTAGTTTGTTTTCTACTGTTCACCCTGCTGTGAGTAATTTAAATTATGATCGTATAGAATCGGATTTTCAAAAGCGGATGGTGAAATCTGATTTAACAAAGAGTGTGCAAGATAAGATTGGCAGGTTGGACTTTGATTGTATCTTAATAGACTTTATTGACGAAAGGTTCGATTGCTACTCAGAATATGGTAGTTTGAACACTATTTCAAACGAGTTTTTAAAATTGCAGGTGGGGCTTGGAGAAGTAGTAGCCTTTGATTCAGATTATAAATTTTCGATCTGGAAGAAAGGTTTTTCATCTTTTGTTAAAAAAGCAATACTTAATAAAAAGAAGGTTTACTTAATAGAGGCATATTTTTGCAGCGAGTTCATTGATGGTGATGAAATAAAAAAATTTGACTCTGATCACAGGAGGGTTAATACATTTCTTGATAAGTTATATGGTTTTGTAAGAAAGCACTTCAAAAATGAAGTTGAAATAATCGCTCCTTTGCAAGCAGCACGCATTGCTGATACGTCACACAAGTGGGGTTTAGCACCATACCATTATATCAATAAATTTTATGAGCAGGTTGCCTTCCAAATGAGTAGCAATGAGAGTGTAGAGATAGTGAGCACGGCTCAAAAATTTTATAAGTCTCCATCCCCTGAGTTAGATTTTTGTGTCTTGCATATCAAAGGGGGTTGCAATGACTTGTATGACTTGATTTTAAAAGCGGGGCTTCAAGTAGAGCAGGTTGGAAGCTATTTGTTAATAACCTCTATTGAAGTATCAGATAGTCAAAATGTTTTTTCAGGTTTTGGTTATGAATCGTCGAGGGAAGAATTTGTTTTTGCTGATTCAGATATTAATAAAATAAAAGTTTGCGAGTCCTCTGTAGGTAATTTCTCACGTGCAATTAAAAAAGATGATTCTTGGGAGTTTTATTGTGATTACTTTGGCTTCTCATGCTTATATACATACCAGTCAGAAACTTGTGCTATAGTTTCTAATAGGGCTCATCTAACTGCTGCGCTAGTACAGTACTTAGAAGCCAAGCCTGAGGTTAATGATGATTTTCTTTCAACTTTGATTCTCGATCATCCTTTTTTCTCACATCAAGCTTTTAGTAATGATGCTCCCTTAAAAAATGTTTACAGGGTGCCTGTGAATCATAAGGCTATACTTAGAAAAGGGGAGATAGAAATCATAGTTTCTGATGAGGGTTTTTATCAGCATAGTAATAGCAGTTTTGATTATAAAGAACTAGTTGTCAACTCAGCTCGTGACATTGAAAGTCATTGCAAATCCATTATAGATAAGTTTGGAATTGATAATATTGTATTTGATTTGAGTGGAGGAAAAGATAGTAGATTGGCAATAGCTCCAGCTCTTGCATTAGGATATAAACCTTGTGTGCGGACTGTTAATCATCCGGGGTCTTCTGATCTAAGTATATCAAACTATATTTCGGGAAAATTTGGCCTTCCATACTTTAATGGTCCATTGACTGCTAATAAAAGAGTAGGGGTGAAAAAAGTCATAGATTTATGGGTTAGTTACACCATGGGCGATTATAACGTGATGCCGGCAGGGGAGCGTTTAGGTAATGGTGACTACAAAAGAATTCGCATTACTGGAGCTGGAGGTGAACTATATAGAGAATTTTGGAGCTTGATGATACCAGAAGAATATCGGTTAGATGGCGATGTTCTAAAGCATTTGATTAAAAATAAAAACCCTTTTTCTGAAAAGTTAAAAAAATCAAACCCAGAAAAATATGAAAGCCTTATTTCATATGTAAACACTACTGCATATGGTGGGTATTCAGGGGGAGCAGACGATTTTTTATGGAGATCTTATGTGGAATTTAGAAACAGGTTCCATTTTGGGTTGAGGAGCTATAGTACAGCTAACGATTCTGTGTATGTAAGTCCAATAATATCAAAAGAAATGTGGAAGTCGTCTATTATCATAAGACAAAAAGGGCTGTCGCTAGATCAATTTTTTGCTGATGTGACAAATGAAATTTTTCCACCATTCTCCAGCATTCCATATGATAAAGAAAAAGGTGTAAATAGTTTTCTTGAAAAGAAAAAATTGGTAGTTCTTAAAGGTGAAGATAACTATAAAAAATCAAGTTTTTTGGCTTTGGAGGAAGCCGAAGATGAAAATTATTACGTAGACTTGGGTTTATGTAAATCAGAAGACTATATATTTAAGAGACGTATGGCATCTTCTTTAGGGCGACTTTATGATTTTTTTTCTGACTCCCCTGAGAATTTAGCGGTCTTAAAAATATTGTTTGATCAATATGAGATTGTGCGTCGTAGGTTTAAAAAGCAAGCAAGAATTTTAGAAAGTAGGCTCTTTGGTTTTGCTGAATACATATCCTCCTCTGTCTTTGAAGAAAAAGCTGAAAGCAACAGCTGGCTACTCTTCTTTAACCCTCTATTAGACGTTGAAGTAATCTATAGTCAAGATGTAGCCGAGGTTGAAATATTGCTAGATCATGGGGTTAAGTGTGATGACTATGAATTTGCAATATATTTGTATAAAGACGGCTTGAGAGAAAAAACTATTTGGTATAGACCTCAATCAAAGTTTAGCGTTGAGCTTGAAGGTAAGGGGTATAATAAGCTAGTTGCTTTCGCTAAGGTTAAAAGTAAAGAGGATTTTGTTTTTAATATTGAGGTTGAGCTAAATGAAAAGTTATAATTCTGGCTGGTTTTTGCAAAGATATGGTAGCTTGGAAGAGTTTTTATTAAGTGAAGATGTTACAAGGACAGGAGTAAAAATAATTGGGCATGAGAGCGAAGAGATTGATGTTTTAGCCCAAGGTTTTTTAAGTTCTACGTGTCCTTATTTTTTGGTGTGCTTTAGTGCTGCTGTTGGCTCTAGGGCGTGTAGTAATCCTCCTTATTTTTCAGGTATGGGGGTCTCTAATTCTACTAATATACCCCTTCTTTCCTTTGCAGATCCAACAATTTCCTTAGATGGCAGCATTGGCTTAGGCTGGTACGCTGGGTCTAGTAGTAATCTATCTCTTATGGAAAAAATGGAAAATATTATAAATTTATACTCTCAAAAAACTGGCCTTGCGCCAATATTCTTCGGCGGCTCAGGTGGTGGTTTTGCGGCATTAAGTATGTCCCATAGGATAAAAAAGTCAAAAACTATTGTAGTAAATCCTCAAACAAGCATATCTAATTATGTGTTTGGACAAGTGAAAGATTACTGCAGGGTAGCTTTTAATGCTGATTGCAATGAAAAATCACAAGCTTATCGGCTTTTTAATGAAAAGGGAATTGTTCATGATCTAAATATTTTAAATAGAGAGTGGTTTGGCGAAGAAGTTTTATATTTTCAAAACCAAATAGATAGTCATGTGGATCAGCATTTAATTCCTTTTGTTGAAGGTTGGGACTTGAGAAAAGTCGTAGGTGATTCAAATTTTGAGGCAGATGGTTTTTTCTTCCATATTGGGCTTTGGGGGGGCAGTCACGCACCATTGCCAAAAGACGCTTTGATTTTTATCCTTGACCTAGTCTCAAAAGGTAGTTCATTTTCTGATTTGGTGAATAAGTTTTCAGATAAATATAAGTCGCCCAGTTTTTGTTTTTAAATATTCTGGCGATGGGAGGGGGGTAAGTGTGTGAGGCTTATACATCAGATAGTAACGGTAAAGGATTTGGAAGCAACTATAGAAAGGCTTTTTTTCGAGGGCTTTTCCGCCCTTGGCCGCAAGGATCTTCCACCTCACCCTTTCACCTTGCCTTTTGATTGGGCGGCTAACCCTTTCTCCGACCGCAACTGGATGTTTCAGCTACATGGTTGGCGAGTGCTAGATGCTTTTTTCAATCGAATGGCCCCCCATGATGTCGCCTTCATCGGCAAGGTCATGAGCGACTGGTGGCGGTTCTATCAGGAAGACCCTGAAGCGATGCCCTGGTACTGGTACGATATGTCCACCGGGCTGCGTGCTTCGAAGATCGCCTATCTGGTGCACTGGTGCGAAGAGCAGAGTGAGATGCTGCCGTTGGCACCTGAGGTGCTTCAGGGGCTGGTTGAGTCGCATCTGGATCACCTGACCAATCCGGAAGAGCTCAACCACGGCAATCACGGCCTGTTTCAGCTCAATGGCCTGATGGCCTTGGTTGAGGTGATGGCAAAGGCAGGGAAAACGCTGCCCCGCGAGGAGGCAGCCCGTGAGTTCGCGGTAACGCATATGCGCGAGATCCTGAAAAGCCAGCTGGGTGATGAAGGCGTGCATACCGAGGATTCGCCGGACTACCACTTCTTTGCCTTAACCAAGATCCGCCAGATCCTGGAGGCACCGTGGTTGCAGCGTGATGACATGGCCGACATTCGCACTCTCTGCGAAAAGGCGGAGATCGCCAAGGAGTGGCTGGTGACGCCGACCTTGCATTGCCCCCCGGTTGGGGATTCGGCCGAAGCTCTCAAGCTCAAGCGCTATGCCAGGTTGCGCGAATGGCCACATCAGGCACTGAGTAGCAGCCTGGCGGCACGCCTCGATGGCTATGGCGTGGTGCGTTCCCAGCCAGAGGTGCCGCTCGAGCAATCACATTACCTGTTCTTCCAGGGAAGCTTTCACACCAGTGACCACAAGCATGCGGACTGCCTCTCGTTTGTGTGGCAGGAAAAGGGGCGCTATCGACTGTGGGACTCCGGTAAGTACGGTTACCAGAAGGGCGAGTGGCGGGACTACTTCCTCAGCACGCGTGCACACAACACCCTCGAGGTAGATGGCCAGAATACCAGTCGCCAGAAGCGCGATGCCTATGGCAGTGCCATTCAGCATGTCGGCGCCTGTGATGATGGCTGGCTTCTGGTTGGCAAGGTGTCACATCCCCGCCTCAAGATCACTCACCAGCGCGTGCTTTATTACCGCCCAGGGACGGGGGTGGAGGTGCTGGATATCATCCATAACGACCAGCCCCAGCGCCCGCGTGACTTTCGCTGGTGGTGGCATCTGGGCCCAAACACCACAACCTTGGAGCTATCGTCTGCGGGAGCGTGCTTCGAGGATGCCAGTGACCAGCAGCGGTTGATGCTAGAAGTCGCCTCGACCCTGGAGAGTGCACCCAAGGCACGCTCACATCATGGCCAGCAGGAACCGCGACTGGCGGGGTGGTTCTCCCCCAGCTATCTGGAAACCCAACCTTCGCAGGCAGTGTCGTTTCATTTTCAAACACGGCAGCCGCGGTTCGCCGTGGTAAGCCGCTGGAGTCTGGGCGAGCAGGGAGCGGCGGCGAGCATGCGTATTGAGCAGGGCAGGCTGCATGTTGCGAGTTCGGCGCTGTACCGTGCGCTGAGCGAGCTGCTGGAGCCTGGTATTTTATGATTGTTTCTGTGCCTGTAGAAATAACAAATAATTTCTTTGTTTGCTGGAGAGCTCCATGAAAGATCCTATTTTTCCCATCAATGTAGGTGAGAAACAATACTTCATGGTGCTTCCAGATTGGGAGGAAGATTACATACAGGGAATGTTGGTTGAGAAAGCAGTTCCTTATGAATTTGCTATGCTGCAGGCGATGGAGTCGTGTCTGCGCGCAAATGATCTGGTACTTGATGTTGGGGCAAACATTGGCAATCATACACTTTATCTAGCGGCAGTGGCTGGCTTACGGGTAGTGGCATTTGAACCGAACCCAGAACTCTGCGTGCCGTTGCGGCAGGCCATATCACTTAATGACTTGGATGGCAGGGTAACACTTCATGAAGTAGGGGTTGGTGCCTCTGAGGGTAACGCTCATTTTGCTGAGAGAAAGCCCGAAAACATAGGTGGCCAGTCTCTCACTTTAGATGATTCTGATGCGGCGCCGATTTCCGTCATCAGCCTGGATGCTTTGGATCTTGAAGACAAGGTTAGAGCAATCAAGGTAGATGTAGAGGGTATGGAGCTTTCGGTTCTGAAGGGGGCCGGCAATCTCATCTCCCGAGACAAGCCTTATCTTTTTATTGAGGCTCAGACAGAATCCGATTTCGATGCACTGCATGAGGTGGTTGTCGACCTAGGCTATATTTATTGGGACACCTTCAACGCAACACCTACTCACTGGTTTATCCATAGTGAGGAGCTTGGTCAAGATGCAATCGTAGATCATTATTTCCAAAAGGGACGTGACAGTTACAAGCTTAGGCTTGCCAAACGCGATCTTCAGACAAGGCTTAATGAAGCCAACATGAAGTACCGTTCTGCCAATGAGCGAATTAATGAACTAAAAGATAGGCTCAATGAGGCTAATGTAAAATACAAGGAAGCCACTGGCCAGGCTGGGCAGAACCGGGAGCGAATGAGAGCAGAAATTGCATCCCTGAAGGCTGAGCTGGCTAAGTGTAAAGCCGAGGTGTCGGGCGTATCTGCGCCGAATAATGAGGCACACCCCGAGCGGGCTCTGGGGCTGGACTTCTCCCTGCCGGAAGAGCAGGGCAAGGACAAAGGCTGATTCGGCAGAGGCCTCGGCATCAATGCCGCAGACGGCGGTGGCGGTGACTGCCGGTGATGCTGACCATCCTGAGCGGGCGCTTGGGCTGGATTTCTCTCTGTCAGAAGAGCGAGGTGAGAAGTGAATGATCTTCTGTCCGTAGGGCGAGAGGGGGGCATGCTCTCGCAACTGGATTCGCCAGCGACTCTATCCACCAATCGCTTTATGTAGGTCGAGAAACATGGACATGCACTTGCTGAAGAAGCGCTTTCGGTAGGCTGCTAAAATAATCTATTGCGATCCATTTATGGTTCTAGCAAACGCTTCGGATAAGCTGGGACGTAAGCGCCAATAAACCAGCACCTACTTTCGGTTACCAAGATTGCCCACACTGATTTCCTCGTCAACCCAGGAGGAA
>NZ_JAKZAH010000062.1 GCF_023156245.1 Marinobacter bryozoorum
AGGAATTTGTCAAAAGTCCTACTAGCACGTTGAGCATGTCGGTAAACAGGGTGGTAGGAATCTGAAGGGCCGGAGTTTAAACAAAAGCGAACATTCTTAGCGCCTTAGATCCTTGGCTTTTCTGCTCTCGTTGATAGATGCTGAAAAATTCGTCAGGATGGTATACAATCTGTTTAGCGAATTGGCTCGTTATCCGAGTATTTTTAAAGGGTTAAGGCAATGACCATCAGCGAAAAGGTCGCGGAGTACGTAAAGAGACAGCCTTACGGGGGCGTTTTTACGCATAAGCAGTTGGTGAAGCGCTTCGGAGGCCATGGTCCCCTCATTTCTCAGAGCCTCAAGAAACTGAAGGAGGCCGAGATTGTTGCGCCCCTCGAACGAGGCCTGTGGCAACGGCCCAAGCCGACCCGGTTCGGGCCTGCCTTTGCTACTCCAGAGAAGGTTGTTTCGGTTCTCGCAAAGGAACGGAAAGCCTTTGTCGTGCCTTCAGGCGCAAAGGCCCTGAATGAATTCGGGGCGTCGACCCAAATGCCAATGAAGCCTGTATTTATCGCGACGAAACGTATCCAGCCGATCAAGCTGGGAAAGGCCCAGATCGAGTTCAAATACAGCCAGGCCTTTGAACACGCAGTGAAACAGCTGAGTGGACTGTCAAAGAGTGAAAAAGAAACGGCCGCTCGATTGTGGGTAGCACTTGAGTACGCCGGAAAGGAGCATGTGAAGCGAGAGGAAAATGTGTTCAAGAACGTTTATCTCTCGCTGTCAGAGAAAGGTCAAAAAAAACTGATTTCAGCGCTTGAGGGCAAGCTGAAGTGGGCGCAACCAATCCTGGAGTAAGGCAATGGCTAAACCGTACCTGTTTACGCTGAGCGACGCCGAGAAGAAGGACCTGTTTACGGCGGGTGCATCGAGAACGGGATTGCCCAGCTACGTACTGGAGAAAGACTACTATGTGACACTGGTCTTGAAGCTTCTGTTTGAGAAACTCAAGCCAAACCATACCGGGAAGAGTTCCACACCGTTCATGTTCAAAGGCGGTACTACGCTCAGCAAGGTCTTTCAATGCATCGATCGCATGTCTGAAGACATCGACCTTTCGCTTGATATGAAATTCCTTGGGCACCCCGAGCCTGAGGGTGGGGAAAAAAACACTCCTCGAAAAAAGAGAGTTGAGAAGCTGAATTCGGCGGCGGCCGAGAACGTATCCAGCGTATTGGTCCCCTTCCTGCTTGAAGAACTGGAGCAGATTCACTCGGACTTCAGCGCTAAGGTGATGCCAAACGGCCTGGACATCGAGATTTTCTATCCTCAGCTTTTCCAGGCGCCAGCTGGCGGATACATAAGGCCGAGGGTGCTGCTTGAATGTGGTGGGAAGGCTGGCCTGGAGCCGTCAGACACCCACACGGTAACTCCGATGGTGCTAGAAGGTCTGGGAGTTCAGCACGATGACAGTTGCATCGTCGATGTTCTGGGATGTGATCGCACGTTCTTTGAAAAACTCACCGCCCTCCATGAAATCAATCACCGAGGCGTGGAGAGTCTGGGCGAACGTCAGTCGCGGCATATCTATGACGTTATCGCGATTCACGAGCAAAACCCCGAATTCATTGAAAATCAGGATTTGCTAGCCAAGGTTGTGGACCACAAACAGAAGTACTTCAAACGAGCGACGGCCAAATGGAACGAAGCGGTACCGGGCTCCCTCAAGATTATGCCCGAAGGGGAGGTGGCTAAGGCGCTGGAAGAGGATTGGGAGAAAATGGGTGTTATGTTTCCCGGTGATCTCCCGTGGTCTTTTGCCGACATGATGCAGAGGCTCAAGGCGATTAGCGATCAAGTAAACGGGCCGAAGGCCTCGGGAGCGGGTATCGAACCGAAGTCGATTTAAACGACTCTTACTGTATTAGCTCAATGATTTGGTTGCTAAGATCGCCTTGTTGAACGACGTATCTGATGACCGGGTTCGACCCCATTACTGCGGACATTCCTAAAAAGAAGCTGAACTTCTCCAAGGTAAAGTGATGATCTATTCGCCTGAGTGTCCGTTTTGCGACCAGGGCATCCTCTGAACTCAGCAAACAAAAGCGCACATCCGAGTCAGGGCTTTCGTCCGGAGACTACGAGCCAATCAACGCCATTTCACCCAGTATGATTAGAGGAGCAAATTGCAGACGCTGATTGATTACATGGCAGAGACGGCAATGCTCGCCTAACCTATTGTTTTATATGCAGCACGATTGATGGTTCAAAGTCAGTAAGAATGACGCCGTCAAATTTCTGCAATCATAAAGCGCGTTGCCTAACGTCTATTGAGTTTCTATGAATCTATCAGGTCCCAAAAAAGATCTCGACATCGCGAATAAAGCGATCGATTGCATGAAATCCACCACAGATTTTTCTGAGTTCCAAGAAAGCTGGGAGAATTTTCTGTTCAGAATAGAGAGAGCCTGGGAGTTCACCGAAAGAACGTTAAAATCGAAGAAGGGTTTCCAGAAATGGCATAAGCCATACACTGACCTGAGGAAAAAAGACCCTTTGCTAGTTTTTTTGCGCCAGGCACGAAATGCAGAAATGCATAGCGTTTCGCCCACAGTAACCAAGCCCCTGAAGATGTCAGTAGTCGACAAGAGTGGACGTGGTTTCCAGCTCAATTCAATTTCGTCACGGCTGGAAAACGGGACTTTGACGATAGATCTGGATTCGCCCGATATATTGCTCGATCTGGATACCAGAATCGTGCCTACCGATCCTGAAGTTGTGCGCTTCAAGAACAGAGGAAAGTGGTACAACCCACCATAGCAACATCTCCGGGAAAGAATTCGTGACCTCCATCCTGTGGCCTTGGCAGAACTTGGTCTAGTGTTCTATCGAGCTTATGTCTATGAAGCTGAGCTATGGAGTCAGAAAACTTAACAATGTGGTCAACGGGGCGCCAACTACGCTGCGCTCCGTTGGCGTCCATTACCACTGAAGTTATGTGTATTTATACCGCCTGTATGCTTGAACAGTTTTCAAGCAAGGTATAAAGTACTTTCGTGTACAAAAAACGTACACCGATCAGTCAGGTTAACTCCAGAATGCTCGGGCCTTGAGGAGGGTTCAAGATGGCTGTAAAGCATACACCAACAGGCGAAGTTCACAGCGGTAACAAAGGCGGTAAAACTGGTTGCGGTTTCGATACCCGTGAAAACCCAAGCCATTGGGTTTCATCGCACGAAAAGATCACTTGCGGCAAGAACGGCTGCAAAAACTGATTCTTACCTGGATTGCTTCCTCTACAGTTGGACTGAAATTAAGTCAAACGGTTGCAAGCTACGTAGCCTGTCAATCAAGAGCGTTCCGGCTCTCAGCCTACACAGGACGGTTCTGTTGGGCTGCTGTTCATTTTTGGCGTTGGGCACTACAGGAGAAATCCATGGCTTTGTACTTTTTGACTTATGACTTAAGAAAGTCGAGGAATTATCAACCGCTCTACGACGAACTCCAAAATTTCAGCGCCGTACGAGTACTTGAATCGACATGGTGCTTCAAGCGAATGAATACATCCGCAAAGGGCTTGAGGGGGCACTTTGCCCAATATATTGACAGCGACGATGGATTAATCGTTTCCGAGGTCACTGACTGGGCCTCTCGCAAAACAGATGGAACTCCTAACGATCTAGAATAGCTGACCTGCTCCCCTCAGTCTTGACCAAGACGATTTAGTATGGGGTAGGGTCAGGTCAGTAAGGCCAGACTGTGGTTGCCCTCGCTAAACACAGAATTCGAATGTTCGCTTTGCGACCAAGGCATACTCCGGCTAAGTGTCGAGTGGAAATTAAAATGGATTCTTTTGAAATAATTAGACTAGATGGTGATCCCAGTAAACGGGGAGGTCTGCCAGTTCTCTCCGGGCTGTTGCGGCGCCCAACTGAACCAGCTTGCCTCGACCAGATGAGATCATGAAGTCGCCTCCGGCAAGGGCCTGGATGCCGGCGCAATCGGTAATGGAGACGCGGTTGACCAGCTCTCCGGTACTGCCCCTGAAGATAATGGCGGTGCCACCAACTGGCGAGGCAGCAGCAACCAGATCGTTTTCCGGATGGGCAACTACGCTGGCGATATAGTTGGCCAAGGCTCTCTGGGTGTCCTCGTCAAATCGGTATTCGCGCAGTGTTCCCTTCTCAAGACGCGCCAGCAGGGGCGGCGTTTCATAAAGAGGTCCCTGGTACTGGTAGGCCACATACACGCGGCCACTGTCGCTAACGCTTACATGGCGTGCGCTTTGCTGATGGCGGCGGGGTTTGAACCTGCCAACGATGCTGCCTGAATGGCGATTCATCAGTAAGAGCGCAGGATCCATGGTTTGCAGATTGAGCTTCATGCGGTCGTAATCCGGATGGGTCAGGATGCCGCCAAGGCCTATCACCAGGGTCTCGCCGTCAGGGTGCAGGGTCAGCTCATGGGGGCCGATGCCATTCAGATCAAAGGTATCGGTTCGCTGGTAATCCTGCTCGGCGTCGTAGACCGCAATAATGCCCTCTCCCTGTTCGTACCGGCTGGCGGTGACGTACAGCCACCGGCCATTGGTCGAAAACACACCGTGGCCGACAAAGTGTTCGCCGGCTTTTGCGTCTACGCGGTGTTTTTGGAATCCGGAGTTTGTACCAAACACGTAAAACGACCATCCGGGGCGGCGCTCGAAAAAGACGGTTTCATCCATGCCAGGGCGGTTGCATCCGCTATGGCAGCGAGTTTCGACCGGCGTCTGCCAGAGGATGCTGCCGCTGCGGTCGAAGGCGCTGACTCCAAAGCTGCCGTTGGGCAAGCCAACGGCGCCGACATAGCTTTCAGGTTGGCCCGAGGCTTTTCTGGGAAGCAGGGAACAGCCGGTCAGGCCCACGGAGATCCCGCCGGCAAGGGACGTTTTGAGAAGAGTCCTGCGGCTCAAGCGCATGCTATCAGCCTCCTCAGTCGCCATCGCTTGAATTGAAGCCTCTTACCACACCAAGAGCAACCGCCGCCTGGTCATTAACTAATGTGGTCAACTGGGAAATATCGACATAGAGGCTCTGCAGGACACGGAACTGGTCCTCTTCGTTCAGGGCAGTTGCCATCGGCAGGTGGGCACCGGGAAAGTTCTGCTGAACCTCGCTGAATTGCTTGCGAATTCGCTCTGCCAGGTCGGGCTCACTCTTCGCTTCCAGCAATGTCGCGAGCCCCGGCAAAAAGAACTGTCGCAGGCCATCCACAGTGGCCTCAATGGTCATCAGGGTGTTACCACTGCGCCAAGCGTCCGTGATGTAGGGATTGCGTTTGCCATTCCCGCGAAGCCCCATGGGTTGAGCCAGGCGACGCTCCTCCAGGATTTCCAGCGTGGCCATCCCCGCGCGGATCGTAGTGTCGAAGTACTGAGCAGTCTCCAGGTAGTGCGGCCCAAAAGCCAGCCAGCCAGCCATTAATTCGCCGCTGTTACTTTTCACGTGCCCGGCCACGTTGGTCAGCAACTCGCAGGTCCGGGCGCTAGGCAGCGCATTGTCCCCGGCATTAAGCTGTTGGTCGAACAGCAGGTATTCCATCATCGGGAAGCCCTGCACAGCGACACCGGACTGGCTGACTACCTGGGGAGTGATCGCTTCATCGTTGCCGATCAGGTAGGCGGCTTTTCGTGCAATCAGATTCTTTGGATCCGGCCAGAACTGGAATTGCCAGGAAAGGTTGTTGTTTTCGACCGGCCCGAAGTCGACAAACCTTACCCTTTGCCAGGCCAGGAAGGCGTCGAGCCAGGCCGCTTCCAGGCGTGCCCGACTGTCTTCGGCGGACTCTACGCAGTAGTCCCTGGCGGATTCAGCCAGCTCACTCGTTTCCGTTGTCAACGACTGATAGCCGGTCGCAATGCCCTCATGCCACTGTTGGCGGGCCTCGGTGTCGGCATCGCTTGCCCACGCAAAGGGCGAGGTTGCGACCAGTATAGATGTGCACAAGAGTCTGGCGATCGGTTGCATGGCTGATCCTCAGAGTGAATTCAGGAAATCAATCAGGGCCGTACGATCCTCCGACGACATCCGGCGGTAACGATCCGCGGCCGCCTTAGCCTCGCCTCCGTGCCAGAGTATGGCTTCTTCCAGTGTGCGGGCGCGGCCATCGTGCAGGAACCCGGCCTGGGGATTAACCACCTGGGCCAGGCCAATGCCCCAGAGTGGCGGCGTTCGCCATTCATTGCCGTTGGCCAGGAATTCATCGCGCCCATCGGCCAGAGCAGGCCCCATATCGTGTAGGAGCATGTCAGTGTAGGGCCAGATGGTCTGGTTACTCAGGTCAGGTCGGTCGGCAACCTCTCCGGTCTGGTGCTTTGGCGTGTGGCAGCTGGCACATCCACTTTCATTGAACAGTCTTGCCCCCCTCTGGACGGATTCGGACCCAAGGTTTCGACGGGCGGGTACGGCCAGACTCTTTGCATAGAAGGTCACGAAGTTTGCGACCTTGTCGCTTACCTCCGGCTCTCCACCATGGGTAAATCGCTCACAGTTCTGCTCCGGTGTGCAGTCGGTTGTGGGTTTTATTGAGGAAGTAAGGCCCATGTCCCCCGCAAATGCACCCATGCTCTGCTGGTGGACATCCGGCTCAGCCGCCTTCCATCCGAACCGACCTGGCAGCGTCTGTTTCGTTGCCACATCCCAGACCTGGTTGAGCTTTCCGGAAATGCCGGTGCCGTCCGCATCATCCGGGTCATGGAGGGCCTTCAGGTCTTTGATGGGGATAGCTTCCAGCAACCCCAGGCCAATCATCTGTGGTGCCACCCGCGGCGAGACCAGCAGGTTGTCAGGGAGAGGGCCGTAATTCGGGTTCTCGATGCGATAAACAGGCTTGCGCAGCTTCACCACCGTGCCGTCCGCGAGGGTTTTCTTCACCGGCGTCCACTCGACGATTAAATCGGCCTCCGGTTTTGCCGCAGGCAGTGCCGCTGTCTGCAGCTGGCTTCCGTATACTGGGGCCGGTTTAAAACCGTGCTTGCGCAAAATCTCGGCGTCCATCTCCGGGTCTGCAGGCACGGCCAGCCTCAAAAACAGGGAGACCGATGGTTCGTCAACACCGGGGGGATGTCCGCGACCATCCTTGATATGACATCCCTGACAGGAGTTGGTATTGAACAGCGGGCCCAGGCCATCACGGGCATCAGTGCTTGCCGGAGCTTCGACCCAGGGATTCCGAAAAAAACTGTTGCCGACACTGAAATCCAGACGTTTGGTCATGGACAGGTTGCCCAGGGGAAGTGAGTAGGCGTTGGTGTCTGACTGTTGTACGGTTCCCTCGCCGCCGGTGGCAGGCGTGGTCTGAATCGGATATCCCGCATGGGTTTCTGCCTGCACAGCCTGAATACCGAGTGCCAGTGGCAGCAAGCAGAGTAAAAGTGTTGGTTTCATAACGACTCGCGCTGTCGGAATTGAAGAAGCCATGGAAAACAACCTTTGAAGAAAGGAGGGCTTTCCATGGCTTACTCGGGTCCTGATGATACCGGGAGTTCGTGACTCCCGGTATCCACTTGCTGCAACCGGTTCAATCAGAAAGAGTGGCCGGCGTCATCCGGAGACAGAGCTTCAATACCAATGTCCCGCGCAGCCTGCTCAATGGAACCGGTCTGTGCAACCAGCGCCATAATGGCATCGTTGACGATACGGGTTCCCTCGGCATTACCCGGTGCGATCATGGTGTCGAAAGCCATCGGATTTTCGCTGCTCTCTGCACGAGCCTTCATCAGAGCAAGGGCTTCCATGGAGGCATCCAGCTGATTGTTCAGGCGGGCGTCCAGCTCGGGGTTGCTTTGCTGAACCAGATCAGACAGGGAAGGACCGGTCACCAGGCTGCCATCTACCCGACGGTAGGTGCCGGTGTAAACGTTCTGAATTCCCTGGCCGTTGTAGTAATGGGAATTGTGGGTATTGTCGCTGAAGCAGTCGTGCTCATCCTCATAGGAGTTGGCTTCCAGGGCGACCTTCATTCGCTCGCCGGCCAGCTCGCCCAGGGACAGTGAACCCATGCCGAACAACATTTTCTGAACGCCCTCGTTGGCTTCAGCGGCAGTCAGCTGGGCGCGGTAGTTATCGCTGGCACTCGGCGCCCACTGGGCTACCATCCACTCCAGGTCGGAGACCAGGAGGTCGGTTACCGCGTCCAGATATTCTCCACGACGCTCGCAATTGCCATTTGTGCAGTCCGCACCCCTGGCGTAATCCGTGACCGGACGCTCACCAGCCCCACTCTCAAAACCATGGAGATCCTGACCCCAAAGCAGGAACTCAACCGCATGATAGCCGGTGGCCACGTTGGCTTCCGAACCACCCACTTCGTTCAAATCGGCCAGTAGTTCAGGAGATAGGGAGGCCACGTTCAGTGTCTCACCACCCACATTGATACTGTTGCTTGCGATGATGTTTGCGGTGGCGCCGGAATTGCCCAGCTCGTGCTGATATCCGTCCGCCTTAACATAGTCAATCAGGCCCTCATCCAGTGGCCAGGCGTTCAACTGGCCTTCCCAGTCATCGACGATAGCGTTGCCGAAACGAAAAACTTCGGTCTGCTGATAGGGAACTCGCGCTGCAAGCCAGGCTTCTTTAGCGGCGGCCAGGTTGGCTTCGGTCGGATTGGCAATCAGCCGATCGGTAGCTTCGTCCAGCGCACGGGCGGTAATCAGTGCGTCTTCATAGTTGGCGTGAGCCAAGTCGGCGTAGTGGTTGACAACTGATGCTTTGGTGGCAGGTTCTGAGTTGTCGGCAGACCAGGGAGTGTTGGCGCAACCGGCGGTAAGCACCGCGGCAACAGTCAGAGCCAGCGGGGCTGGGCGAAACGCGCTTCTCATTTTTTGCTCCATTTATAATTAATCATGCAGATCGAAATTACTATCATTTAGTATTATGGACTCTTAACCCACACACCGCAAAGGGACTTCAATTGAGATGGGTCAATTCAAAGCCCGATAATCTTAAATGTAAATGATAATAGTTTGCAAAAGAGTTTGGTGGTGCTACCTTTTGTTGAGGCAGCACCGACAACGCCGAGGGAGGCAATATGAGTGATTCTGTTGTGCATCTGGCTGGCTCATCTCAGAATATTTTTACGGCCTGGCAGTCGCTCCGACGGTCCGTGGATTCGGACTTGAAGCGAAAGGCCAGCCAGCCGAAAAATCCGCGAGATCGAGGTAGTAGGGGCCTCGCTCGCTGAGCGCTGTCTTGATCGATCGACTCTCGGCAGTGCCAAACGTCAGGCTCATAAGAAAACTCTCCAGAGCATCCAGCTTCTGCTGAGTAAGGCCCGGCGGTTCCAGGATCTCCGAGGTTTCAGGAAACAGCGGATCGTTCTGCTGCTGTGCTGCAGGTTTTGTTCTGGGCGCGCCGTCATTTTCTAGGCGCCTCCTATGGATGGAGTTCCAAGACTCTCCTGAATGTCCGCTTTGCGACCAGATTGGCCGTCAGAGAACAATCTTCTGAACCATACTTAAAGGCCCTTATTCTCCAAAGAGGGCCTCGTCATGGCATTACCTACCAGCAAAGCTCCCTGGAACAAAGGGAAGCTCGTCGGCCAGAAGCTACCGCTCAAACTCGAACAAATATGGGCTATCCGTATTCGGTTAGAGATAGCGAAGAAC
This sequence comes from Marinobacter bryozoorum, assembly GCF_023156245.1. GTDB lineage: Bacteria > Pseudomonadota > Gammaproteobacteria > Pseudomonadales > Oleiphilaceae > Marinobacter > Marinobacter bryozoorum. The sequence goes on from NZ_JAKZAH010000062.1 coordinate 9,623, forward strand.
ATCTGCGAGCTGGCGATGTTCAACATGGCAATTGACTGCAAACTCCGATCCTGCGATCTGGTAAAGCTTTTGGTTCGAGATATTTCCAGAAACGGTGAGGTTCTGGACCGGGCGCAAGTCATCCAGCAGAAGACCAGTCAGCCTGTTCAGTTTGAGATAACCAAAAAGACACGCGAATCGGTCGAAGCATGGATCGAGTTGCGCGGACTCTCGGGTATGGATTATTTGTGGCCGAGCCGGATACGAAAGTTCGACCATATCACTACCCACCAATACGCCCGCCTTGTCAAAAAGTGGATTACCAGCATTGGACTTGACCCTTCAGTCTATGCAACCCATTCAATGAGACGCAGCAAAGCGACATTGATCTACAAGAAGACCAAGAATCTTCGAGCCGTCCAGTTGCTGTTGGGACACACGAATATGTCGAGCACCGTGCGGTACCTTGGTGTGGAGGTCGAGGATGCTCTAGAGATAGCTGAGAGTATTGAGATCTAGGAGTCTGCGCGGCAGGAGCCACCTTCTGGCATAATACGTAAAAATTCTTCAGCGCCGGAGAATCCGATGGGAACCACCTTCCGCCCGTATTCGCCTGATCAGGAACTGCTTCTTCCCCCGAGCCTGAATGAGTGGCTGCCCGAAGGGCATCTGGCCTATTTGTCAGCTGCTACGGAAGATGAAGTTTCGCAGGTTGTTGATGGGACCAAAGGCATACATGGATTGATTCGGAAATCGGATTTTAAAGAAGTTATGGAGAACGAGAAACAGCAGCAATAATACAGATAATGTCGGCCGGGTTAACGGATATTAAACCTCCGAGCGCGCTGCGCTACTGTCACCGGCCGACATTCTGTTTGACCAAATCTCACCATTAACGCGCCGTGGTATGCGAGGTCATCTTCATTCCTGTGATAGGCGGTGGGCAGCCAGGCAGCACAGATGCTTAGCCCTTTAGCCCGTACTTCTTGCTTAAACCGCTGAAGGGGGGACCCCCATTCCACGTGAAGCCTGCCAGAGGGGAGTCACCGACCACGGCACTAATCCTCAATAGGTAATTAGCTGGCGGCGGTGGTGGAGTGCCGGCCACGCCGGTTTTCCACCGCTTCCTGCAAGTCTCGCTGGTTCCCTGCGCTCAGCGTCCTCAGCACCAGGCCATCCTGAATCAGCAAATGGACCTTGGCCAAGTTCGTCAGGAGCGTGGAGTATTGGCCTTAGCCATAGGCGATGGCCAGCTCCCTCCCATAACAACGGAGCACGCAAGTGCACCCCGCCCGACAGATGGGTCTCTTCCGTTTTGTGTGGAACATTAGCTTGCAACCATTCTCTGTAATGGCGTCTGGAACGGGTTTGCTGGC
>NZ_JAKZAH010000063.1 GCF_023156245.1 Marinobacter bryozoorum
CAGCCTGAGCCAAGGAAACAACCGGATCATAGCTTAGGGACACCATCAGGTTGTCCAACTGATTGGGTCCACCTCACTGTGCTTCTGCTTATCAAGCTAGTTCATGAGTGCATACGCTATTCTTCGGACTTCGAAGGTCCGGAATCTCTAGATAAGTGGCTTATAACACCTTTTGATTCTGCAAAAAAAGAAAGCTTATGCCCTCTGGACGCCCTTGGAAGTGATGTCGCGCTCGAATACCTCGACACCTTCGCCGCTAAGATTGATGAGGAGACAGCGGATCCTCGGGCAGAGGCAGCGGTAAAGTCCTGGGTTGATCGATGGATGGCAGAGCCTCAACGGATTCTCCCTGAACATCGGCATCTCTTAGATGATGAGAATACGGCGAAATTGCACTTTGAAACGCTGCGGGAGTCAGCTTTGCAGGTCAGTGTTCAACAAATTGGAGCCTTGGCATTATGAAAATTGATCCCGTTTACGATAAGTCGGTGTTTTTCGAGCGTGAAGATAGGATGCGCATAAACGAACAGCACCCAAACGAATATCGGGTCATCTCTAACCACTCAGGTTATGGCTGTGAGGGTGGCGAGAACTTTGAACACGATGATACCGGTGGTCTTCATAACTATTCTGGCGTAGAGGATGAAATTTTTTCGTCTTATGCTGAGCACGAGGATTGGCAGGAAGGTTACGACTACTGACCAACTAGAGCCTGCTTCTATTTTGAACGCGACCTCATGCTAGCTAAACCCAGACTCTGTTTGCCCTACAGATGGGGTCTGGGCTATTCATCACTTTGCACGCAACCCGGTAAAAAAAAGTTTCGGATTGATTATCCAGCCGTTCCTTCACCGACCGCCATTCCGGCATATACCGATCCAGAAGCCCATAAAAGCGTGGGCTGTGGTTATGCTCCAGCAGATGACACAGCTCGTGCAGCAGCACGTAGTCGATGGCACGGGTCGGGGCTTTGATCAGGTGGGGGTTCAGCAGGATGGCACCTTCTGGTGAACAGCTGCCCCACTGGGTTTGCATCTCCACCATGCGCCAGGCCGGTGCCGTCGTTGTCCAGGGCAGACTCTCAGCCATCAAATCGAGCCTGCGCTGGAACACATCCTGGGCGCGATCCCGGTACCACTGGCGCACGGCTTTCTGTATCCGATCCGCACTCAGATCTTTGCCCTGCACGCGCAGCTGGCCGCCAATCAGTTTGCAGGTAACCTTTCGCTGCTCCGGGGCCTGGATGACCTTCAGCACATACCGCCGGCCCAGGTACAGCTGGCTCTCGCCGCTCACCCATTGTTGCGGCCGGACATCCCGGTGGCGCTCGGCGATGTCGTCCAGGTGCTTGAGTATCCACCGCGCCCGGCGCTGAACCGCGGATTTGATATCCGGCAGCTGGGCATTCTCCGGGGCGTCGACCTGCACCATGCCATTGGGATGCACATGCACCCTTATGGTTGCCTTCTTGTGTTCGGGCACGTAGCAAAGGTGGTACCGGAACTCCCGGTCACCGTACCGGGCCAGGTACTCCAGTGGTTGCTCGTCCTGATGGGACTCTACCGAGGTCATCAACGGGCGACTCCATTGCGAAGAATCTGCACCACCTCATCCAGCATGGCTTTGGCCTTGTCCAGCCCAATCAGGGCGAACAGGCGGGGTAGCAGGCTTTTGCGGACATCCTGCTCAATGCCCACGGGGTTCAGGGAGTTTTCGGCCACCGCCCGGTTCACCACCTGGTCGATCTCGAAGGCCTCCTGAATCAGTTGCTCGCCTTTTTCGGCTTCCAGCTCGGCGAAGGCCTCACCCAGTACCAGCTTGAAAGCCCCGTAGTAGGCTTGGGCGTGCTTGTTGCCCTCGAACCGATCCGTGGGCAGGTCCGGTACGTCACGGTCTTCCACCATGGCCTCCAGGTCACTGAACAGCTTGAACTGGGCTTTGTAGTCGAACATGGACTCCGCTTTCTCGATGGCATCCTTCAGCAGGGCGGAGAACACCTTCTTGGCGTAGGGATCGTCGCCGAGTTTTTCCTCAATCGTCTTCTTGGTGCGGGTTTTGATCTTGTCGGTTTCGTTCTTGGTCTTTTCCTCAGACCAGTCTTCCGGGTTGTCCTCCACGGCGTCGATCAGGACCGGCTGTTCCCCGGGTGCTACGTCTACACCGGTTACGTACCGGTCAATCAGATCCCGGATCTGGCCCTCGTATTCGGAGTAGTCGACGGTTTCCTGGGCATCCAGACGGATGACCTTGCGCAGATCGGAGAACCATTTCAGGTCGGATTTGTAACGGCGGATGTCCTGTTCGGTGAAGGCCTTATCCTGGAAGAAGCTCTGAGTGGAGAGGGCGGTCTTCAGGCACATGCCGAACTCGGTGAGAGCCTCATAGAAATCCTCCCGAAGTGCTTGCCGGGTATCCATCTCCACACCGTCCTCGTCGGACTCGTATTTCGGCATGAAGATCTGCCGGTACTGTTCCTGGTCCAGCACATTGCGCACCTCGCCGAAGAAACTCCAGAGCTTGTCGTGCAGGGCTGGGAGCTTCTTGTACTCGGTGTCCACGTTGGAATACAGGCCGTCGATGTCCTCGATGGCAAAGCCGCCCTGGGTCTGCTCCTCGTAGTTCTGGTAATCAGTGATGGCCGTATCCAGCTCTTTGAGGATGCCCCGGTAGTCGATCAGGTAACCGAAGGGCTTCTGAGGGTGAAGCCGGTTCACCCGGGCAATGGCCTGGATCAGGTTGTGGCCCTTGAGCTGCTTGTCGATGTAGAGCACCGCGTTACGGGGTTCGTCGAAGCCGGTCAGTAGTTTGTCCACAACAATCAGGATGTCCGGCGGCCCGTCGGTACCGAAATGCTCAATGATCTGCTTCTCATAGTCCTGAGGGTCGCCTGTGACGTTCTTCTTCCACCACTCCTGCACCAGTGGCAGGTTGGACTCATCGGCGTCGGTGTGGCCCTCGCGGGTATCCGGGGCGGAGATGACGATGGCGCTGGTGACCCGGCCCATCTCGTCGAGGTGTTGCTTGTAACGGATCGCGCTCAGTTTGCTGTCAGTGGCCAGCTGGCCCTTGAGCTCCAGTCCGGCTTTCTTGAAGTTCTCACTGAAATGCACGCTGATGTCGAAAGCGTTGAGCTTGATGCGGTCCCGGGCAGTGTAGATCTGGCCCTGTTTGGCGTACTTACGCTTGAGATCGGCTTTCTGGTCGTCCGACAGGGATGCGGTGACTTTCTCGAACCAGGTATCGACGGCTTGCTGGTTCACATCCAGCAGCGGTTTACGCTCTTCGTACAGCAGCGGGGTAATCGTCCCATCTTCCACCGCCCGCTTCATGGTGTAGGCGTGGATGATGGCCCCGAACTTCTCGGCGGTTTCGCTCTTCTCTTTTTTCAGCAGTGGGGTGCCGGTGAAGGCGATGAACGAGGCGTTGGGCAGGGCCAGGCGCATCCGTTGATGGTTCTCGCCACCCTGGCTCCGGTGTCCTTCGTCAACAATGACGATGATGTTGTTGGAGGGGTTGTAGCACTCCGGCTGTTTGGCGGCCGAGGCGAACTTGTTAATGATGGTGAAGATGATTCGCTCGGTGCCCTGGCCGATGCGCCGGGCCAGATCCTTACCGGAGCGGGTCTTGGCCAGGGAGTCGCCGCTCTTCTTGCCGGCGATGTCGGAACCAAAGGCGCCGCCGGTCAGGAAGGTCTTGGACAGCTGCTTCTCCAGGTCTACCCGGTCGGTGACCACGATGATCCGGCAGTTCTTTAGGGTGTCGCTGAGCAGCAGGGCCCGGCAGAGGTAAACCATGGTGAAGGACTTACCGGAGCCGGTGGTGTGCCAGAGGACGCCGCCTTTGCGCTCACCCGAGGGTTTGAAGTCGGAGATGCGCTCCAGCAGGGCCTTGATGCCGAAAGCCTGTGGGTACCGGGCCGCGATTTTGCCGATCTTCCGGTCAAACAGGATGAACAGGCGCAGAAACTCCAGAAACCGGTACCGGTCGAGCAGTCCGACGAGGAGCCGATCCTGTTCGGTGGGCATGACCGACTGTGACCAGAGCTGCTCGAAGTAGGCCCGGATCTTCGCGGGCTTGTCCTTAAACAAGGCGTCCTTGTCGGACATAGACAACGAGCGGTTCTTGATGTCCTGCACGTACCGGTCGTCGAACTCTTCGTCCGTCCACTTCGACCAGAACTTCAGGGGGGTGTGCGTGGTGCCATAGCGTCCGTCGTTGCGACTGATCGCAAAAAGTAGCTGGGCGAAGGCGTAGAGGTACGGCACCTCATCGTTCTTCTGGTTGCGGAGGTGTTGGCTGATGCCTTCCTCCACCATGTTCTTGTTGGGATTGCCGGAGGCCGCTTTCTTGGCCTCGATCACCGCCAGGGGAATGCCGTTGATGAACGCCACCACATCCGGCCGGCGGGTGTGGGTACCCTGAGTGGACAGCACTTCCATCTCTTCGGAGACATGGAACTCGTTGTTGTCCGGGTTCTCCCAGTCGATCAGGTGGATCGTGGGCTGAGCCTTCTTGCCACCGATGAACTCGGTCACGGTGATGCCGAGGGTCAGCATGTCGTACACGGACTGGTTGGCGTCCATCAGGCCCTGGGCCATGGAGGGTGTGGTGATTTCCCGAATCACCTGATCCACGGCCTGCTCGGACAACGGGTACCGCTCGCCTTTGAACTCGAACTTGCGCCGGCGCAACACCCGCTCCAGCACCGGCTTCATCACCACTTCCCGCTGGCTGCCCCGAAGGGCCTGACACTCGGTAGCCGGCAGAAACGTCCAGCCCAGGTTGATCAGGGTGGCGAGGGCCGGAATGTGACTCGAATGCTGCTCATTCCCTTGAGGGGTGGTGTTCATGCGGCCTCCGTGTCCACCTGTACCCGACGCTTGCCGGTGAGGATTTGTTGCATCAGGGCTTTCTTTTCACTTTTCATGCACTTAAGGCTGAGTTCAAGGTAATCAATCTCTGAGTCAGTAATTGATAATATCTCAGCAATAGTTGTCTGTTCTTCGCACGACGGCGGTATAGTTACTTTCAAAGACCTCAGATAGTCTGTAGTCACACGCTTCTGACCCGCTGATCCTTGCATGTTGGCCTCTCCGCGAATGCGAAATTCGCGGGTGTTAGTCAGGTAATAAATGAATTTTGCACTGATATTTCTATTGGCCCTCAGGACATGAAACTCCGTACTTCCAAAGCCAGTTGCATTCACTAGGCGCTCTACAAAAGCCCCTTTACCATTCTCAAAACAAGGGGTTATTTTTGCCAACAAGACGTCTCCATCAGAAAATGACGTAAACCCTTTGGAGACATCTTCATACCGTCTTATATCTTTTCGGAGTAGCCTCGCATCTTCGGAGACGGAATCCATGGATACAAACGAAACAAGGCCGTCTGCCGGTTTCGGCCTTCTTTTGGGGTTGATCGTGCAAATAGAAGATAAATCCGTCGTCATCCACTCCCGTTTAAACCCCTGCAATCGCTTCTTCCCGGTCAGCAACTGCTGCATCAACCCTTTCTTTCGCTGCTGGCTGTTCTCAAGCAGGCGCTCGGTGGCGGTGATGGCCTGATCCCAGGTGGAAAGGATCTGGGCGATCTTTTTTTGTTCGGGGAGGGGGGGGACCGGTACTTGAATCGACTTCACGATCCCCGCGCTCAAATTTTCCTGACCGCCTGTATTAGCCATATTACGGATGTGTTCGTAGCGGCTTTCTAAAAAGTGGTAGTAGTAACCGGTGTCGCTATCACCTTTTAATAGAATGGCCGCGCATGCCTGATTGGTTGAGGCTTCAATTCCTAGCTTTGCAACCTGGCCCCGAGTTTTTCCCTGGCCATACATTGCCATAAGGATCGTATCCTTCGGGAATAACTTTGCGGAGGAGTTTTCAAGGCCAGTAGACGTAATTTTCTGCGCAGTGTCCGTTATAGTGCCAAAGTGAACCTCAGCAGTTGTTACCCAGGGAATATCTCCCCCCCAGTAGGATGCTTCCTTTCTGCTAGGTGTACCTCCAGACGATACGGTTGCAATTTCATCAATCGTAGCTAGCTTCCACCCTTCAGGCACCATAACCCAACTCCTTCAGATAGCCGTCCATCTGCTCGTTCAGCCTCTCAATCCCACATCCGGCTCGCATCCGCGAACTCACACCCCGGCGAATAATCATCTCAGTCATTGCTTTCTCCCGGCGCGTTCGCCTGTTCAATTTGCTGCTGTACCAGACTCCGTTCGCGCTCAAGCTCCCGGCGCAACTCTTCTTCCGTCGGCAGGTAGGGCAGGTACTTCGCCGCAAACATCTGCTCGCTGTCGGTGAGCACGGAGTATTTCACCACCGCCTCGCTTTTCTGGCTGCACAGGATCAGGCCGATCGTCGGGTTGTCGTCGTCGCCCTTGCGGTGCTGGTCGTAGATGCGGATGTAGCTGTCCATCTGCCCGACATCCTGATGGGTGAGCTTACCCAGCTTGAGATCCACCAGGAGGAAGCATTTGAGTTTGAAGTTATAGAACACCAGGTCGATGTAGAAGTCCTGATCGTCCGTGCTGATGCGCTGCTGTCGGGCCACAAACGCGAACCCCTTGCCCAGTTCGAGCAGGAAGGCCTGCAAGTTGTCGATCAGGCCTCGTTCCAGATCGGCTTCCAAATAGCGCTCACCGGGCAGATTAAGGAAGTCCAGCACATAGGGGTCGCGCAGGTAGTTTCTGGCGTCCTGATCGGACAGTGAGCGGGTCTGATGCTCGGCCTCCTGCTGTACGGCTGTCCGATCCTGACTGCTGAGCAGCCGTTCGTAATACAAAGTGCCGATCTGCCGTTCCAGAGCCCGGCTGCTCCAGTGCTGATCGGCTGCCTCGATCATGTACCACTCTCGGGCCTGGGGGCTCTCGACCCGGAGAAGAGCGCGGTAGTGCGTCCAGCTCAATTCGGTACGCAGTGCGTTCCGATTTGGAAAGGCCTGATAAAAGGCGCGCATGTTGCGCAGATTCCGGACATCAAAGCCCTTGCCGAACTCCCGAGTCAGCTCTCGGGACAGACGTTGCAGCTGCTGCTGGCCGTAGGCGGCCCGGGCCTCGCCCTGCTGCTCATCTTCGAGGATCAGCCGGCCGATGTGCCAGTAGGTCTGAACCATGGCGCGGTTGACCGCCTGCACAACCTGTTGCCGGGCCGCATGGATCAGCTCCCGAATGTCGGATACCAGGCGGGGGCTGGGTTCGATAGCTTGGGGCTGCCGGTCTTTGTCAGGAGCCATAACCCAACTCCTTCAGGTACCCCTCCATCTGCTCGTTCAGCTTCGCAATCTCCGCCTCGATCTCCTTCCGCTCCGCTTGGACGGCCATCAGGTCGATCTCTTCCTCTTCCTCGAAGGTGTCCACGTAGCGGGGGATGTTGAGGTTGAAGTCGTTCTCCTGGATTTCCTCCAGGCTGGCCAGATAGGCGTACTTGTCGAGGTTCTCGCGCTGCTTGTAGGTCTCGACTACCTTGGCGATGTTCTCATCGGACAACTGGTTCTGGTTCTTGCCGGCCTGGAACTCGCGGCTGGCGTCGATGAACAGCACGTTGATGTCGGTTTTATCTTTGCGGAATACCAGTACCGCCGCCGGGATGCCAGTGCCGTAGAACAGCTTCTCAGGCAGGCCAATGACAGCATCCAGAAGGTTTTCTTCGATCAGCTTCTGACGGATTTTGCCTTCGCTGGAGCCCCGGAACAGGACGCCGTGGGGCACAACCACCGCCATGCGGCCGGTCTTCGGCTTCAGGGTCTCGATCATGTGCAGGATAAAGGCGTAGTCGCCCTTGGACTTTGGCGGTACTCCGCGCCGGAACCGGGCGTAGGGATCGCTGTCGGCACCTTCAAAGCCCCATTTCTCCAGTGAGAACGGAGGATTGGCCACCACGATGTCGAAGTGCTTCAGGCCGCCGTTCTCATCGAGCAGTTTGGGATTACGGATGGTGTCGCCCCACTCCAGCTTGTGGTTGTCGATCCCGTGCAGAAACATGTTCATTTTCGCCAGGGCCCAGGTGCTGCCGATGGCTTCCTGGCCGAACAAGGCGAAGTTCTTGGAGCCGTCGTGGCTCTTACGGATCTGGTTGGCGCACTTGAGCAACAGTGAGGCCGAACCGCAGGCCGGGTCGCAGATCTCATCGCCTTCCTTCGGCGCGACGATCTCGGCCATCAGCTCGGACACTTCCGGCGGGGTGTAGAACTCACCGGCTTTCTTACCGGAGGTGGCCGCAAAGTTCTTGATCAGGTATTCGTAGGCGTTGCCGATGACATCCAGCTTCCCGATCCGACTCGGACGCAGGTTCAGCTCCGGCCGGGCGAAGTCTTCCAGCAGGTGACGCAGGATGTCGTTCTTCTGCTTTTCATCCCCCAGTTTGTTGGAGTTGAAGCTGATGTCCTGGAACACGTCGGCCAGCTTGACGATGTTGGCCTCTTCGATGGCGTGCAGGGCCTTGTCGATCCGCTCGCCGTTGCCCGGCTCATGGCGCTGGTCATACAGGGCGTAAAAGCCGGAATCCCGAGGCAGCACAAAGCGCTCGTTCTTCATCAGCTCTTCGATCAGCTCCGGGGTGTCGCCATACTCGGCCACGTAGTTGTCGTAGTGATCCTGGTACACATCAGACAGGTACTTCACGAACAGCATCGTCAGCACGTAGTCCTTGTAGATGCTTGGGTCTACGGTGCCACGGAAGGTGTCACAGGCGTTCCAAACGGCCTTGTTGATCTGCTCTTGCTTGATTGCGTCGTTCATTTCTTTTCTCCCGAAAGCAATTTCTTGCTCATCCCCTGAACCATGACTTCACGATTTTTGATAAGGGCATGAGTCAAACGTTTTTCTTCTTCAAAAAGGCGGGCTATCTCGACGAGTTTCTCCTGAACCTCACGGGAAGGGATCGACACTTCGAGCTGTTGCAATGCCTTCTTGCTGATTGAATAGATCTTGGTGCCAGCTTTCAGCTCAGAGATTTTTTGCTGTGTCTCCGGATAGTTAAGAAGCCAACATAAAAACTCTGGTGATACGCTTTTAGAATTCTTCACAGACAAGATGAGAAACTGGCTGGATGGCACCACTTTCTGCTCATGGTCGAGAAATACGGCAGCGTTGTTCTCATTGCCCTTTGCCGCCATCACCACGTCACCAGGCTTCAACACTGGGGGATTGCCTCGCCCTTCCCACTGAATACTCATTAGCGTGGCAGGATCGATCACATCCGCATGTCGCACATCGCTGATCTGAAGCCCCAATACATCCGTCGAAGCTCTTGATAACGCGGCTTTCCGAAAGGTATAGCCGGTTTTGATATCCGCAATGCTCTTGAGGGTTGTCGTTTTCATCACAGGCTCCCAATGAAAGCGCCATCTGCGTAAACCGCTGAAGGTTGCCACCCATTCCACGTGAAGCCTGCCACCCGGACCGGAGCAAGGCTGCCACCCATC
>NZ_JAKZAH010000064.1 GCF_023156245.1 Marinobacter bryozoorum
GAGGACTGTCTCCCGTGGACTTCGAAAAGCAGTATTTTAAGCAGCTGTCAGGCGTCTAGGATATCGGGGGCTTGCCAGACTATATACACGGTTACCACAAAAAGAGTGTTGACGAGCAGAGGTATATTTACTAAATCAACACAGGAAGTATTAATGAAAGACATTTGTAGTATTAACGTGTATCAGGGTGTCGTTGAGAGAATGCTCGGTATAGGCGCCATAAAAATTGGCTCTGCTGCATCTGAGGATAAAGATATCCAGTTTTTTGGAGTGCCAGACGCACGAACAGTAAAAGACCTAATTTCAAGATACAGGAAATAGAAACGCTGGAGTGTAATTTCGGTTTTAAGAATTATTTAGATAGTATCGTGAAATGGATGTGGCCCGAAAATTGCCATCCACAATTGCTGACTGTTGTGAGTGATCTGGAAAGGCATAACAAGATGGTCAACGGGACGCCAACTACGCTCTGCTCCGTTGGCGCCCATTACCACTGGCGTTATGCAGGATGATGAACTGGTCAATTGCTAAAACGGGCTCTCTTCCGTTTCGTGTGGAACCCCTCGCCGGCTGACGCATTTTTAAGCCATACTCTCGTGCATCTTCTGGCCTCCAGCGACTACCTCTATGAATCCGGAACTGCTGTTCACACAAGCCTTGGGCCTGACACCGCCATGGGCTGTTGATGACATCGATTTTGACCCCAAAGCCCAACGCATCGATTTCCGGGTCTCCTGTGAGGCAAAGCAGTTACCGTGCCCCGGGTGCGGGCGAGCCGATCAGCCTGTTCACGACCGGAAGCCGCGTACCTGGCGGCACCTGGATTTCTTCCAGTTTGCAGCTTACGTCCATGCGGATGTGCCTCGGGTGCGCTGTAGCGGCTGCAAGAAGACCACTCAGGTGGACGTTCCCTGGGCTCGCCCGGGCAGCCGTTTCACCCTGCTATTCGAAGCCTTTGCCCTCACGTTGGCTAAGGCCATGCCGGTATCGACCACGGCAAGGCAGCTGAGGACTGATGACAGGGCCCTTTGGCGGGTACTGGACCACCATGTCACCCAGGCACAAGCTCGTGAAGACTACAGCACCGTGACCACCATCGGGGTCGATGAGACCGCCTGTCGGCGTGGCCATCACTACATCACGCTGGTGCATGACCTGGCCGAGCGCCGACTCATCTTTGCAACGCCCGGTCGTGACGCCCAGACTCTGAAAAGATTCTCTGAGGATCTTGCGAGCCATCAGGGCAAGGCTGATCAGGTCCGGCACGCCAGCATCGATATGTCCAAGGCCTACATCAGCGGCCTGGGTCAGCAGCTGCCCAACGCCGAAATCACCTTTGACCGGTTCCATATCATTCAGCTGGCAAATCAGGCTGTGGATGCCGTGCGCAAGTCTGAAGTACGCCACGATGCCCGCCTGAAGCGAACCAAATGGGCCTGGCTCACCGACATAGCCCGCTGGAGCAAAAAGCAGGATGAGGCCGTGTACGACCTGACCCGCTCCAACCTGAAGACCGCTCGCGCCTGGCGCATCAAGGAAACCCTGGGCGGCATCTTCCAGGCCAACCCCGGTCGTGAACAAGCCGACGCGTTACTGAAAGGTTGGTACTCCTGGGCCAGGCGTTGTCGGTTGGAGCCGATGAAACAACTCGCAGCCACCCTCAAGCGGCATTGGGCCGGTGTTCTGCAGGGTTTTGAAAGCGGCTTGAGCAATGGTTATGTCGAAGCCATGAACAGCCTGATCCAGGCAGCCAAGGCCCGGGCGCGCGGCTACGGCACGGCGAACCACTTCATTGCCATCTGCTTCCTGATCGCCGGCAAGCTCAAGCACCTGCCCCCGAACCCGTTTCAAGCGACATTACCGAAAATGATCGCAAGCTAATGTTCCACACAAAATGGAAGAGAGCCCTAAAAAGTTATCAGGTGTAGCGCTGACACTGATTGGTTTGGCGGTGGTGGTAGATATCATGATCGCAGTATTCATCGGACGTGGTGCAATAGCTGCCGAATCTGCTGGTTGCTACCTTACCGATGCAATGTTGGTTGGCTTTCACTGCCAGGGGTTTTGGGCATCAGGCATTGTATCGGCGTGGCTTAACCTACCAACATGGGGGATCTATGGGCTAATCTTTGCCCCCTACAGCTTCAAAGCGGCATTGCTAGCTGTTTTGGTGTGGTTGCCAGTAGCAGTTTTCATCGTGGCATCTCGCAAGGTGGCTCAGCATGCATAACAAGTCGCAGCAGTACGCGGCCGATGGCCGCCGGACGCCCTTTCCGTGGCTCCTTCGTCGCCACTCCAAGGTCGCCGCTGTGCTCAGCGTTATGCGTCAAGGCGACACAAATTGTCGTCTCTCTAGTGTAACCTAAGGAAAAAGGCCAGAAGGAAACGATATGTCGCATTTTGATCCAAATTTCGAAAGTTCCCGCTTGAGGATGCTTGCGCAGCAGCACCCAGAAATTGTGAAGGTAAAGGGACAGATCATTTTCAACGCTGAAGAGGATGAAGATCGCCTGAGCGGCACATCGTGGAAGCTTGAGGAAGATATATTCGACAAGATTACCGAATCAGGGCTTAAGATTCATATTATTGAGCTTATTGATAACTTCATTGAATATCGAGGGCAGCACAAAGAAACCCCTAGAAAAGAAGGAATTATTCACTTTGGTGATGGTCTTCTTGATATTGAGTGGTTGCCTAATGGGTCAATAAAACTTTAAAAATAACATAATAAATTATATAAAGTAATGGACAGGTGATGATTTGGGTATTTTCGAGAGTGATTTCGATACTAGTTTCGATGATCAGCTAGGTGATGTCGACGGAGTTAATAGATTGCCCTGGGTTGGGCTAAATTATAAAGATACGGATCAAAAAACTTTGGTTCTTGGTGAAAGTGTTTATGATTGGAACCCAAAGGATCCATCTAGTGCTGGGCGAATATCTGATTCAGACAATCTCAGGAAACTCCACAAAGCACATGCTTTTGATTTTAAGAGAAATTCAAAGTTTTTAAGAAACATAGAAAGGGCGATATATTCCAAGAAGACGCCAACAAATGAAGAAAAGAATGAATTTTGGAGCTCCGTAGTTTACCACAACCTTGTAAGTAGAGTGATTAAAACGAAAAAGCATAGACCAGAATATGACGATTATTATTTTGGATGGAAGACTTTCGATGAATTAACTTCAGTTTTTGATGTGGATCAAGTTATTGTTTATGGGTTGGAATCTGTAAAAATTAAGGCATTTAAAGATTATTTTAAAGATGCTGGTATTGCTCGTTTTCAGTCGAGTAATCTAGAAAAAGTTGGGCGATTTAAGCCTAAGAAATTTATTATTGAGAAAGATGGGAAAAATATAAGCATTCTTTTTATTCGTCACCCAAGTGCCTTTTTCAGCTGGAAAAAATGGTCATCTGTTATTCGGTCAGAAATTACAGTTCCGGGTCAAATCACATAACAAGTGCAGGCATGGCGACGCCTACTGCATTGCGCCTTCGGCTCCATTCCGCAGGCGCGCATGCTGCAAGCGTTAGGCATCTGGAGGGAAGAAGTGAAGATAACGAAGCAACAGTTCAAGGATGCGATGCTCAGCGATGGCATTCTTAAGAAAGGCAATCTTGAACTGCTTTCGTATATGTTTTTTGCCGACGAATGTGAGGCAACTGCTCCACAAATTACGAACGCACTTGGTTATGGCGATAAGGCTGCTCCAGCTAATGCCGCACTAGGGAACCTTGGTAAGCGCATAGCGAAACATTTGGCCTTAGAAATGCCAGAGCGAGATAAGAAGTCACCGGGCTGGTGGCAAGTTATCGCGACAGGTGAACATAAACCTCGCGGGTTTACATGGCGACTTCGACGCGAGCTTGCAGAAGCGTTGATTGAACTGGATTTGCTAATTGAACCAAGCTCATTCGATTATCCAGAACTTGCTCCAGCTTCGGTTTCGATAAGAGAAGGGGCTGTTACTAAGGTTCAAGTAAACGCATACGAAAGAAACCCTGTTGCTAGGAGTATTTGCATCGAACACTATGGGTGTTCGTGTGTTGTATGTGGTTTCGATTTTGAACAAAAGTACGGCGATATCGGCAAGGGCTTTATTCATGTGCACCATTTAAGGGAGCTGGCTTCTATAGGCACGGAATACCAGGTTGATCCATTGAAGGACTTAAGGCCAGTGTGTCCAAATTGCCATGCCATGCTACATCGAAGAAGACCCGCATTTTCCATAGAAGAGCTTCTGAAACAGTTGGTGGCAGATGCCTAACAAATCGCTGCAGGGGACGTTTGACCCGCCACCCATTTTTGCTGACGCAAAAATAGGCGTCGCCTCAAACGCCCCTGAGCTCAGGCGTTATGCAATATGGAGAAAATCGTGAAGAAAATTGTTTTCGTGCTGTCCCTGACTTTTGTTTTATCTGCCTGTACTGCAAGCAGCGTCAAGATGCACCCGGGGTCAGAAAATGTTCAGATTGGTACTGCTGCTCCTGAAGCGGGCTATTCGATGCTCGGCCCAATATCTGCAAAACACGGTGGTGGGTGTGGCCTCTATGGGGCTGAAGGCGATTTCGCCGGAGCAATGAATATACTTAGAAATAAAGCGGCCGAAATGGGCGCAGACTATGTTCAGATAATACGCCAGCAGGGAGAGCACATGTCTGGCCTGTGTTTAGATCGAGCGTACGATATTGATGGTCTGGCCTTTAAGAAATCACAGTAGCAAAAAAATGCATAACAATCGCAGGCACTGGGACAAAGTTTCCGCTGCGCTTCAACTTTGCCCGTGCTGCAGGCGTTAGCACCTCAGGTCCGACGACTGTCGTTCACGTCATCTGCAAGCCAAGCCTTGATCAGCGATTGGTATGGCATATCCCGCTTGTTGGCTTCGATTTTGATCCGATCAAGCAGCGTTTCCGGCAACCGGAGTGAGATGGTCTTGGTTGAGGGTTTCAGCTTCGGGAAAGATGCCGGCTTGGCCTGGCTCCAGTCCAGATAATCGGTAGAATCGTGGATTTCCCAGAATTCCCGTTCTTCTGCTTCAGTTTTGAACTCAGGCATCTTTTTTGGTTTGCTCATAAACGGCCCTCTCTTTTCGGTGCATGTCGCGAGCGGAAATCACCCGAATCAGTGTACCGTTCTGCCTTAGTGTGAACGTGATGTGGAATAATCTCTCATCATCAGTTTCACCAAGGGCATGAAAACGGACCTCGGTCTGGCTGTGTTTGGAGTCTTCCAGCACCAGAAGCGGCTCATTAAAGAAAATTTCTTCCGCTTCAGACTGGTTTACGCCATGTTTCTCCGCGTTCTTACGGGAGTTGCCTTCGTCCCAGTCAAAGCCAGTAACTTGTGCCCAATTGATCATGAACGTATATTATCAGCATATACGCAGGCGTCAACAAGTGCTAACCAATGCAGGCACAGCGACGCCCACTACATTGCGCCTTCGGCTCCATTGCGTAGGCGCGCATGCTGCAGGCGTTATGTTTGAGGAGTATGGATGAGTCCCACAGTATTCCGAGAAAAAGGATATCGTTTCTTTTTCTTCTCGCGAGAGGAGTCTCGCATGCATGTTCATGTAGTATCAGGTGATGGCGAGGCAAAATTCTGGCTTGAACCAGATATTGAGCTGTCCAAAAATTACGGATACAACCGGCAGCAACTGAAAGAAATCGAACTATTGGTGGAGGGTCACCGAGATGAGCTTGTCAGCGCTTGGAAACAGCACTTCGGCAGTTGAGGTGACGAACATTTCTGCGCATGGCGTGTGGCTTCTGGCGCACGACCGAGAGTTTTTCATGCCCTACAACAGTTTTCCCTGGTTTAAGGAGCAGCCGGTCAGCGCAATTGTGAACGTTGAGGAACAATCTCCAGGCCACTTCTATTGGCCCGACCTTGATGTCGACCTGACGGAAGAAATTATAGAGCATCCCGAGAGGTTCCCGAACGTCGCTCACAGAACATAACCATCGCAGGCACGGCGACGTCTTTTCCATTGCGGCTTCGCCTCCATTCCAAAGCCGCGCATGCTGCGGGCGTTAGGGTTTACCGCGCCCCAGCCAATAGCCAGGTTTTCGGGAGTGGTGAGCAACGGCAATGACTACAGCTTCTTCTAGCAGTTCAATGGCAACTATATCGTATGGGAAGCGCTCCAGAATCAGGCGCCTTGCACCGGTATCACCGGCTTCTTCGGGGAGAGGTGATAAGGGGATAAAGTTTTCTTCAATAACGTCGATGGCAGCATCAACAGCAGCAAAAAACTCGGCCCCGAGTCCAGCTTGCTCATATTCATACCATGCTGCTGCCTCTATAGCTTCCTGCGAGGCCTCTTCCAGTATCCTCACCGTTCGCACTGTTACTGGCCTAACCTCGCTCTCATCTTTGATCGAAATTCTTCACGGCTGAGCAGCGTGGCTTTTCCGCTTTTGACTTTGGATACGCGGCGAACAATTTCATCGTTCCAGGCCTGCTCGACCGAGTCGTCATGGGGGCCGTCCAGGCTCATTATTAACTCCCGAGCCAGTGCTGCGCGCTCCGACTCTGAGAGAGTCAAAATCTGGGAGCGTAGGTGGTCTAATGTTTCGGTAGCCATGATGCCTCCGCGAATGGCGATACGATTATGCTATCCCGATTCAAAGGCCCTAACAAGACCAGGCACGGCGACGCCTACTGCATTGCGGCTTTGCCTCCATTCCGTAGCCGCGCATACTGGCGGGCGTTAGCTAGTGAGCACAAAAAGCACACAACGTACTAAACTTTGACCCGTGAAACCTATCACATGGAACCCAGAGAAGAACAAGCTTCTCCAAGCAGAAAGGAGCATCTCTTTCGAGGATGTGGTTTTGCATATCTCGGTTGGAGGCATCTTGGATACGTTCGAGCATCCGAATCAGGAGCGATATCCGGGGCAACAAATTCATGTGATTGAAATTGAGGGGTATGCGTATTTGGTGCCCCTTGTGGAGTCAGAGGATGAGGTTTTTCTGAAAACGATCATCCCGAGCTGGAAAGCGACCAAAACCTATTTGGGAGGTCCAAAATGAGTAGGCTGGATAAAGAAGAGCAGGAAATTCTGGATGCATTCGATGCAGGAGAGCTGCAGAGGTCGCCAGAGAGTGAAGACAGGAAACTACGGCATCAACAATACTCCGAGGCCATGTTCAAGAAAGATGCCCGTATTAACATCAGACTATCCTCCAAGGATCTTAGGGGGCTCCAGAAGAAAGCCCTGGCAGAAGGCATCCCCTACCAAACACTTGTTGCTAGCATCCTCCATAAATATGTGGAAGGTCGCTTGCACGAGGATCGATAGCTAACCAGGCCATGCACCGGATGCCAAAACCTCCGCTTCGCTGCGGTTTTGCCACCGGTGATGGCGGGCGTCATGTTTCTTGACCGCACCTGTTAGCTGGTGCTATTAATGGTACCAAATCGTTGACCAGGTAATCACTATGCAGGTGAAATTTTCCGAGGATGTCATTCCTCTATCAGACCTGAAGATCAATCCTGGAAAGGTGGTTGGTCGAGCGCAGGATACGCATCGCCCCATCCTGCTCACCAGCCGTGGCCGCGGCATAGCTGTTGTTCAGGGGCTCGAGGATTATGAGAGAACCGCAGAGGAATTGCGGTTTGTAAAGGCGGTGGCGCAGGGGCTGATGGATGTTCGCGAGGGCAATACCGTATCGTTGGAGGAGGCCAGGAAATCGTTGGGTATCAAGTAAATGGAATTACTCATCGCACAGTCCGCTCTTGAGGACTTACAGGCTATTCAGGGGTATTACAAAGAGCAGGATGTGCCACATATCGGTGATGATTTCGTGGCTGCTATCCTGGAGCACTGTGAAATGCTTCAAATCCACCCGGATGCTGGCCGAGCTGTTCCTGAATTTAACATGGATCATATTCGCGAATTGATTCACGCACCGTTTCGAGTTGTCTATCTCAGGCAGGCTAAAGAGGTTGTGCTCATACGAGTCTGGCGGAGTGAGAGGCAGCTCGAATTGCCAGCACACGAAACATAACGCCTGCCTTGCACCGGATGCCAGAACCTCCGCTTCGCTCCGGCTTTGTCACCGGTGATGGCAGGCGTTATGTGATACGTTCGTTTTGACGTACGTACCTTTAGGCGTACACTTGGGTAAAAGTTAAACACGCAAGAGGTGCGTCATGACCGGAATCACAGCAACTGAGGCGCGCAGCAACCTTTATCGGTTGATTGACGAGACCGCCGAGTCCCACCAACCAATCGTCATCATGGGTAAGCGGAACAAAGCTGTTCTGGTTTCCGAGGAAGACTGGTCTGCTATTCAGGAAACACTTTACCTGCTCTCCGTACCAGGTATGCGGGAGTCTATTCGGGAAGGGATGGATACCCCCGTGGATGAATGCGATGAGGTGTTGGACTGGTGACATGGAAGTTGGTGTACACCAAGCAGGCCCAGAAAGATGCAAAAAAGTTGGCCTCCAGCGGCCTCAAACCAAAAGCCCAGGAACTTTTAGCGCTTATAGCGGAAGATCCATACCGCAAGCCGCCTCCGTTTGAGAAGCTCATTGGCGATCTTTCGGGGGGCTATTCGCGCCGAATTAATATTCAGCATCGCCTGGTCTACCAAGTACTGGAGAACGAGCAAGTGGTGAAAGTCCTCAGACTCTGGAGTCACTACGAATAATGCATAACCAGCCGCTGTTGCCGGACAATTTTCCCACCGCTTCGCGGCTCCAAAATTGCCACAAAGCTCCGCGTTAAATTCTTTGCCGCACCCTCTCAGGCTATGCTGTAATACATTGTAGTCGACAAACTCGAGGGTATAGTCATGAGCGTCACCACAGTTCGCCTTCAAGCAGAAGTTGAACAGCACCTGGAAGCAATCGCCAGCAGGCTGCATCGGAGCAAAGGCTGGGTAATTAACCAGGCATTGTCCGAATACATCGAAAAGCAGCAGCTTGAGCAAGAGCGTTGGAAACAAACCTTGGAGGCAATGGAGTCTGCGGCCCAAGGCAAGATTGTTGATGCCAGCGAGGTTCACGGCTGGCTTAATAGCTGGGGAGCCGAAAACGAGAAGGATGCACCTAGTGTCCCGTTTGGTTAATTCGCTGACCTACTGCGTGACGCTGGGGCCTCTGGCCAAGGCGCCAGTCCGAAGGT
>NZ_JAKZAH010000065.1 GCF_023156245.1 Marinobacter bryozoorum
CAGTGGCAGCTTTCGCGTGGAATGGGTGGCAGGCTTCGTCTGGAATCAGTGGCAACCTTGGTCTGGAATACGCACCCGAGCGCCTTAGCATCTTCTTTCGATCTAAAAACTTTGCAGTATTGCGGCTGACTGAGCAGATCTTTTTCGAGATCAACGTACACCGCCTGACTCACAATAAGTGCATACAACTCGTCCGCCTCAATCAATCCTGTATTAAGGATTTCGGCCAGGCGGAGCCATCGTGACTTACCGAACACTTCCTCTGGGACGGGCGTCTGATCCAGCGGCGCGGCGCTCCAGAAATCACCCAAAAACCTGAGATTCTCGACCAACCGAAGATTCAAATCCTGCTCAGTGCAAAGCCTGAAGTTGAGACCCAAAGCTTCCGCATAAGCCTCAGCCGGAGGGCATCGATACCGCCCCGAAGTCTCATCGAAAACAACCCGCCCTGGGTGAGATTCAGCGAGTTTTATCAACCGCTCCAAAGGCTTCCACTCTTCCCAGCCTATAAAGTTGTCGGCGATGACAAAGAAATCCGCCGTGCTTGCCGCCTTTACTCTACGGCCTGTTTTGCTGAGGTATTCAAGAAAAATCTTCTCACTGGGCTGGTCATAGTATTCAAGAACCGACCGATCGAACTCATGCTTATAGATGGCAGGAAGTTCTATCGAGAGACTCTCCGCCTGGACGGTATGCCTCATCTTCTTGCTGGCGAAAATATAAGTGGATGACCGCAGGGCCGCAGAATTCTTTACCTTCCTTGCGGGCGGGGAACTCCTTATGGAGAGTGCGATATCAGTTCCCTCCTCAGACACACCGGCCTGAGCACACCTTTCAACGACTTCTTCTTCGGAGAGCATTTGACCACTCCTGCTTGATGGCCGATGATGTAACTTATAAGTTACTATTTGAAATTAGACCAAGGAGTTCGTATGTCAAACAAGCAGGAAAAACTTTTGGTCGATTTCGGCAAAAAGGTTCGAGCACTTAGAAAAGAAAAGGGGCTGACTCAGGAAAAGGTCGCGCAGATGTGCGGGTTCCAGCGCCCCTATTTGAGCGATGTTGAAAGAGGAAAAAGGAACATTTCAGCAAAGAACATGAGCACCCTCGCAGCTCAACTTGGCGCCGACCTTCAAGTGGATTTAGTGGAGTAGGTTCTATGGTTAAGCTTGCTCGCGTGGACCTCGCCTAACAGAGCAAACGAAATCCTACAGCGATTGCTGTAGATGGACTTTCTGGCGTGATGAACATTACTAAGCTGGAAACGGTTAAGCTAGAGGGGGGCAGGTCACCGCCGAGATGGGCTAGTCAAGGGATCTTGGGTTGGCGCCGAAAGAGCACAGTGCTGGATTTGACGCAAAGCTAAGCGCTTTTAAAGGGGCGTCCGGTGTGTGCGATGGGGCCAGAATGGCAAGCTCTCAAAATTACGAGTAGTCGCCGTACTTCAGCTTCTTAATGTACCTTTCCAGAATTTCACACCCGGTGGGCGTCCCCATCAGTGTCTGTGGTGACTCGCCAGCCAGAGCCGGTACCGGCGTCTCCAGCCAGCGGCTGATGAGCTGTTGATCACCATCGAAAAGGTTTTTTAAAGCGTCTTCGAAGAGTTCTTTGGCTTTCTGATCACTATCCATGCCGTTGGCTACCCATCGTAGTTTCAAATTATTCTGCACATTTTCTTGACCTCCGCCATGCGGTGATGGCCCCAGTGGGTCATTGTAATAATGATTAGTAACAAGATTTACTAATTAGTAAATCTTGTTACTAAAACATACTAACCTTGATGGGCCAGACCAATTCGAAAGGTGTCGAGTGCTTGGTAGGCATCGAGGGCGCTTGTCATTTATTGCGCGACCAAATAATCAAACCCTCTCGGGCGGCGGTCGCCAGTAACTCTGGGTTGGAGTGCTTCGCGGGTTCCTGCCATTCCGTTTCCCAGATTGGGAAAGGCTGAATCCTGACGCCCGTTTGCACCAAGACATCAAAGGCTCGGCCTGCCAATTCTAACTTGGTTTCAACGAAATCATCTGGCTCACCCGGCAGAATCACCGCAATGTCAACATCGCTCTCGGAATGATAATGTCCTCGAGCCCGGCTGCCGAACAGAAGCAGTTGGATAACATCATAGTTGTCCGCGAGTCTCTCGCGGAACTGGAGGATCACGTCGCTGATATCAACTCGGTCGTCCATGATCGTTTGCTCGAGGCCAACGGAGGGCGCCTGGTCCCACTCTTTCAGTTCGTCTGGGATGGGCGCGGCTGAGTCACACCGAACGACCAAATCTGTCAGGTTATATCGCTTCCGTTGTGACATGAGCTTCTCCTATCGCAGCGGTCCACGACGTCCCAGAATCACGGCGGCCTGCATGATGCCGGTGGCTGGCTGCTCGAAACTCTCCGGTGGTTGATACTGACCGTCCCACGGCTGAGCATGACGATAACGCACCACGTCTTGCCCCTTCAGCTCTACGATCTCGTCAAATCCGTTCTCATACCCCTCCACCAGAACGGGTGCGTCCGGAGGCAAAGCTCTCAATCGGGCGATCAGTTCTTCAGCGGTCATCGGTAATCTCCTGTTTTGCTCAGATCGAACACAATGGGTGGATTGGTGGGCTCGTATCGGGCGGTGCAGGTGCTCGCGTTTATGAGTCGGGTCTGCCCACGCAAGTATTGGCCGTAGCCCTCGTGAATGTGACCGAATACGTGGGCCTGAAGGTTGGGCAGTTGTTCCAGGCGCTGTTCGAGGTCAACGCAGCCGACCTCCCTGGTGCGAAAATCCACCGATACCTGGTCACCGATGCCTCTTGGTGGACCATGGGTTATCAACAAGTCGGTATTTTTCGGAATCAGCTGCCATTTTTCGCGCAGTGCCTGGCCCCGCTTAAGCATAAACGCCCAATTCAGGAACTGCGGCGTCCAGGGGGAGCCCCAAAACCGCAGTCCGTCTAGTTCGGTACCGCTGTCCTCGAGGTATATCGCGTTGGTTAGTGTCTCCCGGGCCAAGGCTGGTGCTTCCTGAAAGACCCAGTCGTGATTACCGGCAATAACGATCTTGTGCTGGTGGGGTAGTGTTCCAAGCCAATCGTTCAGGTCGGCCAGATTTTCCAGCGTACCCTGGCCCAGGCTGTCACCGGCGTGGATCAGTACGTCGCCATCCGGAACAGCCGGGATTTGCCGGTGTAGGCCGTGGGTATCCGAAATACACACGAGCCTCATCACGATCTCTCCTGAGGACTCGGATGGGTGAGCAACGGATCCTGGAGCGACCAATCCATATACGGGAGCAGGCGAACCATATTTCTTGCATCGTCCACGCCGCGGTGATGGTGCCCTTCGAATTCAAGGTGATGGTAGGCGAGCGCGTAAGCGAGACCGTTTTTCCGTTTCTGTCCGGTCGTGCGACGCCAGATCCGCTTGAGGTTGAGATGGGGCGACAACATGAAGTCAGGGGTCACGTTATGCTTTCTGCTTTCGGCGAGAATATGCAATCGATCGTAGTTTCCCCAGCTGCACCAAATAAACGATTCCGCTCGCTCTCCCAGCCAGTCATCCAGTTGCTCAACAACCTCCGGGAAAGCTGGAGCATCGTCGACCATGGATTGATCGATACCGGTCAGCTCTGTGCAAAATTGGCTGAGCCGGGGTGCCCAGGTTGGCCTGACCAGAAACGACTTGCTGTCCAACAGCTTTCCATAGCGGGTGGCCAGCGCGCACCCAAACTCAATGATCTCCATATTGGTAACGCTTTGGGGGTCTCCATTCGGAGCCCGTCGGTTCTCCCAGCAGGTTGCCTCCAGGTCCACCACGAGCAGTGGGGTTTCAGGAATGTGTTCTGTCATGACGATTAGTACCCCGCGAGCGTAATGAGCTCCTGTGTCGGTAACATGGCGGGCTCCCCGTTTCTTCAAAGACCGACATAAAGAGGTCGCGATGGCTATGCAGATCGCCGCAGATCCAGTTCCTGCCAAACCGGTTACACCCGACATGCTGATGGACAATCAGATTCCGTCTCATGAGGGAGGCTGCTCGTCATCTGGGCTTGGATCGCGATGAGGTTGGTTTCGGTTGTGCGCATCATCCGGAACGCTGTTCGAGGCTTCGCCCAGTAGCCGCTCGCCCATATCTATGAACGCAGTCATGGCCTCGCTCATCGTCTGATTGGGCTGCTTCCCGGACTGTTGCTGCCGATGAACAATCGCTAGCCGCATCAGCCCCTCGTAGCTAAGCGGGTCAAGCACGACGCCAAGAAGATCCTCCCCGTCATTGACCCCAATTGGAGCAGCTTGGAGGCAGGCCTCAGAGTGGGCACGCAATGTGTCTATTGTGACAAAACCGTTGACAAACGAATGGATCGACATTTTTACATCCCTGCTTGGGTGTTTCATTTTATTAAGCTACTCTGTCTTGAAACTGAATGCAAAAGCTCAACGGTAGTAAACGATACAATTTGTATCATTGGACGAGGGCAGTAGTTCGAGGGTGGAGGGCGTGAAGTGATTAAAAAAATCAGTGAAAACAGTATTCTGGAGAATCTGGATGCTTACGGGGCCCACGCCGATGTACTCTCAGATGGGTCCTTGAGTAATATTTTTGCGTACCGAGCATTTGACCTGAGGGATCGGTTCTCAGCGCCTTTTCCGGACTTCCGCAGCGCCCTTGAGGCACTCCAGAGCGATACCAGCTACTTGCCAGAGATGTCCGGTGAGATCATCGCTTATTGCCGGGATGGTCGTTCGTTCGAGATTCCCCGCGATTTTTTCATCCGAGATGAGCCTCGTTTTGCCAGTCGGGCAGCCGCGGAGCAATGGGTGCGAGAACGAATGGCGGCCTTGGAAAGGGGCGATAGATTCGCCGGCAGACAGGGCGCAGCTCTGGCTAACCCGGACGATCCAATTGAGAGACAGGTGGAAGATGCGCTGGCCTGGCAGGAAAGCCGCCTCGTTGATCCCCAGGAGAACGACGCCGTTTGCGAGCAGGTCGATCGATGGCTGCTTGAACAGCTGGAGACCGCATGCTGAGAATCGTAAACATAGAGCAGGCGCCATTTCACACCTTGCCCCATCGAACCAGCGGCCCCTCCGGGAAACCGCTGCGTAAGCATCTGCCCTTTCATCGGGCCTGGGCCACTGGGTTGCCCGATGGCGTAGACGCGCTGTTTTTTGCCTCCGACCTGCAGGGGCGTGAAGACGGCGGCGCCAACCGGCTGATGGGGGTGCCTGTAGCAGAAGCGCTGATGGCATTGGTGGCGGAAGGAACGATTCCGCAGCCGCAAGTGGCGTTTCTGTGTGGCGATCTTTACGACTACCCAGACTGCCATAAACGCGGTGGAACCGGTCCGGTGGATGACGTCTACGAGGCATTCGCTTCGCTGGCGCCACAGGTCCTCGCCGTGCATGGCAATCACGATGAGTTGGCTGAACCGAAGGCGCTGCCAAAGTCGGTTCAAATTCTCGATGGTCAGGTTCGCAACGCAGCCGGACTGCGGGTCGGTGGCGTCAGCGGCATCATCGGGAATCCCGGGCGTCACCAGCGGCGGGATGAGGAAGCGTTCCTGGCGGTCATGGAGTCGGTCACCGCCCTGCGGCCGCACATGATCCTGTTGCACCAGGGGCCGGAGGACGTTGAGCGTCGCCGCCGTGGCGACCCCGGCGTAACGCTATCACTAGAGACTGGGTATTCCGGCCTGACTGTGTTCGGACACTCGCATTGGGACTGGCCGTGGCTGATCTCGCTGGGCGACGGCCAGGCCCTGAACGTGGATGGTCGCGTTGTGGTTCTATTGAGGGGGGATGATCATGCCTTTGGTTGAACTCGAACGCTGGGGCCCGGCAGGTTGGGATACGTTGGCGGAGATCAGGATTGACCGGCCGAAGTCTGGCCTGCTCAGTCCCATGCGTTTGGATTATCAACGCCAGGACGGTTGGACCTGTGTCCCGCACCCTGGAGTCACCCTCGGCCTTGGGGATTTTCAGACAGACGATTTCGTACCCGTCATCAGCCTGCCATTCGTGCAGTGGGCCAGCCCCCAGGTGCCGGGCGAGGTACTTGAGACGTATGAGGGCGAAGCGGTCGCAGCTTTGCTGAGGGATCTGATACCGAGCGGCTGGGCCCGAAGGCGCTTGCTCGAGAGGCTGGTGTCTCCAAGGTGGCAAGACCTGACGACCCAGGATGGCCCACAGCACGATGTGCGCCTGTTAAAAGAAGCGGCCCGCTCGCCCATTGGTAATTGTCGGATCAAAGGGCCAAGCCTCAGTGGCGACCGTAACCCGCCCATGCCCCTGGATATTGAGCGTGCCGGCGACCGGTACTGGCCCTACGAACCATTCAGCAAAGCTGCCGGCCTTGCTGATAGCTATCCGGTTTGGGCGGGTCTGGGCGCAGGCGGTGAAAACCCCAAGCTGCTGATTAACCGAGCCGATGACGGTCAGTACTATCTGGACGGAAACGAGCCGGACGGCTGTGTGATTACCGATTACTGGCTGGTGAAATGGCCTCGGGAGCCGGTGAGCGGGAATCGTATCGATATTCTCCGTGCTGAATACCTGTACCTGAAAGCCCTCGGTTCGTTAGGCTTTGATGTGCCGGAAGTGCGCTGGCAACCCGATGCCCTCTGGGTCCGTCGTTTCGACCGCGGACCGGGCGGGGAGCGTTATCCGGTGGAGTCCCAGTATAATGTGATGGGCAAGATTGGTAACGGGGCCCGGCTAAGCCACATTGATGCGCTGGACGTCATTCTTCCCCTGGCCAGTGATCCGGATGGAATGCTGGTCGAATACCTTATCCGGGATCACATCAACCGGTTACTCGGTAACAGCGACAACCATGGGCGTAATACCTCATTTCATCGAACGTTCCACGGGCTCGAACTGACGCCCATCTATGATGTGTCACCCATGGTGATGGACGAAGACGGTATCGCCTGGAGCACCACCTGGCCCAGAGACTGGCAAAAGGATGGGAATCCAGACTGGCAGCGCTTGATTCAGCGCTTTGCACAGTCACCGGAACGAGCCTGGTCCGGGTTGCAATCCCGTAGTGCAGCCCTCACTGAATTACAACGCACCGATGCTTGGCAGGCGCTGCCAAAATCCGTGACCCGACACCCACGGGTCTTGCCCATCGGTGTACCCATTAGTCTGTAAATGCATTTACGTTTACACCTCACCACAAAAGGATGACTCGGCCACCCATGGCGATCCAGTTCTACGATAAGGGCGAACTCTCGTCTGGTTTTTACGGTTGGCGCGTCGCCGCGACGATTCGTGGCAAGCGCTATCAGAAGTACTTCAGCCTGCGCCGCCCCGGTGACGCCGTGCCCGAAACGCTCTGGTACCGTTATCAGAAAACCCGCGCCGAGTACTACGAAGCCCGTTGGGCCATGCGGGCTGCGGCGGTCAAATACCTGGACTTTATTCGTACCGAGCACCCGCGGGTTAAGCCCTTCAGAGGCGTTGGCTTCCAGGGCATCACCCTGGGCATCGGGACCATCGGAGGTAATCAGACGGAGCAGTGCTACTTCCAGGTGAACGCACCGGGTAACCCCATGCGCATTGCCATCACCGAGAACCAGACCCTCTCCAAAGCCTGGGACCGGGCCGTCAGGCTGTGGGGCCAAGCTTTCGGCATCCGCCAGAAGGACATTGAGGCAAAACGCCAGACTCCGCCCACACCGGAACAGTTCAAACGACTGCGCAAACACATGAACGAGGAAGAGAGCGCCAGTTTGGGGGTGGGTGTGTTGCACCACGTCTATGCCGAACAGCGCGCGGAGATCGAGCGGAAGAAATCCCGCAATCGTCTTAATAAAGAGCGGCCTGTTGACCGAGATGATCTACTGGATGTGCATGCACGCCTGGAGCGGGAGATCAGCGAGTTCATGGAAAAGTCAGGGGCTCGCGCCTGAGTCAGCGATCCGGCCGAGATGCCATCCCTATCAAGTGAAGGTGAAGTGCCCACATGGAAAGCAATGAAGGCCCAAGCCCAGCAGTACCCGCCAATAAGGCGGCGGTCGCCCTGAAAGGATTCCGATACATCATGGCCCAATGGGGTTGTACAGAGGCGGAGCAGAAACAGTTGCTGGGTCTGAGCCAGGCTGAGTTCGACGAACTCACGGCTGACAAACCGGGTGAAATGTCGGGGCAGGTGCTTCAGCGGATCAGTTATTTGATGGGTATTGCGCGCGCACTGGATGCTCTCTGCCCCAGCGACGATCGAGCTGCAGAGCGGATTCGTAAGCCCACCACGGAGGAGCCGTTTTGCGGCTTGTCGCCGCTGGCTTTCATGTTGGCTGATCCCCAGGATGGGCTAAAAATGACCCGCCGGTACTTTGATTGGAAAGCGCAGCTTTGAGCTTTTTGGAGCACCAAGGCCCATAGCGGATTCAGGTTGATCGCCATCGCGCCACATTTTTACCTCCAGACAGATACATTGCCGCTACGATTTGGCCGCTCGGGTCGCAAAGCGAACAATAGAATCTCGCGCCATTCCCTTTTTTTTTCGCTATGGGCCATTGATCTATCTCTGGTTCGCTAATGACCGTGTCAAAAACTGTATCTCGGCCTAAACCCTTTTTTTTGTTTCGTCACACGATTGGCAACGGGTATATGGGATGCCTACATAAAATACTTTACAGGCAGCGCCGCCCCGAAGAAGCTCCACAGCTCGTAGTAAAGAAAGGCCTCTCAGCACACCAGTGTGTGCAACACCAAAGTCGGCGTCGCTGTTGCTCATGAGCCACTGCTTCAGATCGCTACGCTGTCGGAACCTCAGTTCAACGATCAAAGACACGAGACCCTGGACCACCGAAGACTTTTAGGCTAACGTAATATCATAGTCCGTTGAAATACATCAAAAAAATAGGCGTAAAGCCTACTGCTGGTTAAGACTAGAGCTGAAGTGGCCCCCAAATTTTGGACAGGTGCCTAAGCTCTGATTCATCATCTCCACAAGGAGGAGAATCATGAGCAAGAAACGCAAG
>NZ_JAKZAH010000066.1 GCF_023156245.1 Marinobacter bryozoorum
GGCACCCTGCCGGATCAACTCGTGCAACGGGTCGTTGCTGGCTACCTCTGGTTGTGAAAGAGCATGCAGGTTAGACTTGGGCATGGCGTATCATTCCTCTGTTGGTTGTGATCTTGGCGGAGATCAACCAACAGGATACGCCACCCCTTCAGCCTGCTTCCATACACCAGAAATCACCATAACTCTCGGTGCTGCATGAACAGCTCCTCTTGTCGGTTGGTTATGTGTTGGCCTGGCACCCATTGCTCCACCATGGAAAACAAGGGGCCAATTGTTACACCCAACCGGCCAAGATAATTGTCGCTAACCGGTCATCCTAATTGTCGCCGAACATGTGACCGCTGTTCTGGCTCTGGTGTGTCACCTGATTTGGGAAACAACGGTGTGGCCAAGCGGGTGGGTTCAATGGGCTGGCGTGCTAGGCCTGGGTTTGGGGCCGGTCGGCATCGCCTTTTTTACTTGGGACTATGGCGTGAAACACGGCAACATCCAGTTGCTGGGCACTCTGGCTTACAGTGCTCCGCTTATTTCCGTGGTATTGCTGATCGCCGCGGGTTACGGGGAGGCGACCGGTGCTGTTATTGCTGCCAGTGTTCTGATTGTGCTGGGTTCTTTAATCGCTGGCAGAGTGAAGCGGCAACCAGTGCCCGAGCCTGAAGCCATTCATTGATCAATCTTTTTGGAGGAGCTGAATATGATTAGTTGGGATGACTTTGAAAAGATAGAACTAAGGGTTGGTACGATCATTGAAGTAGATGATTTCCCCGAGGCACGAAAGCCTGCCTACAAGTTGAAAGTGGACTTCGGTCCCGAGATCGGCGTTCGTAAATCCAGCGCACAGATCACTGAACTCTATGACAAGGAAACGCTTAAAGGCAAGCAGGTGCTGGCCGTTACCAACTTCCCTCCCAAACAGATCGGCCCTTTCGTGTCTGAATGCCTGGTTACTGGAGTGCATACGGAAACGGGTGGAGTCGCATTGGTCGCCCCAGATTTTCCGGTCGAAAATGGCAAGAGGCTGCTCTGAACGTGACATCCTGAAACATTTGGCAACACCATTTTTGGCTAGCGTTGACGAATTAGGCTGGCCGTATATCCTTCCCAGTCAACGTATCAAAACTCTCGAACTTCATTGTCCTCTGACTCCTCAAACGCCGGGAACACCAGATGACATCTTTACTCTTGAGAAGACAAAGTCCTTATAAAAAGCGTTAATCAGCTCTATCGTGACCACGCGCCGAGACCTTGCACCTAGTGGTCTCACAGGGTTTTTCGGGTTTCAACCAAAGATGGTGCAGAGTAATGGGTAGGCTTGGTGCATGGGAGCTTGCCAATGTAGGGCCACGATGGTGAACGCTGCAATATACTTCGTCACCATGATTTGTCTGGCCAAGCGAGGCCAGTTGTTTCTTGACTCGGTACTCTCTTTGGCCCGCGTCACTGCCCAGAACATAGGTAAGGCCGCCCGGTAAGGGGCAGATGTTACGGACATATCCCAGCATAATGGCGCGATCTACCGCCCAGGCATAATCCTCTCTGATGAACCGGCTGATACCCGCTTTACAATAGGTGCTACCAATAGGGTGTGTCGAATCGATGGGTTTGCACTCGACGAATATTGCCGCCATCGTACTGCTTCGAGTATCCAACTGACCTCTAAGTGGTCGAAATGTGAGGTCGGGCTGGCAATCGCGCTTATTGCCCGCCCGGTTGCGTAGGTTACCTTCCCGAACTGGGGTCTGAAATATTGAAAATCCTTGAACGGCTTCCGGATCATTGCTGTAGATATCGTCCAAAATCATATAGAGCCGCTCAGTAATTGTGTCCTCCTCTTCGTCACAGATCGAAAATTGCCTTTCGGCGACTTCCTCAAGCAATTGGCGCCAAGCGTGAGCGAGCGCATTCTGAACCACAATCATTAAGGACTCTGGGATATTGCACGGTCTTCCTGTGGTTGTCCCCCGCCCTGTCATCAATCCTCGCATTGCTGACCGAGCTCCTCTAGACGTGCCCCAAATTCCCAGATCAGCTCTGATGCAAGTAGACGTGCCTGACTCTGTGTCCAGTATCGGTAACGGTTGAGTAACCCAACCGTCAGACTGGGCTGATCTGAACTGAGTAGGGTTATTCGGCTGACGCCAAGACTGCTCACCTGTTGGATCCAATGTGCAGGAAGCTCAAGCGGTGGGGAGCCCCCCTCCAATGTAATGGAAAAAAAGCGCCAGGGTAGGGCAGGATTGGTGGCGCTCAAGAACTGCACCTGCACCCGATGTCCCCCGGCACCAAATGCCCCAGCCAGCGCCTTTCCCAAACAAGTGATAAATGCCTGAGCCTGCTCCTCTGTGATCCGCGCCAACCCCTCGTCACGAGCAGATGCGTAGGGAGCATTAATCGCAAGAGTATCGGACAGAACCTGCTGATCAGTCGACGACAAACCATAGAGCTGACCAACGGTATAGTCGAGCAATGACCAATCGGGATGATTATTGATCAACTGCTTGGCGCATGTTTCTATGGACTGACGTTGATCGATTGACAGGCTCTCCGGTGGAACAAATGGAAGACGGTTAACGTCCATTTTTTGCTGTGCTTCCCGCTCAACACCGAACTCTCCGCTTGTCATTAAAGTGACATACTCAAAAAGCTTGCTATGAAGCAATACCAATAAATAATGCGTAAGGAACGCTGATAACGGATGGCCAGATGCTGAATACCCATAGTAAGATTCAGAGAATGCTACATCATCGGTACTTAGCAACGCCCTGCCTCTGGAACGGTCTTCGCGTAGAGACTTTCTCACTAGAACTAAAGGGGCTTTATAAATTTCAGGCGATCTCGTACGGTGAAGCCCCCGTGGAATATAGCGGTCAAGTGCCTTGTTGAGCACCATAAAAGGCTGTAGGTCGTAATTCGCCTGCAAAGCAGGCTTTCCTTTGAGGAAGCTATCGTCTTGGGACCGGCTAGCCACCTGAAAACCTTGGCTCTTGAAAAGCCCCGCGCTTTCCTTCCAGTAATCGCCGATTGTGCATTCTGCGCGCTGTCTGATTTTGCTCACAATGGCCAAGTCCAGCACTGTGCCACGATACAAGGTTTTTAACGCAGCCGGATTACTTTTGACCAGATCGAAAGCTATCGGACTGGCATCACTGGCATCGACCCGTAGTAGGCCCTTACTATTCAGGTCCGGCTCATAGTGCGGGCTGACGAAGACAAACTGCTCGTTCGGCTGCGGCAACTCATTGTCGGCAAACAGTAGGCAGAAGGGCTGATCCACACTCGGCCAGACCCGAGTTTGCCGTAGTGCTGCGCCGTTCAGTATGCCCGTTACTTTCAGGGCTTCGAATAACGCATTACGAGCCGCAGTTCCCTTGTGAGATTGTTTGAACAGCCAGCGTCCGGCCAGTGCCAGAGCAATGCGTCCACCGGGCTTGGCCCAAGCCATGGCTCCCCAAACGAAGGGCAAGTCGGGAACGCCGTCCGGATTATGGTAAGATTTAGCGATTTCATCCAGACCGCGTTGTGCAGCTACTTCTCTACACCTCTTGGTAAAAATCCGTTCAATGCTTCGGTGCTCTTTGGTTAAACTGGTCCAGGGCGGATTGCCAATGACGAGGTCAAAGGTATGCTGGTAGTGATCAAACACGTGATCACCCAGACTGCCTGCCATAGGCACCAACTCGTTACTGTTACACTCTGGATCAGCAACGTTGATGAGAACACTGTTCTCAAGTTTCTTGAAACGCAGCTCTTCCAGTGGTGCGGGGTGTGGATCAAGTTCAAGGGCGGTCAGGTATAAGGCTAGTGCTGCAAGCGTGCGGGCATGGCCATTGGTATCGAAACCAACCAGTTGTTCGTGAAGCACGTCCCGAATTTGTTGGCGCGATGGTCGCTCCCCGGTCTCGCGAAAGCGTAACTCCACCAGCTTACGCAATCCTGCGACTAGAAACACGCCGGCCCCGCAAGCGGGATCCAATAGCTTCGCACTTGAGCCCTCCGGATGCGCGTGGAAGGCTTCTTCCACCATGTATTCGGCAATGTGATAGGGCGTGTAGTACACGCTCGTGGCGTGACGCGCTGATTGGTCGAAATGATGAATCAGTTCTTCATAGGTCTCACTCAATAAACCAATTGGCAGGTGATCGAAATCAAGATCCCCCCAATCCAAACGCTGTTGTGACGCGCCGGGTTCTATGGCGGTATCGAGAGTCATTATAGCGCTCAAAGGTTGAGTGACACTTGGCCCATGTTGTTGAACTAATTGGCGGAAATAGATGGCGTAATCGGTAGCGGGGAGGGTTAGAAGGTCACCATTAAAGGTTTTATCCAGCCAGTGATTAGTCTCTGCCAGTGCTACATCTGTGTCCATGCACTCTTTCAGTGAGTTGGCACTAGGAGCGATATCGGCCAGATTATCGGGGAGCACAATCTTTCGACCTATCAAGTAGCGCAGAAACAGTGCTCGACCTGTGAGCGCTATTGCCTCGTGAGTTGATACGCCAAGATCGCGCAGCGCTTTGCCTGCATCTCTCATCAAATCGAGAAGGACATCACGCAGGCGTAGAGTAGCAGGCGGTACGAAGTCCTCACCCTGAGCAAGTCTGGGAAGAATGCTTGGTGCTTCGTTGGAATCGCGAGAAAACCAGACTGGGGTCGTGTCTTCTGAGGGGCGCAGGTCGGTGGCGTAAATATCCAGTCGTCCCGGTTTCAATATACCCAACCAAGCTGGCTCACCCCGCATGGCAAGAATTTTTTGGAGATCACGAACGGGTAACACGTCATCTCGAAAGTGAGTTTGGTCGACGACATATAACAGTGCCTGGACCTGATGTTCAACAACATAGTCAACCAGCGGATGCTCTCGATTTCGATATAGATCCGTATACCTCAGACAACGAGCATCCCGGTTGTCGTGCAGATCCACACAACTCTCGTTGGGTGCACCGAATTCCTGTAGCAAATTCATCTTTGCTGCCCTGATGCGATGTTTGTGATCAAGGGTAGCTCTCGTTGAGAGGACTCGAGTCCCAAGTACAAGTCGATACGCTCTCTCTCTTTGGACATATCGACAACCCAGCCTAGGCTGGTGGGATTCTGGCCTCTAAACAAACGGAAGGCCTCTCCCTCGTCCAGGTTTTCCTGTGGAATAAAGATCAACTCTTCTCCAGGGGCCTGACGTGGTGCGCTGACATAACGATGTATAGCGGCTGAGACCCGTTGGACATCTCTGCGTCTCATGCCCAGGGTGTCCTCTAGTGTTTGCAGTGCCGCGAACGTAATTAAATCGGCCTTCGTGAAGCGCCGTGCGCTCCTTTCACGGGTTGGCCTGTCGCAAAATGGTGGCAGTTGTGCCCACGTGTGAAGCCTTGACCGGCTTATTCCCCCTAAGGCGAAACAAACATCTTTGGCGGTGAACGACTTGATGGCAGGCATATTTACGCTTTCTGTTTTAGGTGTAGAGCAAAACTGTTTAGAGTATAGAACAGTTTCACTAGAGAAAACATGCTCACAGCTTGGCGAGACCCACTATTAACTGGGCAGGTGCGATCGATTTAGGGTTGTGTTGTCTAGGGGTAGCTCCTAATCCACATGCTCTGAAATAGTAGATACCGATTTCTGATTTTGAATCGTTATGTCTGCTTGAGAATTCATTGACATCTCCGTGTTCCTTTTGTAGAACGTTCTATAAATGGAACATTGGAAGTGGTTTACATGGATCAGCTTTCTCTCGAAACCCTGGGGCGACACCTTCAGTCCTTGCGGGTGGCTCGCGGATGGTCGCTCTCGGGGCTTGCCGCCGCTGCAGGTGTTGCCAAATCGAACCTTTCCCGCCTGGAACAGGGCAACGGGAATCCGACCCTGGATACCATCTGGCGGCTGGCGGTTCAGCTTAATATCCCCTTCGGCAACCTGGTTGCCCCAATCCGTGTGCCGGTTGGTGAGGAAGGGGTGCAGGTCCGGCTTGTGGATCAGGGGGGAGATAATCCCCGGGTAGACGCTTACTGGATGTCCTGCGCTCCCAATACCACACGCATGGCGGAGGGCCATACGCCGGGAGCGGTGGAGTCCGTTACTGTTATCAGCGGTCAGTTGGAAGTCGGTGTCACCGGCCAAAGCCAGCATTTGCGGGCTGGGCAGAGTCACACCTTCGATGCTGAGCAGCCTCACCTTTATCGCACCCGGGACGCCTGGGCCACGTTACTGGTCACCATCGTGTATCAGAAAGAAGGTGAGGGATCATGAGCGATCAGGTAATCAGCGCGGGCGGACGCGCCTGGGTGAGTGGGGTACGGGATGCGATTCCGCTGCTGGGTGGATATATTC
Source organism: Marinobacter bryozoorum (assembly GCF_023156245.1). Taxonomy (GTDB): domain Bacteria; phylum Pseudomonadota; class Gammaproteobacteria; order Pseudomonadales; family Oleiphilaceae; genus Marinobacter; species Marinobacter bryozoorum. The sequence goes on from NZ_JAKZAH010000066.1 coordinate 6,322, forward strand.
CGGTAGCAGTTTCATTTGGCCTGATCGCCAATCAGGCTGGTTTTAGCAGTTGGGAAGCCATCATCATCTCCCTGGTTATCTATGCGGGTGCCTCCCAGTTCCTGTTTGTTGGCATGGTGGCCTCGGGAGCCCCTTTGTGGCTTGTGGTTGTGATGACGCTGCTGATCAATGCCCGGCATCTGGTGTATGCCCCGAACCTGGCGCCCTGGCTCACCGGGAACCGGTGGTGGTTCTGGTTGATGCACGGGCTGACGGATCAAGTCTTCGCCCTGGCGCACACCCGCCTTCCGGCGCTGCCATCCTCGGAACGCCTAGGGTGGTTCACTGGCGCCATGTTGCTGGCCTGGTTCAGTTGGGTAGGGGGCACGGCCCTGGGAGCTTTTGCGGGGCAGGAGCTGACCGGGCGTTGGCCATTACTGAATGACGTTATGCCCTTCGCGCTACCGGCCCTGTTTGTGGTTCTGTTGGCCCCGAGATTCACTTCCTGGTTATGGGCTGCAGCGCTTGGGTGTGCCATTGTCGTGGCGTTGTTGTTCGCGGCTAATGGCCTGCCCAATATGGCGATACCGGTTGCGGCGCTTCTGGGCGCTGCGGTGTTCTTTGTGATGCAATCCAATACACGGGCGGAGGTTTAACGCATGGCTGGTGAGCTGTGGGTTGCGGTGATGGTTGCCGCAGCGGGTACATTGTTAATGCGTTTGTTACCACTGGTGTGGATGCAGAGGCGTCTGGCTCGGGAAGACAGTCAGGGCGGTACAGCGGCCATGCCCAGGTGGCTCGGGGTGCTCGGCCCGGTGATGATTGCGGCCATGCTGGGGGCTTCGCTGGTTCCCGCAGCCGGCACCCTGAATGCCTGGGTTGCAACGGCTGTTGGGGGATGCGTAACCCTGCTAGTCTGGTGGAAAACAAAGTCCCTGGGGTGGCCGGTTGTCTCGGGCGTTGTGGTGTTTGGTGTGGTGCGGTTTCTCAATTTCGTTGTGATTTAACTGATCAAGGATAGGAGTGAATATGAGTACTCATACTTCCAGCCAGAAGATAACAACCTCTAAGATTCAGGCCATGAAAGGACGAGGTAGCATTGTTTCCCTTACAGCATACACGAAGCCCATGGCAGAACTCATGGACCCTTTTGTCGATCTGATCATCGTCGGGGATTCCACAGGGATGGTGGCTTACGGATACGATTCTACGTTGCCCGTTACTCTGGATATGATGATTAACCATGGTGCAGCAGTGGTGCGTGGCAGCCAGAAAGCCTGCGTCGTTATCGATATGCCCTATGGCTCGTATCAAGAAAGCAAGGAGCTGGCTTTCCGAAACGCGGCGCGCTTACTGACAGAAACTGGTGCTCAGGGCATCAAGGTTGAAGGTGGGTTAGAGCTTGTTGAAACGGTGGAGTTCCTGGTCAGTCGTGGTATACCGGTAATGCCACATATTGGCTTGCGTCCTCAGCATGCAAACACTATGGGCGGATTTAAGGCCCAGGGCAGAGATGAGGCTGCAGCCAAACGGTTGGTTGAAGAAGCACAGGCTTTTGAGTCTGTTGGCGCGTTCTCAGTCTTAATTGAAGGGGTATTTGAAGCCGCCGCGCGGCGTGTTACGCAATCTTTAACCATTCCTGCCATTGGTATTGGCGCATCTCCCGAGTGTGATGGCCAAGTGCTGGTAACGGAGGATATCCTAGGAGTCTGCGCGGCAGAAGTGTTTTGAGCAAGTGACCCCGCCGCGTCGAATCACAGTTCGGCCCGAGAACGTAT
>NZ_JAKZAH010000067.1 GCF_023156245.1 Marinobacter bryozoorum
ACAGGCCGGATATATGGCAGCAACCTGTCCCTCATCAGACTCTGGAGCCTTGCAAACGGGGAGGAGACCATATATGGGTTTCGTGGCTAAAAACGCTCTTTCCTCTTTTCCTTCCGTTCGCCCTGAGCCTGTCGAAGGGCCGTGGATTCCGTGGCAAATCAGTTATTTCAGAAAGGCATACCCGCGTGCAACAAAACATCATCAACACCAGCGATCTCGAATTCCAGCTCTTTGAACTCCACCGGGTCGAGGACTTCCTCGAGTACGACCGCTACGCTGACCACAACCGTGAAACCCTGCAGGCGGCCCTGGACCTGGCGCTGAAGGTGGCAACAGAGGAGTTCGCCCCCCATGCCCGGCTGGTGGACGAGGAAGAGCCTACGTTCGAGGGCGGGCAGGTGGTGATGCGTCCGGAAGTGAAGAAGGCCCTGGACGTGCTGCGGGAGACCGGCCTGCTGGCGGCCAGCCAGGACTATGAGCGGGGTGGCATGCAGCTGCCCAGCGCCGTGGGCCAGATGTGCGTTGGGCTGCTCAAGGGGGCCAATGTGGGCACCCAGGCCTACGCAGGGCTGACCATTGCGGCCGCCAACCTGATCCTGACCCAGGGCAGCGAGGAACAGAAAACCCGCTACGCTGAACCCATGCTCAGCGGGCGTTTCTTTGGCACCATGTGCCTGACGGAGCCCCATTCCGGCTCCTCCCTCGGGGACCTGCGCACCCGGGCCGAACCGGCGGGTGATGGCAGTTATCGCCTCAAGGGCAACAAGATTTTCATTTCCGCCGGTGACCACGAACTGAGCGATAACATCGTTCACATGGTGCTGGCGCGATTGCCGGATGCGCCCCCGGGCGTAAAAGGTATCTCCCTGTTTATCGTGCCCAAGTTCCTGGTGAACGAAGACGGCAGCCTGGGCGATCGCAACGACGTGGCCCTGGCCGGCCTGATTCACAAGATGGGTTACCGGGGCACCACCTCCACCATGCTCAACTTTGGTGAGAAGGACGGCGCTGTTGGTTACCTCGTGGGCGAGCCCCACAACGGCCTGGCCGCCATGTTCCATATGATGAACGAGGCCCGTATCGGCGTTGGACTGGGCTCGGTCATGCTGGGTTACACCGGTTACCTCCACGCCCTGGAATACGCCCGTGAACGCCGCCAGGGCCGCCCGGTGGGCAACAAGGACCCGCAATCACCCCAGGTGCGGTTGATCGAGCACGCGGATATCCGCCGCATGCTGCTGACCATGAAGGCCTATGTGGAAGGCGGTCTGTCCCTGGCCCTGCAGGGCGCCCGCCTGGTGGACGAAAAGAAGGTGGCGCAGACTGACGAAGAACGGGAAATGGCCGCAGGGTTGCTCGACCTGCTGACGCCGCTGATCAAGTCCTGGCCGTCCCAGTTCTGCCTGGAAGCCAACAGTCTCGCCATCCAGGTGCACGGTGGCTACGGCTATACCCGTGAGTATCCGGTGGAGCAGTTCTATCGTGACAACCGCCTGAACCCCATTCACGAGGGTACCCACGGCATCCAGGGTATGGACTTGCTGGGGCGCAAGGTTTCCATGGCCGGTGGTCGCTATTATCAGGAGTTACTGCGCCGCATCGCTTCGACGGTTGAAGAGGCGGGCAATGACCCCAAGCTGGCTGACAACGCCCGTCGCCTGGCCGATACCGTGGAAGCCCTGAAAGAAGCCACCGACCGTATCCAGGCTGTGAAACAGGAAGGGCAGGTGGAACGTGCGCTCGCTAACGCCTCGTTGTATCTTGAAGCCTTTGGGCACACAGTGGTGGGCTGGCTCTGGCTCCGCCAGGCCCTGGCCGCCACAAAGGGGCTTGCCGGGGGCGGTCCGCAACCCGCCGCTTTCTATGAGGGCAAGCTGAAGGCCTGTGATTTCTTCAGCCGCTACGAATTGCCCCGGGTGCAGGGTTTGACGCAATTGCTCAAGGAGGTGGACGCCACCGCCCTGGATATGGAAGCCGAGGGCTTCTGATACCGCTTACCAGTTCGGAATTAACAACATCAGACAGCAGGAGGGATACACCATGAGTCGCCAGGCAAAAGCCGTGGTCTGCCGTGAATGGGGCAAGCCGGTCCAGGTTGAAACCATCACCGTAGACGGCCCCAAACGGGGCGAAGTTACCATCAAGGTTGCCGCCTGTGGCGTATGCCACAGTGACCATTCCGCCACCACCGGCAAGATCCAGTACCCGCCACCCCTGGTGGTTGGCCACGAAGCCGCCGGTGTTGTGATTGAAGTGGGCGAGGGCGTTACCGACCTCAAGGAAGGCGACTACGTGGTGAGCACCTTCATCACCATGTGTGGCAAGTGCCGCAACTGTGTCCGTGGCCGTCCGGTGCTGTGTGAAAACGCCAAGAAGTCCATGGTGACCCTGCCCGACGGTACCGTCCGTACCCACGGCAAGGACGGCGAAGACCTTTACGTGTTCGGTGCCTGCGGCGTGATGGCGGAATACGCCACCCTGCATGAGGACAACTGCGTCAAGATCGACGAAGGAGTTCCCCTGCCCAGCGCCGCGCTGGTTGGCTGTGCGGTGATCACCGGGGTTGGCTCGGTGTTCAATACCGCCCAGCTGGAGCCGGGCTCCCGCGCTGCGGTATTCGGTATTGGTGGTGTCGGCCTGAACGCCATCCAGGGCTGTGTCACGGCCGGTGCTGAAATGGTCATCGCCGTGGACACCAACGAGGCCAAGCTGGAAATGGCGAAGGAATTCGGCGCTACGCACACCATCAACATCAATGAAGTGGAAGACGTCAGCAAGGCCATCAAGAAACTGAGTGGCGGTGGGGTAGACTATGCCTTCGAATGCGTGGGCAACGGTAAGGTGGTCGAGCAGGCCTACAAGGCCCTGGGGCGGGCTGGTACCGTGGTGGTGGTTGGTGTCGCCGATATGAAGGACAAGACCTCCATCAGCACCTTCGCCCTGCCGGCGGACGAGCGCACCCTCAAGGGCAGCTGGCTGGGCTCGGCTAGGCCCCAGTACGACTTCCCGAAGATCCTGAACCTGTACAAGGCCAATCGCCTGAAGCTGGATGAGCTGATCACCCAGACCTACAGCATTGACGAGGCGCCGCAGGCCTTCGACGACATGATTGCCGGCAAGAACGCCCGTGGCGTAATTGTTTTCGAGTAAGGCCCCTGGTCTGATCCCCTGACCAGCGCCTCCGGCTTGATCTTCTTACAACAGCGACTCCCGAAAGGAGCATTACCATGAACAATCTGAGCAAGAACTACATCAACGGCCAGTGGGTTGACTGGTCCGGCGAAACCATCGATGTACACGAAGGTACCAACGGCGACGTTATTGCCAAGGTGCCGTCTTCCGATCGCTCCGCCATGGAGCAGGCCATCGACGCCGCCGACGCCGCGTTCGACAGCTGGAGCGAGGCTCCGCTGGAAAAGCGCATCGACGTCATCAAACAGCTGCACGCGGGCCTGAAAGAACGTGCCCCGGAAATTGCCCAGGTGGTAGCCCGTGAAGTGGGTATGCCCATCAAGCTGGCGGGCATTATCCAGGCCGGTATGCCCATCAAGGTCACCGAGACCTACCTGGACATGCTGCCGGACTATCCCTTCACCGAGCAGTCCGGTAACTCCGAGGTTCAGTACGCGCCGGTAGGCGTGGTTGGCTGTATCACCCCGTGGAACTACCCGCTGCACCAGGTGATCCTGAAAGTGGTTCCGGCACTGGCCGCCGGCTGCACCATCGTGCTCAAGCCCAGCGAAGTTTCCCCGCAAAGTGCGTTTATCCTGGCGGAAATCCTGGACGGCACTGACCTGCCCAAGGGCGTGTTCAACATGGTCTGTGGCCTGGGCCAGGAAGTGGGCGACACCCTGATCAAGCACCCGAAAGTGCGCATGGTGTCCTTCACCGGTTCCACCCGTACCGGTCACCTGATCGCCCACGCAGCGGCGGACGACTTCAAGCGCATCGCCCTGGAAATGGGTGGCAAGTCCGCATCCATCGTCCTGCCGGATGCCGACCTGGAGGCTTCCGTGAAGGGCTCTTTCATGAACTGCCTGCAGAACAGCGGCCAGACCTGTACCGCGCTGACCCGCCTGCTGGTGCACAAGGACCAGCATGACCAGGCCTGTGAAATCGCCGGTGCCATTGCCAACGGCGTCAAGCTGGGTGATCCCCTGGACGAGAATACCCGCCTGGGCCCGTTGGCCTCTGCTGATCAGCGTGACAAGGTCCGTGGCTACATCAAGCTGGGTATCGAAGAAGGCGCCACCCTGGTGGCCGGCGGTGCCGAGGCACCGGAAGGGCTGGAGAACGGCTACTTCGTCAAGCCGACGGTGTTTGGCAACGTAGACCCGAACAGCCGCATCGCCCAGGAGGAAATCTTCGGGCCGGTGCTGTGCGTGATCCCCTACGAGACCGAGGAAGAAGCCATTCGCATCGCCAATGGTACAGCCTATGGTCTGTCCGGGGCGGTCTTCTCCGGTGACCAGGACAAGGCGAAGAAAGTCGCTGGCAAGATGCGCACCGGCCAGGTGTTCGTCAACGGCGGCGCCTTCAACCCGCTGGCGCCCTTCGGTGGGTTCGGCCACTCCGGCATCGGCCGCGAGTTCGGCAAGTGGGGCCTGGAGGAATTCCTCGAGGTTCGCGCATTGCAGTTGTAATGGCCGATACCGATAAGGTAAATATAGAAGGCTAACGAAAGCGGGCATCTCCTACCGGGAATGCCCGCTTTTGGTTTACAGGACTGAAGAGGAACGATTCGTGAGCAGTATCTGGACGATTACCCCCACTATTGAAAGCATGCAGGAGCGGGTAAAGAATACCGCTGTGGACAACATGGGCATCGAGTTCACCGACGTAGGTGACGACTTTATCAGCGCCCGTATGCCGGTCGACAAACGTACCGTACAGCCTTACGGCATACTGCACGGTGGTGCGTCAGTAGTGCTGGCCGAAACCTTGGGCAGCGTGGCCACCAACCACTGCCTCAAAAAAGAGGGCACCGCCGGCGTAGGGTTGGAGATCAACGCCAACCACATCCGCTCGGTAAAATCCGGCTGGGTTCACGGCACCGCGCGGCCACTGCACACCGGCGGCTCCACCCAGGTGTGGGAAATCCGCATCGAGACCGAAGATGGTAAGCTGGTCTGTGTGTCCCGCATTACCATGGCGGTTATTAATCTTTAAGGGTTAGCCACGGCCCTTCGACAGGCTCCCTTCGACAGGCTCAGGGCGAGCGGGGGCACGGAAAGAAAAGATGAAAAGATTTTCAGCCACGAAATCCACGAAACCCACGAAAGAAGACGGAAAGAGAAGATAACTTAGTCACTAAGCCATAGAAAAAAGGAAAAATGGCTACTGGAGAGACTGTCTTTGGCTTTAAATTTCGTGGTTTTCGTGGTTTTCGTGGTTTTCGTGGTTTTCGTGGCTAATAGTGTCTTTATCTTTTGTTTTGTCCGTGCTTTGTCCGTGTTTTTCCGTTCGCCCTGAGCCTGTCGAAGGGAGCCCCTGTCGAAGGGCCGTGGATTCCGTGGCAAATTAATACAATAAAGGAGCTATCCCCATGCAACTTGGACTGAAAGGCAAGAACGCCGTCGTAACCGGCGGCAGTAAAGGTATCGGTCGTTCCATCGCCCTTGCGCTGGCGGCCGAAGGTGTCAATGTCGCCATCTGTGCCCGCAGTGAGGGACCGCTGGATCAAACCCTGAAGGAAATCCAGGCGCTGGGCGTAAAAGGGTATCGTGAAGCCTGTGACGTGGGTGACAAGGCCAGCCTGGACACGTTCCTGGACAACGCACGCCGTGAGCTGAGCGGCGTCGATATCCTGGTCAGCAACGTCTCCGCCCTCGGCGCCGGCAACGACCTCAAGGCCTGGGACGCCAACGTCACCCTGGACCTGATGTCCACCGTACGTGCCGTCGACAAGGTGCTTCCCTGGATGAAGGAAGCCGGCAGTGGCAACATCATCATCCTGTCTTCCATCTCCGGCATCGAAGTGGGTACCACCCAACCCTATGCCGCCACCAAGGCAGCGCTGATCAGCTACGCCAAGTCACTGGCGGTAGACCACGGTCCGGACGGCATCCGGGTCAACAGCATTGCCCCCGGTTCCATCAAGTTCCCCGGTGGTGTCTGGGACAAGGCCGAGAAAGCCAATTCACCCCGTTACCAAAGCACCCTGGATCGTATTCCCTGGGGACGTTTTGGCAAACCGGAAGAAGTGGCCAACGTGGCGGTCTTCCTGGCTTCGGATGCCGCCAGCTGGGTTACTGGCGCCTGCGTTCCGGTAGACGGGGCTCAGCACCGCTCAAATATGTGACAGCCGTAAAGCCTTACCGGCCTGCGGGTGCATACTCGCCATCTGTCGGGCCTAAGGCTTTCCCCCAAGCAAAATCTTCACCGCCAGGCAGGCCTCCTCCACCTCCTGGATGTTGGGTTCCCGGCCGATAATTACATCGGAATACAGGCAGGACTCCGCCAGCCGCACCATAAAGTACGACAGGCTCTCCACCCGCATGGGCGGCTTCTCCAGGCATCCCTTGTCCACCTGGTCCTGGATCATCAGTGTGTTCGCCTCCACGACCCGGCTGTGCATGGTCGAAGCCGACGAGGTCAGTACCCGCAACGCATGCTCCGGGTCCTGCTTGATAAAGTCCCGTAAGGGCCTGGCGCTCACCAGTTCGATGGTAATCCGCCGGTACACCTCAACAACGAAATCCACCCCGTTACCGGGGGTAGAGGCCACTACCGAAGCCCGGATCGGTTCATACAGCGACCACAGGATATCCCCCAGCAACAGATCCTTGTTGCCCACCCAGCGGAAAAGGGTAGCCCGCCCGATGCCAAGCTCCTCAGCCAGGTCCGCCAGGTGGAGCCGGTCGCCCTTCAGCCAGATGCGACGGGCGCGGCTGAAAGCCTCAGCCGGCGTTGCGCCAGATGAGCGTTTACGGGTTTTCTGCAGTTCACGCTGCAATGGAGAATGTGTAACTGCCACGGGCGTCTCACTTCTGGTTTTAAAAGGTACGAAAAGCGGCCTTGTCGCTACCTTTTTGGTCATTGTTTTTGTTTCATAGACTTTGGAAGTCTGGTGGAATAGAGCCAGCACTCTATAAACGGACGATACCTTCCCCGGTAACGTCTCGCAAATGAGTCAGACTTTCCAACATATTTGCGGCAAAAACAATAACCAATTTGGCAAACTGAAAGCCGGAGCCCGTTGATGCTGTTTATTACGGCCCTGTTGACCTCCTTCCTGGTGACCTTGTTCCTTGCTCGCTATGCCTGGGCCCGGCGGGAAATGCCTGCCGCACGGTCTGTGGCGGTTATGATGGTGGTGGACCCTGTTCCTGGCGATACAGCTGCTCCATTCGGGTGCCCCCGACCTGGTCCCCCAGCCTGAGAGTATGCCCCTGTTCTGGTTTCGGTTGATGTTTGTCGGGGTTGGCTTACTGCCCGCCTCGCTGCTTGTCTTTGTGTTGCAGTACACGGGCATGGAGGATCGTGTCAGCCGGCGCCTGTTGCTGTTCCTGTCGATAGAGCCGGTACTGGTGGTGCTGGCCGCACTTACCGATGGCCTGTTCCACGACTGGTTCCTGGCGGGTTATGTACCGGGCCCTGACAGGGACTTTGTTGGTGGCCCCGCGTTCTGGCTACACACGCTCTATTCCTACCTCCTGGCTTTTGCGGCCTATGGGCTGCTGATTCGCTTTATGGTCCGTTCCCGGTCCTATCAGGCACAGGCCGCTTTCCTGTTGCTCGGCGGATTGGCCGCATCGGCAGCCAATATCGTGACCATTCTGGGGTTGCTTCCGGAATCCCTGGAAGGCATGGACATAAGCCCCTTCGGTTTCCTGGTGACCGCTGTCGTGATGCTGCTCAACGTTCGCAGCCAGGGATTCCTGGACGTCATGCCCATCGCCCGGTCCCTGGTTGCGTAAACCGCTGAAGGTTGCCACCCATTCCACGTGAAGCCTGCCACCCGGACCGGAGCAAGGCTGCCACCCATCG
>NZ_JAKZAH010000068.1 GCF_023156245.1 Marinobacter bryozoorum
ACACTCGTTCTAGCCAGGCAGTGACACGGTCTGGCGGAAACGAGCGCTCAAAAAGTTTCTGGCGCGCAGACTCCTAGGGTGTGCCTGTCCATCGTTCTGCCATTAGTGCCATAGGCTGAATTTTCCAGAGACTCCGAGTATCTGATAAGCTACGCCTTTGATCCTCCTGCCTCTGTATAAGCGGTAACCCATGTTCCTTCGCCCTGGTGTGCTTGAAGACATTTTTGACGATACAACCCGACGGCGTGGCCATCGTTATTATCAGCAGGACAGGGTCTCTGACCTCACCGATATCCTGTCGGGCACCAGCCTGCACAAGCTGGCCGCAAGGGTTCGCGGCAGCAGGAACCAGGAATACAAAACCCTTGTCACCATCGACACCGTGACCCCCTGGGCACTGACCACCGCCTGCACCTGCCCGGTAGGCAGTTATTGCAAACACGCCGTGGCCGTCCTGCTTGAAGCCAGTCAGCCAGCCGCACCACCACGCCCGACTATGACGCCGGCGCAAATCCGGGCTATCTCCGCGCGGGCATGGCTCAACGAAGCGCCGTCGCGCAGGGAATCCCAGGCAAACGCAGGCCTGGTATTTGTACTGGTGCCGGATGAACATTACGAAGACGTATCGGTGCAGTGCCACCGGGTTCGCATCCTGAAGAACGGCAAACCAGGAAAGAGCCAACGGGTGACGCCCTGGCAGCGAAGCGACCTGGAGGACCAGCCCCCCAAATATATTCAGAAAGCCGATATAGAGCCCTTGCTGTGGATGCAACGGTTACCAGGCGCCTTCTGGGACGAGCCCCGGTTGACAGGGCTGGCGGGGGCCCGCTTTCTGGCTTCCGCACTGAAGACAGGACGACTGCTGTGGCAGGAAGTAGACAGCGTTCCCTTCACCGCAGGGGAAGTTGCAAAGGCAGGACTCGAGTGGCACCAGAATGACGCTGGTGACTACGAACTGGTGCCAGTCCAGCTCGATACCGCGATACTGCTGGACACAGACCCACCCTGGTACCTGGATGTCACCACCCTGAAGGCTGGCCCGCTGGACCTGCCGGTTGATTATGAGACCTGGCAGCACCTGCTGGAGGCGCCCCCGATACCGCCATCAATAATGGAAGAGCATGCCAGCGAACTGCGTAACCTGGCAGAGCCCCTTGGCGCCTCACTGCCTTCTAGCATCAGGGTTCCGCAAGAAATTCATGCCAGGCCGGTGCCTGTGCTGCAACTTTTCCAGGTACCCGGACCACAAAGTGCGCCCCAGAAAGTCGCCCGGTTGCGGTTCGAATATGAAGGAGTAATGCTCGACGGCTACCAGTCTCCCGGTGATAACCCGGTCAGACAGGTAACCGACCAGGCCTCGCTGGTAATTTTCCGGGATCTGCCCTTTGAACGAGAATGCAGTGTGAGACTTGCGGGCTTCATTCACCTGTTCGACCTTGACCGGGCATGGGCCAGTTCACTTCCCGACGGAATGGACCAGGATCAGACTCTGCCAGACACCGACATGTGGCTGAACTTTCTGGCCTGGGAATTACCATCCCTGGTCAACGACGGCTGGCGGGTCGAAATGGATGACTCCTTCGATGTTCCCGTGATTGAGGCCAGCCAGTGGTACGGGCAGACGACGGCGACCGATGAGGATGGATGGTTTGATATCGAAGTCGGCCTGGAGCAGGACGGCCGGCGTATTGACCTGATCCCATTGCTGGAGCAATCCCTCCACCATGTTGAAAGTGGCATCTCGCTGAATACAGAGGGTGAGCTGACCTTGCCGGAGAGCCTTTGGTTGCACGATGGTGAATCGCTGATCCGGGTCCCGGCCGAGCGCGTGCGGCCCATGCTGGAAACCCTGATACACCTGTTTCAGCGCGGTTTCAGTACGGACCGAACCGAAGGCGCCCTGCGCTTGCCCCGCCTGGAAGCCGCGCTTTTTGTGGGCACCACGAGCGCTGACTGGCAAAACAGCGACCAGTTACGACACCTTGGCCAGCAGCTGACCAATTTCAAAGGTCTTGAAACGGTGGCACCGCCGGCAAACCTCAATGCCACATTGCGCCATTATCAGCAGGAGGGGCTGAACTGGCTGCAGTTTTTGAAGCATTCATCACTCGGCGGCATCCTTGCGGACGACATGGGCCTCGGTAAAACCCTGCAAACCCTCGCCAGCATCCTCACAGAAAAGCAGGCCGGGCGACTAAAGCACCCTGCCCTTGTCGTCTGCCCCACCAGCGTTATACCTAACTGGAAATCGGAAGCGGCGCGGTTCACGCCCGGATTGCGGGTTCTCGTGATTCATGGTCCAAAACGCAAGCCATTATTTGACCAGGTCGCCAATGCAGACCTGATCATCACATCCTACCCGTTGCTGAACCGGGATGCCGACCAGCATGAAACCATAAACTACAGTCTCGCCTTCTTTGATGAAGCGCAAAACCTCAAGAACCCGAAAGCCGCCGTATCAAAAAAGGCCCGCAGGCTGAACACCGCCAACCGGATCGCCCTGACCGGCACCCCGATGGAAAATCATCTGGGTGAGCTATGGTCACTGTTTGACCTGGTGCTACCAGGGTACCTGGGCAGCGAAGCTGAATTCCGTGAGTTTTACCGCAACCCCATCGAACGTGCCGGCGATGCACACAAACATCATCACCTTGGGCGTCGCATACGTCCCTTCCTGCTGCGCCGCACCAAGGACCAGGTAACCCCCGAGCTACCCGAGAAGACAGAAATGGTCCGGCTGGTAGAGCTCAACAAAACGCAGAAAGACCTTTACGAAACGATCCGCGCCAGCATGAATGAAAAAGTCCGCAAACTGATGAACGAAAAGGGCGTGGCACGCAGCCAGATTGAAATACTCGAGGCGCTGCTGAAATTACGGCAGATTTGCTGCCATCCGGACCTGCTTAAAAGCAGCGAACAAAGCTACCCGTCAGCGAAGCTGGATTATCTGCTGGAGATGGTTGCCGAGTTATTGGAGGAAGGCCGACGTATTATCATTTTTTCCCAGTTCACCAGCATGTTGGCGATTCTTGAAAAGGCCCTGACGGACCTTGGGCTACCATACGTCAAACTCACCGGCAAAACACGGGACCGGGAAACGCCGGTAGAACAGTTCCAGCAGGGCGACACGCCCCTGTTCCTGATCAGCCTGAAAGCCGGCGGTGCCGGACTCAACCTCACCGCCGCCGACTGTGTCATTCACTATGACCCCTGGTGGAACCCGGCCGTGGAACAGCAGGCCACTGACAGGGCCTGGCGTATCGGCCAGGACAAACCAGTCTTTGTCTACCGACTGATCTGTGAGGGTACCGTTGAAGAGCGCATCCAGGCCCTGCAACACAGAAAGGCAAGCCTTGCCGACGGACTTTACGGCAAGGCCGAGAGCTTCTCCGCAGCCCTCACTGCAGAGGATGTTCAGGTACTGTTTGAGCCTTTGGGGCAAGGATAATCACCTGTCTCTCTGAGGGACCAAGTGTATGGAGCACCTGAGTCTATGGAAGACTATCCGTATGACTCCATGATCAGCGCCTCATTCAGACTCTTTCATGATCCTGATTGCCCGGGGGTCAAGACAGCTTCGCATGAAAGTGTTCATTTCCTGCTGGTCCCCGCTTTTGTAAAACTCGAGCATTGCCTCATTGAATTCGAGCTGACGGGACGCCGGGACGTTGATGGCAGGGTAGCCATGCCGGAGAAGGTGGCCATTCATCATGAAGCGGCCCATACGCTTGTTAACGTCGTAGAAGAACTGGCATCGGGCCATGGTCAGAAAGACATGGATCGCCTGGTCGTAGATGTCGTCCAGGGAGGCCATGCACTCAACCATTTCGTTGAACCTGCCTACCAATGTACTTGCTTCGGGTGGCTCGTAATCCGTGCCGGCGATCAATACACCACCCGTCCGGAACTTACCCCACTCCAACACCTCTTCCCTCGCTGCAATAGCATGGAGCTCACAAGCACAGGCGGGTGATATCTCAAACTCCTGCACACGGATCAATTCAAACAGGGCCCTCCAGGCATCACCCTGATTTACCGCGATTTGCTGGTCACTCAGCTTGTGGCCACCTACCGTAACCCCCTGCAGCAATGTCTGGATCTCGGGCAGGGTAAAATTCAGCCCCTCAAGTCGCACGGCATCATAGACAAATACCGAGATCTCTCGCCGGGCAAGCATCATGGCCTTGGCCTGGTTCGGGGACATACCCCAGTGCTGGTCTACAGGTTGCTGCATGGTGAGATCTGGTTACCGCTGACAGTGTTCGCAGGAACACCACTATACCAGAGGTGAATCGAGGCATGGGCAGCCCTCGCTAACCTCTGCCTATATTCTCTAAGAGTGCCTGTCCACGAGATACTATGATCAAGGCGAAGTAGCGTCGAACAAATAGCCGCTACTAATCCAGAAGCCTTTCTGGTGCATCCATGTCCTCATGCAGCACACGAACAACGAGCACCGCTGACTCAAGTAATTGATAAAAAACAGCATGATGCGCAACCTGCAATCTGCGATACCCTGGAAAAACATGCGCATAGTTTGTGCCGAGTGACGGATGATTGACCAGCTGCTTCATTCCAGTCTCCAACTGATCCAGGTATGTATCCGCCTGTTCAACACCCCATTCTTCGCAGGTATACATCCAAATTCCGATGAGGTCCGATTCCGCCTTCGGTGTAATGTTCAGCTTGAGCACTAGTCAGCTGCCTTCATCCGCTCACGGCCAGTTGCCTTGATGGCAGATATATCAAGCGGCTTAGGCTGCCCGCTTGACTCACCCTCAGCAAGAGCTTGTCTCAGCATGGCAAGGCGTTCTTTAGCCTGCTGATCTCTTCGGATGAGATCGCGGATATACTCACTATCATTGCCAAAGTGACCGCTTTCAATCTGACGTTTTACCCAGTCGTCTTGTTGTTCAGTCAGTGTGATGGTTTTCCGGTGCATGCTCATAGCTGGTGCTCCTAACACAGCGGTAGTATGACATTATCATACCGCTCTCTTTCGCCGAATCAATGCCCCAGTTCTTGTTGCCCAATAGAAGCCAACGAACTCGAAGCCCGCTCAGGAAAACCGCCGGGCGTACCTGGATCGACGACGACCGGCTGCCTGATATAACCCCTTGCCCCCAAAAACCCGAACTGGCTCAAGCCAGAGTTCACGCTTGCCTCAAAACTCACCAATAACGCCATTTTCCAGGAAAACAGTCGCTCTCTCCGAAAATTGACCACTCAGACCCAAACCGGGACTCTTTGCGCTCAATAGCTTCCCATGGGTAACGCGATCTTTTTCGGGAGTGCCTGTCCATGATTGGCACTGCTATTCCAACATGCTCTCTATCGAGTGCCTGTCCATGATCAACAGCCCCCTTCTGCCTGCCTATGAGCAAAGAGGAGATATACCAGAGGGTTCATCACTGATAGACTAGATTAAAGGGACTTAGGGAGAAATGATGATGAGCACCCCGCTAGATCCAATTGTCTCGGAGTTCGAAACGCAGGAGCAAGCTGAAAGCTACGAGCGCTGGTTTCGCGAGCGCATCCAGCAAAGTCTCGACGACACACGCTCCAACGTCCCCCATGACGAAGCGATGGCTCGTGTCCGAGCCATGATCGAGTCCAGAAAGCGCCGGCATGCTACCAGTTGAGTGGCGTGCTCATGCGCTGGATGCACTTGAGCATATCACCGCTTACCTGAGCGAACAGAACCCCTACGCTGCCGAAGCGCTCATCCGCGCTATTGAGGAAACCGCCGAAACTCTACCCACCCATCCTTATCTCTACCGACACGGGCGTGTGCTTGGAACGCGAGAGGCCGTGGTTCACCCTAACTACCTGCTAGTGTATCGCATCACATCCGATCGCATCGTCATTCTGGACGTACTTCACGCCCGCCGGGAATATCCCTGACGTCCGTCGCTTAGAATACCTTCTGATTCGGGCCATGGTCAGCCTTGTCTCCCAAGCGAACCGAGGACAATCAACTACCTGACGCGCCCCGCGACGCTTGAAACCGTTGTCCAAAACTGCTTCGATACCGACAGGATTTCAGAACCAATGCAAGGACCCGCATGCCCCGCCCCAGAGAACAGCAAATTTCCCTGGCTGACACGCCCTACTATCACATCGTCTCCCGCTGCGTTCGCCGCACTTTTCTTTGCGGTACCGATCACCAGACCGGGCGCGACTACGAGCACCGGCGGGAATGGATCGAACAGCGGCTGCGGTTGTTGTCCTCTATTTTCACCATCGATCTCTGCGCCTACGCCGTGATGTCCAACCATTACCACCTGGTGGTCAGGCTCTGCCCTGAGCAAGCGGACAACTGGAGTGACGACGAGGTCCTGAACCGCTGGACCAGCCTGTTCAAGGGGCCACTTCTGATTCAGCGCTATCAGGCGGGTGAGCATCTTGCAGAAGCGGAGCTGCGCTTTGTGGCCCGGGCTGCGGGTGTCTACCGGCAGCGACTGACCGACCTCAGCTGGTTTATGAAGTGCCTGAACGAGTCGATTGCCAGAGAGGCGAACAAGGAAGATGACTGTACCGGTCATTTCTGGGAGTCACGCTTCAAATCCCAGGCCTTGTTGACGGAGCAGGCATTGCTCAGCTGTATGGCTTACGTTGACCTGAATCCGGTGCGTGCCGCCATGGCCGATACCCCCGAGCAGTCGGATTACACCAGTATCAAGGAAAGGATCACGCCACGCTTCAGTCTCACTGAAGCTATTCAGGCACAGACCGAACAAGCGTTTCTGAAGCAGTTTCCACTCCCGCTGAAACCGCTGGTGGAATTTGACGGCACGGCGAGGAACGAGCCCCGGCACGGCATACTTTTCAGCCTTCAGGATTACCTCGAACTTGTGGACCTGACCGGCAGGATCCTCAACCCGAACAAACGCGGGCATATACCCGAAACACTGCCTCCGATTCTCAGGCGAATAAACCTGAACCTTGAGGAGTGGCTGACAGAAGCCACCGGGTTCGAAGCCCGATACCAGGACAACCGCCGAGCCCACCTGGACCGACGACGATCGGCTGCCTGATATAACCCCCTACCCCCAAAAACCCTGAACTGGCACAAGCCAGAGTTCACCCTTACCTCAAAACTCACCAATAACGCCATTTTCCAGGAAAACAGTCGCTCTTTCCGAAAATTGACCACTCAGACCCAAACCGGAACTCTTAGCCCTCAATAGCTTCCTATGGGTAACGCGCTCTTTTTTGGGAGTGCCTGTCCATGATGATTCCAAGGTCAGGCTAGTGTGCCTTAACAAAAGTTCGTCTTATTATTAAGCTTATCGGATAGACGAGCAATTGATTCAATAATTTGATCC
>NZ_JAKZAH010000069.1:0-2612 GCF_023156245.1 Marinobacter bryozoorum
AGAGGGGTTCGATCTGACTGTTGCAGTGTCTTATGCAATGCTTGGTCAAGATCCCGCTTCACCAGGCATAGTGCGATTGCTCTGGGCACTGCTCACCGGGATAGCTATCTTTTACCTAGTCATGCAAACATGAAGCACCCCTACAGGCTTGAATCATTTACTACTCAAGCTCCGGAACATTGGTAAAACTGATCATCAACCGTCGACTCAGTGAAGATGATGGGATCCCCGCGATGAAACATAAGGAACAGCACAAAACCCACCGGACAGGTTGGCTCCGAGCCGCCGTACTCGGTGCAAACGACGGCATTGTCTCCACCGCGAGCCTTGTTCTTGGCGTTGCTGCCACGGGCGCGAGCGCCGAAAGCATCCTGGTCGCCGGTGTCGCGGGGCTCGTCGCCGGTGCCATGTCCATGGCCGCCGGAGAGTATGTCTCGGTCAGCTCTCAGGCCGACACCGAACGCGCTGATTTAAGGCGAGAACAAACGGAGTTGGAGAACAACCCGGAGTCTGAACAGGCAGAATTGACGGCGATATACATCAAGCGCGGGCTGGATGCGGAGCTGGCCTCTACGGTTGCCAGTCAGTTGATGGAACATGATGCGCTTGGCGCACATGCACGGGACGAGTTGGGCATTTCTGAGGCCCTGGCTGCACGCCCTGTGCATGCAGCTTTGGCATCAGCTGGCACCTTTGCCGTGGGCGCCGCCCTGCCCTTGCTGATGGTTCTGATCGTTCCGGCGTCTCTGGTTATGTCGGCGGTCTCAGTCAGTTCACTAATATTTCTGGCGTTACTGGGTTCGTTATCAGCGCAGGCCGGCGGTGCCCCGGCATTTCTGGCCGCCCGACGCGTCACCTTCTGGGGCGCATTGGCCATGGCGCTCACAGCTGGAGTAGGGACGCTCTTCGGGGTAGTTGCTGGTTGAAGAGAAAGGGGCCCTTCAGTAAACATCTTCCAGATATCGACCATCCGCTCTGAGCGCTTCCACATCGGTTGCCAGAGGCTTCAGAATCTCATCAATGACCTGCTTTACCCCTGCGGCCATATCCTTGCCACCGCACACCAGAATCTGGGCACCGGCATTCACCATCTGGCGCACCGCCGACTCATCCTGTTTGAGCTTATCCTGAACATAAGCCCGTTCGTCCGACCGGGAAAATACCGTATTCAGCGCCGTCAGCCGATGGTCATCCAGATAACGACCCAGTTCCGGCTGGTAGAGAAAATCCGATTGTGAACTACGCCCGCCCCAATACAGGTACATGGGATTGCGACTGGCATTCTTCCTGATAAAACCGGCCAGTGGCCCAATGCCGGCACCGGCACCAATCAATATCACCGGGTTGCTACCGGTGGCGGGTCGGAAGCCCGGGTTATGGCGAATGAAGGTGCTGATTCGATTGCCTGGTTTCAACTCATACAAATAGCCGGAGCAAAGCCCTCGAGGCTGCTTGCGCACGCATATCTCCACAACACCGTCTGTGGCAGAGGAAGCCAATGAGTAAAACCGCGGAGCCTGCCCGTTCGGGGGCACAACGCCGAGCAGGTCACCGGCTTCAAATGAAGGTGTCTTACGGTTGCCGGGCACATACCTTCTCCATCCGCCCTGCTCAACCACTTTGAAACGCAGGATGCTGGTAGGCGCCTCCACAGAGAGGCCATAATCCGCCCGTTCTACTAATTCCAACTCTACCGAGGCTGGCGGCAACGGGTTGTAATCCAGCCCAAGCGATGTCCCGATAGTCTGACCGATTTTGTCTCCCCATTTGCTGAATTGTGAAGTGGAGCACCGATCAATCCGCTCAATGCTGTGCAGACGCTTCAGCCCTTTACCAGCGAGCGCCTTATCCACATCTACCGCAAATTTGCAGAAGTTGGGAAACTGGCGGTCACCAAAGCCCAGTACCGCGAAAGTCAGGGCTTTGCCGGGGCGGAAATTATCAAGCCTGGCCATAAAGCGCCGGGCCGAGGCGGGTGCATCGCCATCACCGTAAGTGGAGGTCAGCACGAAAAGCCTGGAGGCCTGTGGATAATGCTCAGCCAGGGCATTCATCTCACTACAATGCACCTTGAATCCCACCTTGCCCAGACTGGCATGCAGTTCCCGGGCAAAGCCCCAGGTGGTGTTCCCTTCAGAGCCTACCAGGATAACTGTATCCGCCCGGGCGGCACCGATATTGTCAGGCAACTTCCCTGACGAGCGGCGGCGTTGCCACCAGATGGTTATTCCGGTCACCGAAAGTACCGGCACGATCAGTGCGGCAGCCCCGAGAATCAGGCCCAGCCACCATAACCCCTCGCCAGTGTGCAAACTCACAATCCACTGCTGCACCACGCTGCCCTTAGCTAGTGGCTGGTACTGCAGCAACTCGCCCGTAGCCTGATCCACAAAACCAGAGCCGCCTGAAGTTGTCAGGGAATAAACATCCTGTGGGTCACCGGGATAGGGAAACACCAGTTCACGAAGTCCGCCAAGATCAACATTACCGAGCGCTTTCAAACTACCCACCGGGGCAGGTTGTCCGCCCGAGACCTCAGCCGGAAACCTCGGCCCGATTTCGGGCGCTTCCGGCAGCAAACCAAAGCGCTGAGCCGACATAAAGGTGCCGGT
>NZ_JAKZAH010000069.1:2712-7225 GCF_023156245.1 Marinobacter bryozoorum
TCCGCACCGGCCTGGCCATCTCGGCTGTAATAAACGATGACGTTGCCGGAATAGGTCCGGACAATCTGTTCGGTCTGCGGGTAATGGGCAACTATCCGGCCAGCCAGCTCGGCAACACTGACTTGGCCGGCACCTGGAATGACCGCGGAGGCTCTATCGAGCGCAGGTGCCAAAGCCAACACAGCACCCGTAACTGAGAGGACTATCAGAAACAGCCCTGCAAACAGGCCCGGTAAGCCGTGAAACTTGCGCAACATGGTGTTAACTCCTGCCGGCTTATTGAAGATCGTAGGTGAGAGAGCGCACATACCCGCGCCCGGAAACCGGCTTGCCCGAACCGTCCGTGGTCAGAGGGGCCACGACATCTGCCCTGATATCGCGCATATCCTCAACGGCAGAGTCAACCCGGACCTCATAGCCGTTGTCGATCAACGAATCATCCAGGTTCAGTGTAATTTTAAGGGTGCGGCCACTGGTGACACTGGCACCGGTCAGGCCATCATACTCCGCCGGATTTAGTCCACTGCCGCGGGCCCAGCCACCCAAGTGCTTGTAGTATTTTGATTTTTTACCCGAAACCCAAAGGGTGCCCTGGTACTCGCCGGCCGCATCCGTAAGATACAGCGCCAGATAGGCTCCATCGCCGTTGTAACTCTGTAACTCGGTCGTGAATGTCACGTCACGGGCCTGGGCGTAAGCGGGTAAAGCCAGAGCGGTGAAAAGACTGAAAGCCAGAACGAACTTTTTCATAACTTGTCTCCGATAAACCGGCGTAATACTGAAACAACTGGACAGAATCGCCCCTTTACTCAACGGTGACTGTCGGGCGACCCTTGACGATACCGTTGCCTGGAATTTGTCTTCTGGCGTTGTCCTGACCATTCTTTCCGGACCATTTGCCGGGGTCCTGGTCATCATCGTCTGCTTCTTCGCGTTCCCAGCTCATCATCATCAGTGAAGCAGGGGCGAAAGAAGCCTCTGCCCTAACGCCATTGGAATCAAACCCCTTGACTTCATAGCAGCCGTCATCGACTTTGATTCTGTGCACGGTCCAGCCTTCCGATTCCAGCTTTTCACGAAGATTTTCACGGGGCTGCCAATTCGCTACGGAGTCATTGCAGTCATCATCGGCCATGGCCGTGCCGCTCATAAGCAGCAAAGAAATGCTCAGAACAATGGGTTTGGTTTTCATGGTGTTTCTCCTACCGGTTGCGTAACATTCACTCTACGACACTAACCTGACAGTACCCTGAACAAACCAGGCCTTATCAGCGGAACTGGAAGGCTTCTTTATGGAAGCGAGTCAGGCGGAAGGGTGCACCCCTCAAGCCTTTTTGGATAGCTTGCCCCAACCCTGCCGGACCGCAGAACCAGACCTCTGCAGCTGACCGGCTATTGGTGGACAGCTTATCTGCTGACAACGCCTGCCCCTTGCTACTATCGTGAATCTCGAGATTAATGCCGGGAAAGTCACTGGAAAGCACCCGGAGTCGATCCACCATCGGATCCTGGTCGGCGTTGCGCGTGCAGTAATGCAGATCTGCCTCAGGCACGGTGGCGGTGCAGCCGTCCAGCTCATCAAGCCAGGCCAGGAACGGCGTTACCCCGATGCCCCCGGCTATCCAGATCTGGTGGGACTTGCGGTTGCGTCGGTCGAAGTTAAAACGGCCGTAGGGGCCTTCAACCTTCACTGTTTGACCCACGCTGATTTTTTGGCTGAGATTGCGGGTATAGTCACCAAGGGATTTGATAAGAAACGTGACGGTGCCATTTGCCCGATCCGCACTGGCAAGGGTGAACGGGTGCGCCCCCTCCATCCGGTCAAAGGTAACAAAAGCAAACTGTCCCGCACGATGTCCGCGCCATGCTGGCCCAATGTGGCAGGTAACCTCGGTAACATCCCGGGCTGGGGTTTTGATCGCTGTGACCGTACCGCAAAGCTGGCGACGCCGGCCGACTCTACCAGCCAGGGAAAGCCCGCTGGCTATGCTGCCGGCCAGGAGAAGAATAGCCATCAGCACACCGATTGGCTGCTGCCACCATTGCAACGGAGTGAGCCACACCGCATGGAAAGCAAGTAACAAATAAAGCACTGGTGTGCCGCGATGCAGATAGCGCCAGTATTTGTAAGGGAACTTGCGCCACAGGGTAATAACCAGCATTGCAAACAACAGATAAACGGCGAATTCGCCTACCTCTTCCGCGGCATCGCGCATGGCGTCGATAAACCCGGAATAATCCTGGTCGAACTTGCCGGCCTCACCGAAAATTGACTCTATGACATCGTCGCCCATTTCAATCAGCCAGTGAGCTGCGGCGAATACCACAGCCAGGATGCCGGCCCATTTGTGGGTCAGGTAGATCTGGTCCAGACCGCCCAGTGGTCGTTCCAGCCAAACCGGGCGCAGCGCCAGCATCATGGCCAGCGACATGAAGGCAATGGATAACAACCCACTGAGCAGTAAGCCCTGGTCGTAGACCGTCCAAGGGGAGCCGGCTCCCGGGCCCGCAGCGAGATTCCAGGCCCACATGCCTGAAACCAACGCAAGGAAAGGTAAAATCATTCGCATCATGACACCTCCTGCGACCGACACCTGAAAGATTCTGAGCAAGGCTATCCCCCAAACCTGACAGCCAGCTGAACGCCGGTGCAGAGCCATAACAGCCTCCATAGCCATTCAGGCTGTTGTCAGGTTCCGGCTGTAGTATCTTGACCCCAATGCGGGATCAGAGGTGGGTTATGCGGGTACTGTTGGTGGAAGATACGGAGGGATTGGGTGAAGCCGTTCGGGATCAGATCGCAGACGACGGCCACGCGGTGGACTGGGTGCAAACGCTTGGCTTTGCAGAAGCAAGTGTTCAGACCACAACCTACGACCTGATTCTGCTAGACCTTATGTTGCCCGACGGCCATGGTTTCGGCTTTTTACGGAGGCTAAGGGCAGCTGGAATAACAACGCCTGTGATTATTCTTACCGCCAGGGATCAGGTGTCTGACCGAATAGAGGGGCTGAATGCCGGCGCCGACGACTATCTGGTAAAACCCTTTGATCTTTCCGAACTGTCAGCCCGTGTGGCTGCAGTAGCCCGAAGGTACCGGGGTGACCCGAACCCTGTCATACGTTTGGGTGAGCTGGAGGTCGATCTTCGCGACCATCGAATCCATCGCAGCGGACTGCCGATAGAACTCACGGCCCGGGAATGGGCCTTATTCGAGGGCTTTATCCAACGGCCTGGAATGCTACTATCCCGATCGCAACTGGAGGACCGCCTTTACGCCTTCGGAGCCGAGATCGAAAGCAATACGATTGAGGTTTATATCAGTCGCTTGCGAAAAAAACTGGGGCGGGACACGATCGTCACCGTTAGGGGAATGGGCTATCGCCTGGACACTCATGGCCACTAGAAACAGCCTGCAAAAAACTCTCGGTATTGGCCTGACTCTGGGCGTCACCCTGCTCTGGCTGCTGGGCGTTACCGCTTCCGGACTTGTGGCACAGCATGAAATGGATGAGGTCTTTGACAGCGCCCTGGAAGAAACCGCCCAGCGCATACTGCCGTTGGCCGTCACCGACATCCTGAACCGGGAGAATGGCAACGGCAGCCAACGCGCGCCCGCCCTGAAAGATCACGACGAGTATCTGACTTACCTGGTACGAGACGCACAGGGCAATCTCCTGTTGCGCTCCCACGACGCCAACCCTGAGGTTTTTGGCACAACACCCAAAGAGGGGTTTTCAAGCACGCCGACACACCGGCTATATGGCGTGTCGGCGGTCAGTAACACAATCTTTCTGGAAGTGGCTGAACCCCTCGCGCATCGGAGGGAATCTGCACTGGAGGCCGGGCTAGCCTTGCTCTTTCCTCTGATAGTGCTGGTTCCGGTCAGCCTAATGGGTGTCTGGTGGATCGTCCGGCTGTCCCTTCGCAGGGTCGTCGATTTTCAACGAGGCATTGAATCCCGCGGCGCGGGGGATCTTTCCCCTGTTGCAGAGGATAAGTTACCCCGCGAATTTCAACCGATCGCAGTTGCCGTCAACCGGCTGCTCGACCGATTGCACCGTGCGCTTGAGTCAGAACGAAGTTTTACCGCCAACAGTGCCCATGAATTGCGAACTCCACTCGCAACAGCACTCGCCAAAGTGCAGCGACTGAAAATCAGGATATCCGATGATCAAGTCAAGAAGGAAGTTACGGAAATTGAAGAGGCTTTGCGTAGCCTGTCGATGTTGTCTGCAAAGCTGCTGGAACTGGCGAAAGCGGAAGGCGGCGGCGCACTTTCACAAAACCAACACGATCTTGTGCCCATACTCGCAATGATTGCCTCGGATTTTGAGGAGCAGGCGCCCGGACGAATCGTGACATCGATGCCGGAAAATGAAGTAAATTCCTTCATTGATCCCGATGCTTTCGCCATACTTGTACGTAACCTTATCGAGAACGCACTCAAGCATGGCTCCCCGAGCGAGCCAGTGGAAATCAGCCTGTGTGAAGATGGCAGGCTGATCGTGCG
>NZ_JAKZAH010000007.1 GCF_023156245.1 Marinobacter bryozoorum
GAGAACGCACTCAAGCATGGCTCCCCGAGCGAGCCAGTGGAAATCAGCCTGTGTGAAGATGGCAGGCTGATCGTGCGAAATGACGGCCACACAATTTCACCGGAACAGCTCAAGTTGTTGCGGAACCGATTTGAACGCTCGAATACCAATACCTCCGGTTCTGGTCTTGGCCTGGCCATTGCCGACGCGATTGCCGAAGGTGCCGGCATGACCTTGTATTTACGATCGCCGGCAACCGGCCGGCAGGACGGTTTTGAAGCCGAGCTTGTTGCTGAGTGAAACCTTCACTTACTCTCAGCTGTGTGATCTGTCACAACTCAATGTCACGCCAATGCTCAGCCACCTAATAAGCCTTGTGCAAAATAACCGGTAGCAAAAGCCAATCCTTCAGCGGCATTACCCATCAAAGGTGTGCAAGGTCCCGGTCGCGACACTGGTACGCCGTAGACTGCGTTCTTTAGCATGCCGGTAGCTAAAAACACTATCCCCGCCAGGCCAGGACTCGCCATGAATTGTTTTCAATATAGATAAAGAGCTGAGAAGAACAGGTCAGTCCGTTCCATCTCCGCCAAGGCGTGCACTCGCCCATTGATCGTAGACAACCGGGAGAGCAATGAAGACTCCACTTAGTCCAGCAATGAGCCAGTCGTCGAAATGCAATGGGCGCAGTGCCAGTAGCGTCGAAAGCATCGGCACCTGAATGAAAATCAAGGCCGAGAGAAGGGCCCCCGCCATGACTACTGATGCCGCGATACCACGAAACCTGCTCAATGCCGCAGTAAGACCCGCACCAGCGAATATCAGTACGGCGAGTGCCATTGCTCTCGCATGCTCGATGTCGCGCCCTAAACCCAGGCTTCGAGCATAACTCCAGTAGACCAACACCGTGACAAGTAATCCGGTAAAGCCGATGATGACCGTCTGACGAGCATCAAAAAAATGCTTCACGCGTCTTGATGGGTGGGATCGAAGGGAATCATGTTGGGCGGCATTCTGAAAAACCAGTAGCGCCGTCGGGTGAATAATCAACTCAAGCCAGACAATGTGGATCGGCAAGTAGAGAATCGGGAAACCCATCAACGGAATCAACGCGGCAGTCAGAACAAGCGGGATGTGAATCATAAGCAGGTATTGATAACTCTGCTGAAGATTATTGAAGAGCTGCCGCCCCTCCGCGATTGCATCCACATTGGTTCGGAAATTGTCGTCCATCAGCACGATGGAAGCCACTTCCCTCGCTGCGCGTGTCCCCCGCTCCCCCATTGCAATGCCAATATCGGCGCACTTCAGTGCTGGCACGTCGTTCACGCCGTCCCCCGTTACTGCAACGAGTTCTCCCTGGGCTTGCAGGTGCTGCACCAATGCGTGCTTTTGTGCTGGAATGGCGCGGGCGACCACATCGACAGCACGTATGGCTGTTACATCGTTGTTCGCCAGGCGCATGCGAGCACCTTGTGACCTTCCGCTGCAAGCTGGCCTACCTGTGTTTGCCAACTGGTCATTTCGGTCGTTGATACAGTACACATGGAAAGCACTGTCTCCGGCGCCCCCTTAACCAGGGCCATTGCCTTGCCCTGTTGCTCAACAACCGTGGTCTCACGTTTCCGAGCCTCTGTGAACGGAAAACTGGCGAGGACTGTTGGCTCATCGTCACAGCCGGAGGCTTGAAACAGGGCATCGTCCAGTGGGTCACCAGAGTCGCGACGTGACGCCAGACAGGCCATCGTCAGCAAACGTTCGCGAGAGCTACCTTCGACCGGGAGCGGATGAGCCAGGGTAAGCTTGCCTTCGGTGAGGGTTCCGGTCTTGTCACAACAGATGGTCGTGACCCTCCCGATGTTTTCAACAGCAACCGCCTGCCTGACAAGGGCCTTACGCTTGGCGAGGCGATAAACGCCAACCCCCAGGAAAAATGTCAGAACAACAGGAAATTCTTCTGGAAGGGCTGCCACTGCCAACGTCACTGCGCTGACAAAGGCGTCGAGCCAACCATGTCCCTGATAAACACGAACAGCCGCCAGGAGTACGCAAAAAGCAATCGAAACGAGCAGCAGGTTTCCTACCAGGCGCGCCACAGCATGCTGTAGCGGTGTGCGCCCATGGCGGCCAGCCAGGGCGGTATGTACGATCTCACCGTATAATGTTTCCCGACCGGTAAATACAACCCGAAGGTAGGCGTTGCCAGTAAGCATACGGGTTCCCGCAAACCCCCAGGCCGAATCATCGAGGGCCATATCCTTACCGGGAACCCAGCTCGAGCAAGCCGCTACCTTGCGCACCGGGTAGGCTTCCCCGGTCAGCGCCGATTCATCAACCTGCGCCGATTCAACAGAGACTAACAGACCATCCGCCGGGAATGGCTGGCCACCGGAGACCTCCACCAGGTCGCCGGGCACCAGCTCCCTCGCGTCGACTACCTCCCTCTGCCCTTGCCGTACAACGGTGGCCCGTGCAGCCAACAGGTCGGCTAGCGTGGCGGTGGAAGCCTGGGTGCGACGGTGCAAGTATGCGTCCATGCAAAGAAAAGGAATCAGCGCAATCGCCAGCACCAGCGATTCAGTACGGCTACCGGTCAGAAAAAAAAGGATGCTCGTGCCCAGCAGAAACCACAGCATCGGATCCCGCAGCGTATCCTTGACCAGGGCTGACCAGCCGCCGCCAGGTGCTTCAACGATGATGTTGTTACCGAAGCTCTGCCGATTCTCAACGACGCCTTGCGCAGAAAGACTCGTCAGACCTTCGGGCAGGAACTTCAAACGATCAGAAGGGATAATTCTTTTCATGGGCACCCCAAAGCACCACGCATCCGGCCTGGGAGAGCGAATCTGGCCACCTGATCGTGAGTATAGGAGGGTTCTACCCCGTTACTGCGGACATTTCCAAAACTAATTGTGGACTTCCCCCGATCCGACAAAAGGACCGCTTTGACAACGGAGCGGCCAAAACTTCCGAAATAGGCGCCATAATATGGCCGTTCCGGTCAAATTTATGGCGGCATGACCACAAACAAAAGCCGTTCACTCTTTTTGCGTAGTCTCGCTGAAAGCAATGCCCAGTTCTCCGGCATCCCCGGTAATTGATCTGATTCCGGGGCTGACTATCGACTGGCAGGAGGCCGATAAGACCAAAAATTCCTTGAGATGAACCAATAATTGGCCCTCAGATTCTGCGGATCTCGAATGTCCGCTTTTGTTTGGCGTGCTTTTTGAGCTCGCAGTATTCTGGAACGTGTCTCACCAAAACCTGTACGTTCACGCCAGATTATAGTTGCATCATTATTAACAGCGGGTTAGCTGAGTAGTGGAAGGTTTATGCTTCAAAATATGGAAAAGTTATGGGTAAAACCACATAATCAATACCTAAAAAGCTTCAAGAGCAATCTTACAGACAGGTGTTCGGGTTAGAAAAACCCGTCTTTAACACACCTGATTAAACCGTTTCTGTTCCCCTGCTCCACCCTGGTTGCTCAGCCACCCCGGGCTACCGTTGACGTACTTCCTCTTTTTCCCGTTATTTATCTGACGATACTGCCTGTCATTGTTATTCAACCTCCTGCTTTCTCGCAGCATTCCCTCAAAGGGACGCGCAACCAGGGCATAAGGCCCCGGCAGCGCCGGGGTTACCTATGGCAATGGATCATCACCCGGGAAAAGGGAATCGGGCTTCGCCTTGTCAAAAAACAAATGGCGTTCATAGACCAGCAACCCGATGGGAGCGAACAGCAGAGCCACCAGCCTGAAAGGCAGCGGCAATGTTTCCAGGGGCAGTACCGAACCATGGCTTGCCTTGTACGACAAAATGCCCAGGTTCAGCCAGATGACAACAAAACAGAAACCAAGGAAATAGGTCATATCAACAATTTCTTTTCCGTGTTCAGACGGGGGTTATCCCTTCTTTTCCTTACGAGCAGCCATTTTCCGCATCAGTTCATCAATATCATCAACAGCGCTATAGGCATCCATATAATCCTGGGTTGCCTTCTCGGCGGCTTCGTCACTGATCGAGAACAAAAAAGAACACGCGGTACCCTCGGTAATGGTAAAGATGTAGACATCCGTTCCGAGCGTGTCACTGGTGCGCTGAATGCTTTCGTATTTCGGGTTGGTATGGGACAGGTCGCTGTACCACTTACCAATCAGGTAACTGACACCTTCCGCAACTGACTTACCGGGCTTCAGCGGGAGCGAGCAGTAAAGCATGTGATCCAGCATGTCCGGAAAATCATCAATGGACGAACGCTCCTGATCGAACGGGGAGTCTGGATCGAACAGGGTGTTGTTGATTTCGTGGAAGAACGCGAGGGTGGTTTCTTCGGCTTCAGGCACAGCATCAAACCCGTTGTCTTTGAGAATCTTTTCGTAGTCTAACTGCATGGTGGGGTTCCTTTTGTCGCAATGCCCAACCACATCCGTGGCTGACGACGCCCATTAATGGACAGCAGAACAGTATAGTAAAAAGAAGCGACACTTTCTCAGCTGTCCGGGTCGTTTTTGCCCCATACCCGAATCAAGGACAGGTCCCGGTCGAAGTGAATCTGATCCAGCGCCTGCTTTTGGTCCCACTACTGGTGATGAAACGAGCGGAGTCCCCGTCATCATTTATACAACCAGAAGTGGAAGTTGACCTGATGACGCTCTTTCGCTTTAATGCGCGAGCAAAGGATGCAACTGACGATAAAGGACTTCGATCATGCCCACCAATCTTGCCATTTCCTCTGAAGAGGAAGGCTACCTCGCTAATGCAAACCTTGAAGCCTTCTGGTTCAGCCGTCTCGGGAAGCAAGACCCCGTCGCAAGAATCGGTTACGCGCTCTGGGTATCGGATGTCGAAAAACTGAAAGCGGCTATCCAGGCAGGTGACCCCGCCTTCTGGAACCACAAAGCTTTCGCCTACTGGGAACTTATGGCCCGATCTACAGTTGTCAATTTGGCGGTAGGCCTGGAAAGGGCTGGCCACAGACTGACTTTTATGGAAATGCGCGAAAAGATCCGGGAGGTAGGTATCGAAGTCGCCCGGCGTCACGTCCAATATGTCCGCCACGATATCCGCTATGAAATCGGGAATACTCCGGGCAAACTGAGCCTTGAACAAATGGCGCACTACCACCACATCGCCTTCAAGAAATTTGGCATTCGCCCCGACTATTACGGAGGCACATGGCTTGGATCTGTCCCGGATCAGGCCGAGATGAAGGCCTATGGTGACCTCTATTGCCACGACTGTGATTCTGCTGAGGGCTACCAGCCGGAGCAGGCCCGATGAAAAGAATCCGTGTATTTTTACCCGTTCTGATTCTGTCAGGCTGCGCGCCGACTCCTGACCAGAGCATCGAAACTGAAGGAACCGCCTGCTTACTGGAACAGCACAAGTTACCCGGACACGAACTCTCCGCAGACAATAACTTCGATGCTGAAGACAATCTCGCCAACCTGAGTGCGGAGGTCCCTGCAGAAGTTATGGCAGCGGAAATTCCGGGCTACAGAAGCCATGTGGCGATAGGCTCGGGCAAGCAGCCGCAGTTCCTGTACCTGACGCTTTCAACACCTTACGAGGCGATCCAGTTCGATGACGCGGAGGGCCAGCCGATTCCCGAGCACGACAACCTGTTCCGGATTCCGGGCGAAAGCCAGTATCACTGGGACCTTGCCGAAAAGGAACGCGGCAACCTAGTGTTATGGGGAGCCTGCTCTGACAACTTTCAGGGCAGCTTCGACTGCATGGCGCACCTTCCTTACAAGCAGATAGCTATTAACTTCGAAGTGCATCAGGCAAATTTGCATCTTTACAAGGAAATCGAGGACTTTATCCAGAGCCAGATGGCAGTGTGTCATCCGGAACTCTGACAGGAGTACAGCGAGCGCTGTTACGTTACTCGACAGGGGGCTCTACCGATTGCGCTTCTTCAGCTTCCCCTTGCCTTTTACTTGCAAATTCATTATTCGCAAACGCCTCCAGCAAAACCGCCTGCTCGATAGCACTGCGCTGTGAAGGCCGGCAGGGGAAGCGGACCACCAGGTGGATTTCGTTGGCCAGGGGAACCTGGATGCTGACCCTCGGATCTACCATGGGCACCTCCAGGCCACGACGGTCGCCGAGGCGGCGCATGTACCGGCGGGCGGTTTCGAGGAAGGGTTCACACTGGGCCTGGGTGGCGTCGAGTAATACCTGCTGGGCCAGTTGCCAGTTGTCGTCCCGCTTGAACGGTACGGTAAACACGTGCAGCACGTAGTCTTCAGTGAAACTTTCGTTGATCACCGGTTCGGACACAAACAGTGAGTTCGGTATCACGGTCGCCCGGCCGGTGCGCTGGTGGGTGAACTTGCCGGGGCCTACTTCAAGGATGGTCGTCGCCAGCAGGTTCTGGTCGATCACATCCCCTCGAAAATCCTTCACCTGAATCCGGTCGCCGATATCGAAGGACCGGGCGCCCCCCTTTACCAGGCTGCCGATAAAACACAGGATCAGTTCCTTTGTCGCCACCACGAAGGCCACGGCGATCGCCACGATGGACAGGGCGAGGGTGCGCAGCTCCTGGCCCCAGATCAGCACCAGCCCCAGCAGGAAGATCAGGATCAGGCCGTTGCGGGTCTGCACCAGCCATTTGCGGCGCAGCTCCGTTGACTGGATGCTGGTGCGGATGACCTTGGACAGCACCGCCCGCGACAGCAGAACGATAAGCAGCAATGCCAGGGTCGTACCCAGCAGGCGCAGCGCCGGCATGGAAAGGTTCAGTTCGGCTATGGCGGCAGGGACCTGTTCAAACACGGCTACCGGCCCTCGCCCCAGCGGGGCACCAGGGTTTGCGGCAGGCCCAGGTGGTCCAGCAACCGGGCAACGATGAAATCCACCAGGTCATCCACCGACGAAGGGTTATGGTAGAACCCCGGGCTGGCCGGCATGATCACGGCGCCCATGCGGGTCAGCCTGAGCATGTTTTCCAGGTGCACTTCCGAATAGGGCGCCTCACGGGGAACCAGGATCAACTGGCGGCGCTCTTTAAGGGCAACATCCCCCGCCCTCTCGATCAGGTTATTGCTGGCACCGGTCGCCAGGGCGGATAAGGTGCCGGTGCTGCAGGGGCAGATCACCAGGGGGGATTTCTCGCCAGACCCGGAGGCGGGGGGCGCAAACCAGTCCTCGTGGCTAAAAACCTTTAGCTGCCCGTCGTCCGCCCCGCTCCAGGCTTGCAGCTTTGCCAGTGCACCACTGGCCGAGCCGGGTAACTGAAGCTCGGTCTCGGTGGCCAGTACCACCCGCGCGGCCTTGCTGACCATGACGTTAACGCGACAGCCCTGGGCGACGAGGCATTGCAGCAGGCGCAGGCCGTATTGGGCACCGGATGCCCCGGTCAGTGCCAGGTTGACGGTGCGCGGTTCAGCGACCATGGCCGGCTTTCTCCTCGAGGCGGGCAATCAGCCGTTTATGAATGCCACCAAAACCGCCATTGCTCATGATCACCACGTGACAGGGCTCCGAGATTTCATCCAGTACCCGGTCCAGCAGGCCGTCGATGGTGGTATCCAGCTGGTGGCGTTCCGGGTCACCGCCAGTGCTCCGGTAGTCGGCCATTAGCTCGGTTAACCAGGCAGCCTTGCTGGTATTGGCCCAGATCACCCGGTCCGCCAGGTTCGCGCTGCCCAGCAGGCGGTCACGGTGTACGCCCTGCTGCATGGTATTGGAGCGGGGTTCGATCAGGGCGACGATCAGGTCATCGCCTACCTGGTTACGAAGCCCTTCCAGGGTGGTGGCAATGGCTGTCGGATGGTGGGCGAAGTCGTCGTAGACCTTTACTCCGTTCACATCCGCCAGCAGTTCCATGCGACGCTTGACCCCACCGAAGCGATTCAGGGCCGCCACCGCATGGTCCGGGGTTACGCCCACGTGCCTTGCGGCGGCAATGGCGGAGAGCGCATTACGCACATTGTGCAGGCCGGTCATAGCCCAGTTCACGGCGGCCACCGGTTGCTCGTGATGGATCAGCATGAACGAGGAACCGTCATCCCTGAGCAGTTCGGCACGCCAGTCCGGCGTGCCTGCCTCGCTGCCAATGGCCGTGGTCTGCACCGGGCTCCAGCACCCCATGGCCAGTGAACGGTCCAGGTGTTCATCCACCGCCGGGCGGATGATCGCCCCCTTCGAGGGAACCGTTCTTACCAGGTGGTGGAACTGGCGCTCAATGGCTTCCACGTTGTCGAAGATATCGGCGTGGTCGAACTCCAGGTTGTTGAGAATGCAGGTGTGGGGCCGGTAGTGGATGAACTTGGAGCGTTTGTCGAAGAAGGCGCTGTCGTACTCATCCGCCTCAATCACGAAAAAAACGCTGCTTCCCAGCCGTGCAGACACCGGGAAGTCCCGGGGCACGCCACCTACCAGGTAGCCGGCATCGAAACCGCTCTGTTCGAGGATCCACAGCAGCATGGCGGTGGTGGTGGTCTTGCCATGGGTGCCCGCTACCGCCAGTACCCACCGGTGCCTGAGCACCTCCCGGGCCAGCCATTCGGGGCCCGACATGTAGTCCAGGTTCCGGTTGAGTACGGCCTCCACTTCCGGGTTGCCCCGGGACATGGCGTTACCGACCAGCACCAGGTCCGGCGCCGGCTTCAGGTTTTCGGCCCGGTAGCCCTCCATCAAGGTGATGCCCTGGGCTTCGAGCTGGGTACTCATGGGAGGATAGACGCCCTGGTCTGAGCCGGTAACCGTATGACCCAGTTCCCGCGCCAGTACGGCCAGGCTACCCATGAAAGTGCCGCAGATTCCCAGGATGTGGATGTGCATGACGTGCCAGAATTCCTTGATGGTGTGGATGACAGCTCGAAGCCGGTACCGCAACGACGGCGTTGTTCAGAGGACCTCAAGACTCCCGTATACGTGAGGTTCCGTCAAGCCGGGCGTCATGAAAACTCAGCCGGATTCACGTATGATTCGCTTCCATACAGACATGCTAATCCAACCACCAGGAGGCGCCAGCCCAAGATGGCCATCAAGAACGCGTTCTATGCCCAGTCCGGCGGTGTTACCGCCGTCATCAATGCCAGTGCCTGTGGGGTTATTGAAACCGCCCGCAAGCACCCGGACCAGATCGGCAAGGTGTACGCCGGCCGAAATGGCATTATCGGGGCACTCAGGGAAGAGCTGATCGACACGTCCGAAGAATCCGATGACGCCATCCGCGCGCTGATGCACACTCCGGGCGGCGCCTTCGGGTCCTGCCGCTACAAGATGAAGAACCTGACCGAGAATCGCCGCGAATACGAGCGCCTGGTCGAGGTGTTCCGCGCCCACGATATCGGTTACTTTTTCTACAACGGCGGCGGTGATTCACAGGATACCGCTTTCAAGGTGTCGCAAATCGCCGACAAGATGGGATACCCCATCACCTGTATCGGTGTGCCCAAGACGGTCGACAACGACCTGCCCTTTACCGATTGCTGCCCCGGCTTTGGCTCGGTTGCCAAGTACGTGGCCACCTCCACCCTGGAGGCCAGCCTGGATATCCGCTCCATGTGCGAGTCGTCCACCAAGGTGTTTATCCTTGAGGTGATGGGGCGCCACGCAGGCTGGATTGCAGCGTCCGCCGGCCTGGCTGGAAAGGGCCGGGACGAGCCACCCCATATTATCCTGTTCCCGGAAATTCCGTTCGAGCGCGAGGCCTTCCTGGCCCGTGTCGAGCAGTCTGTGAAGGATTATGGCTATTGCGTGGTTGTCGCCTCGGAAGGCGCACAATACGAAGATGGTCGCTTCCTCGCCGACGCCGGCGGCAAAGATGCGTTTGGCCACACCCAGCTGGGTGGTGTCGCACCGGCCCTGGCCAACATGGTCAAACAGGCCCTGGGCTACAAGTTCCATTGGGCGGTGGCGGATTACCTCCAGCGGGCCGCGCGCCACATCTCGTCAGCAACCGATGTGGAGCAGGCCTACGCCGTTGGTCAGAAAGCCGTGGAGATGGCCCTCGCCGGCAAGCAGGCGGTCATGCCGATCATCGTCCGTGAGCAGTCCAGCCCCTACCGCTGGCATATCGGCGAGGCCCCGCTGAGTGAGGTGGCCAACCAGGAAAAGAAAATGCCGATTCACTACATTTCCGACGACGGTTTCGGCATAACCGATGATTGCCGTGAATACCTGCAGCCGTTGATCGAGGGCGAGGCCTTCCCTCCATTCGAGAATGGCATTCCGAAGGTGGCCCACCTGGAGTGCGTGCTCGCTGAGAAGAAGCTTAAAACGCCGTTTGAAGTGTAAGGAAATTGGCAGGTCCGACCGGGACGCGCAGGCGCCCGGTCGGATGGCCCGCAACTTGGCGGATGCACGGGCCGGGACAGCGGCAGGGCTGTGGTTCAGACGATGACCAGGTTGTCCCGGTGGATCATCTCCTCATCGGATACATACCCCAGTACATCGACGATGCGATCACTGGCATGGCCGGCAATGCTGCGAGCCTCATCCGCGTCGTAATTGATCAGGCCTCGGGCCACTTCCCGGCCGCCCTGATCAACGCAGGAGACCATTTCTCCCCGGCGAAACTGTCCGGATACGCCCTTGACCCCCACGGGTAACAGGCTTCTCCCTCCCTTGCAGAGGACCTGCACCGCACCATCATCAATGATCACCTTACCCCGGGTCTGAAGGTGGCTGGCCAGCCACTGCTTGCGGGCCGCAATACGCCCCTGCTCTGGCAGCAGGAGGGTTCCCGCTTCCTCGCCTTCCCTCAGCCGGCTGATCACACTGTCGAGACGACCGCCGACGATGACCGTAAAGGCCCCCGAGCGGGCGGCAAGGCGGGCGGCTCGCAACTTCGTCTGCATGCCGCCGCGACCGAGGGCACCGGCACCGCCGCCAGCCATGACATCCAGCTCGGGGTCGCCGGCACGACGCTCGGTGACCAGCCTGGCGTCCGGGTTCTTGCGGGGGTCAGTGTCAAACAGGCCATCCTGGTCGGTCAGGATAATCAGGCCATCCGCTTCTATGAGGTTGGCAACCAGCGCGCCAAGGGTGTCGTTGTCACCAAACCGGATCTCGTCGGTGACCACGGTGTCATTCTCGTTGACGATGGGAATCACCCCGAAATCCAGCAGGGTTCGCAGCGTACTGCGGGCATTAAGGTAGCGCTTGCGATCAGACAGGTCATCGTGGGTAAGGAGCACCTGGGCGGCATGGATATCGTGGCGACGGAACTGCGCTTCCCAGGTTTGCACCAGCCCCATCTGACCCACAGCCGCTGCCGCCTGCAGTTCATGCAGGTGCGCGGGGCGCTGGCTCCAGCCCAGACGGGTCATGCCTTCGGCAACGGAGCCGGAGGACACAACCACCACCTCCACGCCGTTGCGACTCAGCTCGGCAATCTGATCAACCCAGCCGGCCAGGGCAGGTACGTCGAGACCGCGACCGTCGTTCGTGAGCAGCGCGCTGCCAATCTTGATCACCAGGCGCCGGGCGCGGCGCACCTGCACTCGTTCTGTCATGGCTTTTATGGGGTTCCTGGTCCTGCTTGCTATTCCGGGGCGTAGACGACTTCTACGTCGTAATCATCGTCATCGAAGTCATCATCATCGTCATTGTCTTCCTGACGAGTGGCGCGCCTTGCGGCCTTTTCTTCCTGGATGCGGGCCCGGGCCTCTTCGTCCATCTGCTTGCGCCGTTCCGCTTCTTCATCCGCCAGCTCGGGGTTGTCCGCCTCTTCCTGGGCACGCTCTTCAATCCAGCGCATCACCGCTTGGGTCAGGTCACGGGTGCCTTCACCGCTGATAGCCGAGATCCGGAATACCGGGCCTTGCCAACCCAGCTCATCCACAGTGGCCTGGCAGTGAGCGTCCCGCTCCTCCTCTGCCACCATGTCTACCTTGTTAAGCACCAGCCAGCGATCCCGGCTGGCCAGGGTTTCGCTGAACTTCTCCAGTTCATGTTCGATGGCACGAGCCGCATCCGCAGGCGAGGAACCATCGTAGGGAGCCACGTCCACCAGGTGGAGCAGTAACCGGGTACGCACCAGGTGTTTCAGGAAGCGGATACCCAGGCCGGCACCCTCGGCAGCGCCCTCAATCAATCCAGGGATGTCAGCGATGACAAAGCTCTGGTGGGCCTGCACCTTGACCACGCCCAGGTTCGGCACCAGCGTGGTGAACGGATAATCCGCCACCTTGGGCTTGGCCGCCGAGACCGACCGGATAAAGGTGGACTTGCCGGCATTGGGCATACCCAGCAGACCAACATCCGCCAGTACTTTCAGTTCGAGGCGCAGGTTGCGCGCTTCGCCCTCAGAACCCTTGGTGGTCTGTCGCGGCGCACGGTTGACCGATGACTTGAAGCGGGTGTTGCCCAGCCCGTGGAAGCCTCCCTGGGCCACTTTCAGGCGCTGGCCGACGTGGGTCAGGTCACCCAGCACTTCGTGGGTGTCCATATCCACCACCGTCGTACCAACCGGTACGGGCAGCACCAGGTCGCTGCCCTTGATACCTGTGCAATTACGCCCGGCACCGGGCTGGCCGTTCTGGGCCTTGTGCTTGCGCTGGAAACGGTAGTCAATCAGCGTATTGAGAGAGTCATCCGCTTCCAGGTAGACGGAGCCGCCGTCACCGCCGTCACCACCATCCGGACCGCCCTTGGGCACGTATTTTTCGCGCCGGAAACTCAGGCAGCCATGACCGCCCTTGCCGGCCTCTACAATGATGGTGGCTTCATCTACAAATTTCATGGTTCAACCTTTTGCGCCTCGCGCATAAACGAAAAAACCCCGCAGGCCCGGGTTCACGACTGGCTCGGCCAGACAGCAAACCGTAAAGCTTTGCGGGGTTTTTGCCGGCCTGTATATCAGATGATATCAGAGCCGGGCATCACCGCGACTTACGCCGCGGGAACGATGCTGACGAACTTGCGGTTCTGGGGACCCTTGGTCTCGAACTTCACCTGGCCGTCCGCGGTTGCGAACAGGGTGTGGTCCTTGCCCAGACCTACATTGGTACCAGCGTGGAAACGAGTACCGCGCTGACGAACAATGATGCTGCCTGCAGATACAGCTTCACCGCCGAAGCGCTTGACACCAAGTCGTTTCGACTCGGAATCGCGACCGTTACGGGTACTACCTGCTGCCTTTTTATGAGCCATTACAAGCCTCCTTATCTAAGGGGTTACTCAAGGGCCTCAGCCCTGGATACCCGTGATCTTGACTTCAGTGAACCACTGACGGTGGCCCTGACGCTTCATGTGGTGCTTGCGACGACGGAACTTGATGATCTGAACCTTGTCGTGACGACCGTGGTTAACCACCTCGGCGGTTACCTTGGCGCCATCAACGACCGGGGCACCCACCTTGATGTCGTCGCCGTTACCAACCAGCAGAACGCGATCAAACTCAATGGTACCACCGGTTTCAACTTCCAGCTTTTCCAGCTTGAGCGTTTCGCCTTCCTTCACACGGTGCTGCTTGCCACCGCTAACAATAACTGCGTACATAGGTACTCTTCTCCGCGATTGACCCATCCCTGCTCTTATCCACCTGGTTCTAAGGGAAGCGCTTCGGCAACCCTATAGCAGGGAGCGCAGGTTGGGATGAGTTGGGGCGCGTGATTGTACGAAAAGCGCCGCCTGAACACAAGTCAAGTTGACACTGCTGGCGGCAATACCTAGCATTGCCGCGACCTGCCTGTTTTTCCAGACAAATCACTTTTCAGGGGACCGGACAGCCGCATGACTGCCGAGCGCATATACGACACCGTCGCGGACGACTTTGCCCGCGTCAACGATCTCATCATCAAGCGGCTTTCCTCAGACGTTCCCCTGGTGGAAAAGATTGCCCAATACATTATAGAAAGTGGCGGCAAACGGCTGCGCCCCTTGCTGGTACTGCTTTCCAGCCGTGCGATCGGCTACGACCAGGACGATCATCACAAGCTGGCCGCAGTGATCGAGTTCCTCCACACCGCCACCCTGCTCCATGATGACGTAGTCGATACCTCCGACATGCGCCGGGGCCGAAGCACGGCCAATGCCCGCTGGGGTAACGCGCCCAGTGTACTGGTAGGGGATTTCCTCTATGCCCGTGCGTTCGAGATGATGGTGGAGCTGGGCAGCCTGCCCATTATGGAGATACTGTCCCACGCCACCGCCGTGATTGCCGAAGGGGAAGTACTGCAGCTGATGAACGTGAAAAACCCGGACGTCAGCGAAGAAAAGTACATGGAGGTCATCCACAACAAGACCGCCATGCTATTCGAGGCAGCCTCCCATACCGGCGCCCTGCTGGCTGCGGCCAGTCCGGATCAGGAACAGGCCCTCAAGGACTACGGCAAACACCTGGGGCTGGCGTTCCAGCTGGTGGATGACGCGCTGGACTACACCGGCGATGCCGGCGCCATGGGCAAGAACGTTGGCGATGACCTGGCCGAGGGTAAACCCACGCTGCCCCTGATCCATGCCATGGCCAACAGCAGCGAGGAGCAGCGCCAGCTGATCCGCAATGCCATCCGCAAGGGCGGCCTGGACGACCTGCCCCGCATCCTCGATATCGTCAATAAATCAGGCGCCCTGGAATACACCATGGCCAAGGCCCGCGAACAGGCGGCCCTCGCCAAGGACTGCGTCACCAGGCTCCCTGCATCGGCACACACAACCGCCCTCGACCTGCTGGCCGACCTGGCCGTCGAGCGGGTGTCCTGAGTTACACCCCGGTAAAATCAAACTCCAGTTCCGGCTTCCGGCCACTGACAATATCCGCCAGCGCAGCGGCGGAGCCACAGGAATGGGTCCAGCCCAGGGTGCCATGACCGGTGTTCAGGTACAGGTTACTGACCGGGCTCTTGCCAATGTACGGCACATTGGACGGCGTGGCCGGGCGCAGGCCGGTCCAGAACTCGGACTGATCCCAACAGGCGGCATCCGGCATGATCTCTGAGGCACGCCGCACTATGGCGTTGCAGCGCACCAGGTTCAGGTCCCGTTCATAGCCACTGAGCTCAGCGGTACCCGCCACCCGGATCCGGTCACCCAGCCGTGAATAGACCAGCTTGTACTCGTCATCCGTCAGACTTACCTGGAAGGCCGCTTGCTCGTCCTTGACCGGCGCAGTGATGGAGTAGCCCTTGGCCGGGTAAATATTCAGGAAGAACCCGAGCTTGCGGGCAAAGTGGGCACTGTAACTGCCCATGCTCAGAACGTAGCTGTCCGACCGCAGGGTACGATGAGTACCCTGCGCATCGATTACGCCCACGCCCAGGATACGGTCGCGGGTATGCTCAAAGCCAACCACCTCGGTGTCATACAGGAATTCGACGCCGGCGTCCTCTGCCTTCCGGGCCAGCTCCTGAGTGAACTTGCGGGCATCGCCGGACTCATCGTCGCGGGTATAGGTAGCACCGGTGATGCGATTCCGGATAGGCGCCAGCGCCGGTTCCAGCTCCAGGGCCCGCTCCGTATCAATGATCTGCCGGTCGCATCCCAGGTCCTGCATGATGCGGGTCGGCTCCCGGGCTGCCTCGAATTCTTTCTCACTGGTGTAGAAGTGCAGGATGCCCTTTTCGAGCTGGTCATACTCCAGCCCGAGTTCAGTGCGCAGCGCCTGCAACCTCGACCGGCTGTAGGTGCCCAGATTCACCATCTGACGGATATTCCAGGCGGCGCGGCCAGACGTGCACTGGGTCAGGAACTTGAGTCCCCACAGCCACTGGGCGGGATCCATACGCAACCGGAACAACAACGGGGCCTCCGGCTGGCTGAGCCATTTCAGCACCTTCAACGGTGCAGAGGGATTCGCCCAGGGCTCGGCATGGGATACAGAAATCTGCCCGCCGTTGGCATAGCTGGTTTCCACCCCGGCGCGGCCCTGACGATCCACCACCGTCACCTCATGGCCGGCCTGCCGCAGAAACCAGGCCGACGTGACGCCGACCACACCGGCGCCCATGACCAGTATGTGCATATGCGCTTCCCTCTATTGTGCCGCTTGGTTTATTCGCTGACCTGGCGTGTAACGCGCGGGTGCTCAGCCTCCGACCCGCTTGACCGTCCAGCCCTGCTCTTGCAGGATCGGGACCAGGATATCCCGCTGATCCCCCTGTATTTCGATGGCGTTGTCTTTCACTGTGCCCCCGGTACCGCACCGGGCCTTGAGCTTCTTGGCGTAGGCCTTGAGTTCGGCACCGGCAAGGGGAATACCGGTGACGATAGTAACA
Source organism: Marinobacter bryozoorum (assembly GCF_023156245.1). Lineage (GTDB taxonomy): Bacteria > Pseudomonadota > Gammaproteobacteria > Pseudomonadales > Oleiphilaceae > Marinobacter > Marinobacter bryozoorum. The sequence continues at coordinate 16,158 of NZ_JAKZAH010000007.1, forward strand.
CCCTTGCCCTTGCGGCCCTTGGTTTCCCGGCTGACCCGCACCACGCCGTCGCCGGCAGGCGCCGGTTGCTCCCTGCAGGTGCAGGCCTCTGCCGGATTGCGGCAATCGGGACACATGCGGCCCTGTTCGGTGGAGTAGACCAGGCCGCCGGACTCGCGCTTTTTCACATCAACTCCTGTCAGTTACCGGATTGCGTATCGCTCTGGGGAGGGTAACGGTTAAACATCTCCGCAACCACTTCGTCGATCAGTTCCTGGCGGGTTCCAGGCGACTGGTTTTCGTTCAGGTAGCGCTTGCTGGCCCCTCGCCAGACAACCCGTTCTGTGCTGCTGTCTACCAGCTCCACAATCAACTGGCCTTCGCGGACCTCCCGCACCGGCGGCGCAGTGGAAAGCCCCCAGCCAAAACGGCCACGGCCAAACCCCAGCCCGTAGGAAAACCCGGTGGTGTCCAGGCGCTCCACCTCATCGATGCGGTAACTCACCAGAAGGTCGGCCACATCGAAACCGACCTGGTCCAGCTGGCGAGCCTCCAGCTCGCGTACTACGGCCGCCTCGACCCGGGCGCCATCAAGGGTGGTGTACCCTTCACCGGCATTCGGCGCAAAGGCCCAGGTCTGGTAACTGGCGAAGGCGGCATTGCGGTCGTAGTCGGTGACAACCTTTGCGGCGCAACCGCCAAGCAGCAGGACCACGGCCAGCAGGGCCAGGACGTGTGGAATTCTGGCTGGGCGAATCATAGACAGGCTCTCCATTCAGGCATACTCGCCGTCGGTAAGTAATACGTTCAGTATACGCCAGTCATCCCCAGTCAGTGCGGGTCACGCTGAGGGCCTTTCCCGATGGTAATCCAGCTGGTGGGCTTCACAAAAGGACACCAGGTCCTCAAGGGCGGTTAGCGGAACCGTCACGGTAAAGGTCACACCCTCTCCGTAGACCGGGTCGGCCGGCTCGGCACCATGCTGGTCACACCAGTGGCGCAGGGGTTGCTCCAGTGCAAAGGGCAGCGACACCACCACGCTTTCCACCGGCTGGCTTTGCTGCCGGCCCACCTCAGACAACACCGATTCGGCCGCGCCGGCGTAGGCCCGCACCAGGCCACCGGCACCCAGCTTGATACCGCCGAAATAGCGAATAACGATGACCGCCACGTCCCCCATATCCTTGTGCTGGATCACATTGAGGATAGGCTTGCCAGCGGTTCCCGAGGGTTCTCCGTCGTCGTTCATGCCGGCCTCGGCCGCTGACCCGGGCGGGCCGATCTGATAGGCCCAGCAAACATGGCGGGCATCCGGGTGCTCCTGCCAGGCCTGGTCCGCCAGCGCCTTTACCTGTTCACGGCTTTCCACCGGGGCAACCCGGGCGATAAAGCGGCTTTTGCGAATCACCGTTTCCCGCTCCAGGAATTCAGCTGGTACCGGATAATCCCTGCTCACGACACGCTCCTCTCCAACCGCTCGCCCAGCCCCGGGTCGTCAGGGCCGGTGAACACTGGCAGCCAGAGGATCACTTGCAGCCCGCCAGCTTCGGCGTTATGGGCCTCGATCCGGCCGTCATGGGCCGCAATGATGTCCCGGGCGATGGCCAGGCCTAGGCCCCAGCCACGACCACTGCGGGCCTTGTCCGCCCGATAAAAGGGCTCAAACAGGTGGGGCAGCATATCCTGCGGCGCACCAGGGCCCTGATCGGTGATGGCACAACGCAACTGGTCGCCCTCCCGGGCCAACCCGATACTGACCGCCTTGCCCGGCGGTGTGTAGTCCAGGGCATTCTGGAGAATGTTATCCAGCCCCCGCCGCAAGAGTTCCCCGTTGGCCAGCACGGTCACCTGGTGGCAGTCCGGACCGGCCTCGAAGTGACAGTCTACCCGCTGATGTTCGGCATAGTCGGCGGCATCCCGCAGCACGTCGTTGATCGCTCGCACCATCTGCACCGGTTCGCGCTCCAGGCCATCACGACCACCGGACACCCGGTACAGGGTGAGGATCTGCCCGGTCATTTCTTCCAGCCGCTCGTTCTGCCGCTGGATGCTGTCCAACAGCTCCGGCTCTATGCCACTGTCGGCTGCCAGCTCGATGGCCACCCGTTGTCGCGCCAGCGGAGTCCTCAGGTCATGGGAAATATCCCGCATCAACTGGTTCTGCCGGTCCAGCAGGTCACAAAGGCGCTCGGTCATGGCATTGAACGCCCGGGCGGTCAGGCCGATTTCATCCCGACGCCGGGCAATACGGTCGTTCACCCTCAGGCTCAGGTCACCGGCGGCAATGGCCTGGGCGGTGCTCTCCATGTGACGTAGCGGACGTGACACCAGCCGGGCAATCCACCAGCAGGCGAAGGTCAGCAGGATAACCCCAAGGGACAGCTCCAGCGTCCTCGCCACCGCCGGCGACACCCGACCCTCCCGGTCCGAGCGCGGCCAGGCCACCAGGCGCTGGGTATCACTCACCTCGATCACCGCGGGCTTGCGGTGGTACCAGGAGCGCATGCGTTCCCGTACCGAATCCGGCAGTTGTTCGCGGGCATCATCCACGTCCACCAGCATCAGGTGCAGGTCCATTTCCTCACCCCTTGCCCGCAGGTAACGCCAGAAGGCGCCCCGGTCATCCCCTTGGCGCAGACGGGCCGCCTCAATAGCTACGTCCCTCAACCCTTCGAGCTGCTCTATGGCTTCCCGTTCCCGGTCCAGCAGCTCCCGGGTCACCAGGTTGCTCAGCACCACCGCCGCCGCCAGCGCCAGCCAGATCAGCAGGAAGATCCGCCAGAACAGCGGGAACATCACGGTACGTTTCTCAGACGTGCTCAAGGTAACTCCTGCGAATCATCAAGTATCAGAGGCGGCCGTGCCGGTAACGCGGTAGCTGTACCCGAGACCTCGTACGGTTTCGATGCGGGACGGCTCGTCCGGACCCAGTTTGCGCCGCAGGTTGCTGATGTGCATATCCAGCGTGCGGTCATAGGCCGCCAGTCGCCGGCCCAGGGCCCATTGCATCAGGTCGGTCTTGCGTACAACGCTGCCAGCGTGGGCCAGCAATACCTGTAAGACCTCATATTCCGTCGCAGTCAGCTCTACGGGGTCATCACGGAGATAGACCCGGCGCTGCTCTGGTTCTACCCGCAGGTCCCCGAAAACCCGGTCCCCATCCACTTCCGCCTGGTGGTCCCAGGCAACGCGCCTGAGGACTGCCTGGATCCTGGCCACCAGCTCACGGGGGTTGCAGGGTTTGGGGATGTAATCGTCGGCTCCGACTTCAAAGCCGACGATGCGATCGGTTTCATCACCCCGGGCGGTGAGCAGGATGACCGGAAGGTGATTGCGCGCCCGGAGCTCCCTCAGTACGTCGAGCCCGGACATATCCGGTAACATGATATCGAGCACGACGATGTCAGTAAGCCCCTCTGCCGCGAGGGCCAGGCCATCACCGCCATTTGCGGCTTCCCGTACCTCGAAACCCTGCCCCGTCAGATACCGGGCCAGCAGGGTGCGCAACTCCTCGTCGTCTTCAACCAGCAATACCCGGTTCTGCATCGGGCACTCTCCCCATAATGATAGTGGCAATAACCATATCAGCACCCGCCGGGCCGGCGCAGCCCCGGGGCGCTCTTTACCGATTTTTTACCATGCTCTGACAGGAGCTTACACGCAAACACCTATTATGATGTCGACACAGGTGCTGAACACCCGCACCACTGAAGTGAACACAGGAGTTCTGCCATGAAAGCACGCAACACAACCACTACCCTCACTGCTGCACTGATTTCCGCCACCCTGCTTGCCAGCCCGTTTGCCTTTGCCGGTGACAAGGGCAAGGATGAGCGCGGTTATGGCGGCAAACAAAACCAGGCCGAGGTTTGCGAAAGATTCGAAAACGGCGACTGGGAAAGTAAGCGCCAGCAATATCGCGAAAAAGCCGGTGAACGCCATGAGCAGATGGCCGAGCGCCTGAAGCTGACCGATGAACAGCGGGAAATCTGGAACGAAATACGCTCAGAGCGCCAGCAAAAACACCAGCGCCGCTTCGAGAAAATGAAGGAACGCTGCAAAAACCAGTCACAAGAGTGATCAAAGCCCTGTCACTGTCGTAAAGTAGGTCATTATTTATTGACCAGGCCGCCTCCCCGAGGCGGCCACTCCTTTGGGCAGCGCTATGACCGGACACCCTGCCCCCCGCGGCCTGGACATCCTTACCGTAAACCACATTGCCGACATCGGCCGTGATGACTGGCAGTCGTTCGCCGGTGGGTCGGACCCACTGATCAGCTACGACTTCCTTGAAGCCCTCGAAACCAGTGGCACTGTATCCCGGCAAACCGGCTGGCAGCCCTGCCACCTGAAACTCTACCTTGACGGCCACTGGGTCGGCGTGGCCCCGGCCTATCGGAAATACCACTCCATGGGAGAGTATGTCTTTGACTGGGCCTGGGCGGACGCCTGGCAGCGCCACGGCCTGGCCTATTACCCCAAACTGCTAGTTGCCGTGCCCTTCACTCCCTGCCAGGGTCGTCGCCTGCTGATCAGGGAGGATGTCCGGGATCGCATTGCCGCCAGCCAGGTTCACCAGGCCCTGGATGCACTGATGCCAGGACTCGGGGTCCACTCCTGGCACCTCTTGTTTCCGGACGAAGCGGACCAGGCCCTGCTGGGGACCCCCGACAGCCTCCACCGACTGGGCTGCCAGTTCCACTGGCACAATCGTAACTACCGGGACTTTGATGACTTCCTGGCCACCCTCACTTCCCGCAAGCGCAAGTCCCTTCGCCGGGAACGGCGGCAGGTGGCTGAACAGGGCATCGGGTTCCAGCACTGGTCCGGCGACTCACTACCGGACGAGGTGCTGGACGATTTTTTCCTGTTCTACAACGCCACCTACCTCAAGCGCGGCATGCGCCCTTACCTGAACCGGGACTTCTTCAGCGCCCTGGCCCGGCGCCTTGGCACAAAGTTGCGCATCATCACTGCCGAGCAAGCGGACAGGCGCATCGCCGCGGCCCTGTTCATTACTGGTGACCAGACCCTCTACGGGCGCTACTGGGGCTGCCTGGAAGACTACAGCCACCTGCACTTTGAAACCTGCTATTACCAGGGTATCGACCTGGCCATTGCGGAGGGACTGGCCCGGTTCGATGCCGGCGCCCAGGGTGAGCACAAGCTGGTGCGCGGTTTTGAGCCGGTGCTGACCCACTCATGGCACAACGTTGACCACCCCGGCTTTCGGGATGCCGTGGCAGATTTCTGCGCGGAAGAGGCCATGGACGTTCAAGGTTACCGGCGTGCCGCACTGGAGGCCCTGCCTTATCGCCTCGACCCTGGGAAAGGTGCCTGAGACCAGGCGCGAACGCCAGGCACGGACAGCAACTCACAAGCCTGTAAGCGTTTTCCTACACGCAGCAGCGGGAATGTCTGATGTCCCAAAAACCGATGAGTCGTAGAATGGGTCCTGTACACGGAAGTCACCAAGGGAATGCAGGGACTGGCACACGCAGGGAACGCGTGATCAAGGAACAGAGGCGACTGCAGGGAAGCTGGCAGCACATTCGGCAGGGATTTGCCCATCGCCGACCAGGAAGGTCAGCGACGCAAGGATGCTCCAAAGGATGGCGCCCAGGGAACCGGGCAATGCCGACGGAACCGGCATAGGGTCTGGTCGTGGACAAGGGGTCACAGGGACTGTGACCCCAGCCACGCACCGACTGGTCTGATCCCCCGTTTTACCTATCGTCTTTCTTTCCTGAAGTTCCGGGATTCATGGCCGGGCACTTCCGTTTCGTAGTACATGGCTGACAAGCGTTTTCGCAGTGCTTTGTCGAGGTTCCGTGGTGAAGCAACCGGCCTCGGGTGCGGGCTTCGTGCCGGTCGTTCACGCATTGACAGTCAACCAATCACAGCGACGAAACCATGAAAAAGACACAGACCATTCTTGCATCACTGGCCCTGATCATTAGCCTGCTCGCCGCGCAGGCTCCGGCCTGGGCTGAAGAACCCGTTGCCGGCACGATCAACATCAATACCGCCTCAGCAGAGGAGCTGACGACCCTCGACGGAATTGGTGAAAGCAAGGCACTGGCCATTGTTGCCGACCGGGATACCAACGGCCCATTCGAATCCGGGGACGATCTGGCCCGTGTGCGGGGCATTGGTGATGCCACGGTAGAGAAAAACGCCGACCGCATTACCACCCGCTGACCTCCTGCCCCGCCTGCCGGCGGGGCCTTTTTCCCACCCCGGTCGCCGTCTCGGCGGACCGCCCTGCCCTTAGCCGTCACCCTGTTCCTCCCAAAGTCGTCTGGACATGCTTTGCGGTGAACCCTATGGTTATCTGCATTGCGAACCTGTTGACCGGGACTCCAGCATGACGGACACCCTCAAGCTTTACCCTGCGCGACCAGAAAAAGTCTATTTCTACGGCACCTGCCTGGTAGACCTGTTCTACCCGGACGCCGGCATGGCCGGCATCCAGCTACTGGAACGGGAAGGCATCGAGGTCATCTTCCCCGAGCAACAGACCTGCTGCGGCCAGCCGGCGTGGACGTCCGGCTACCATGACGAGGCCCGGGCGGTAGCCCGCCAACAACTGAACCTGTTCCCGGAAGACTGGCCCATTGTGGTGCCCTCTGGCTCCTGTGGGGGCATGATGCGCAAACACTACCCGCAGCTGTTCCGTGATACCCCGGAACAGGATGTGGCCAACAACGTTGCTCAAAGGGTCTGGGAACTGACGGACTTCCTGCTCAACGTTTGCCGGATCCGCCTGACGGACCAGGGCGAACCGGTCACCGTCGCCATGCACACGTCCTGCTCCGCCCGTCGCGAACTGGGACTCGCCGGAACCGGGCCGGAACTGTTATCGCAGCTGGGCAGGGTCACCGTGGTCGAACAGGCACGGGCCGAGGAGTGCTGTGGGTTCGGGGGAACCTTCGCCGTTCGTCACCCGGAGATTTCAGCGGCCATGGTCTCCGAGAAGGTGGACACACTGACTGCCACCGGTGCCAGGGAATTCGTAACGACCGACTGCGGCTGCCTGATGAACGTCGCCGGCTACGCGGAAAAGCAGGGCCACCGCCTGAGCGGGCAGCACATTCTCAGTTTTCTCTGGGAGCGCACCCGGGAACAGGCCACGGATGAAGGGGCGGCCTCACCATGACCGAGTCCAACCTGACCGACGTACGCCAGTTCCACCCCCGGGCCCGGGCTGCCATCGACAATCCCCAGATCCGCCAGAATTTCCGGCGGGCCATGGATGGGCTGATGGACAAGCGACGAATGGCTTTCGAGGGGTGGGACCTGGAGGCCCTGCGTACCCTGGGAGCCAGCGTACGCCAGGACGCCCTTGCGCGCCTGCCGGACCTGCTGGAACAGCTTGAAGAACAACTGACCGCCAACGGCGTCAGGGTGCACTGGGCAGTGGATGGTGACGAGGCCTGCCGGATAGTCACCGACATCTGCAAGGCCCGCAACGCCCGTACGGTCATCAAGGGCAAGTCCATGGTGAGCGAGGAAATGCACCTCAATCACCACCTGCAGCAGCACGGTATCGAAGCCCTGGAATCAGACCTGGGCGAGTACATTGTGCAACTGGCGGAGGAAACTCCGTCTCACATCATCATGCCCGCGATTCACAAGAACACGGGCGAGATCTCCGAGCTGATGCACGAGAAAACCGGGACGGACCGCTCCAGCGACGTGGAATACCTGACGGCGAGCGCACGCCAGCAGCTGCGGGAGAAGTTCATGGCAGCCGACGTGGGTGTGTCCGGCGTCAATTTCGCAGTGGCCGAAACCGGCACCCTGTGCCTGGTGGAAAACGAGGGTAACGGCCGGATGACCACCACCGTACCCCCGTGCCACATCGCGGTGACTGGCATCGAGAAGGTAGTGCCAACGCTGCAGGATATGTCCGCCCTGCTGGCCCTCCTGACCCGGTCAGCCACCGGGCAACATATCACCACCTACGTGAACATGGTGTCCGGCCCCCGCCGGGGTAACGAGCTGGACGGCCCTGACGAGGTACACGTGGTACTGGTAGACAACGGGCGCTCAGGCATCTACCAGGACGATGAGCTGATCGATACCCTGCGATGTATCCGTTGCGGTGCCTGCATGAATCACTGCCCCGTTTATACCCGTGTTGGGGGCCATGCCTACGGCACCACCTATCCGGGTCCAATCGGAAAGATCCTCATGCCTCACCTGATTGGCCTCGACGAGGGGCGGCACCTGCCCTCCGCATCCAGCCTCTGTGGCGCCTGTGGCGAGGTGTGCCCGGTGAAAATCCCTATCCCCGACCTGTTGGTGCGCCTGCGGCAGGAGTCCGTAGACGGTGACCGCCTGCATCCGGCGGTGGTGAACGGCCATGGCGCAAAACGGGACTGGAAGGAATCCCTGGCATGGCAAACCTGGCGACTGATCCATGCCAATCCACTGGCATACCGGCTGGGAACGTCGGTAGCCAGTCGCCTGCGGACTCTGCAACCTGCAAGCCTGGGTGCCTGGACCCGTTACCGGACAGCCCCGAAGCTTGCCGCCAGGACCCTCCATCAACGGGTCAGGGAGCGCCAGCCATGAGCAGCCGCGACCAGATCCTGCAACGAATGCGTCAGCGCCGGGGCGGAGCCTTGTCCACCCCGGAGAAGGATTTCACCCCCCTCAAGCGACCGGAATGGACAACAGAAGAGAAACTCGCCCGATTCCGGGCTGCGATGGAACCGGTGCATGGCGAAATCCATGATTGCCGTAACCGCGACTGGGTGGCAGACCTCGCCGAACTACTACAGTCCCGGCAGGCGAGCACCCTGCTGGTCGGCAACGGCCCTGAACCGCTCGCCACGCTCTCCTCCTCTGCCGCCACTTTGCCGGAACTCGTGGTTTACGATGAACCGGTGGCAAGCTGGAAAGAACACCTGTTCAGGAACCTCGACGCCGGGCTGACCACCACCCGTGGCGGCATTGCCGAGACCGGCTCACTGATTCTGTGGCCGGATGCCTCAGAACCCCGGCTCATAAGCCTGGTCCCGCCCATCCACGTGGCACTGCTGAAGGCCACGGAACTTTACGGTACCCTGTCTGACGCCATGGCGGAGCAGGACTGGTCATCCGGTATGCCCACCAATGCCCTGCTGGTCTCTGGCCCGTCCAAGACGGCAGACATCGAACAAACCCTCGCCTACGGGGTGCATGGCCCCCGGGAACTGATCGTACTGGTAATTGAATGATTCGCGGAGCCCTGCTTATTGCCCTCGCTTCACTGCTCTGGGCGACCACCGGCATTGTTGCCAAGTTCCTGTTTTCGGACACCGACCTGCAACCCCTGACGCTGGGCCTGCTGCGACTGCTGGTGGCGCTACCATTCTTCTGGGTATTAATGAAGCGGGAGCTGGATTCACAAACCAGGGCCGGGGAGCCACGCCGGCTATGGCCGTCCGCTACGCGTCCAGCCCTCCTGGTCCTGGCTGCACTGGGGCTCTTCCAGGCGTTCTACCAGGGCAGTTACCTGCTTGCGGTGGACCTGACCGGTGCCGGCATCGCCACACTCATTTCCCTGTGTCTGCCTCCGGTACTGGTGGCTATCCTGGCGGCACCGCTGCTCGGTGAGAAACCCCAGCTGGTCACGGTGCTGGCCCTGCTCGCAGCCATCGGCGGCACCGGCATGCTGGTGGTAAGCGATATGGATACCGCGGGCACCCTGCGCCTGGCGGGCATCCTGATGGCCCTGCTGGCAGCGGCGGTCTACACGGGGTTTACCCTGACGAGCCGTTATAACTCCGCCGGGACGCCCGTGTTCACCACGGCCTTTGTCTGTTTCCTGGTTGCGGCCCTGTTATTGCTCCCGGCAGTCTGGGTAACCGGAGGGTTTGACGGGCTGGACACCCTGGGGGTGAAGGAGTGGCTGATGGTGGCCTACATCGGCATAGTGCCCACCTGCATCGGCTACGTGAGCTTCTTTACCGGCATGAAAACCACACCCGCGACACTGTCGAGTATCATCGTGACGCTGGAGCCACTGTTCGTCGCGCTCCTGGCCTGGCTGATACTGGGAGAGGTCCTGGGCCCCATCGGTATTGCCGGGGCCATTATCCTGACCGTGGCGGTGATCGTCGCATCCGTCAGCAGTAGCCCGGGCAAGGCTGCCCGTCAATGACCCTCTGGCGCAGGTCCAGGCCGCGCCAAAGGATCACTGACAAAGCTGCTGATCACCCTTCCTTGCGCTGTTTCTCCATCATGTTGGGCTGGAGAATCTCGATCCAGTAACCGTCAGGATCCCTGATAAACGCCAGTCCCTTCATCTTGCCGTCGTCGGGACGTTTCACGAAGTCGACATCCAGTTTCTCGAAGCGCTCACAGGCCGCGTAGACATCCGGCACGGCCACGCCGATGTGACCAAACCCCTGGGGCTCGTCGTTACCGTTGTGGTAGCTGAAGTCGTCTTCATTCTCCGTGCCCCAGTTATGGGTCAGCTCCAGCATGGCTTCCCGACCGAAGATAAAGGTGGTCCGGTGACCATCGTCTGCCGGGACCATCTGGGCCTGGCGATCATCCAGGTAGGCCAGGAAATAGAGGGTGAACTTCATTTCAGGGAAGTCGAGTTTGCGCACCAGCCGCATACCCATCACACGGGTATAGAAATCCATGGAGCGCTCCGGGTCCTTGATGCGCAGCATGGTCTGGTTGAACACATAGCCTTCGGTTTCCGGAACCACGGCGTCATGCAGGCCTGGCGCCTGCTCGAAATGTCGAGGCATGAATCTGCTCCGGTTATAAATGGGTTTTGGTACGGACCAACTTATATACCTGTGCGCGACCAAGACAGATTTCAACCCTCCACACGGGCAGGGCTGATCCGGTAGAAGCACGAACAGTTGCTCTGCTCTGGTACACGCCGGAGTCAGGGGGATACACTGTGGCCTCGTCAATCACAGGCCCCGTACCCCCATGGCACACCCGCAACAGCCTTCCACCTCCGGTCGCCGGCTCCTCCTGTTCACGGCACTGTTCCTGCTGCTGACCGGAGCAGGGCTATGGGTGGTCCACCAGCAACTGGCCAGCCAGGACGTGAGCTTCGACGGCCGACTGCTCACACCCTGGACTGTCGCCACGGTAGGTGCCCTGCTGCTGCTCTACTTCACCTGCGACGGCCTTCGCCTGTATGCCACCCTGCGAGCTCTCGGTTACCGGGTGCGACTCAGGGCAATCGCCCGGCTGGTGTTTATCAATATCTTTTTCTCCAACGTGACGCCCATGGCTACCGGCGGTGGCTTCGCCCAGATCTGGTACCTGCAGCGGGAGGGCGTCCCCCTTGGGTTTGCCACCGCGGCTACCACCATCCGTACGATCCTCGCCATTGTTTTCATTTTTTCCCTGACACCGATCTTCCTGGTCACCCTGCCGGCACTCCAGGGCCAGCCTTTGCTGGGCCGCATAAGCTGGGTGCTGGCGGTCCTGATCGTGCTCTACCTGGCATTCTTTGCGGTGGTACTGTTCCGCACCCGCTGGCTGATCCCCCCTCTGTCAGGCCTGCTATCAATGCTCGACCACTGGAACCTGATCAGCCCCCAGCGACACCGCCGCTGGCAGTTCAAGGCCCGCCGCGAAATGATGCGCTTTGCTCGCAGTTTCGGCTACTACCTCAAGGGGGATCACCGCTGGGTACTGCTGTCCGTGGTGTTTACGGCCCTGTTCCTGGTCAGCCTGTTCAGCTTCCCCTGGTTGCTGATCACCGGCCTGGGGTACGACATTTCCTGGCTGAACAACCTTGGCCTGCTGGTGGTTACCACCTTCATCATGTACTTTTCGCCTACGCCCGGTGCATCCGGGATCTCTGAAGGTGTATTCGGCAGCTTCTTCCGGGATATCCTTGGAGGAAGTCACCTGGTACTCGTCACCGTGGCCTGGCGTGGGGTCACCATTTATCTGGGCATGCTGATCGGGCTGATACTGCTGCAGAGGGACCTGGCAAGGAGCCGCAAACGATGATCCGCAAACCCCTCAAGCTGCTTTTCTACCTCAATGTCACCGTGGTCCTCCTGCTGCTGGGGTACAAGGCCTACCTGAACTATTTCCTGCCGGAGTTCGAAGGCGTTCACGCCAGCCAGGTTGAGTCGATTACCCGTACAATCGACGACCAACCCTTTCGTTTTGCCGTGGCGGGCAATATCAACAACTCGGTGGGCATGTTCGAGAACCGCATCCTGCCCCGGATCAACAACAGCGGTGCACAGTTCCTCGTTTCCGCCGGCAACGCGGTCAGTAACGGCGGGGAGGACAAGTACCAGGCCCTCTACGGGACGCTTGGCAAGCTGGACATTCCCTGGCTGCTGACCTTTGGCGAAAACGAACACAGCACCTTCGGCAGCTACCGTTACTACGAGCACTTCGGTCCCCATTACTTCAGCTTCCGGGTGGCAGGCTCGCGCTTTATCTTCCTCGACAGTACCGGCAAGACGCCCTGGCGCTGGCAGGTGCGGTGGCTCCATGACCAGCTAGCTGAGGACAGCTCGGATCACCGCATGGTTTTCGTGGGCCATCCACTGTTCTCCACCGGAAATTCCCTGCTGCTGGATGACGAGGACGATTACCTGCAGCCGGCGCCTTTCCGGCAAGCGCTGCTGGACCTGTTCCGTGACTATGAGGTGGACCTGGTTCTGTCGTCTAATGTCGCCACCTGGTCAGACCGTTTCGAAGACGGAACCCGTTTCGTAACTACCGGCGGCGCGGGCGGCCTGGTCCTGAACACTGACGACAGTTTTTACCACTACCTGATGGTGACCGTCGCCGACGACGGCATCGACGTGGACATGCAACCTATCGAAACCCGTCAGCACCCGGTACTGCGCCACCTGGAAAGCTTCTGGTTCTTTATCTATTCGCTGTTCTACACCGGTTTTCTGAACTTCGTGCTGCTGGTAGCCGTGCTGTCGATACTGGCCATCAAGCTTTACACCGTGGTTTTCCGGGGGCGGGATTATTACCCCAACTATGACCTGGACCCGACCCCATGGCTGGATAAAAAACTACGGGTGGCGATGTTCACCAACAATTACCTGCCCTTTATCGGCGGGGTGCCCATTTCCATCGACCGCCTGCGCCGTGGCCTGGAACAGCTCGGAGACAGCGTCCTGGTGGTAGCGCCGGTCTACCAGGATCAGCCCACCGACGACCCTGACGTGCTGCGGGTGCCTTCGCTGCTGTCCATGGGGGCCCACCGGGAGTTCCGCATGGCCAACATTTTCCTTCGCCGTATCCGGCGCCAGGTAAGGGCATTCCGGCCAGACGTGATCCATGTTCACCATCCCTTCTGGCTCGGCTCCCTCGGCGTGTTCATGGCCCGGTTACTGAACGTGCCGGTTATCTACACCTACCATACCCGCCTGGAACACTATGCCCACTTCGTGCCCCTGCCCGGCCTGCTGTTCAGGAACCTGATTTCCCACGCGTTGATCCGGCGCTTTGCCAACTTCTGTGACGGCGTGATCGTGCCCACCTACTCCACGGAGGAATACCTGCGCATGATCGGAGTAAGGACGCCCACCTATGTCCAGCCCACCGGTATCGAGTACGAGCGCTTCCAGCAGGTTGAGGAGGCCGATGTTGAGGCATTGAGGGCGAAGCTGGAATTGCCCCAGGACACCCGGGTTCTGATCAGCGTGGCCCGGTTATCCAACGAAAAGAATATCGATTTCATGATCGACGCGCTGACAGAGCTGCGGCAGACCGGCTCCCGTGCGTTCCACTTCCTGATGATTGGCGATGGCCACCAGCGGGAGCGGCTGCAGTCCCGGATTGACGAACTGGGCATGGCCGATTGCATCACACTCGCCGGTGCGGTGCCGCCGGATGACATGGCCACCTGGTACCGGCTGGGGGATGCCTTCCTGTTTGCCTCGAAGTCCGAAACCCAGGGCATGGTGATCCTCGAGGCCATGGCTGCAGGGTTGCCGGTGGTAGCCGTACGTTCCAGCGGTATCGACGATGTGGTGCAACACGGCCAGAACGGCTACAAGACGCCGGAAAGGCAGGATCTCTGGTGCCAGCGCGTAGCAACCCTCCTGGAGGATGACACCCTGCGCCGGCAGTTGTCCGACAACGCCCGGGCCTTTGCCAGGGATTACTCGGTGAAGAAGTTCTCGGGCAACGTAAGGGAAATCTACGCCTATGTCCTGGCGGCCCGTGAGGACGAAGCGGGTGCCCGGACCTACCGGGGCAAGCAAGCGGGCCAGGAGCCTGGTTGATTTGCTGACCTGGTGGTAACGGTCATCGTATCCGGGCCATATGCCGTATACTGAATCCAGCACTGCCCCCACGGGCGTCATTTTATCCAGTGGAGTGCCGCACCATGAGCAAGATTCCCGTCGGTATCAGCACCTGCCTCCTCGGCAAGGAAGTCCGCCACGATGGCGGTCACAAGCATTCCCGTTACTGCACCGAGGTGCTGTCCCGTTACTTTGAGTTCCGCTCCCTGTGCCCGGAACTCGAAGCCGGGCTTGGTGTGCCACGACCGGCCATTCACCTGAGGGAAAGCGACGGCGGGCTCCGGCTTGTCGAGGTGAAAAAGGGTACCGACCATACGGCCGAGATGGAGGGTTTTATCGACCAGGTTATAGGCTCCCTGGCGGATCTGCGGGGCTATATCCTTATGGCAAAGTCGCCTTCCTGCGGGATGGAGCGCATTCGTGTCCATAACAGCGATGGCAACGTCGTCCATCGGGACGGCCGTGGCATGTTTGCCGAAGCGCTGATCCGCACCTACCCCCTGATGCCGGTTGAGGAAGAAGGCCGCCTTAATGATGACCAGCTACGGGAAAACTTTATCGAGCGGGTCTTTGCCTACGATGACTGGATGCAGAACGTGGCCGGCGAACGGCTCACCCCCCAGGCTCTCATCGAGTTCCACACTCGCCACAAGTTCCAGCTGCTGGCCCACTCCGAACAGATTTACCGGCAGCTCGGCCCCATGCTGGGAGACCTGAAGTCCGAGCCCCTGGCCGACATTGCAGACCGGTACATTCACCGCTTCATGGAAGCCATGACCAAGCGCGTCAGTCGCGGCTCCCATGTCAATGCCATGCAGCACCTGATGGGCTACCTGCGGGATTCCATGGGCGATGCCGACCGCAAGGTACTGATGGAACAGGTTGAAGCCTATCACCGGGGCGAAGTGCCACTGATCGTCCCCATGACTCTGCTGCGCATGGCCCAGCGCCGGGAGCCCATCGGCTACCTGGACCAGCAACATTACCTGTCGCCCTACCCGGATGACCTGGGCCTGAGGAACCGGATCTGAACAACTCCTGGCAGAATCGCTGGTGATTTCGCCTCACCAACTATATTCTGTTAACACCTTTCTGACCGGGAACAGACAACCATGCGCCACTGTGTGATGGCCCTGCTGATACTCCTCGGGGCGCAAACAGCTGTCGGTGACGATACATCCCCAACCGGAATTCCGGCTACCCTGGCCTTCAATATCAGTAGCGGAGGCTACCCTCCGTTTACCATCATCCACGAAGACGGCAGTGTGAACGGTATTTTCTGGGATGTGCTCTCGGCAATCGCTGAGCAGTACCAGATCGAGCTGACGGCCGTACAGGTACCTCCAAAACGCAGTGAAAGCCTGCTCCTGTCAGGTCATCTGGATGTCACCATGCGGGCCATGGAGTGGGTGGACGAGCCAGAGTCCTTCGTATTCTCCGAACCTGTGATGATGACCCGGGACGCCATCTTCGTACACCGGGACAGGGCTCAGCAAATTAACGAGGTGGAAGATCTCGACGGCACCCTGCTGACACGGCTGGGCTTTCACTACCCCTGGCTTGAACAACGCCTGCGTGACGGGGCGGTATCCATCATTCCGGTCCAGGAACAGGAACCCATGTTGCGGCGCCTGTATCACGGGGGCACACGCTTCACAGGTGCCGTGAGCAACCTGCATGCCGGATACTGGACCCTTAAAAATGCGCCCTGGGGAGACAGCATCCGCGAGGCCCCCATCCAGCTGGACGACGTCGGCTATCGCCTTATGTTTGCCCCACGCCACCAGGCACTGGTGCAGGGTATCAACCGGGAACTCGAGCGTATGAAAGCGTCCGGGGAGCTGGAGCGTATCGTGCGCGCCTACCAGTAATGCAGCCGGTTACCCGTCAGAATCCGTAAAGCAGGGAAACCGAGGTTTCGGTGTCGGTATCTTCCGAATCCGGAGGTGCGTCGGACACATGGGTGACGCGGTAGGCCAGCTTCAGCGACAAATCTCCGACCACACTGGCCTGCACGGCGGTTTCCGACTCTGTAATGACGTTGTTTGCATCCAGGCCGATTTCGGTGGAGAGCTTCTGGCGGAACAGGGCGTTTTCGGACAGGGCAAAATCGAATTGCCCGGCCAGGCGCGCGATGGCCTCGTCCTCTTCCCGGTTACCGTCCTGGTCCGGCTCGTCGAGCTTGTTGAAGCGGTAACCCACACCGGCCGACAGGTCCAGGAAGGAGTCCTCGCCCAACTCCCAGACCCGATGACCATAACCCGTGGTGGCCGAAGAGCGGAAGTCATAGCCGGAAAAGCGGTCACTCTCCCAGGACCCACGAACGAACCAGAACTGGTTTTCGGAAAATTTGTAGTCCGTTTCTGCCTCGGCCCGGTACCGCTCCGCCGTGGTTTCATCCTCCGCTTCGGTGTAGGCCGAACGGAACTCCCCGATGTTGCGCCAGCTTTCGGTTTCATGCACCAGGCCGAGCCGCCCCTTGAGATTGGTCTCCTCCGAGTTACCGGTGGTGACCAGCAGGCCCAGCTCGGCCTCGCCTTCCCAGTTACCGGTCTGGGCGGTAGCGGCCAGGGGCATGCTCAGGGCGACAAGTGCCGCCATACGGGTAACGCGTGTCATGGGTTCTCCGTTGTCAGTTCCTGGTCAGGGGCCGGGTGCCGGATCAGGCAGACACTTTCTTGCCACCCTGCTCCCCTCGTGCACTGCGAGCCGCCTGTCGGGCGCGCTCAGCTTTCTTGCGGGCCTTTCGTTCGGCGATGATGCGGGCGGCTTCTCCACCTACATGGGCTTCGCCCCGCTCCCTGGCCAGGCGCACCTGACGCTCACGTTCAGCAAACCGGGCGCGCTGTTCATCCGTCAGGGTATCAACACACTGATGACAGCTGACGCCGCGCTCGTATTCCGGGCGCTGCTTGTCCGCCTCCGTAATGGGGCGGCGGCAGGCGTGGCACTGGTCGTACTGGCCCCGCTCAAGCTGATGGTTAACGGTTACCCTGTCGTCGAATACAAAGCACTCGCCCCGCCACAGGCTGTTCTCTTCAGGCACGGACTCCAGGTAATTCAGGATACCGCCTTTCAGGTGATACACCTCTTCAAAGCCCTGTTCCTTGAGGAACGCGGTGGACTTTTCGCAGCGAATACCGCCGGTGCAGAACATCGCGACCTTGCGATGCTTGCCTGGGTCGAGGTTTTCCTTAACGTACTCCGGGAACTCCCGGAAGGTATCGGTGGCCGGGTTCACTGCGCCCTCGAAGGTGCCGATTTCCACTTCATACTGATTACGGGTATCGATCAGCACCACGTCCGGGTCCGAGATGAGGTCGTTCCATGCCTGGGGCTCAACATACGTTCCTACGATGCGTTTCGGATCAATGCCTTCAACCCCCAGAGTGACGATCTCTTTCTTGAGTTTGACCTTGGTACGCTTGAACGGCTGGATATCGACAAAGGATTCCTTGTAGTCAATGCCGTCAAAACGCTCGTCCTTGCCGAGCCAGTCCTTGATGGCATCGATGCCGTCACGGCTGCCAGCAATGGTGCCGTTGATACCCTCCCGGGCAAGCAGCAAGGTGCCGTGGACATCCTTTGCCAGCATCAGCTCCAGCAGCGGCTGGCGTAATTCACGGTAATCATTCAGCACTGCGAACTTGTACAGTGCGCAGACAACAACATTCTGGGTCATGGTGACTCCTGCGGGCCGGACCGTAAATCCGGAGCATGGTGATTCAGTACGGCGCCAGCGAGGGCCGGCACCGTGATTGGCGGGCGAATTTTAACCAAACCGGGAATTGAAAACCAATCCGCGCGGGGGCGGAGGGCATTACTGTTCGTTCAGCTCACGCTCAACGACGGCAGACAGCTGTTCCCAGCCCGGACGGTTCAGGGGGATATTATCCACCAGTACGGTGGGAGTACTGGCAACCTGCAGCCGGGTAGCCACCTGGCGGCTTTCTTCGACGGCTTCACGGTGCAATTCGGATTCCAGGCACCGGTTGAAGCGACGGGTATTCAGGCCCAGGTCGTCGGCATAGTCGGAGAATTGCTCGCCCGCATCCGACAGAGAGTCCCAGCTCGACTGCTCTTCAAACAGGCGGTCGTGCATGGCCCAGTACTGGTCCTGGTCACCGGCGCAACGGGCGGCCATGGCCGCGGTCATGGCGTGGGTATGCTGCCGCAGGGGGAGATCAAAGAACACGAAACGCACTTTACCGGACTCCACATACTCTTCCTTCAGACGCTGGCTGGCCCCCGCGAAGCGAGCGCAAGCCGGGCACTGGTAGTCGGCAAACTCCCTCACCACGACCCCGGCATCTTCCGACCCTACCGAAATACCATAGCGATCCAGCTCCGCCGGAAAGGCCGGGGTATCTTCAGACACATCCGGAAGGTCACCTGTGCCCGTCAGCGACGGCTGGGTAAGGTAATAGAGCGCGGCCAGCACGGCCACGGCAATAATCACGAGTCCGGCATACACCACGCCCTTGCGGGATCGGTTACGGGGGGCCGGGCTCCCGGTTTCCTGACGACGCTTGGCTTCACCCATGGGTAATCTCCTGCACGAATCTCTGAAAGGGCGCTATTGTGCGAAGTTTGTGGCAAAGGCACAACTCTCGGGGCGGCTATGCCAATGACGGTGAACCCGATCCTCGTTGGTACGTACTATGTTTTAAACCGGCTACAGGGGCACACCATGCTCGGATTTCTGAAACCCGACCCAAAGAAAAAACTGAAAAAGGCCTACGAGGAAAAGCTCTCCAGGGCTCTGCATGCCCAGCGAAACGGCGACCTCCGAACGCACTCCACGCTGATGGAAGAGGCTGAGGCCCTGTATGCACAGATTCAGGCACTGGAGAACGAGGGGAGGTAACCGTACTGTCCCGGGCGCACGGTCAGGCAACCGGGACGGCGCCATTGCCGCCCCTGTCTTGCATCAGAGGGTATATCTCAGTCGGTAATGAACTGTGCCAGCAAACGGTTCAGGCGATCCACTTCCCGGCGCATGTCGCGGACCTCGTCCAGCAGGTCCAGGGACATGGCCAGTCCGGGCAGGTTGATCTTGAGGTCCCGTTGCAGACGCTGCGCCTTGCGAAGCCGCGCCAGGGCTTGCAGGTCAAAGGCCCAGTCACGGGCTTCCTGTGTGTCGTTCACCGGTGAGATCACGCCATGGCTGACCAGCTTGATCACGAATTCCGCGTGGCATTCCCCGCGCTCACAGATTTCCCGTAGCGTGAAGGTGCCCGCCGGGTCATCCAGCTCAACGGTGATTATGGTATCCCTGATTGTCATCCTGTCCCCCTGTCACACATGCAGCTTGCTACGCGGATTGAAGTGCTTTTCGGCGTCTGCCAGTTGCTGGTAGAGCGCCTCGGCCTCTTCGCTGTGCTGTTCCGGCATCACCACCTGCAACACCACGATCTGGTCTCCCGGGTGCTTCCCGGGTAGCCCCTTGCCCTTGAGCCGCAGCTTGCGGCCGCTGTTCGAACCGCCGGGGATTTTCAGGTTGACCTTGCCAGCCACGGTTGGAACGGTGACGCTGGCCCCCAGGGCTGCCTCCCAGGGGGCGACCGGAACTGTCAGCAGCAGATCCCGGCCTTCCACGGTAAATAACGGGTGTGGCGCCAGCTCAACCTCAATAAACAGATCGCCGTTCCCGCCACCGCCGATACCGGGAGAACCCTGTCCCTTCAGGCGAATATGCTGCCCATCCCTCATGCCGGCAGGAATCTTCACTTTCAGGGTCTTTGGCCTGGCGACGATGCGGCCCTGATCGTCCACCTCATGGACAGTGAACTGAACCTGCTTTTCACAGCCATGGTAGGCCTCCTCCAGGAACAGGGCCAGGCGGGCGTGTATATCTTCACCCCGGCTGCGCATGTTCTGGCGGAAACCGCCGAAGCCACCTCCGGTGCGGCGTCCACCGCCAAAGATTTCCTCGAAGAAGTCACTGAACTGGTGGGCATCAGCCTCGGTGTAACCGCCACCACCAAAACCGGATGCGCTCTGCCAGCCGGGGGGCGGCTCGAACGAACCATCACCGCGGGCACCGTACTTACGCAACTGATCGTATTCGGCCCGTTTTTCCGGGTCTTTGAGTACCTCGTAGGCTTCACCTACGTCCTTGAACTTTGCGTCAGCATCGTCTTCCTTGCTGACATCCGGGTGATACTTCCGGGCCAGCTTGCGGTAGGCCTTCTTGATCTCTTCCGGAGAGGCCGACTCGCTCACACCGAGTGCGGCGTAGTAGTCCTTGAAGTCCATCGATTGTCCTCGCGCCTCAGGTTAGATAAATCCCTACCTACCTATAGTTGACGCGAATACCGAAATTACAAGTCGGCCCCCTCGTGTTCCCTTGCTTTATACACCGTTGTTGTCGAGGCGGCGTTGCCGTTTTTCATGGTAGGCAATAAGGCGGGATATGTTACGCCGGACGGTCATGGGCTGCCGGGCATTGAGCAGGGTAATCACCTTGCCGCCCGTTCCATTGATCGCCAGGGTGCCATAATTGAGCAGTTGGCCGAGCCAGCTTTGTCTGATCAGTTTAGAGCCTTCGAGCTTGCCGGCATGTATCTCGTCGGCATCGCGCCAGATAACCCCCGCCTTGTCGATAACTCGTCGACTGGTAATCGTCATCTCACTACCCAGCACGATCATCAGTCGCCGGATAAAGGTCAGAACACCCTGCAGCAGAAAAAACAGGGCGACCACCAGAAGCAGGGTGTGCGGGGTATCGAAAACAACTGACACGGGATCGGCCTTGACCGTATCCATGTCGGGCACACCCAGGCTATAGACGCCTGACGTCACAGCAACGCCGACCAGGATAAAGATCACAGGGCTGGCGAGGGTAATCCAGTGGGTCCGGGTCTGGAAAACGATCTTCTCGCCGGGCTCCAGGTTCCTGGCGGCATAGCCGATAATTTCAATTGACATGGCTGTCCTGCACCTTACGGCTTATCAGGGTTGGGGTTGTTTGTCGACGCAGGTTCGCAAAGGCTTTGACCACGGAAGGGATATCGGGGAGGTGCAACCTTTGGCCTGCACAGGACAGGAATGTGGAGTAAGCAGGCACAGGGGCCAGGCCATGCTGGCCCCTGCACAGGCAAGACCGCTTACTTGACCTTCGGGTCCAGCTCGCCAGCCTCGTAACGCTCGAACATCCTTTCCAGGTTGATCGGCTTGATCTTGCTGGCATTACCGGCAGTACCGAACGCCTCGTAACGGGCCACGCATACTTCGGTCATCGCCTTCATGGTTTCCTTGAGGAACTTGCGCGGGTCAAACTCGGCCGGATTCTCGGCCAGGAAGCGACGTACCGCACCGGTGCTGGCCAGGCGCAGGTCGGTGTCGATATTCACCTTGCGAACGCCGTGTTTGATGCCTTCCACGATTTCCTCAACCGGCACACCGTAGGTTTCCGGGATCTCACCGCCGTACTGGTTGATAATTTCCAGCCACTCCTGGGGCACGGAACTGGAGCCGTGCATGACCAGGTGGGTGTCCGGGATGCGGGCATGGATCGCCTTGATCTGCTCGATAGCAAGGATGTCGCCGGTGGGGGGACGGGTAAACTTGTACGCCCCGTGGCTGGTGCCGATGGCGATGGCGAGGGCGTCCACGTGGGTCTTCTTCACGAAGTCTGCCGCTTCCTCCGGGTCGGTCAGCATCTGGCTGTGGTCCAGCGTGCCTTCGGCACCAATGCCATCCTCTTCACCGGCCTGCCCGGTCTCCAGGGAGCCCAGACAACCCAGCTCGCCTTCCACCGAGACACCACAGGCGTGCGCCATATCAACAGTTCGACGAGTCACGTCAACGTTGTAGTCATACTCGGTGGGGGTCTTGCCGTCTTCACCCAGGGAGCCGTCCATCATCACCGAGCTGAAGCCCAGTTGGATGGAGCGCTGGCACACCGCCGGGCTGGTGCCGTGATCCTGGTGCATGACAACCGGGATATGCGGGAATTCTTCCACCGCCGCCAGGATCAGGTGGCGCAGGAAGGGGGCACCGGCGTACTTGCGGGCACCGGCAGAGGCCTGGACAATCACCGGGGAGTCGGTCTTGTCGGCCGCTTCCATGATGGCTCGCATCTGTTCCAGGTTGTTCACGTTAAAAGCGGGCACACCGTAACCATGCTCGGCGGCATGATCCAGAAGTTGCCGCATCGAAATCAGGGCCATGGGTTTTCTCCTTGCTAGATAGATTTTTTCGAAGCTGGTCGTGTAGTTTCGGAGCCAGGGTGGGGGGAGGCTTTCAGGGACCTTCGAAAACAGGGACGTTTTCGAAGAGCCTCCATGGACGGATCCACGGCGTGTCCCGGAAAGCCTCACCGCTCCCTGGCGGCAGGCACCAAAATCAGGCGCCCCGCTCTTCCAATACCGCTACTGCAGGCAACGTCTTGCCTTCCACGAATTCCAGGAAGGCACCGCCGCCGGTGGAGATATACGAGATCTTGTCAGCTACGCCATACTTGTCAACCGCCGCCACGGTATCGCCACCGCCGGCCAGCGAGAACGCACCGCTCTCAGCAATAGCATGGGCCAGGGCCTTGGTGCCATTACCAAACTGATCGAATTCAAATACACCGACCGGGCCATTCCACAGGATGGTCCTGGCGTTCTTGAGAAGCTGGGCGAATTCGCCGGCGGTCTCCGGGCCGACATCCAGGATCATATCGTCCTCGGCGACGTCGGAAATGTTCTTCACCGTCGCGGTGGCATTTTCCGAAAACTCCGGAGCAACCACGACATCGACCGGAAGCGGAATTTCCACGCGGGAGGCAATGTCCTTGGCGGTGTCGATCAGGTCATGCTCACACAGTGACTTGCCGACCGGATGCCCGGCGGCTGCCAGGAAGGTGTTGGCGATACCGCCGCCCACAATAATCTGGTCACACACCTTTTCCAGCGCGTTCAGAACATCCAGCTTGGTGGAAACCTTGGAGCCGCCAACAATGGCGACCACCGGCTTCGCCGGATTGTCCAGGGCCTTGCCCAGGGCATCCAGCTCCGCCGCCAGCAGGGGGCCAGCGCAGGCTTCCGGGGCGAACTTGGCAACCCCGTGGGTCGAGGCCTGGGCCCGGTGGGCGGTGCCGAAGGCGTCCATCACATAGACATCGCACAGGGCAGCGTATTGCTTTGCCAGCGCCTCGTTGTCTTTTTTCTCACCCTTGTTGAAGCGCACGTTCTCGAAAAGCACCACCTCACCGTCGGCCACTTCGACACCGTCCAGGTAGTCCTCGATCAGGCGAACGTCCTGCCCCAGCAGACCGGTCAGGTGCTCAGCCACCGGCTTCATCGAGGAAGCCTCGTCATAAACGCCCTCTTCCGGGCGCCCCAGGTGAGACATCAGCATGACCTTCGCACCGGCATCCCGCGCCGCCTTGATGGTGGGCAGTGAGGCACGGATGCGTGCGTCGCTGCTGACCTTGCCGTCTTTTACGGGTACGTTCAGGTCTTCCCGGATCAGAACCCGCTTACCCGCGAGGTCCAGGTCAGTCATTTTCTTGATGGCCATAATCGCAGTTCCATTTTCCTGAGAGTTCGAATGCTTTTTTTGCCACGGAATCCACCGCCCTTCGACAAGCTCAGGGCGAACGGAAAAACACGGAAAAAGAAAAGATTAAATAATTTTTTTAGCCACTAAACCCGCGAAAGAACACGAAAGTTAAAACAGACAGATTTTTAGAGCAGTCCAGTTTTTCGTGTTCTTTCGTGGTTTTCGTGGCAAGTATCTTTATCTTTTTTCCGTGTTCTTCCGTGGATTCCGTGGCCAATCAATCTTTTTTACCCAACCAACACTGAGCTACATCCAGCATCCGGTTGGCAAAGCCCCATTCATTATCAAACCAGCACAGCACCTTCACCATTCGCCCGCCGGTGACCCGGGTCTGGCCGCCATCGACGATGCCGGAGTGGGCATCGTGGTTGAAGTCGGAGCTGGCCAGCAGTTCGTCGGTATAGCCCAATACACCCTTGAGGCCGTTCCCAGAGGCGTCCGCCAGCAGGCGATTCACCTCGCCAACGGAGGTTTCACGGCGAACGTTCACCACCATATCGATGGCCGAGACGTTCAACGTGGGCACCCTCATGGCGACTGAGCTGAACCGGTCTTTCATATCCGGTAACAGCCGCTCGATACCC
Source organism: Marinobacter bryozoorum (assembly GCF_023156245.1). Taxonomy (GTDB): domain Bacteria; phylum Pseudomonadota; class Gammaproteobacteria; order Pseudomonadales; family Oleiphilaceae; genus Marinobacter; species Marinobacter bryozoorum. The sequence continues at coordinate 40,534 of NZ_JAKZAH010000007.1, forward strand.
CGGGCCAGACCTGTGTCCACCGGCACGATATTGTGCAGGGCGCTACGGGTACGACGCAGGTCCTGGTGATGGTAGGCGTCGATAACCGGCTGGTCGTTCATGGCCGCATGGATGGTGGTGGTACTGCCCTGCTCCACTCCCAGGGCCTCATCCAGCACCTTTATTACAGGCACCAGGCAGTTGGTGGTGCAGGAGGCCGCCGACACGATGCGGTCCTCGGCTTCCAGGCTATTGTCGTTCACACCGAAAACCACCGTGCGATCCACATCCGGCTCCGCCGGCTGGGAGAAAAGCAGTCGACGGGCGCCCGCTGCCAGGTGCTGCTCTGCCGTGGCACGATCACTGAAAGAGCCGGAACACTCAAGCACCAGGTCCACGTTCAGCTCACCCCAGGGCAGGCCGTCGGGTTCGGCACTTCGCAGCACCCGGATGGCATCGCCGTTTACGACCAGGTGGTCACCCTGTGCCTGCACGTCACCACGAAAGCGTCCGTGGGTGGAGTCATAGCGGGTCAGGTGGGCGATGGTGTCCAGGTCCGCCAGCTCGTTGATGGCCACCACCTGCAGCCGGTCACGGTAGCCATTTTCATAGAGCGCACGCAGCACGCACTGGCCAATGCGGCCATAGCCGTTAATGGCAATGCGTGCAGGGGCTCCGTTGCTCATCAGTTATCCAGCAACTCGAGGGCGGTATCGACGATGTTGTCGACGGTGAAACCGAATTCCCGGAACAGCTCACCAGCCGGGGCAGACTCACCGAAGGTGCTCATGCCAATCACCCGGCCGTCCAGGCCCACATACTTGTACCAGTAATCTTCGATGGCAGCTTCAATGGCAATGCGGTTGGTCACATCCAGCGGCAGCACCTTCTGCTTGTACTGGGCACTCTGGGCATCGAATACCTCGGTGGACGGCATGGAAACCACCCGCACCTTGTGACCTTTCTCCCGCAGGGCGCCAGCCGCATCCTGAGCCAGGCCGACTTCAGAGCCGGTGGCGATCAGGATCAGGTCCGGGGTGCCGCCATCGTCAGAGAGGATGTAACCGCCCTTGGCCACGTCTGCCAGCTGCTTGTCGTCACGGTCCTGGTGCGGCAGACCCTGGCGGGAAAAGACCAAGGCAGAGGGCCCGTCCGTGCGCTGGAGGGCGGCTTTCCAGGCCACCGCAGATTCAACCGCATCCGCCGGGCGCCAGGTGTTCATGTTCGGGGTAGTACGCAGGCTGGCCAGCTGCTCGATGGGCTGGTGGGTCGGGCCATCTTCACCCAGACCGATGGAGTCGTGGGTGAACACATAGATGGAGCGCTGCTTCATCAGTGCGGCCATGCGCACCGCGTTGCGGCAGTACTCCATGAAGATCAGGAAGGTGGCGCCATAGGGCACGAAACCACCGTGCAGGGCGATGCCGTTCATGATGGCCGCCATGCCGAACTCCCGCACACCGTAATAGATGTAGTTACCGGAAGCGTCATCCCTGGTCAGGCCCTTGCTGTCGCTCCAGATGGTCAGGTTGGAGCCGGCCAGGTCCGCAGAGCCGCCCAGCAGTTCGGGCAACAGGGGGCCGTAGGCATTCAGGGTGTTCTGGGAGGCCTTGCGGCTGGCGACGGTTTCGCCCTTTTCTTGACACTCGCGGATGTAGGCGTCCGCCTTCTCTGCAAAGTCTGCCGGCAGGTCACCGTTCATACGGCGCTTGAACTCGGCGGCCAGTTCCGGCTCGGCCTTCTCGTAGGCGGCGAAGGCCTCGTTCCAGGTGTTTTCGGCCGCAGTGCCTTTTTCTTTGGCGTTCCAGGCGGCATAGATGTCCTCGGGAACTTCGAACGGACCATGGTTCCAGCCCAGCTTTTCGCGGGTCAGCTGGATTTCATCATCGCCCAGCGGCGCGCCGTGACAGCTCTCGGTGCCCTGCTTGTTGGGCGAGCCAAAGCCGATGATGGTCTTGCAGCAAATCAGCGTAGGCTGGTCGGTATTGGCACGGGCACTCTCGATGGCCGCGCGGATGGCGTTGGCGTCATGGCCGTCCACCGCCGGGATCACTTGCCAGCCATAGGACTCAAAGCGCTTCGGAGTATCGTCGGTGAACCAGCCGTCCACCTCGCCGTCGATGGAGATGCCGTTATCGTCATAGAAGAAGATCAGCTTGCCCAGGCCCAGGGTGCCGGCCAGTGAGGCCACCTCGTGGGAGATGCCTTCCATCAGGCAGCCGTCACCCAGGAAGGCGTAGGTGTAGTGGTCAACGATGTCGTGGCCGGGGCGGTTGAACTGGGCACCCAGGGCCTTCTCGGCAATGGCGAAGCCAACAGCGTTGGCAATACCCTGCCCCAGCGGACCGGTGGTGGTTTCAACACCCGGGGTGTAGCCGTATTCCGGGTGACCCGGGGTCCTGGAGTGCAGCTGACGGAAGTTCTTGATGTCGTCAATGGAAACGTCGTACCCGCTCAGATGCAGCAGGGAATACTGCAACATGGAGCCATGCCCGTTGGACAGCACGAAGCGGTCACGGTTGGCCCACTGGGGGTTGGCCGGGTTGTGGCTGAGGTAGTCATTCCACAGCACCTCGGCGATATCCGCCATACCCATGGGCGCACCCGGGTGGCCGGACTTGGCTTTCTGAACCGCATCCATGCTCAGCGCGCGAATGGCGTTGGCGAGATCGTTACGGGACGGCATTGACGTTTCTCCAGTATTTGTCAGGAAACATAAGCGAACGAAAAAAGAAGGCGCGTATTTTCGCCGATTAGTGGGCACCGGGGCAAATCGACGTGGTGGCCGGGACGGCAGGGATTACCGAACCACGCCCGACGGACCAGATAAACTCTATATCAATTTTTTTTGATATAGATGTTGATCAATCCGCAACCAGCCACTAGACTTGCCGCCATGACCAGTATGAAAGCTCCCGCCCTGCCCGTCGGCCTCGATGCCCTCGCCCCGCTCTACAAGGCTTGCGGTGATCCCCTGCGCCTTGAAATCCTGCGGGTGCTGCGGCGGGACACGTTCGGCGTGCTGGAACTGAGTCAGTTGTTCGACGTCCGTCAGTCCGGCATGAGTCACCACCTGAAAGTGCTGCACAAGGCCGGGCTGATTGAACCCCAGCGGGAAGGCAACGCCATCTTCTATCGCCGCCCGCTGCACCTGGCCCCGGGCCAGCTGGGCGTCGTCGATTCTGCGGCCCAACAGGTCTTCAGCACCATCGACCGGATACCGGTAGCCAGCCATCTGCAGGAAAAGATCGAAGCCATCCGCAGCCAGCGCGCGGACCAGTCCCAGGCGTTCTTCGCCCGCCATGCGGACCAGTTCCGGGAACAGCAGGAATTGATTGCCGCCTTTGACTTGTACGCGGAACCAACGGCAGACCTGATCCGGGCCCGGGCCGCCCAGCACAACTGGCAAACCGCCCTGGAAATCGGCCCCGGCGAGGGCGCCTTCCTGCCCGTACTGGCTGGTATCTGTTCGCGAGTGGTGGCGGTGGATAACTCCACCGACATGCTGCGCAAGGCGCAGCAGACCTGCGCCGACGAATCGCTGGATAACGTGGAGCTGGTTGAGGGCACCACGGCCACCCTGCTCCCGAAGACCGAGCGGTTCGACCTGGTCGTCGCCAACATGGTGCTGCACCACGTACCCAGCCCCGCAGACATCTTCCTGGAGGCCAGCGAACTGATGGCCCCCGGCGGTTACCTGGTGATCAGCGATCTGCGTCGGCACGACCAGGACTGGGCGCGGGAGAACTGCGGTGACCTGTGGCTGGGCTTCGAACCGGAGAAGCTGAATGTCTGGGCCAGCGATGCGGGACTGGAAACCGGCGAAACCCTGTTCATCGGCCTGCGTAACGGCTTCCAGGTACAGGTACGGGAATTCCGCAAGCCGGAAACCCAAGCCCAACAATGAATATCAAAATTCTTTGATATAAAATCCGTTGTCAATTTGAACCGTATTGGTTAACAACCAGGCGGGACCAACATCACACTGAAAACAGGGCAGCAAACTGCCCGCCAGCTCAAGAGGAGCCTGTGCTATGTCTGACTACAGCATCTTTACTTCCGAGTCGGTCTCCGAAGGCCATCCGGACAAACTGGCCGACCAGATCTCCGATGCCGTACTGGACGCCATCCTGAAAGACGACCCCCACGCCCGCGTCGCCTGCGAAACCATGGTCAAGACCGGCGTCGCCATTATTGGCGGCGAAGTGACCACCAGCGCCTGGGTCGACCTGGAAGACCTGGTCCGTGGCGTCATCAAGGACATCGGCTACACCTCCTCCGATGTGGGCTACGACGGTGATACCTGCGGCGTAATCAACATCATCGGCAAGCAGTCAGTCGACATCGCCCAGGGCGTGGACCGGCAGAAACCGGAAGACCAGGGTGCCGGTGACCAGGGCCTGATGTTCGGCTTCGCCAGCAATGAAACCGACGTGTTGATGCCGGCGCCGATCACCTTCTCCCATCGTCTGGTCCAGCGCCAGGCCGAGGCCCGCAGGAGTGGCCTGCTACCCTGGCTGCGCCCGGACGCCAAGAGCCAGGTCACCTGCCGCTATGAAGACGGCAAGGTGGTCGGCATCGACGCGGTGGTCCTGTCTACCCAGCACGACCCGGACGTCACCCAGGCGGACCTGAAAGAAGCGGTGATGGAACTGATCGTCAAGAACACCCTGCCGGCGGAGCTGCTGCACAAGGACACCCAGTTCCACATCAACCCCACTGGCAAGTTCGTCATCGGTGGCCCGGTTGGCGACTGCGGCCTCACCGGTCGCAAGATCATCGTTGACACCTACGGCGGCATGGCCCGCCACGGTGGCGGCGCCTTCTCCGGCAAGGACCCGTCCAAGGTAGACCGCTCTGCGGCCTATGCCGGCCGTTACGTGGCCAAGAATATCGTCGCCGCCGGCCTGGCCGAAAAGTGCGAGATCCAGGTGTCCTACGCCATCGGCGTGGCGCAGCCTACTTCGATCTCCCTGAACACCTTCGGCACCGGCAAGATCAGCGACGACAAGATCGTCCAGCTGGTCAGGGAACACTTCGACCTGCGCCCCTACGCCATCACCAACATGCTGGACCTGCTGCACCCCATGTACCAGCAGACCGCCGCCTACGGGCACTTTGGTCGTGAGGCGTACGAGATGACGGTCGGCGGCAAGACATTTACCGCCTTCCCCTGGGAGAAAACAGACCGGGCGGCTGCACTGAAGGACGCAGCGGGCGTTTAAAGACACTTTTTTTAGCCACGGAATCCACGGCCCTTCGACAAGCTCAGGGCGAGCGGGGGCACACGGAAAAAAAGATGTAATGATTTTATAGCCACTAAATCCACGAAAGAACACGAAAAGTAAACACCAGGATACCTTCAGTGCGATTCGTCTTTATTTCGTGCTCTTTCGTGGATTTAGTGGCAGAACAGTTTTTTTCTTTATCTTTTTCCGTGTTCTTCCGTGGATTCCGTGGCAAACCATTCTTTTTAATGAACAGGAGAACACCATGAGCACTCCGGCTGAACAATTGAACAGCTTCGACGACTACAAAGTCCGCGATATCACCCTGGCCGACTGGGGCCGCAAGGAAATCAACATTGCCGAGGGCGAAATGCCCGCACTGATGGCCCTGCGCAACAAGTACAAGGGTGAGCAGCCCCTCAAGGGCGCCAACATCATGGGCTGCATCCACATGACCATCCAGACCGCTGTCCTCATCGAGACCCTGATCGAACTGGGCGCCGATGTACGCTGGTCCTCCTGCAACATCTTCTCCACCCAGGACCAGGCCGCCGCCGCCATCGCGGCCCGGGGCATCCCTGTGTTTGCCTGGAAGGGCGAGACCGAGGAAGAGTACGAATGGTGCCTCGAGCGCACCGTCGGCGCCGACGTGGACGGCTGGGAGCCCAACCTGGTACTGGACGACGGCGGCGACCTGACGGCCCTGCTCCACGACAAGTACCCGGAAGTCCTGGAGAAGTGCCACGGCGTTACCGAAGAAACCACCACCGGCGTCCACCGCCTGCAGGAAATGCTGCGGGAAGGCACCCTCAAGGTGCCGGCCATCAACGTTAACGACGCGGTCACCAAGTCCAAGAACGACAACAAGTACGGCTGTCGCCACAGCCTGAACGATGCCATCAAGCGCGCCACCGACCACCTGCTGGCCGGCAAGAAGGCACTGGTCATCGGTTACGGTGACGTGGGCAAGGGCTCCGCTGCTTCCCTGCGCCAGGAAGGCATGATCGTCAAGGTCACCGAGGCCGATCCCATCTGCGCCATGCAGGCCTGCATGGACGGTTTTGAAGTAGTCTCCCCGTACATCAACGGTGAGAACACTGGCTCCGAAGACAGCATCAACCGGGACCTGCTGGGCAACACCGACCTGCTGGTGACCACCACCGGTAACATGAACGTGTGCGACGCCAACATGCTCAAGGCCCTCAAGAGTGGCGCGGTGGTGAGCAACATCGGCCACTTCGACAACGAAATCGACACCGCCTATATGCGCAAGAACTGGGAGTGGGACGAGGTCAAGCCGCAGGTACACGTGGTTTACCGGGACAAGGCCAGTAATGACCACCTGATCCTGCTGTCCGAAGGCCGCCTGGTGAACCTGGGCAATGCCACCGGTCACCCCTCACGGATCATGGACGGCTCCTTCGCCAACCAGGTGCTGGCCCAGATGCACCTGTTCGAGAAGAAGTTTGCCGACCTGCCCGCGGGCGACAAGCCGGCCAACGTCTATGTGCAGGTCCTGCCCAAGAAGCTGGACGAGGAAGTGGCCCGCGCCATGGTGGAAGGCTTCGGTGGCGTGATCACCAGGATGACCCCGGATCAGGCGAAATACATCGGCGTGCCCGTGGAAGGCCCCTACAAGCCGGAAAGCTACAAGTACTGATTGGAAACAGACATGGAATCCCAGAAGCAATTCAAACGACGCTTCAGTTTCGAGTTTTTCCCGCCCAAGACGGACCAGGGCCGGGAAAAACTCCAGACCGTGCGTGACCGCCTCGCGGAGGTACACCCGGACTTTTTCTCCGTCACCTTCGGTGCTGGCGGCTCAACCCGGGATCGCACCATTGAAACGGTGCTGAACCTGCACAGCCAGGGCATCTCCACCGCGCCCCACCTGTCCTGTGTGGGTGGCACACGAAAGAGCATTGCCGAGCTGCTGGATATCTACCGGGAAAGCGGCGTCAACCGCATCGTCGCCCTGCGGGGCGACCTGCCCTCGGGCATGGGTGCCTCCGGCGAGCTGCGCTACGCCAACGAACTGGTAGCCTTCATCCGCGAGCACAGCGGTGACACCTTCAACCTGGAAGTGGCCGCCTACCCGGAGTTCCACCCCCAGGCCCGCAACGCCGAGGAAGACCTGAAGAACTTCGCCCGCAAGGTGGAAGCTGGCGCCAACAGCGCCATTACCCAGTACTTCTTCAATGCAGACAGCTACTTCTATTTCATCGACCGCCTGGAAAAGATGAACATCACCATCCCGGTGGTGCCGGGCATCATGCCCATCGTCAACTTCTCCAGCCTTGTGCGCTTCTCGGATATGTGCGGCGCGGAAATCCCCCGCTGGATCCGCAAGCAACTGGAAGCCTACGGCGATGATTCAGACAGCATCAGGAAGTTCGGTGAGGAAGTGGTCACCCGGATGTGTGAGCGGCTTCTGGCCGCCGGCGCACCGGGCCTGCACTTCTATACACTTAACCAGGCCGAAGCCAGCCTGAATATCTGGAACAATCTTGGCCTGGCCAACCGGGACAAGATCTCGTTCTGAGAAAATCCGCCAGCCGTGGCAGGCTCACGGCTGGCGGGACTATTCAATGCAGCATATCGGGATGATGTTCGACCAGCCACCAGAGATACTCGGCGGTGAAGGGTACGTTGCTTTTTACGCGCAAAGACGTTAACCGCTCAACACCTTCAGGAAAGGGCGGTGATGGCAAGCGAATGTCTTCTGCCCGCATACCCATGCCTACCGTCAGGCCACCCTCGTATAGACCAATATTGCTGATTGGTGTCAACTCGATCTCAGTCCCGTCCTGAGCCACCACAACGACTTCGGGTGCCACCAGCTCGCCTGACTCATTCCTCAAATCAAAATAGTGATCTGGGTCATTGGAAAGATCATCACCGTAATTGAAGTTCGACGAAAACTCATCCGAATCAACAACAATATGAAGCCCCTGAACCCCCTCCCTGTTAATCTTCAGAGGCTCATCTAGTTCCAATACTTGCCATTGAGGACCTATTGTTATCGGTCCGGGAATTTTTTGGTTTTCCTGAAAATCATTTTGGGCCTCGCAGCCCTGAATATTAAGACCAATGGCAAGGGTTATTAGTGGAAGCAATCGCATTTCACGCCCCCAGCGTGAATTCGCCGACACATCGAAGCGCACGGGCCTTCCGCAAAGCCCCCGGGCCGGCCACGTGCGGTCGTACATCCCGAATCCATGCGCCTGCAGTCATGCTCATCGTCTTAGCAGGACCTCTTCCATGGCATTGGGCGTAACCCGGATTCTGACCGTACTACTCTCTTGCTCCAACTCCAGGTTAGCCTCCACACCAACCCTCGAATACTTAGTTATTTGAAGGTCAATGACCGCCGTATCCAACAGGCCTGACTCCCGCCACGCCACACCGTGGACCTGCCCCCTTTGCCCCAGCCTGAATACGTTTGTTTCCGGTTGCTCATCGAAAGTCGAAACTGTCAGATAATACTGAAACCGGCATGTACCGCGAGTCTCTGGATAACACGAGGACTCAACAATCGGAACCTCGATCAATCGTACAAACAGCGGTTTTTCGATATCTGGTGAAGCACCGTTCAAGTCCCGAATCTGGCCATAAGCCACCGCACCCCTGAACTCGCTACCCAGCGATGAGCATCCGGCCAAGGTCAGGAAAAAGGCAAAAAGCACTATTTTCATGCAGACCTCTAGTTTACCGAAAAATGAATATGGTCCTTGTGCCCCGACACATGGTGCGGCTCTCCGAGCTTCTTTTTGAAAAGTGGTCCGAAATTTTCTCTTATATGGACATAAGACTCGGCTCTGTTTTGCAAAGCATCAGTAATCGCCCTCACAGCCTGATCAGATGAATAGGACACAGACATTTTAAGGCCATTTATCCTGGAGATATCTACAGCTTTCCCTTCACCCTGAACATGCCGGCTTGGAAAAACATGCTGATCATTTGCGGACGAGATATAAACTTTCTCCAGGATATATCCTGATGCCACTTCAGGCGACAAGACATGCTTCAGTAGATCGAAAACCTTTTGATCCACAGATCTATTTACATTCTCTGCGAACTCAATGGATACGCCATTTATTGAACCAGGGATATTAGACATAAAAAATCCTTTTTAAGATCGTCCTTGCGGCAAGGCAGCACTATCCCTTGCCACTTTCCTATGGATTAGCTGCAGAAGAAAACCTGAAAACACACACGGTAGAATCAGATAGACTCAGAATTTGTGCATGCTCCGTTGCACTGCGGGCCAGTCCTACCAGAAATAATCCCTGAAACAGGAAATACTTGCAATACCTGAGCCACTCTCTGGTGGCATAATGGTCGAGAGATAACCCATCAGATCCTGCGAACAAAGTTATGAGTGCTGGCAGGCAAGTCGCATCACCCCAGCGGCTTTGATCCGCACTCACCCTGCGGGGATGCGAAGAGGACGAAAACAGGCCAGGTCCGGGGCCTCATCCGTCAGCTGCCCCATTAACGGTAGTGATGCCGTCGCTACAACCGTAAGCCTGCACCCGACCATTAAACAACCTCCGGGTTCACTGACAGGCATAGCGGCAACCTGGAGATGTACTTGTTGCCGGGAAGTAATTGGCAAACTCTGCGACCTCAGTCGAAAACCGCGAACTGACCACCCTCCTGCAAAACATCGTTATATGATCTATCCTGATACAGGTATGTACCTAATCTGAAAGGAGATCCCATGAACACCAACTGGATGAAACCCCTTGGCGTGGCTGCTGCGCTTTCGCTGACGACCACCTTCGCAGCCGCTGAAACCCTGAAAGTGGTTACCGACCCCAGCTTTGTACCCTTCGAGATGATGGACCAGGAAACCGGTGAGATGATCGGTTTCGATATGGAAATCATTGCCGAGGTCGCCGAGCGTGCCGGGTTCGACTATGACCTGCAGACCATGGACTTTAACGGCATCATCCCGGCCCTGCAGACCGGTAACGTGGACATTGCCATTGCCGGCATCACCATCACCGAAGAGCGCGGCGAAATCGTTGATTTCTCAGATCCCTATTACGATTCCGGCCTGCGCATGCTGGTGCGGGTCGATAATGATTCCGTCGAGGCTATCGACGACCTGGAAGGACTGAAAGTAGGCACCAAGATAGGCAGCACCAGCTATGACTTCCTGACCCGCGAACTGGAAGACAACGATGGTGTTACCCCCTACCCTGGCAGCTCCGACATGTACATGGCCCTGATGAGCCGCTCCATTGACGCGGTGTTCTACGACGCTCCCAACGTGGGTTACTTTGCCCAGACCAAGGGCGAAGGCCGGGTAAAAACCGTTGGGCCGCTGTACGAAGGCCAGCAGTACGGCATCGCGCTGAAGAAAGGCAGTGAGTGGGTGGATGAGGTCAACGAGGCCCTTGCCTCCATGAAGGACGATGGCACCTACGACGAAATCTACAAGAAATGGTTTGGTGAACTACCAGACAGCGAGTAAGACAGCTCACTTACCACCACCAGCGCCGGAGCCCGAGTGCTTCGGCGCTTTTCATTGAACTGAGCGGAGAAACAGCGCGTGGAGTTTCAGTTCCAGTTCGACTGGCAGGCAGCGATTCAGTCCATTCCCTTTCTGCTCAAAGGCATTCCCTACACCCTACTGATATCCTTCGGCGGCCTGGCCATCGGCTTTTTGCTGGGTATTATCTTCGGGCTGCTGAGTATCAATAAACGCTGGTTCCTGCGCTGGCCTGCGACAGCCTACATCGAGGTTTTCCGGGGCACGCCCATCCTCGTGCAGGTGCTGTTCATTTTCTACGGCCTGCCGGACCTGGTCGGCGGGCCGATCGACCCACTGACCGCTGGCATCGCCGCCATTGCGCTGAACTCAGGCGCCTATATTTCGGAAGTGGTCCGCGGTGGCGTCCAGTCCATCGACAAGGGCCAGACCGAAGCGGGCCTTTCCCTGGGCCTGTCCCGCACCCAGACCTTCTGGTCCATCGTCTGGCCCCAGGCCTTCCGCCGCATGATCCCGCCCCTTGGCAACCAGGCCATCGTCTCCATCAAGGATACTTCGTTGTTCTCGGTGATCGGCGTGGGCGAGCTGGTGCGTCAGGGCCAGGTTTACATCGCCAATACCTTTACCGCGTTCGAGGTGTACTTCGTGGTGGCGATCATGTACCTGATGATTACCCTGTCACTGTCACTGATCCTGCGCCTGGTTGAACGGCGCGGGCTGACGTCGGTTTGAGGAGCGGGAGTATGAGCCAGATTGTAAAAATGCAAGGTATGAACAAGTACTTTGGCAAGCTCCACGTACTGAAGGACATTAACCTGACGGTGGAAGCCGGCGAAGTGGTGGTGATCATCGGGGCCAGCGGCTCCGGCAAGTCGACACTGATCCGCTGTGTGAACGGCCTGGAACCCTTCGAGTCCGGCAAGCTGGAGGTAGATGGCCACCCGCTGGCGCCCAAGGGTGGCAATCAGAAATCCCTGGCCGAGATCCGCAAGGAAGTGGGTATGGTGTTCCAGCAGTTCAACCTGTTCCCCCACCTGACGGTGAAGAAGAACATCATGCTGGCGCCCATGAAGGTCAAGAACACGCCCCAGGTGGTGGCCAATGGGACAGCAGAACGGCTACTCCAGCGGGTCGGTATTGCCGATCAGGCCAACAAGTACCCCAGCCACCTTTCCGGCGGCCAGCAGCAGCGGGTGGCCATTGCCCGGGCACTGGCGATGGAACCCCGACTGATGCTGTTCGATGAGCCGACCTCCGCCCTGGACCCGGAGATGATCGGTGAGGTTCTGGATGTCATGCGGGAGCTGGCCAAGGAAGGTATGACGATGATGGTGGTGACCCATGAGATGGGCTTCGCCCGGGAGGTGGCTGACCGGGTGATCTATATCCACGAGGGTCAGATTGTTGAGGAAGGCAAGCCTGAGGATGTGTTTGATAACCCGCAGAATGAGCGGACCCAGTCGTTTCTTTCCCGGGTTCTTAAGCACTAAGCGGGTGACCAAATAGGTCCTCATGTTTTGGGGGCTGGACCGGGGGTGGTGGTAGCGCTTTCTCCGCCGCAATTCAGGGGCCATCCCTGGCACCCGCCTTGCTCCGCGCCATCCATGGCGCTGCTGCGAAAGCGCTACCACCACCCCCGATCCGCTCTAGCAATCGAGTTGCCTCCACTAAAAGCCGTTGGAATATCCATCTAACTCAATTCTTTGTTCTGCAGACCAGTAAGTTCCCGAAAACTGCTGACGCCAAAATAACTCCAGTGGCGTTATCGCAAAGGCCCGTCGGACGTGTGGTGTAGGGGGGATTTCGTAACAGCGCCAGGGATGGCGCGGAGCAAGGCCGGCCCAGGGATGGGCCGTGAATTGCGGTGGAGAAATCCCCCCTACACCATGCGGCCAGCCCCCAAACCAGCCAGGCTACCAACAAAAAACAGCCCCTTCCTACCAACCTCCGTTAACTGTATTATCCATTCTGGTTAACAGCCAACATCCACCAATAAGCAAACAGAACCGGAGCCAAACATGCGCAATGCCGACCTGGTCGCCCGTGACCTGAAATCCGTCTGGCACCCCTGTACCCAGATGAAGGACCACGAATCCCTGCCGCTGATCCCCATCAAGAAAGGCGAAGGGGTCTGGCTGGAAGACTTCGAAGGCAACCAGTATATCGACGCCGTCAGCTCCTGGTGGGTCAACCTGTTCGGCCACGCCAACCCCCGCATTAATGGCGCCATCCGCGACCAGATCGAGAAGCTGGAGCACGTCATCCTCGCCGGCTTCAGCCATGAGCCCGTGGTGGAGCTCTCCGAAAGGCTAATTGAAGTCACGCCCGAAGGACTGAACAAATGCTTCTACGCCGACAACGGCTCATCCGCCATCGAGGCGGCCCTGAAAATGAGCTACCACTACTGGAAAAACCACGGCAACCCCGGCAAGAAGAACTTCGTCAACCTGTCCAACAGCTACCACGGCGAAACCCTCGGTGCCCTGGCCCTTGGCGACGTAGCGCTCTACAAGGACACCTACCAGCCGCTGCTGATGGAAGTGCTCACCGCCCCCTCCCCAGACGCTTACAACAAGGAACCGGGCGAGACCGACGAAGAGTACGCACTGCGCCAGTTCGAGGCCATGGACAAACTGCTGGCCGAAAAGCATGACGAGATTTGCGCCGTCGTTGTCGAGCCGCTGATCCAGTGCGCCGGGGGCATGCGCATGCACCACCCCATTTACCACACCAAACTGCGGGAAGCCTGTGATCGTTACGGTGTACACCTGATCGCTGACGAAATCGCCGTCGGCTTTGGCCGCACCGGTACCCTGTTCGCCTGCGAACAGTCCGGCATCACCCCGGACTTTATGTGCCTGTCCAAGGGACTGACCGCCGGTTACCTGCCCCTGTCGGTCGTGCTGACAACGGATGACGTCTACAACGCCTTCTACGACGACTACGAAACCCTGCGTGCCTTCCTCCACAGCCACAGCTACACCGGCAATCCCATCGGCTGTGCTGTCGCCCTGGCCACCCTGGACATCTTCCGGGATGACGATGTGATCAACGCCAACAAGGCCCTGTCCCGCTGCATGACAGAGTCGGTCGCTCACCTGGCGGATCACCCGAACGTAGGCGATATCCGTCAGCATGGCATGACCATGGCCATCGAGATGGTCAAGGACCGCAAGACCAAAGAACCTTTCCCCTGGCAGGAGCGCCGGGGCATCCGGGTCTATCAGCACTCGCTGACCAGGGAGGCCCTGCTGCGCCCACTGGGGAACGTTGTCTACTTCATGCCGCCCTACGTGATCACCGAAGAGCAGATTCGCCACCTGGCGCAGGTGGCCACCGAAGGCATCGACATTGCGGTCCGCGACTGACCAGGGCCTGACCGACTGGCGCAAGGGCCCGGGTTTTCGGTAACCTGACGCCCTTGTGTCCGTTCCAGGCAGGTTAACTCTGTGCGCAACCCCAGAATCCATACCAGAGCGCCCTTACAAGCAGGGCAGACGGTAACCCTCGATGACAGTGCCGCCCACCATGTGGGCAAGGTACTGCGCATGCAGCCCGGCCAGCCGCTGGTGCTGTTCAACGGCGATGGCAACAACTACCCGTCCGAGCTTGACGAGGTTGGCAAGAAGCAGGTTACTGCACGGGTGCTTCAGGCACAGCCCAGCCTCAGCGAACCTCGCCTGAAGGTTGTGCTAGGCCAGGTCATTTCCAAGGGTGACCGGATGGACTACGCCGTCCAGAAGAGCACTGAGCTCGGGGTAGATACCATCGTGCCCCTGACCAGCGAAAGGTGCGATGTGCGCCTGAAAGGGGACCGGGAGGACAAGCGCATCCGCCACTGGCAACAGGTGGCCATCAGTGCTGCCGAGCAGTGTGGCCGGGCAACCGTGCCCACCATCACACCGCTTTCGACCCTCACTGACTGGTTTGAGCAAAGCCGGTGCTGTGACCTGCGGCTGGTGCTGCATCACAGGTCCGAGCAGGCGCTTGACCAGCTCGCAGCTCCGGCCAACGGGATAGCGCTACTCATAGGTCCGGAGGGGGGGCTCTCCGAGGCGGAGATCACCATGGCGCTGGCGCAGGACTTTCATCCTGCAGCACTTGGACCAAGGGTACTTCGGACAGAAACCGCTCCGGTGGCCGCCATCACACTTTGCCAATGGCTCTGGGGCGACTTGCGGGACTAACAACCACGGCCCGATCAGATCGCAGGCGCCTGCAGCGGGACTGTACTATACTGCGACAGCAGATTCGGGTTCGTAACCTCCCGAAAATCCAGACATCTTCAAGGAGACGCACCGGATGCCAGGTATTTTCTCCTGGATAAGAGCCAGGTTTTTCCAGCGCCACGGTGCCACGGATTCCAGCGCTGAAGACGAGAGCCAAGTCTCCGCCCCGACCCTGGCCCCGGAAGACTGGCAGGCGGACCAGAGTCGCCCTGCCAGGGACCGGCTGGATGACCACCTGTTCTGCTGGCTGCTGGACTGCAATCCGCGCCAACTTGTTACACCATCGCCTTTTACCGGCAAGGTCCTGAGGGAAATCGAAAACCGCCTGGAAAACAGCAGGCTGGAGGAGCTCCCCCGGCAACCCCTGACATTGCCGACGCTGATGCGAACCCTCGCCAGCGAAGCAACCACCCGCAAGGATGTAGCGCAGATCATCCTCAATGACCCAGCGCTCACCGACCAGGTCCTCCAGGTCGCGAACAGCCCCTTCTTCAAGGTGGGCGACCAGACGGTCGAGACGGTAGACCAGGCTGTCTTTCTGCTGGGGCTCGATGGCATCCGCAATGTCGCCTCGGCCTCAGTCATGCGCCCCATGTTGGCCGCCCGCAACTCCACCGAGTCCACCTTCACCCAAAGGGTCTGGCGCTGGGGCCTGAGCTGCGCCAGGGCATCGGAACTGATTGCCCTGAACCGCAAGGAAGAAAGCACCAGTTACTTTATGACCGGCCTGTTGCCCGCCCTCGCCTACCTCACACTGCGGCGGGAAGTACAGAGTATTATCCGGCGACGCTATCCGGACCAGCAGGCCACTCCGCAAATGTATTATGAAGTCACTCACCGGTTCGCCTGGGCCACCGCCCAGAAGATAGCGAAGGCATGGAGACTGCCCACCCGCTACCATGCTTTGTTACTGACCGCTGAACGTCCGGTACCCGGTGATGCCCAATCGCCACTGAACGATGGCCTGACACTGGGTACCCGCGAAGTTCTGCGGGATGCCCACCAGCGCAACCTCGCCGAAGAGGAGTTGCAGGCCTTGCTGTCACTCGATCCGCGGCAAACAGAAAAGGTCCGCCAGATACTGTCACGCTTTCTCGCTGAGGGACTCTCCAGCCGCTGACGCAATAACCGGACGTAACAGATCCGCAAAAGTACGGGTCTGGTCCGCGCTGACCGTGGGGTACATTTCCGGCGGCAATACGTTCGGCAGCCGCTCCATCACACCCTCCTCGTCTTCACGCACGGCCTCCAGCACATCGCCGACATGAATCAGTTCCAGGGCCCGCCCCGGTACCAGGTGGTCGCCTGACGAGCCGGCCAGGGTCAGTAGCCCCTTGCGGATGAGCTTGTCGGAAATCCGCCGGGTAATCTCACCGGGCACACGCATCTCCTGCTCCAGTGTTTCCTGCTGGGGCGCCGGCCCACCCTCGCTGAAGGGCCTGCACACCCGCCACATGAGCACGAGGGCCACCTGTTCCTGCAGTGCCGGGGAGGCATCCACATCCCGGCGCTTGGATACGTTTCCGGGGTTCTGCAGATAAAAGGAAATGCTGGAGCCCACCAGCAGGATCATCCAGTTAATGTAAATCCAGATCAGCAGGATAATGCCGATAGCGAAGCTGGAATAGATAGCCGCATAGCGGGTGGAGCCCGCCACAAACGAAGCGAAGATCATGCCCCCGGCCTGCCATGTCACCCCGGCTATCAGCCCCCCGATAAAGGCATACCGGAGTTTGACCCGGGTATTGGGAATAAAGATGTAGACGAACGTAAAGGCCGCTACAACCAGCATGAAAGGCGTCATCTTGCTGGCCGTCAGAATGGCTGTTCCAAACGGCTCGATCTCGACGAGACGTTGCACAATAGCGGAAGACAGGATCGTCGCCGTGATCCCGATAGCGGAAACCATCAGCAGCGGACCGATCATGATCACGCTCAGGTAGTTGCTGAATCGTTGCGCCAGGGAGCGCATCTCCGGCACCCGCCAGATCATGTTGAAGGAGCGTTCGATTTTCTGCACCAGGGCAATCACCGTGTAGACCAGCAATGCCAGGCCGACCGATCCAAGTACCCCCACCTTCATATTGTCCACGAAGCTGAGAATCTGCTCGGCGACCTCCGTGCCCTGCTCCCCCAGGGGCTGGAAGAACTGATACAGGAACGGCTCAATACGCTCGTGCACCCCCATGGCCTTGAGCACCGAAAAGCTCAGTGCCAGCAAGGGCACGATACTCAACAACGTGGTGTAAACCAGGCTCATGGCGTGGAGCGTTAACTGCCCACTGAGAATATCCCGGGCCACCGCGTAGGCAATCCGCCCTGCCTTGTAAAGCCAGGTCCAGGGCCACTGCTCGGGTGGATTGGGATTGGACAGTATCCACCGCTCGGCGGCCTTGAAACGCTCTTTGAACTGGAATGAAGCCACGCAATGTCCTTTGTGGATAGTCTGGTGCACTCCTCTTGGCCGGCCCGCTTACAGTTCCGGCGAACTGAGGAATACCACTGTTTTCAGATAACTATAATGAGTATGGCTGAAAATCCTGCATGAACGAAATCTCCCTGCATCACTTCGCCCCCTCGATGCCAGCCAGATTCCTCGCAGTAATCTCAACAATCCTCTGCCGGGCTTCCCGGCTCGCCCAGGCCGAATGAGGCGTAATAATGAGGTTGGGTATATCATCCGCCAGCAACGGGTTGCCGTTGCGTGGGGGCTCTTCGGTGAGTACGTCGAATCCTGCGCCGCCAATGCTTCCGGCCCGGAGGGCATCGGCAAGGGCTTGCTCATCCACCAGGCCACCCCGGCTGGTATTGATCAGCAGCGCCGACCTTTTCATTTTCCCCAACTCGGTGGCACCGATGAGGTTCCGGGTTTCATCCGTAAGCAGGCAGTGCAATGACAGCACATCCACCTGAGGCAGCAGCTCCTCCAGGGGGACTCGGTGGTAACCATCAACTTCTCCCGCTTGCTGGCCGGGGCGGCAGCCCAGCAGGATTTCCATGCCGAAAGCACGGGCCCGCTCCGCCACGCCCTGCCCAAGGTCGCCATAGCCGATGATGCCAAGGGTCTTGCCTTCCAGTTCCATGATGGGGTGATCCATCAGGCAGAACATATTGCTCTGCCCCCAGCGCCCCTGACGCACATCCCGGTCGTAGTCCAGCATCCGGGTGGCGAGCGCGAGTATAAGGGCCATGGTGTGCTGGGCCACGGTTGAGCGACCATACCGGGTGACATTAAGCACCTGGATACCGTGATCCCTTGCCGCCTCCAGGTCGATGTTGTTCAGGCCAGTGGCCACCACCGCGATGGTCTCAAGGTCCGGGCAGGCCGCAAAGTGTTCGCGACCCAGAACGACCTTGTTGACCAGCACCGTATCAAAGCCCTGCAACCGGTCAACCACCTGCTCTGGCGCAGTACGGGGGTGGCAGGTCAGGGGCCCGGTCACCGACTCTATGGGCGCAAGGGATACGTCGTCACCCAGGGTGCTGGCATCAAGGAATACGGCTTTCACTGTTCTGACTCCTGTTTTATGCTCGCAAGTTAACGGGACCATCAAAAGGAAATGCGGCATGGAACATGAATTCTGGCACACACGCTGGGCAAAGGGCGAAATCGGCTTTCATGAAGGCTCGGTCAACAAATACCTCCATGACCACTGGCCGGAGTTTGCCGGTGACCGCACCGACGCCGTGTTCGTTCCTCTCTGCGGCAAGGCCCAGGACATGTGGTGGCTGCATGACCGCGGTCATGCGGTCATCGGGGTGGAACTGAGTGATGTCGCCTGCAAGGATTTCTTCGAGGACGCCGAGGAAAAGGCAATGGTGCATCCGGGCGAGCCTTTCACCAGGTTTTGCCACGATGACCTGGAGCTCTGGTGTGGGGACTTCTTCCAACTGGTACCGGACGACCTCAACCACATCCGCCTGGTCTACGACCGGGCTGCGCTGATCGCCCTGCCACCGGAAATGCGTCGTGACTATGTCGAGCACCTTACCGCTGTGATTCCTGAAGGCACTCATATCCTCCTGATCACCCTCGACTACGACAGCCAGGAAATGAAGGGTCCGCCCTTCAACGTCAGTGACCAGGAGGTCCACAACCTTTATGGCGAGGATTACCAGGTCAGTCATGTCCTTAGCCGGGAAATGGGCCGGGATAATCCTTTCGCCAAGCGCAGGGGCTTGCGAAACGGTGCTACCGAGAGTGTCTTTTATCTCAAAAAACACTAAAACTATTGGCCACCAGATTTCCACGTACTTTCAGAACATTAATGGCCTCTGATCCGGCACTCCATGCCGTGAAGTCGTCTTTAATGTTTCGCCTGTTTGTTTTTCGTACATATTTGACCATGCTGGTGAAGGTACCCCTGTAACAAAAACTTACATAGAGGGATCTTCACCATGCTTTCAAAGAGAGTACTTCACCCCCTGGCTATACTACTGCTTGTAGCAGGACTGGCTACGAGCGGCCATGCTGCCAACCCCCACTACAACCTGAAAGTACTGTCCAGCGCCCCGGACCAGGTGTCCGGTGAGGATGTGCTGGTACAGGTGCTGTTCAAGGATCGCCCCATCAAGTCCATGCCGGCCGTGAAGTCGCGCCTGCGGCAACTGGAATTCTGGCTGAACGGCCAGCCCATTGACCCGGAAATCCGTGCCGGCCGCGACGGCCATGAGGTTCTGGTCTCTGGCCTGGTCGAAGGCGAGAACCAGCTTGAACTGCACCATCGCCGGCAGGGCCCCCTTGCCTCTGTCGAGCTGACAGCCCACCCGGTCACCGGGCCAATCTTCTCCGGACCGCAGCAGTATCCGTTCGTCTGCACCGTCACCACAGAGTTGGGCAAACAGCCGCTGGTGGACACTGATGGCGATACCGGCTTTCCGGTACTGGATGCGTCCGGCAGCCAGGTTGGCCTGAGCAAGGACTGCTCCATCGAGCCCTATGTCAGCTTTATCTACCGCACCACAGGTGGCAGTTGGGCGCCCCTGCCCGACGATGGCCCCCGTCCTGCCGACATGGCCACCACCACTCTGACGGACGGCCGTACCGTGGACTTTATCGTCCGCCAGGAGCGGGGCACCATTAACCGCTTTATCTACAGCTTTGCCACCCTGGCCCAGCCAGGAGATGAGCCCTGGGAAGCCTCCACCGAAAACTGGAACGGACGCCTGCTCTTCCACTTTGAAGGTGGTGTCGCCATCGGCCACAGCCAGGGACGTATCAGCGGCCGCTCGCTGGAGCCAGAGGTGCTGAAAAAAGGCTACGCCGTGATTTATTCCACCGGTACCCGCACCAGCAGCCACTACAACCTGCAGGTGGGCGGTGAAACGGCCTTGATGGTCAAGGAGCACTTTATCAAGCGGTTCGGAGTGCCAGACTACACCGTGGCCATTGGCGGCTCCGGCGGCGGTATCCAGCAGTATGTCTACTCCCAGAACCACCCGGACCTGCTCGACGGCGGTGTACCCCAGTACTCCTACCCGGACATGATCACCCAGGTCATCCACATCGGGGACTGTGAACTGCTGGAGCACTACATGGACGTGACCGACGGGGACAACCCGAAGTGGTGGACCACCCGTAATCGGAGCTGGCTGGTAGGCCTTAACGCCACCGACAACTACCCGGACCCGTTTGCTGACGCCAAGCGCGCCCTGGGTTACGGAACGGCCCCGGGCATGACCGAGTGCATACCGGCCTGGAGGGGCCTGACGGCCCTGGTACTCAATCCCAACTACGGTGAGGCCCGCAACCAGCAACTGATGCAGCCGCCCGGGGTGATGAATGACGTCCAGTGGACCCACTATGACGATGCCCGCAACATCTACGGCCTGGACGAAAACGGCAACCCCCGTACCGTGTATGACAACGTGGGCGTGCAGTACGGACTCAATGCACTGGTGGAAGGCAACATCACCACGGCAGAGTTCCTGAAGCTGAACGCCCGGATTGGCGGCTGGAAGCACCCCAATGACATGGTACAGGAAGGCTTCCCCTTCCTGGGTGATTTTACTCCAGCCAACTTCGACCCCTGGAGCCGCCGCAACATGATGCTCAGCCCGGACGGCATCACCCCGGCGCCCCGTACCGAAGCGGATATCGAGGCCATCAACGCGGCCTACACCTCGGGCCTGGTGTTTGATGGTGATCTGAACATGCCAGTCATCGACTGGCGTCACTACCTGGAGGAAGTACTGGACATGCATAACAGTCATCAGTCCTTCTCTGCCCGCCAGCGCATCATCAATCGCATGGGAGATGCCGGCAACCAGGTTATCTGGTTCACCGATGCCCGTCCCACCGACCTTTCGGATCCATCGAAACCGGAGCCGCGGGAGGAATACAACCAGACCTGGATGGCGCTGGAGGTACTCCATGACTGGATCACCAACATCCAGCGAAACCCGCACCGGAGCATCGCAGAAAACCGGCCTGCGGAAGCCGTGGATGCCTGTTTCAATACCGACGGTTCGCTGATCGAGGCCGGCGATGATGTATGGAACGGCATCCTGGACGACAATGCCGCCGGCGAATGCACGGAACAATTCGAGACCTACACCACCTCACGGATGGAGGCCGGTGGCCCGATCGAAGGCAGCATCTTCAAATGCAGCCTGAAGCCGGTGAGCGAAGCACTGGCTGACGGCACCTACGGCAACGTCAGCTTCAGCGCCGGCGAGGTTGAACGCCTGCAAGCGATCTACCCGCAGGGCGTCTGTGACTACCAGGGTCCAGACCAGGGCCGCCCGGCAGGCTGACCCCCTCCCTCCTGACGGCGGTGGCAACACCGCCGTCAGCCCCTCCCCCGCCATATTCGTCGCCTTTTGCAACAGGTCTTCCGCCCACCTCACAAGTTTTCATCCACCGTCACGAACCCACAACATTTTGTCCTGTCAAAGCAGCAAACCTAGACTAAGCTGAAAATGAAAGGGCCCGGAACAGGGCCCGCCGGAAACCGGGGCGTGGATCCCGTCGTATATCCGGCCAACAGCGGTCATGACTTCCATCCAACCATAACCACAAACGCCCGCCCGCGGCGTCCAACAACGGGGAATTTGCGTGTAGTCGAGGAATCATTAGCAAGCGAGGGTCACCCATGAGCATTCTGCAACACTTCAAAGACCGGTATGACCAGACCCAGGAAGAAGAATACTCCCTGGAGGAATACCTGGAGATTTGCAAAAACGATCCAGCCGCCTACGCCACCGCAGCCGAGCGAATGCTGCTGGCAATCGGCGAACCAGAATTTATCGACACGTCCCGAGACCCGCGCCTGTCGCGCATCTTTTCCAACAAGGTTATCAAGCGATACCCGGAATTCTCCGAGTTCTACGGCATGGAAGAGGCGGTGGAAAACATCGTGTCCTTCTTCCGCCACGCCGCCCAGGGCCTGGAAGAGAAAAAACAGATTCTCTACCTGCTGGGCCCGGTGGGGGGCGGCAAGTCCTCCCTGGCGGAGAAGCTCAAGTTCCTGATGCAGAAAGTGCCCTTCTACGCCATCAAGGGCTCGCCGGTGAACGAGTCGCCCCTGGGGCTGTTCGACCCCCTTGAAGACGGCCAGATCCTGGAAGAGGAATACGGCATTCCCCAGCGCTACCTCAAGCCCATCATGTCCCCCTGGGCCGTCAAACGCCTGCACGAATACGGTGGCGACATCAGCCAGTTCCGGGTGGTGAAGAAATACCCGTCGGTACTGGACCAGGTGGCCGTCTCCAAGACCGAGCCCGGTGACGACAACAACCAGGACATCTCGGCCCTGGTGGGCAAGGTGAATATCCGCATGCTGGAGGACTTCTCCCAGGACGACCCGGACGCCTACAGCTTCAGCGGCGGCCTGTGCAAGGCCAACCAGGGTCTGATGGAATTCGTGGAGATGTTCAAGGCCCCCATCAAGGTGCTGCACCCGTTGCTGACTGCCACCCAGGAAGGCAACTACAACACCACGGAAGGCATGGGTTCCGTGCCCTTTGATGGCATCATCCTGGCCCACTCCAACGAGTCCGAGTGGCAGACCTTCCGCAACAACAAGCACAACGAGGCCTTCCTCGACCGGGTTTACATCGTCAAGGTGCCCTACTGTGTGCGGGTCACCGAGGAAATCGAAATCTACCGGAAGCTGCTGAAACACAGCTCACTGTCCGGCGCCCCCTGTGCACCGGATACCCTGGATATGCTGGCCCAGTTCTCGGTGCTGTCCCGTATCAAGGAACCGGAAAACTCCAGCATCTACTCCAAGATGAAGGTGTACGACGGCCAGAACATCAAGGACACCGATCCCAAGGCCAAGTCCATCCAGGAGTACCGGGACTCTGCGGGCGTAAATGAAGGCATGGACGGGCTGTCGACGCGCTTTGCGTTCAAGATCCTGTCCAAGGTGTTCAACTTCGACACCACCGAGGTGGCAGCCAACCCGGTGCACCTGCTCTACGTACTGGAAAAACAGATCGAGCAGGAACAGTTTCCGGCGGAAGTGCAGGAGCGTTATCTGCGGTTTATCAAGGAGTTCCTGGCACCCCACTACGTGCAGTTCATTGGCAAGGAGATCCAGACGGCCTACCTGGAAAGCTACAGCGAGTATGGCCAGAACCTGTTCGACCGCTACGTGACCTACGCCGACCTGTGGATCCAGGACCAGGAGTTCCGGGATCCCGAAACGGGCGAAATCCTGGACAGGTCTGCCATCAACGACGAACTGGAAAAAATCGAGAAGCCGGCGGGCATCAGCAACCCGAAGGACTTCCGCAACGAGGTGGTCAACTTCGTGCTGCGGGCCCGGGCCAACAACCAGGGGGAGAATCCCTCCTGGCTCAGCTACGAAAAGCTGCGCAGCGTGATCGAGAAGAAGATGTTCTCCAACACCGAGGACCTGCTGCCGGTGATTTCCTTCAATCCGAAGGCCAGCCAGGAAGACCAGAAGAAGCACAAGCAGTTCGTGGAGCGGATGGTGGACCGTGGCTACACCGAGAAACAGGTCCGGCTGCTGGCGGAGTGGTACCTCAGAGTCAGAAAGTCGCATTAACCGTTTTCTGGCCTGAAGGAGTTGCACTATGGGCATGACCCACATCGTTGATCGCCGTCTTAACGGCAAGAACAAGAGCGCAGTGAACCGGGAACGGTTCCTGCGCCGCTATCGCCAGCACATCAAGAAAGCCGTGGCCGATGCGGTGCAGAGGCGCTCCATCACAGATATCGAGCGCGGGGAAAGCGTCAGCATTCCCTCCCGGGATATCCATGAACCGACGTTCCACCACGGCCAGGGCGGCAAGCGCGAAGTGGTCCACCCGGGCAACCAGGAGTTTGTTGCCGGGGATGAAATTCCCAAGCCGGAAGGTGGCGGCGGGGATGGTTCCGGCTCTGGCCAGGCCAGCCCGGATGGCGAGGGCATGGACGAATTTGCCTTCCAGATCACCCAGGACGAGTTCCTGGACTTCCTGTTCGATGACCTGGAACTGCCCAACCTGGCCCGCAAGAAACTCAAGGACACCGAGGCCTTCACGTATCATCGCTCCGGTTTCACCACCCAGGGCGTACCCGCCAAGCTGGATGTGGTGCGTTCCCTGCGGGGCGCCCACGCCCGGAGACTGGGCCTGGGGGGCGCTCGCCGCAAAAAAATCCGGGAACTGGAAGAGCAGCTCGCGGCTCTGAAGAGTGCCCCGGGTGACCTGGACCCGGCCTTCAGCCACGTGGACCAGATCGAGGCACTGGAAGCCGAAATCGCCAGGCTCAAGGCCAATGTGCGCCGGATCCCCTTCATCGACGAAATCGATCTCCGCTACCGGCAGCACATCAGGAAGCCGAAACCTGCCACCAGTGCCGTCATGTTCTGCCTGATGGACGTCTCCGGGTCCATGACCCAGACCCACAAGGACATTGGCAAGCGCTTCTTTATCCTGCTGTACCTGTTCCTGAAGAAGAACTACAAGAAGATCGACGTGGTCTTCATCCGCCACCACACCAGCGCAAAGGAGGTGGACGAGGAAGAGTTCTTCTACAGCCGGGAGACCGGTGGCACCATCGTCTCCAGTGCTCTGAAACTGATGCACAAGATCATCGAATCCCGCTATTCCCCGGATGAGTGGAACATCTACGCCGCCCAGGCATCAGACGGTGATAACTGGAACGATGATTCTCCCATCTGCGGCAAGATCCTGGCCGAGCGAATTATCCCCCTGGTGCAGTACTACGCCTATGTGGAGATCACCCCCCAGGATCACCAGATGCTGTGGTACGAGTACGAGAAGATCATGGAGCGTTTCCCGCAAAGCTTTGCCATGCAGCAGATCGCCGACCCGGGTGAAATCTACCCGGTGTTCCGCCAGCTGTTCGAGAGGAAAGCCGCATGACTGACATTATTGACCGCCCCAACCTGCCGGATTCAGCACCGGCCAGGCGGGAGCCCATTTCCACCGGCTCCGAATGGACGTTTGAGCTGATCCAGCAGTACGACGACGAGATCGCCAAATGCGCCGAGGAATTCGGCCTGGAAACCTATCCCAACCAGATCGAGGTGATCAGCGCCGAGCAGATGATGGACGCCTACAGCTCCGTGGGTATGCCCGTGGGCTACCACCACTGGTCCTTTGGCAAGCAGTTCCTGAACACATCCAAGGGCTACCAGCGGGGGCAGATGGGGCTGGCCTACGAAATCGTGATCAACTCCAACCCCTGCATTGCCTACCTGATGGAGGAGAACACCCTGCCCATGCAGGCCCTGGTCATCGCCCACGCCTGCTACGGCCATAACTCGTTCTTCAAGGGCAACTACCTGTTCCGCACCTGGACGGATGCCAGCGCCATTATCGACTACCTGGTGTTCGCCCGTAACTATGTGGCCGAATGCGAGGAGCGCCACGGTGTGGAAGCCGTGGAAGAAATCCTGGATTCCTGCCATGCGCTGATGAATTACGGGGTGGACCGGTACAAACGCCCTGCTCCGATCTCTGCAGCCGAGGAGCGGCGCCGCCAGAAGGACCGGGAGGAATACCTGCAACGCCAGCTCAATGACCTGTGGCGTACTATCCCCAGGCCAGACGAAACAGACGAGGACAAAGCCCGGCGCAAGCAGCGCTATCCCTCCGAGCCCCAGGAAAACATCCTCTACTTCATCGAGAAGAACGCCCCATTACTGGAAACCTGGCAACGGGAAATCATCCGCATCGTTCGCAAACTGGGGCAGTACTTCTATCCCCAACGCCAGACCCAGGCGATGAACGAGGGCTGGGCTTCCTTCTGGCACTACACCCTGCTGCACCGCATGTATGAGAAGGGCCTGGTGACCGATGGTTTCATGCTGGAGTTCCTGCAGAGCCACACCGCCGTGGTCTATCAGCCCCCGTTCAACAGCCCCTGGTACTCCGGCATCAACCCCTACACCCTGGGTTTCAATATCTTCTCGGATCTGCGCCGGATGTGTGAGAACCCGACGGATGAGGACCGGGAGTGGTTCCCGGATATTGCCGGGGGTGACTGGCTCGAGACGGTTCACTTCGCCATGCGCAACTTCAAGGACGAGAGCTTTATCCAGCAGTTCCTGTCGCCGAAAGTCATGCGCGATATGAAATTCTTCGCCATCGAAAACGATGACCAGGAAGAGTTCTACCGGGTCACCGCCATTCACGATGACCCAGGCTACCGGCCTCTACGGGAGAAACTGGCCCGGCAGTACAACCTCAGCTACCGGGAGCCCAATATCCAGGTTTGGAATGTGGATGTACGCGGTGACCGGTCATTGACCCTGCGGCATATCCCCGAGGACCGGGTGCCGCTTGGCGGCGAGGATGCCGAGGAAGTACTCCGGCATGTTCACCGGCTATGGGGCTTTGATGTGCACCTTGAGAGCGTGGACGAGGGCACGGTAGTGGACGAGTACCACTGCCCGCCCTGGGATGCGGACGATTATTGACGCGGCTTCAACCGGTCAGCACCCCTCATTCTCCGGGAATGGAAACCGTCACCTGCAATCCACCGAGGGGCGAACGGCCCAGGGCCAGACTGCCCCCATACAGGGCCACAAGGTCCCCGACGATGGCCAGGCCGAGGCCCGAACCCGGGCGGGTTTCGTCGAGGCGCGCCCCTCGGGCCAGGGCCAGGTTGCATTGCTCTTCTGACATGCCCGGGCCATCATCCTCTACCTGTAACTGACACCCTGTGGTGCCGGCGTCTTCCACGCTCAGTCGTACCCGGCTTTCGGCCCAGTTAATCGCATTTTCCAGCAGGTTGCCGGCGAGTTCCTGCAGGTCCTGTCGCTCGACTCTTACCGGCCTGGCCACGCCCAGTACGGACTCGAACGCCAGTCCGCGGCGAGAGGCCAGGGTCCTGAGTGCCGCCAGGACCGGCTCCAGGGCCTCTTCCACGTTGATCGCGCCACCGAGACCCGCAGGCCCGGCGGCAGAAGCCCTGGCCAGGTGGTGGCGAACAGCTTCATTCAGGCGTCGCAGTTCGGCCTGGAATGCGCCTTGCTGGTCCCGGGGCAAGCGCTCGCTCAGTGTCTGCAACACGGAAACCGGGGTTTTCAGGGCATGGGCCAGGTTACCTGCCGTTGCCCGCCCCCGCTCGATCAGTCGCTGATCCCGCTCAAGAACCAGGTTAATTGCCTGTGCCAGCCGCGCGAGCTCTTCTGGCAGGTCCGTGTCCAGTAATTGTTGCTGGCCTGCCTCTACCCGCCCCAGGCTCTGTTCCAGCCGTCGCAGTGGCCTCAGGCCCCAGCGGACCTGCATCCATACCATTGCCAGCAGCAATACACCGAGAGTCGCCAGGGACCCGGCAAGCAGCGCTTCAAAACGATCGACCTCCTGGTTAACCCCGGACAGGTCAGCGGCCACCGACACCTGCACGGTAGAGGGTGCGTTGGCCAGCCGTACCTGCCGGGAGACGACTCTTAGCGCCTGCCCCTGCGGTCCGGACGTTTCCTGAAAGGACAGCCCGCCCGCCTGCGGCACCGGCAGACGCAGGTCCCAAAGGGAGCGGGAGGTAGTAACCCGGTCACCCTGGTCCCTTACCTGCCAGTACCAGCCAGAATAGACCCGGGTAAAACGGGCATCACCAAGCTCCCGCTCCATCGCCAGGCGATCCGATGCGGGAACATAGACAGTTCCGGCAATGACAATATCCAACAGGGATTCAAGCCGGTCATTGAAGGACGTATTCACCGCCTCGCGGAAGTTCCAGGCCAGAACGCCCCCCGCGATGGGCAGCACCAGGAGCATCAGAACCAATGCCGATACCACCATTCGGGTCGCAACCGGCCACTGCCTCACACTGCGAAGCATCAGGCAGGTTCTCCCCCTGACATGCGGTAGCCTTGCCCCCGTATGGTTTCAATCGTCTTGCTACCAAGCTTGCGGCGCAGCCGGCTGACCTGGACATCGATAACATTGGAATCCGGCTCCTGATCGCCATCGTAGACATGCTCCGACAACTCCGTACGGCTGACCACCCGTGGCGCGGCATGGATCAGGTGCGACAAAAGCCGGAACTCCTGGGCGGTCAGGGCCACTGGCATACCTGACCGGGTAACCTGGGCGGCATGGGTATCCAGGGCTATGTCGCCAGCGCGGATAACCGGATGGGCATGGCCGTGGGCGCGGCGAACAAGGGCACGCAACCGGAACAGTATCTCGGCTGTTTCAAAGGGCTTGGTGACATAGTCGTCGGCACCTGCGGAAAATCCCGCAGCCTTGTCAGACCAGCGCTCCCGTGCTGTCAGGATAAGGACCGGCAAGTCGATGCCCTGCTCCCGCCAGCCGGAAAGCCACTGGCTTCCATTGCCATCCGGCAGCCCCAGATCCAGCACCACGGCATCATAGCGCTCGGTACTGACTTGAAAGTCCGCCGTACGGCCATCCGCTGCGACCTCAACCAACAGGCCCGCATCACGTAACGAGGCAGCAAGCCCTTCCGCCAATGCTTTGTCATCCTCCACCAGCAGTATTTTCATCGGCGCTCCATGGCCCTGAGGTTACGTCCTTCGACTTCCAGTACTTCTCCGGTACGGGCGTCGATCTCGAACTCGGCCACCTGTCCGTCAGGACCCAATAATTCGATTTCATAGAGGACGGCGCCGTCGTCATCCTCGATATCCACGTCGATCACGTCCCCAATCCAGTCCCTGGAAAGGCTCTCCAGGATCTCACCAAGGGGCTTGATCCTGCCAGCCTCAACCTCCCGATGGAGGCGTTGCCAGTCTTCATCGTCGTCTGCAATAGCGACAGGACTGGCAACAACAGCCAGCATGATGGCAGCTAAAACAAGCCGTGCTGATGCCCGGATAAAGGAACGAATGATATAAAAACTGTAGCGGGTCATAACCATGATTCTGACAAAGCCTGGATGAACGAAACATGAACGGCACCCTCATGCTCCTGCAAGACCGCCTCCCTTAATCTGCACACAGGTTGGCGGGAATCACCCCGCCCCTCCGATGAAAACACCCTGTGTACGAACAAGGAGCTTACTATGAAAAAGATGATAGCACTCACGCTGGCCGGCACCCTGGCAGCCTCTCCGCTGGCCTTTGCCAAGGGCTCCCTTGACGACGCCGAGACCGTCCTGAACGCTGGCAGTGATTATGGCATTACCCAGTTCACCAACCTCGAATTCGATGATGACCGGGATGACCCGTTTGAAGTCGAAGGCTGGGTTGATAACGAGTGGTACGTTGAACTGGAGTTATCCACTGACGGCACCATCGAACGAGAGAAGCGTCGTAAACGCCAGGGCCAAGCCTCAGGACTCTCCGCCGATGATATCCGGAGCTACCTGGATGCCGCCAGCAGCGAAGGTATGCAATACATTGAAGAGCTGGAAGTGCGCTCCGGCGGTCGGATTGAAATCGAGGGCGAAGACAGCAATGGCCACGAACTGGAAGTGGAGTTCCGTAAGGGCAACCTCAGCCCGTTCAAGGTCGAGCGGGACGACGACTGACCCTGAAACCGAGAGCCGGCCTGGTATCAGGCTGGCTCATCCACACAACTTACCCGGGTATTCGCCCCATCGCCTGAAATTGCCCAGGTGTTCTTGCCCTTTTCCTTGGCAACGTACATGGCCATGTCGGCTGCCTTCATAAGGTCACGCTGGTGGCAACCGTGGTCAGGGTAAAGGCTGATGCCGATGCTGAAGGTAATGTTAAAGGCGTGGCTCTCCACCCTGATTGGTTCACTGGACGCTGCCAGCAGCTTTTCGGCCACCCTTACCGCATGGGCCCGCCGGTCGATGTTCTGCACCAGTACCACGAACTCGTCACCACCAAGACGGGCCAGTACATCGTGATCACGCAACACGCCACGCAACCGACTGGCTACCTGTTCCAGCACCCGGTCACCGGTGTCGTGGCCCCAGGTATCGTTCACTTCCTTGAAGTGGTCCAGGTCGATAAACATAATGGCCGGCTTGTGGCCGGTGCGATCCACTGACGCAATAGCTTGTCCCAGCAGATCCGCCAGCAGGTTGCGGTTGGGCAGGCCGGTGAGGCTGCAGTGGGTGGCCAGGTAGTGGGC
The DNA here is from genome assembly GCF_023156245.1 of Marinobacter bryozoorum. Classification (GTDB taxonomy): domain Bacteria; phylum Pseudomonadota; class Gammaproteobacteria; order Pseudomonadales; family Oleiphilaceae; genus Marinobacter; species Marinobacter bryozoorum. The sequence continues at coordinate 70,962 of NZ_JAKZAH010000007.1, forward strand.
TCGCTCTTCGGCCTGGCGGCGCTCTTCTTCCTTTTCAAAGGTTTGCAGGGCATAGGAAACATTGTCGGCCATCCGTACCAGCAGCCCAATGATTTCATCGTCAAAGGCGTTCCGTTCACGGGAGCACAGGTGCAAGGTACCGATAGACCGGCCATCCCGCAGAATCGGAACCGCAGCCGCTGACTTCATGCGGGTTTTCGTTCGAACCATGCTGTGCCAGTAACGGGTGCGCTCATCCTTCAGGAAGTCATCGGTCACCTGAGGTTCGCAACTACGAAATGCCCTGCCGTTCAGGCCCTGCCCCTCGGGCTTGTCAGGGTCAGTGGATATGACCGTCTTGAACGTAACCTCTCGGCCAGCCCCAGCCATAGCCCTTGGTTTCAGCTGATCCGTGCCGGGTTCCGGCATAAGGACGACGGCCGTGGTCATACCACCGCTGTCGATAGCGGCATCACACACAGACTGGAAAAGCTGGTCAGGGGAGGAACTGCGGATAATTGCTTCGTTAGTGGCACTCAGAGCGGCATAGATCTTCTTCGCACGAACGGCAGCGCGCTCAGCGAGAACCCGTGTGGTCACTTCACGGGACACGATAACGACAACTTCCCTGCCCTGGACAACGGTATAGCGGAAATGCGGCTCCCACCATCCCCGCCGCGAACGATCCTTGCTGACCATCAGCCGGGGTTCATCCTGAAAGCCCACATTACCGGCCTCCCGGGCTTTCAGATAGGCGTCAGAGACAGCATCCCGACCCTGGAGTGTCAGTTTCGATGCCTCCATGTCGAGCAGCTCTTCACGACTGTACCCCGTCATTATGCAGGTGGTGTCGTTCACATACAGATAGCGATGACTGTAATAGTCACTGACCAGCACGCAATCCGGGGAGGAATCCAGGAATCCCCGCAAATTGCTCAGCAGAACATCACCAAAACTGCTTTCCGCCATCTGCGCCTCCCTATCCAGGGCGTTTATATGGTGTTAGTCATTTACCTTCAGCAAAGGTTAGCCTGTTTGTAACCCGAGTAAAACGCTCAGGATTCGTTTTGACACATTTTCACAGTTATCGCGACGGTTTATCGACTATTTGCTGCAAGCCTACCTGATACATTACGAAGAACCCGCCGGTGATGGCGGGTTCTTCATCACACAAACGACAGGCCTGTCAGACAGCCTGTACCGATGGCAGGCCTGACAACGCCATTCCCAGCTCGGCATCATCGTACTCGTAATCACCCAGCTCACCAGCAAAGTAAGAGGTATAAGCCGCCATATCAAAATGGCCATGGCCACACAGGTTGAACAGGATGACCTCGGAGGTACCCTCACGCTTGCAGCGCAGGGCCTCCTCGATCGCACCCTTCACCGCGTGGTTGGCTTCCGGTGCGGGCACAATGCCCTCGGCCCGGGCGAACATTACACCTGCCTCGAAGCACTCCCGCTGTGTATAGGCCGTTGCCTCAAACAGGCCCAGCTCCTTCGCGTGGGACACCATCGGTGCCATGCCGTGGTAGCGCAGCCCCCCGGCATGGAAGCCCGGCGGTGTGAACTGGGAACCCAGCGTGTGCATCTTGGTCAGCGGCGTCATATGGGCGGTATCGCCGTAATCGTAGGCGAACTTGCCACGGGTGAGTGTCGGGCAGGCCGAAGGCTCCACCGCAACGATACGGGGACTTTCTCCGCCACGCAGGGCATGCCCCATAAACGGGAAGGCGATACCGGCGAAGTTGGAGCCTCCGCCAGTGCAGCCCACGATCACGTCGGGCCAGGCATCGGCCATTTCCATCTGCTCCATGGCTTCCAGGCCGATAATGGACTGGTGCACCAACACATGGTTGAGCACCGAGCCCAGGGCATACTTGGTGTTCGGATCCTGCACCGCGAGCTCAACGGCCTCGGAGATCGCAATCCCCAGACTGCCGGTATGGTCCGGATTTTCCGCCAGCACCTTGCGACCAAATTCAGTCAGGTTCGATGGTGAAGCCACGCATTTGGCACCGTAGGTTTCCATCACCGCCCGGCGATAGGGCTTCTGGTCGTAGGATACCCGCACCTGGAACACGTTAACGTCCATATCAAACAGGGAGCCGGCAAACGACAGGGAGGTCCCCCACTGCCCCGCACCTGTCTCGGTGGTCAGGCGGTTAATGCCTTCCTGCTTGTTATAGAACGCCTGGGGGATCGCCGTATTGGGCTTGTGACTGCCGGCCGGACTGACACCTTCATACTTGTAGAAGATCTTTGCCGTGGTACCCAGTGCTTTCTCGAGGCCATGGGCACGATACAGGGGCGCCGGACGCCACAGGCGGTAGACCTCACGCACCGGCTCCGGAATCTCGATTTCACGCTCGGTGCTTACCTCCTGTTCGATCAGCGCCTTCGGAAACAGCGGCTCCAGGTCGGCAGGACCTACCGGCTCTTTGGTTACCGGGTGAAGCACTGGCGCCATGGGCTCGGGAAAGTCCGCCTGGATGTTGTACCAGGTTTTCGGCATACGGGTTTCGTCGAGGAGGTACTTTGTTGTCATTGGTTCCGATTCCTTGCAACGATAATGGAGGAGTAGCTCACATTACCATATCGTCCGCCATCGGGAACCGCCCCAGCACGGCATTGTGCGCAATTACGCCTGAGCTTGCGGAGGCGGCGTATTACGGAATGTTCGAAAACCGCCAGATCTGCCCTGTTAATCTTGGCGGCAGTTTCCCAAGGGAAACCGGGAACATCCCGCAATAATCAACGACGAACAAACCGTAAGGGTGTGTCTTATGAAAAACGGACTTCGCGGGCTGGCAGCCGCTGTTGCCCTGCTCCCCGCCGCTTCAATGGCAGAGAACCTGAGCTACAACTACCTGGAAGGCGGCTTTGCTTTCTATCCGGACTTCGAATCCCAGGATTTCATCGGGCTGGACACCCGGGGCTCTGTAGCCCTTCACGAGAACATCTTCGCCTTTGGCGGATTCAAGTACCTGACCGATGATGTAGACCTCACGGCACTGCATGCCGGCGCCGGCTATCGCCACGGCCTGGACGCCCGCACCGATATCTGGGGCGGCCTGACCATGGAATACCAGGAGTATGACTGGGACCGGGGTGGTGAAGTGGACGACACCGGCCTTGGCTTTCGCGCGGGCATTCGTCATCAACTCAACAATGACCTGGAACTGGGTATCGGCGGCCGCGTTGTGAGTGGCGACCTGGACTACGTGGGTTTCACCGGTACAGCCCGCTACGCCATCGAGCCGGACTTCAAGTTGTTTGCTGAGCTGGATGTCTATGACGGTGAACCGGGCATCCTGGGCGGTGCAACCTTCGAGTTCTGAGCACGGAACTGGATACCGCCTGACAGGTTCCTGTTACCGGGGCCTGTCACGCAGTTTCAAACCAATGTATTTAACAGTCTCCAAACTGACTTATGCTTTCCACCCGTCCCTTTGCTCTAAACGCCGCAGCCTCTGCTCCAATGAACCTGAACCGAGCCGATGCAGGTCGAGGTACCGATCGACCACTAGCAAGAAGTTCTTGAGCTCTGACCGGGAGCCGGGAGGGGGCTGACTACTCCTTTGGGCGAGGTCCGCCAGGCGCGCAGCCTGGGCCAACTGAAACGGCAGTGAGAAATCCGCTTTACGGGTGTAGTAGAGATCCAGCATGGGATAGGCCATACGCTGCTCAGCGCAGTGGGACAGGTCCCTGCGCACTGACTGCAAGGCGTCAGCCAGGAAGCTTTCGCCGGTATGCTCGTGTTGGGCAGCACGGTTAATAAGGCTAAGCTCGAAGGCCAGTTCCCGGCGCTCAACAGCACCCCCGACGAGAGGGACGGCATAGGTAATCCCCAGGGTCACCAGAACCAGGCCGTTAAACGAAGCCAGGGCTGTCAGGAAACGGGGTACAGCGCCAGAAGGTAACAGGTCACCCACCCCGAGGGTCGACAGGGTAAACCCGGTGAAATAGGCCAGCTCGGACGTATCGGTAGCCGGTATCATGGTGGAGGAATTCACTACCGCCCCGGGGATGGCCGAAAAGATCAACAACCAGCCGCCCCACAATCCAGCAAGCCAGGCAGTACCCATGAGGCCTATGGCGATGGGACCCGCTGCCATCAGCGCCCCCCGGCGGCCGGTTCCCCTGCTGAAGGTAGAAGCGCACCACCGCACCAGGTTGGTCAACACCCCGGTGACGGGTCCGGCCCCGCGGGTGGTCAACGTGGTCCAGCAGGCGTCCACCATAACGAGCAACACCAGTACTGCACCGCCACACAACGTCAGCCAGTTCATTCAGCCCCCTTACTGATATTCCCGCAGCCAGCGCTTGATGCGCCGCCGGTAACGCGGGGAAGTCCTTCGGGACGTATCAAGTGAAGTCGGCAGCAACTCTACCTCGCGGGTATCGTCGTCCGCACACACGCGGAATTTGCGCACAGCCCCGAACGCCTTGTCGTCTGACCCATAGATACACACCACATTGATCTCCAGCCATTCGAGCTCAATGTCGGGGTCACAGGGATAACCATTGTCGGTCTCGATCCCCGCCCGCTCGGCAATAGTGGCAATCATGTCCCGGAAACTGACAAATTCCATGCACTCGCCGGAGTCCAGCGGCCCTTGCCGGGTACGCTCGTGCAAGGCGGGATTTTCATCACCGGAGCGCGGCGAGATGTCGGTCATAGGCGCGGTCAGTATCCCCTTCGAGGTTTTCAGGCGCACGATAACAAAGAATACAAACACCGCTTCCTGACTCATATTGCAGACCAGGCAGGGAGAGTCGATGTACTCATGCCCAACTCCCTTGTTGATCAGCATTCTCGGCCGTCTCTGCCGGCTGAAACCCAGATAGAGTAACTGGGCATAGAACAACCAGATGAACAGGGTGCCGATGCTGGTCAGCGAGTTCACCAGGGTGCTGTTCTGGTGTATCCACTCAAGCATGGGTTCCTCCGTGATAATCAACTTCACTTAGCCTGCAAATCGCTTAGGGAAAAGCCAAGCATATGGCTGTCGAAAAACCATAAATTTTGATTAAGGTTAGTTAAGGTGGTCGGTCCAGTAGCTCATTTAAAAAGGGCGATGGATGGCAACTTATGTAGCCTTAATAGTGATATTTTTGCACCCTTTAAACCTTCTTATTAACCCATGTTATGAGTCGTCCCGCAGACTGCCTCTTTCAGGCTGACCGCGCCGGATTCTCCTTTTCATTTCGTTAATACAGCCATTTGCCTCTTGCGCCGGGTTGGCCGACGCTGATTCAGATACCCGCACTCGCGCACGGCAACCATCAAGGAGCAGATCATGGCTGAACGATTCACTTTCACTAACCAGGGCAAGGGTGGCGAAACCCACCAGCAAGCCGAACAGGGCACACCGGTGATGACCACCCCCCAGGGAGCCCCCATTGCCGACAACCAGAATTCCCTCAGGGGCGGCACCCGCGGCCCCACCCTCCTGGAGGACCATGTTCTCCGGGAAAAGCTCTTCAAATTCGATCACGAGCGCATCCCGGAGCGGGTTGTGCATGCCCGAGGCATGGGCGCCAAGGGCTATTTCGAGAACTACGAAGACCTGTCGGACATCACCTGTGCAGATATCTTCCAGCGGGCGGGAGAGCAGACCGAAGTATTTGTGCGCTTCTCGACCGTAGCCGGCAACAAGGGTTCGGCAGACTTGCCGCGGGACGTGCGCGGTTTCGCCACCAAATTCTATACAAAGGAAGGCAACTGGGACCTGGTGGGTAACAACATCCCGGTGTTCTTCATTCAGGACGCCATGAAATTCCCGGACCTGGTCCACGCGGCAAAGCAGGAGCCGGACCGGGGCTTCCCCCAGGCCCAGACCGCCCACGATAACTTCTGGGATTTCGTGACCCTGACGCCCGAGAGCGTCCATATGCTGATGTGGGCCATGTCTGACCGGGCCATTCCCCGCTCCCTGCGCTTTATGGAAGGCTTCGGTGTTCACAGCTTCCGCTTCGTGAACAGCCAGGGGGAGTCGAAGTTCGTCAAGTTCCACTGGAAGCCCCTGCAGGGGCTCCAGTCCGTGGTCTGGAACGAGGCCCTGAAGATCAACGGCGCGGACCCGGACTTCCATCGACGTGACCTCTGGGAATCCATTCAGAATGGTGACTACCCGGAATGGGAGCTCGGCGTTCAGATCTTTGACGACGAGTTTGCCGACCAGTTCGAGTTCGACATTCTCGACGCTACCAAGATCATTCCCGAGGAACAGGTGCCGGTGCGTCCCATTGGCAAGATGGTACTGAACCGCGTGGTGGACAACTTCTTCGCGGAAACCGAGCAGGTGGCCTTCTGCACCCAGAACATTGTTCGCGGCATTGACCACTCCAACGATCCGCTGCTGCAGGGGCGCAATTTCTCCTACCTGGACACCCAACTCAAGCGTCTGGGCAGCCCCAACTTCACCAACATTCCGGTTAACGCCCCGCGGTGCCCCGTCCATCACCTGCTCCAGGACGGGCATATGACCATGAAGAACCCCACCGGGCGGGTGAACTACGAGCCCAACAGCTGGGACCAGGAAGCCGCCGGCCCCAGGGAGTGCCCGGAAACCGGGTTCCAGTCACACCCGACACCGATGGAAGGGGTCAAGGAACGGGTCCGCTCGGAAACCTTTGCGGACCACTACAGCCAGGCCCGCCAGTTCTATATCAGCCAGACCGACATTGAGAAGCGCCACATCAAGAACGCCTTTGTGTTCGAACTGAGCAAAGTTGAGCGACTGGATATCAGGGAACGGATGGTGTCCCACCTGCTGAATGTGGACAAGGACCTGGCCAGTGATGTAGCGGAAGGCCTGGGTCTGAAGGAAATGCCGGAAGCGGCAGAAGCGGCCATGACACCCCGCACCGACCTGCCGGAGTCCCCGGCGCTCAGCATCATCCTGAACGGCCCGAAATCGTTCAAGGGCCGCAAGGTTGGCGTGCTGGTCAGCGAGGGCGTCGACGCCGCCCTGTTCAAAAAGCTCAAGGATACGGTCGAGGCGGAGGGCGCCCGGCTTGCCGTGGTGGCGCCGACCATCGGCGGTGTAAAGGACAGCGATGGTAACCCGCTGGCAGCGGATGAGAAGGTGGACGGCGGTCCGTCAGTCATCTTCGACGCCGTTGCCCTGCTGCCCTCCGACGTCGGCGTAGAGAACCTGGCGAAGGATGCCACCGCCCGGGACTTTGTCGACGATGCGTTTGCCCACTGCAAGTTCATCGGCTACACCCCGGCGGCGCGCAAGCTGTTCGACAGCATCGGCATTACGGCGATGCTGGATGATGGCTGCATTCCCTTCAATGGCCCTGACGACACCGGCAGGTTTATCGAGGCCTGCCGCGATGTGCGCTACTGGCCCCGGGAGGAGAAAGTCGATCAGTTCTGAGCCCAAGGCCCCGTTCCGGTCAGGGACGGGGGCGTTTTTCCCTTGTCGCAAGCGTAAGCGGTTCGCTATAGTGATTTGAAACAACCACAACAACGTCTGCTGATGAGGATCCCCCTATGAATGACATGACCGTAGGCGCACCTGACCGCGCCAGTTTCTCAGACATGAAAGAAGGCACCCAGGAGGACTGGGAAATTATTGGCGGCTGCTTCCGGGAATTTGCCAAGGGCCATCCGGACCGGATCCTGGAACACCTGAAACTGCTGGGTGGGGATTTCGGCGGCTTCAAGGTGGACCGCCTTACGCACTGCCTGCAAACGGCCACCCTGGCCCACCGGGATGGCAAGGATGAGGAGTATGTGGTGTGTGCCCTGCTCCACGACATCGGCGACACCCTGGGCACCTTCAACCACGCCGATATTGCTGCCGCAATCGTTGAGCCCTTTGTCTCCGAGGAAAATCACTGGATGGTGAAACACCACGCCATCTTCCAGGGCTACTACTTCTTCCACCACCTGGGCATGGACCGCAACCTTAGGGAACAGTACCGGGACCACCCCTACTACGAGCGTACCCTGGAGTTCGTCAGCAAGTACGACTCCCCGGCATTCAATCCGGACGGTGAGATCCTGCCCCTGGAGTTCTTCGAACCCATGGTGCGTCGCGTGATGGCCAAGCCCAAGCGCTCGCTGTACAAGGCCGTATCCGAGTAAACGGCAGCGGAACAGAAAAGGCCCGGTCAGGAAACTGGCCGGGCCTTTCAGGTTCAGGATTCGTTGTCAGGCGATCTGAAGCAATCGCAACAGCTGAGGCCGATGGCGGTCCGGCAGCACATCCTCCAACGTGTACTCATCCAGTGCCTCCAGGAATGCCCTCAGGGCGTGGGCGAAGGCGCCCTTGAGCCCGCAAACCGGCGAAATGACGCATTGCCCATCCGATGAGAAGCACTCCACCAGGTCCAGGTCCTGTTCGGTTTCCCTGACCAGAACGCCAATATTGATGGTGCTGGGCTCACGATGCAGCCTCATGCCACCACTCTTGCCCCGAACGGTTTCGATGTAGCCTTTCTTGTTCAGTTGATGCACCACCTTCATCAGGTGATTCTTGGAAATCTGATAGCTGTCTGCGATCTCCTGGATCGTGGATAACCGGTCCCGCCGCATGGACAGGTAAATAAGCACTCGCAACGAGTAATCGGTGTAACGGGTAATGTGCATCTGGGACTCCTGAACCCTCGTTTTTTCAGGGGACACCCCCCTGATACCTCATGCTGTTGGCCGGGAAAACAGAAAGATAACCAGGCCGAAAAAAAAGACGCCAGTGACAACCAGTACGGCCGGTGGTACCTGCCACCACCACATAACCGCCCAGCTGGACGCCATCACGGCGGCCGCCAGCCACTTCGCCAACAGTGGCACCGCCTGCCGCTCCTGCCAGTCCCGGATCAGCGGACCAAACCGGTGATGGCCGTGTAACCAGCGCTCGAATGCCGGTGACCCCCGGCTCGCGGACCAGGCCGCCAACAGCACAAAGGGCGTTGTGGGGAGCAGCGGCAGGACAATCCCCGCGACACCCAGGCTCAAACTGATATACGCAAGCAACCGGTAACCGGTTTTGCCCATATTGGTTATCTCCGTGCCGTGCACCACCGGGGACCTGGCCGCCACCAGGGCGCGTATGTCACCGGTCGCCATTGTTGGCCCCCGTGACACAGACAGGCTCGCCGCAGCAAGGTTCACCGATGATGCCTGCACCAGCCAGCACTTGCCTGCGACATTCAGTCGCAAAGGCAATCAGTTTACCGCAATTCAATGGACAGGTCTGCCAAGGCTACGCAGGGAAACCAGCCGGGTAACGTACGAAAGCTTAAGTGTGGTCGCAAAGATCAGTGTCGCAATATGGGCACCAATCTGTACCGGCATTGGCAGGCTGCTGGCCATCGGATAAGCCAGCACCACGGTAACCAGTACCGCCAGCACGCTGGCCAGTAAAGCGCCATTGGCGAATTTCAGCAAACGCTCCATTACCTGATTGTCTGACATGAGACCCCCCTATAAACATTCATTTTTAATAAATGTATTTAAGCAGCCCTTCGTTTAAGATTCAAATGAAATGAATGTTAATGCGGATCCCCTCTCAGCTTCGTCCGCTGACTGGCCAGCTCCTGCCTTGAACAAGGGAATACTCCCGCCGGGGTATCGGATTGTGCCAAAAGGTTTGCCATACTGGCGGGTAAGACTCCACTGAGCAAAGGACGGGAAATCTGACATGCCCGAATCCAGACTGACTGACCGCTTTGGCCGCACCGTTAATTATGTGCGCCTGTCCGTCACTGACCGGTGTGATTTCCGCTGTGTGTACTGCATGGCAGAGGACATGACCTTCCTGCCCCGCCAGCAGGTGCTGACCCTGGAAGAAATCGCCCGGGTCGCACGTACCTTCACCGAACTGGGCACAGAAAAGATCCGCCTTACCGGTGGTGAACCGCTGGTACGCAAGGACATTCTGGAACTGGTGAAAGAGATCGGCAGCTTTGGTCTGCGGGACTTCGCCATGACCACCAACGGCAGCCAGTTGCCCACCATGGCCGATGACCTGCGCCGGGCGGGTATGCACCGCCTTAATATCAGCCTGGACTCCCTGGACGCCGACAAGTTCCGGCGCATCACCCGCACCGGCAACCTGTCACAGGTACTTGACGGCATCGATGCAGCCCGGGAAGCGGGCTTCCGGGGCATCAAGCTCAATACCGTAGTGCTCAAGGGCCGCAATGACGAGGAAGTGCCGGAGCTGGTGGACTTTGCCCGTCACAAGGGTGTCGACATTACCTTTATCGAGGAAATGCCCCTGGGGCAGATCACCGAGCACGACCGGGGCGAGGCCTTCTGCAGCAGCGATGAAGTCCGGGACATGATCCGCCAGCACCATGACCTGGTGCCAGCCACGGAAGACTCCGGCGGCCCGGCCCGCTATTACCGCATGCCGGGCAGCAAGACCCGGGTTGGCTTTATCTCCCCCCACTCCCACAACTTCTGCTCAACCTGCAACCGGGTTCGCGTTACCGTGGAGGGCCGTCTGTTGCTGTGCCTGGGCAACGAGCACTCGGTTGACCTGCGTCGCGTACTGCGGGGCAATCCGGTCAGCGACGACAAGCTCCAGCAGACCATCATCGACGCCATGGACCTGAAGCCAGAGAGGCATCACTTCGACCTCAACGGAGATGTCCAGATCCTGCGCTTCATGAACATGACCGGCGGCTGAACGATCAGACTGCCTGGTGTCCCGCGGGACCCTGGTTTTCCCACCGCAATGCCACGGCCCTGGCATCATCCAGGGTGCGCGCATAGGTCAGTACACCAGCCTGCTTACGCACACCGGCCCGACGCAACTTGACGATAATCCGTGCCGGCAAGCCAGCAAGAATCAGGCTAACCCCCTCCCGCTGCATTTCCTCCATCAGTGAGCGCATGGCCACAAGGGCCGTGCCGTCCATACTGGGCACATCGTGCATATCCAGGATCACCGTGCGAACGTGGGGGTCCACCACATGCAGGGAACGCAGGGCCGTCTCCGCGACCCCGAAGAACAGGGGCCCGTTGATGTCGTAGACCACCACCGATGCCGGCAATCCGTTCAGCGAGGGATGGTGATCCTCCCCGGCGGGCTCCGTATGGGTGAGCAGGGCCATCCGCCGGATGAACAGGGCCGCCGCCAGACCGACGCCTACGGCCACCGCCAGCACCATGTCAAACAGCACGGTCAGGCCGAAGCAGGTCACCAGGATAACCACATCGCCTGCGGGTGCCGACCGCAGGGTATGGACGAAATGCCTCGCCTCACTCATATTCCAGGCGACGATGAACAGCAATGCGGCCAGTGCCGCCATGGGCACCAGGCCAAGCACCCCCGCCAGCACGACCACCGATAGCAGCACCACGACGGCGTGCACCAGTGCGGCCACCGGTGACCGCGCCCCACTGCGAATGCTCGTCGCGGTGCGGGCCAGCGCAGCGGTAGCGGTGATACCACCGAACAGGGGCGCAGCAATATTACCCAGCCCCTGGCCAATCAGTTCGGCATCCGGGTCATGGCGGGTGCGGGTCAGCCCGTCCGCCACCACGGCGCACAGCAGGGATTCGATGGCCCCCAGCATGGCAATGGCGAATGCCGGGCCCATCAGCGCGCGAAACAGGTCGAAGTCCAGTACAAGGGGCTGCCCGTCCGGCCCCGGCAACTGCCAGGGCGCCATGAACGTGGGCAACACCGGGGGAATGCCCTGCCCGGACTCACCACCGGCCTCCCAGGTAAAGCGGGAGGCAATGGTCTCCACCGCCTGTGCGCCGTCGCTTCCGAACATGGCGTTAACACCCCATGCGGCCAACCCGCCGGCAACAAGGCCCACGAGCGGCGCCGGCACCGGTATACCCAGTCTGGGCCAGAGCAGCATAAGGGCCAGGGTGAACACACCGATACCGAACTCAAACGGTTCCAGTGTTGGAAAGGATGACAGGATAATCCCGATGTTCTCGGTGAAATGCTCCCCCATGGGGCCGGTGGTCAGACCAAGGAAATCCGGCACCTGTAGCATGGCGATCACCACGGCAATGCCGGCCGTAAAGCCAAGCACGACCGGATAAGGCACAAACTGGATCAACCGCCCCATACGGGCCAGCCCGAGAGCTACCAGCAGCAACCCCGCCATCATGGTGGCAATCAGCAAACCGCCCAGACCGAATTGCTGGACAATGGGAAAGAGAATAACCACAAAGGCAGCGGTAGGACCGGACACGTTGAACCGGGCACCCCCAGTCAGTGCAATGATGGCCCCGGCAACAATGGCGGTATACAGCCCATGCTGGGGCGGCACCCCGGTGGCAATGGCCAGTGCCATGGACAGGGGAACGGCTACCGTCCCCACCGTCATCCCGGCCATCACGTCCTGTCGCAGCTCCGCAGCCCCGTAGCCCTCCCGCAATGCCCCACGAAGCCCGGTGGCAATACCGGGAAGACTGACCGGAAATCTCTGACGCGCCATGACAGCAATCCTCTCCAGGAGAAACGGGAACCCGGCGTTAAAGATAGCCGATACCCGGTAATTCGAAAGCAAACTATGTTAATGACATTAACATGCGGTTATTATGGCATGCAAATGATTCAGGCGACTTCCACATTGCCGGAATCGGCCAAAAAAATTAACATCAAATGTTAATGCAACAGACAGGAGACGAGTGGTGGAAAAGAAGACGGCGCGGCTGACCCTGCTGATCGATCCGAACAAGAAGAAGGCGTTCGAGCAACTCTGCGCCTCACAGGACCTGACCCCGTCACAGGTGGTACGGCAGATGATCCGGGAGTACTTGCGGGAGCACGGCGTGAGCTATGAAACGGAAGGCAGGAATCCGGAATCCTGAGAACCCAGGCGAAAGGCGCGTCTGGGCGGGATTCAGGAGTTAACTCCAATTGGCAAACCTGCAATTTAGTGAGGCGGCCAGCAATCAAGTCCGGGCTCAGTGTCCCTGGGGGCTTTCAGAGCAGGGGCATGGATGCCCCGGAAGCGTTGGGGTGGCAGGACACCCCTCCAACGCGGCGGCGAAAGCCCCCAGGGGCGATGAGCCTCCACTCAAACCCCGCAGGCCTGTAGAATACTGAACTAACAAACCTGCAGCGCACCCGCTACATGGAATGAGAACCACCCATCCCGGAAGACATCCCACCCCCGGAACTCAGATGCTCCATCGTCACATCAGCAAAGGCCACAACCTCACCGCCGAATTCCGAGGCAAACGCCTCAGCCGCTGACTCCTCAGCAAACGACGCCAGGGTAGGCCCCATGGCACCAGTACGCTCCGACCCGACCACATAGAACGCCTCGCGGGCATCAATCAGTGCCGCATCATCCGGCTTGTCCCACTCGGTCTCGGCCATATCGTGCACGTACAGCACATGGTCACGGTTCACGTTCTCCGGCTGTAATACCCAGGAGAACATATCCTTGGTGGAGCAGAACTTGCGAACCTGCTGCTCTTTGCCGGAAATCGACTCACCCTTGGGCCCCGGGAAGCGGGTGATCACCATGCCACAAACGTGGCACTCATCGCCGGACTCGAAATGAACCGGCTCAGGCTTTGCCTGGGCCGTTTCCTCCGACCCGGAACAAGCGGCCAGGGCGACCGCGAAGGCCATGATTAAACCGGTGCGCACTACAAACGAAAGATTCATCAACAGACTCCAGGTTCAGATACGACGATTACGGAACAGTGCCCAGGCACCGGCCAGGGGAATAACAAACCAGACCGCCAGGGCAACCCACAGCCCGCCTGGCCCCATGGGCAGGTCCGAGCCCAGGCTGAGCACACCGGTCAACTGAGCACCACCCTCGAAGGCCACGATATTGAGCAGACGGTAAATATCCGTGGGATTGAGCAACAGCAACCAGGGCAGAAGATCCGGGTTCAGCTTGCCTTCACTGGCCACCAGTACGCCCAGCAATACCAGGTCAAAGATCAGTACAAAGAAAAACCAGATCGCCAACGCCAGGCCTGCTGCCAGCGGCTTCTCACTCACCCGCACGCTCACCAGGTACGCCAGCGCGATAAAGCCCCAGCCCAGCAGGACGGTAGACAGGATGAACCGGAACATGGCCGCCGCCAGCACGCCGACAGCCACGTCCTCCACCAGCAGGGCAATGGCAACTCCTGCGACACCGAAGCCGATCAGTGTCGCCAGCGCCAGGGTAAGTCCATGACCGAGGAACTTGCCAAACAGAAGCTGGCCGCGGCTCAGGGGATAGGTCATCAGCAGCAACAGCGTGCCGCCCTCCTCTTCCCCCACGATCGCATCGTAGGCCAGCAAGAGCGCGATCAGGGGAATCAGGAAGATCCCCAGGCTCGCCAGGCTGGCAATGGTCGCCGGTGTGGAGGCGTAGCCCACACTGCCCGAGGCGGCGGCACCAAACCAGGCAATGCCCAGGGCGAGAGTGGCAAAGACCATGGAAATGGCCACCATCCAGCGGTTGCGCAGACTGTCCGCCAGCTCTTTACGGGCGATGGTCCAGATGCTGTTCATTGCACGCCTCCGCGATGGGCCAGGCCACCGGAACCGATAAAGTGCACGTAGATATCCTCCAGGGTGGGTTCCGAAATATCCAGGTCGCGAACCTCGCCGGTGGCCAGGAGCTTGTGGATCATGGCCATCTTGTGGTCGTGGGCCACCTCTATGTGCAGGCTCCCGTTTTCCATACCGCTCACCGCAGCGCCAAGGCCGGCATCCTCAGCCACGCCCGCGAGCGGACTATCGGCGTTGGCCGGGGCGACGGTAAGCGATACCGGCATATTCGCCTGTCGGCGAAGGGATGGCAGGTTACCGGCCGCTTTCAGGGTACCCTGGGTAAGAATCGCCGCGCGGTCGATATAGGGCTCAACCCCCGGCAACACGTGGGAACACAGGACAATACCCGTGCCTTCATCCCTCAGGTCACGCAGCAGGCGATAGAGATCAGCCGTCGCCACCGGGTCCAGCCCCACCGTGGGCTCATCCAGCATCAGCAGTTTTGGCGTTCCCAGTAAAGCCTGGGCCAGGCCAAGACGCTGGCGCATCCCCTTGGAGTAGGTCTTGGTGCGGGAATCCATGGCATCGCCCAGGCCCACCTGCTCCAGCAGCACGGGCACCTGCTTCAGGGAAGCACCCTTGAGGCGGGCAAAATGGCTGAGAATCTCGCGACCGGTCAGCTGCGGGTAGAACATCACGTTCTCCGGCAGGTAACCGATATGCTGGCTCACTTCTGGGTCACCGGCGTTTCCACCGAGAACAGACACCTTACCCTGCTGGGGGTGCATCAACCCCAGGATCAGTTTGATGGAAGTGGTCTTGCCGGCACCGTTATGGCCGAACAAGCCGAGGATTTCACCCGGCTCCAGGGCCAGGTCGATCCCGGTCAGCACCGGGCTCTTGCTATAGCGATAGCTCACGTTTTCAAGACGAAAGCAGCTCATGGAATCTCCGAACGCAAGGTTTCAGGGGGACGCATCAGGGGGTGGGAATCGGTCACACCGGCCGCCTTCACCACCGGGAAAGCCTCCTGCACCCAGCGGATCGTATCCACCGCCGGACTGTGCATCAGGATGCGGGCTTCCGGATAGGTCCAAAGCAACCGGTCCACATTGTCATTGGGCTCGTAAGGCACGTCCCCCAGACCATTCTGGTCCCGGTCCCAGCCCAGATAATCACTCCAGTAATTACCACGACCATCCTTCGACCACTCCTGGGTGCGGGTCGCCACATACTTCACCTGGCGCTGATTATTCAGGAAGGCATTGGAAAACACCTCGTTCTCCTCGGAACCGGCGGTCAGGTGAATGCCCAGGTTGCTGTTGGCAAACAGGTTATTCTCGAAGGTGTTGTACAGGGAGTTGTAGATGAACACCGCCTTCCCCTCACCACCGGAAATCGCCACACCGCCGGTCTGCCCACTGGACACCCCTGTCACCACATTGCCCCGCAGGGTGGAATTGGTGATGTAGTTCATCAGAATGCCGTAGTTCTCGTCATTCTCGGACCGGTTATCGATGACCGTCAGCCGCTTGCTCTGCATCAGCGCATAGCCGGTCCGGGTGCCGGAAGTACGGTTGCCCTCCAACAGGTTGTCCATGGAGTACATGTAGTGGATGCCATAGCGCAGGTCCGCCATGGTGTTATTGCGAATGGTGTTCCTGTTGGCCGTCTCGATATAGATCGCATCCCGGGTCTGACGAATGTCGTTACCCTCGATCAGTGCCCCGGTGGTATTGAACAGGTGAATCCCGTTACCCCGGTCCTGGGACCGTATACTGGTATCACCACGGATCACATTATTCCGTACCGTCACATCCGGCGTCGCGTCCAGCCAGACCCCAAACGCCGGCCCTTGCAGGCGATTGTCCTCAACCACGGAGCCCTTCGCCTCCCGGGCCACGAAAATCCCCGCATCCAGCTCATTCAGGTCTTCGCCCCAGTTGCGAATCTCACAACCACGGAGCGTCACCCCGGGCGCGGTAATATCAACGGCATTGCCGGAACCTCCCCCGTCAATCACCGTCTCCGGCGCACAGACAATCGTCACACCGGCCACGTTAATGTCCAGCGGCGAAATCTGTTCAGGTGGTAGTTCAAACGATGCACCAGGCTCCAGCGCATCCAGGTCTTCTTGCAGGTCCGCATTCGCGGTCAACGCAAACAGAGCGACTGACAGGGCCACTCCATAACGCGATAGATGAGGCATTAAAACGTTTCTCAGGAAGTTCAGTTTCAAGGCGGCTTGCACCGCTGCATGAGCAATCCAGTCGGAGACCACTTTCCAGAACTGTGCGAAGCCAGGGATGGCGGAGCCCAAGCGACACAGGGATGTGCCTTTAGGAGCGTGTTCTGGAAAGTGGTCTTCGACTGGGTTGCCGCACCGCTACTCTACGGCAAACTACTCTTTTTAGCTCAAAAGTCCGAAGACTGGGGCCCCACTCAAGGGGCCCCAGGAGAGCTATCAGGCCTTCTCAACCAGCATCCGGCCACCCATCTCCATATGGAGCGCATGGCAGAACCAGTTACAGTAGTACCAGTACACACCCGGCTTACCGGCGGTAAAGGTCACTGAAGCGGTCTGCTGGGGACTGATCTCCATGCTCACACCATGGTTCACCATACAGAAGCCGTGGGTCACGTCCTCAATGGTATCCAGGTTGGTCACGTAAACCGTCACCTCATCCCCTTCCTTGACCTTGAACTCTGTCATACCGTACTGCGGCGCAACAGAAGTCATATAAACCCGGACCTTGTTGCCATCACGAATCACCTCGTTGGCACCCTCCAGGGTAATACCATCCTTCTCCGCCTGCTCACGGGCACTGGCAAAGTATGGATCATCACGATCATAGATCTTCTTGGTCTTGATCTGATCACGACGTACCAGGATACAGTCGTGGGGCTCGGCATAGGTCGGGCCGTCGTGGACAAGCTTCATCTCCTCACCGGAAATATCGATCAGCTGATCGTTTTCCGGATGCAGCGGGCCTACCGGCAGGAAGCGGTCCTTGGAGAACTTGGACAGAACCACCAGCCACTTGCCGTCCGCATCACGGGACTCGGTCAGGGAGGCGTGGTTGTGGCCCGGCTGATAGTGCACGTCCAGCTTCTGGCGGATGTAATTCACATCCTCACCGTTGTAGGCCTTGATGGCATCCGCAATGTTCCACTTGCACACCTGGCTGTCGATAAACAGCGTGGTGTAGGCGTTGCCACGACCGTCAAAGGTGGTGTGCAGCGGCCCAAGGCCCAGCTCCGGCTCGGCAACCACGGTGTCACGCAGCTCGATCTTGTTGTCGAACAGGTCATCCAGCTTGTCGATCTGGATCACGGAGGCTGTCGGAGACAACTTGCCGTTGGCAATGAAGTACTTGCCATCCGGCGAGGTATTCAAACCATGGGGGTTCTTGGGAATCGGGATGTAACGGGTTACCTCGGACTCACCGCGGCCGTCCACTACCGGCACCTTGGAGTCGCCTAGGGTCTTGTAGTTGCCAGCTTCGATGGCGGCTTCGATACGCTCAACGTTGAATACCACAACCCAGTCGCGGTCATTACGCATGGTGCCGGCCAGGTCGAGGGCCTTCTCGGAGTTGTAGCAGGTAGAAGCCGCGTACTTGCCGGTATAGTCAGCATCGGTGTTGTCCAGGTTACCGTCGACAATCACCTGCCAGGCCACTTCCATGGTGTCCGCATCGATGGCGTTGAACATGGTATAGCTCTTCTCGAGACTGTACTCACTGCCATCGTTCGGGTGCGGGATTACAAATTCTGCGTTGCAGAAGACGTACTTGGTGCGGGGCACTTTCTGCAGCCGCAAACCGTGGATCGCCTGTACGTTCGGGATGTGGGTAATCTTGTCCGTCTTCATGATATCCAGACGGATACGGGCTACCCGAGTGTTGGCCTTGTCGTTGATGAACAGGTACTTGCCGTCGTAACGACCGTCTTCCATGGAAATGTGGGGGTGGTGGCAGTCGCCGTTCAGGTACTGCTGGTCACCACCAAGAATTTCCTTACTCTCGTTGGTAATACCCCAACCTGTGGCAGAGTCCACGTTGAATACCGGGATCCGCATCAGCTCACGCATGGAGGGCACGCCCAGTACGCGCACCTCGCCCTGGTGACCACCACTCCAGAAGCCGTAGTACTCGTCCAGCTCACCGGGGCCCACGTGGATCTTGTTCTTGGCTTCCTCAACAGCAGCAGCCCAGGACTCACGGGTCATGACAGCACCGCCAAGACCCGTGGCGCCAGCCACGCCAGCCAGGGCAGCCGCACCCATAAAGCGGCGACGGCTCAGACCGCCTTCGGCCTGCTCCGGGGTTGCCTTTTCCAGCTCTTCGCGTTTTTTCATAGTATCCAACTCCGTTCTTCGTAATGGCGGTTATGTTTTTACTTTCTTTATGTCACCTGGGTAACCGGAATCTGTTCCGGCCGGCCCGGTGAATTCTGTCCACGGCGCTTACCGCGGCGCTTGACGATCAGTGGCGGGCACTTGTTATCGTCGAAGTAGGTCATCTGGCAATCCAGGCAGTAATGGCACTCCTGGTAGTTGATGGTGCCGTCCGGATGAATGGCCTGGACCTCACATTCCTTCTCGCACAGGCGGCAGGGGTGGCCACATTCCTTACGCCGCTTGAGCCAGTCGAATACCCGGACCTTGGTCGGCAGGGCCAGTGCTGCACCCAGCGGGCACATGTAGCGGCAGAACACCTTGCGGGTGAAGATGTTCACCACGATCAGCAATACCGCATAGGTCACGAAGGGCCAGCTGCGATCAAACTTCAGGGTGATGGCGGTCTTGAAGGGCTCAACTTCCGCCAGTTGCTCTGCGGTGGCCATGGAATCCAGGGACACACCAAACAGCACCAGCAGGATGATGTACTTGATTGCCCACAGGCGTTCGTGGATCGGGAAAGGCACGGTGTACTGGGGTACCTTCAGCTTGCGGGCAATTTCGTTCACCAGCTCCTGCAGGGCGCCGAACGGGCACAGCCAGCCGCAGTACACCGCCCTGCCCCACAACAGGACGATGCCGGCTACCACGGCCCAGAGCACAAACATTACCGGGTCAATCAGGAAGGTTTCCCAGGTAAAGCCGCTGAACAGGCTGTGCACAAAGGTCAGCACGTTGACCACGGACAGCTGACCCAGGGCGTACCAGCCAATGAACACCAGGGTATAGGTCAGGAACGCGTGGCGAATCCAGCGGGTCACCTTCGGCTTCTTCACCAGCCAGTCCTGGAAGAACAGGATGAACAGCAGGAAGATCAGCCCCAGACCCAGTACGGCCACCTGGAACTTCTTCTGGTACCACACCTGGACCCACAGGGGCTGCTCTTCCAGCCACTGCTCCTGGGTCAGCTCCACTTCCGGACGGGTATAGTACTGATCCGGCAGCTGATAGCTCAGCGGGAAGACCTGGAATTCGCTATCCAGGGGCCCGGTCTGGCGTTTGACGGTCAGCTCCAGTGCCCACTCGGTGCCCGGATCGAACTTGTACTGCTGGCGCACGATAAAGATGGCCATTTCGGTAAATCCAGGCATCCCCCCGGCGTAGACATCGCTGAGCCGGTAGAAGTCCAGGTCACGGAAGTTGAAGGTATCACCAAACTGGCGGATCTGGACCCGGTCAAAAATACCGCCGCGCACATAGCCGGACCCCTTGAAGGAGTATTCACCGTTGGCCATGACCGCAATGGCGTGTTCACCTTCCTGCAGTTCGTCCATCAGCCAGTCATACTGGCTCTGCCCCAGCAAGTTGCGGCCGATTGTCGGTGCATTCAGGTAGCCGGTGTAAAGGTCGATAAAGGGCTCGTCCCGCTCGTCCGCAGGAGCCGTGTCGATGCCTTCGGCCTCAGTGCCCTTGAAGGAATCATCAACCTGGCCACGGGTCAGCAGCAGGCGACGGATGGAACCGTCACCGGTGAGCTCTTCCCAGCTTTTCGGCTCGAAGCTCTCCGTTTTGATATTGGCTTCCGGCGGACGGGCATCGCCTGCCCCTTCCACCAGGCCCAGCTCAACACCAACCCGGTGGGCGCTCTTCATGATGACTTCGTTGATTACCATGACGGTTACAGTGGCGCCGGAGAGGCCGTCCACTGATACCCGGGTTTCGGAGGACTGGCCACCCACGCTTACCCGCTGATCCGCCGCGAGGCCGGTGTACTGGTCGGTAAACTCATGCATCTTGCGCTCGGGAATGCCGATCAGCAGGATGGGCTCGTCGTGGTGAATCACCTTGGTGGCGCGGATCTCGCCTTCGGTGTCCAGTACCACGGTGGCGTCCAGGGGTTTGCCGGAATAGGCCGGGGTCTGCAGGAAATCCAGGGTCTGGTAGGTGTAACCGAGGAGTTCGTCACCGGCATACACTTCCTTGATGGCCCGGTTACCCTCCAGCGAACGAACCTCTTCCGCCTCCGGGAAGGCGGTGGTGATTACGTCCCGGGCCTTGATGGGCTCGTAGGAATCCAGGGGGGCGGCGACGGCACCAGTGGCCATCAGCGTCAGTGAAAGAACGGTTGTGAACAGCCACCGTACAACAGTCAATCGGCGATCGGACACTTTACCTCCAATGGAAGGGGCTTTCTGGAACAGGTTGCTGGCGACCATGTTATACGTCACCGTTTTTTACGGACTTGATATTCTTCAATGCGATGGCACCACAGAGACATTTAGTCGACGACTGACGCTTTTTCAAATCAGGAATTTGCGATCCATCAATTGAGCGCAATCCCCTCACCATCCTGGTCCAGCGGCAGGTAGCCGCCGATATTTCCCATACGGATGGACTCCACCATCATGGTCAGGGGCTGCTGGGCCTCGTCGGATGACGGCGCTATACCACCGCGGCCGGACATTGCCGCGACAAAGACCACATCCCACGGCTGACCGGTTTCCCTGGACTCTTCGACCAGCGAAGAAAAAGCCGCGGCCTCGTCCGGAGACTTGTCCACGCAGACCACGGGAGTCAGTGCCCCACCCTCACCACGTTCAAAGGCCGCTTTTTCTTCGGCGCTGGCGTCGTCGGGCAGTTCAGCACGGCAGAAGACAAACAGCAGTCGCTGGGGTTCTGGCTGCTCCTGAACCGCCTGCATCAGGTCGGCGTAGCTGGCAATCATGGAAGTTTCCTTGAGGTGAAATAAGGGAGAAAACGGGCCGCCGGAGGGCGGCCAGGATCAGGGAGAAACTGGCCCACCCTGACTGGCCAGTACGGCCTGGCAGACTTCGTCTACCGATTCGTTGTCGTAACTCTTGCCATAGCGCTTCTTGAAGCCGTAGTCGTACAGGCGGACATGCTCGTCCGGCGTGACGCCGACGTTCTCGAGGCAATGCTTTGCGCAATGCAGCGGACAACCGTCGATAACGGTGATGTGGCGACCAGACTGCGCTGTTTTCACCAGCGCCGGCACCTTGCCTCCAACGCCAGAGATGCAGGACATCTCGTACTCACCAGCATGGTCCAGCTTTACCGCAACGTTGTTGGCCAGCTGGGCCACGTCCGAGCAGCCGGAACAGGAGTAGATGAGTGGTCTCTGCTTGCGGGCGGTCATTGTGCCCCCTTTTAATTCCAGTAAGTGATTACTGACCGATCTGGGTCAGGCGCATGGGATCCGAGATAAACAGTTTGCTGCGGTTGACCCGCACCAGGCCGTTGCTCTTCAGGTCCGCCAGAATGCGCGAGAAGGTTTCCGGCTGCATGGCCAGGCGGGAGGCCACCAGGCACTTGGGCAGCGGCAGTTCCACTTCACCGCCCTGCTGACGGGCACTCTCGGGCAGCAGGTCAATCAGGTAGCGGATGAGCCGGTCCCGGGCACTCTGCACGGTCATGATTTCCAGTTCGTGGAAACGGCTGACGGCGCGCTTGGCGTAGTGCTGGAGGGCCGCCCGCGCATACCTTGGCTCACGGTCAATCAGGTCCTGGTAGACACCAACGGGAATCATCAGCACTTCGCTGTTCTTCAGAGCCTCGGCATAGCAGGCATACCGGGGAGGATCAGCGTAGATCATGACTTCGGCGAAGCAGTCGCCAGGCTGGAGGCTGTCGAGGGTACGATCAACCCCGGAGGCATCCAGTCGGTACAGGCGCAGGCGGCCAGAGATCACGAAGAAGAAGTGATGGGCAGGCATGTCCTGACGGTACAGCAGCTGGTGGTGTCCAAGCCTGACGCGGCGGGACTGCTGGAGCACGTGGTCCAGGTCTTTTTTGTCCAGGCTTGCGAACAGGGGATGGTCCTGGAGGGCAGCCAGGCCGCTCTCTTCCTCGAAGGGTTTGTTGGCGGCGAGCAGTACGGGCTTTTCGTAGCGCTTGTCGGTGGTTTGTGCGAGTGCCATGGCTGACTCCCTCTATATATGCATTCCAGATGATGATTTACATAGTAGACGGAGGCCGGGGAAATTACCGTCCCCCTATGGGGGTATTCCGGCAGTTCTTGAGGAGTAATTGATTTACCTCAACGGGTCGGGGTCTAACTTGTTTGGCTGCGGAACTCCGTTACCAGACTGCAGGGTCTGGCGTAGGGCCGAGAACCGGTGACACTTTTCCAGACACGCTCCTAAAGGCACATCCATGTGTCGCTTGGGCTCCGCCATCCCTGGCTCCGCACAGTCTGGAAAAGTGTCCCCGGCCCTCGTCCTGCCAACCTGGTTGCAAACGCATCCAGGAGAAGACCGGAACAGAGCGTACCCATTTTGGCTGGGTCAGGAACTGCTTCAGCTCCGCACGGTCCTGGAAAGGAACCCCGGCCACAGGCCTTATTCGCTTGGCAGTTACCGCTTAAGGCACCGACCTTGGTTACTGCATCAAAGGCGAATCCGGTAGCTCCAGGTCGACACCCTCCACACCGGTTTCAGCCGCAAGTACCTGCAGGTACTGACGGAACGCCCGGCGGGTGACGCTTTCGCTCAGGTACTGGCGAATCTGGGGTTTGACGTGTTCGTAAGGCAGCTGTTCGCCGTCGATACGCTGGTCGACCCGGACGATGTGCCAGCCGTAGCGGCTTTCGATGAGTTCCGGATGAAGCCCTTCCTGCAGGCTGAGCACCGGGCGCTCGAATTCCTCGACGGTCTGGCCCTTGCTGATCTGGCCCAGGCTGCCGCCCTGGTGGCGAGACTCGCAGGCGGAGTACTGCTTTGCCAGCGGAGCGAACTGGGCGCGACCATCGAGCAGGGAGGACAGCAGCTGGCGGCCGGCCTCTTCCTGGCGGATGCGCTCTTCCACATCATCCGGCGCCGCGGCCAGCAGGATGTGGCTGACGGCCATCAGGGTCGGGCTGCGGAACCGGGCCGGGTTGGCGGCGTAGAAGCGTTCGCAGTCTTCTTCGGACGGGTCGGGAACGTTCAGTTCCATTTCCAGCACCCGGGCAATCCGGTCTTCTTCGTCAATGGATTCCGGAAGCTGCAGGGTTTCTGCCTGTTGCAGCAACAGCTGGCGAATCACCAGGCTGCGGGCGGCTTCGTGCCAGGCTTCAGCCAGTTCTTCCGCCGGGTGGTGCTGCATTTCCCGGGCGATGTCGTCTTCGTGGATGAGGGTCTCACCCACGTAGACCGGCGGGAACTGGTTTCTGGGCTTGTCGGCTTCGCCGGTGGGGATCAGTTGCATGGTGATGGTCTCCAAAAACGTTATTTGCCACGGAATCCACGGAAGAACACGGAAAAAAGAACTCTTTTTCTACGGACTCTTAAGGACGAACTCAGAAAGCAGCAAGATGCTTCATCTTCTCATCCGTGATTACAGTGCCATCCCTGGCTGATTTCTCGTTGCTCTTTTGTACTTTTCCGTGTTCTTCCGTGGATTCCGTGGCCGAACAGTCTTTTATCCTGGTGTCCGCTTTCAGGCGCGCTTACGCACCACCTGGTACTTCCGTCCGAAATACTCCACCGGCACGCTCAGCATGTGTACCAGCCGGGTGAACGGGAAGAGTACAAAGATGGTCAGCCCCAGGAACAGGTGAGTCTTGTAGATCCAGTGCACGTCGGCGATGTAGTTCGCCACCTCGGAGCCCTGGAGGGTGAAGATGCCCTGTGCCCAGGCGGAGAACTTGAGCATGGTGCCGCCATCCAGGTGCCCCAGGGTGGGCAGAATGGTGAGCAGGCCGAGGGCCAGCTGGACCACCAGGATAACGATGATCATGTTGTCGGCGAAGGTGCTGCTGGCCTTGATCCGCGGATCAGTCAGACGACGCCAGGCCAGCATGCCACCACCAATGAGTGCCATGACACCGGCAATGCCACCCACCACAATCGCCATGACCTGCTTGGTACCCGGAGTCATGAAGGGTTCATAGAGTGCGTGAGGCGTCAGCAGCCCCACCAGGTGACCGAAGAAGATCACCAGCACGCCTACATGGAACAGTACCGAGGCAAGCACCATGTTTTTCTTGCGCAGCATCTGACTGGAATGGGCCTTCCAGGTGAACTGGCCGTGGTCATAGCGTGCCCAGGTGCCGACGAACAGCACGAGAAGGGCAATGTAGGGATAGATTCCGAACAGGAGTGTGTTGATATAGGACATTGTCATTTCCTCCGGCGCCCTCAGGCGCGCCCTGCCTGACGGGGAGTCACGTCCGTCATCAGTTGATCACTCAGGTGGATGGTCTGGGTCTGCTCCAGCTCGCGGCGGCGCTGGCCTACGACGCCACCGGTGCTGCAGGAGCTGCCCTGGTCATCCACGAATTTCACCATTTCCTCTTCCCAGACCTTGTCGAGGGCTTCCGGGGTGTCATCCCGCTCCTCGGAGGCAACGATCTGGGCCAGTTCCTGGCGGTTCACCTGCCGGCCCGACAGGGCCAGCAATGAGTCCATCACAAGGTGGTAGCGGCTCTCACGCTGGAACAGGCGCTCACCCAGCAGGCCGAGGATATGGTGGATATCTTCCAGCCAGTTACGGATCTCGTCCCAGGGGCGGGTGGCGAGGTATTCCAGGAACAGCGGCAGGTAGTCCGGCAGTTCCCGGGCGTCGATTTCCAGCCCGTTGCGACGGTACTCTTCCATCAGGTCAACCATTGCCTGGCCCCGGTCCCGGGATTCGCCGTGGACATGCTCGAACAGCAGCAGGGAGGTGGCCCGGCCCCGGTCGAAGGTGCCCACGTAGGCTTCCTGTACGTCCAGCAGGTCGCCGTCGCAGACGTGGTCGACCACCTGCAGCAGCTGTTCCTTGTTCTGCCGCGGCAGCCGGCTGTCCTCGAGGACAGCGGCAACCATGGCATCCTGTGCGTCCCGAAGCTCGGCGGTGGGGTATTCCAGCAGCCGTGCCATGACTTTCAGTGATTGCATGATGTGCTCCTTATTCCTGCAGCTGCTTCGGGTCCACCTGCTTCACGGTGGAGAGTTTCTGGACCATGCTGGTGGTCTGCTTCTTGCCGCCAAACAGGCTGAAGTCGCTGTCACCGCCGTTGCAGCCGTCGCCGAAGCTGAAGCCGCAACCGCCACGCTCGCCGTGGGCATCGGCGTCCGGGAAGGCTTCCTTTGCCAGCTCACGGTGGCTGGTCGGGATGACGAAGCGATCCTCGTAGTTGGCGATGGCCAGGTAGCGGTACATCTCATCCGCCTGGGCCTTGGTCAGGCCACACTCTTCCAGGGCTCGCAGGTCTTCCTTGCCTTCCACGGTCTCGGCGCGCTTGTACAGGCGCATGGCCATGATCCGCTTGAGGGCCAGCACGATGGGCTTCTCGTCACCAGCGGTCAGCAGGTTAGCCAGGTACTTGACCGGAATCCGCAGGCTTTCGATCTTCGGCAGTACACCGTCGAACTCCACCTTTCCGGACTCTGCAGCGGACTGGATCGGGCTCAGGGGCGGCACGTACCAGACCATGGGCAGGGTGCGGTATTCCGGGTGCAGCGGCAGGGCCAGCTTCCAGTCCACCGCCATCTTGTACACCGGGCTCTGCTGGGCGGCTTCGATGACGTTCATCGGAATACCGTCCTTCTTCGCCTGCTCGATCACTTCCGGGTCAAACGGATCCAGGAAGATTTCCAACTGCTTCTCATACAGCTCATGCTCGCCCGGGGTGCTGGCCACTTCTTCGATGCGGTCTGCGTCGTACAGCAGCACGCCCAGGTAGCGAATCCGGCCAACGCAGGTCTCGGAGCACACGGTGGGCATCCCGGCTTCGATCCGCGGGTAGCAGAAGATGCACTTCTCGGACTTGCCGGTCTTCCAGTTGAAGTAGATCTTCTTGTACGGGCAGCCGGACACACACATCCGCCAGCCACGGCACTTGTCCTGGTCGATCAGGACGATGCCGTCTTCCTCACGCTTGTAGATGGCACCGCTGGGGCAGCTGGCAACGCAGGCCGGGTTCAGGCAGTGCTCGCACAGGCGCGGCAGGTACATCATGAAGGTGTTCTCGAACTGGCCGTAGATGTCCGCCTGCACCTGGTCGAAGTTTTTATCCTTGCGACGCTTGGCAAACTCGGTGCCGAGGATTTCCTCCCAGTTCGGGCCCCACTCGATTTTCTTCATGCGCTCGCCGGAGATCAGCGAACGGGGCCGGGCCACCGGCTGGTGCTTGCTGTCGCCTGCGGTATGCAGGTGCTGGTAGTCAAAGTCGAACGGCTCGTAGTAGTCGTCGATCTGCGGCAGGTCCGGGTTGGCGAAGATGTTCGCCAGTACCCGGAAACGGCCACCGATCTTCGGACGGATCTTGCCGGAGCTGTCACGCATCCAGCCGCCCTTCCACTTGTCCTGGTTCTCCCACTCTTTCGGGTAGCCGATACCGGGCTTGGTCTCGACGTTGTTGAACCAGGCGTACTCCATGCCTTCACGGCTGGTCCATACGTTTTTGCAGGTGACTGAACAGGTGTGGCAACCGATGCACTTGTCCAGGTTCAGCACCATGCCGACTTGGGAACGGATCTTCATTTTACAGCCTCCTGAACAGTGTCATTGCCTTCACCGTCGAGCCAGTCGACGTTGTGCATCTTGCGCACCACCACGAACTCGTCGCGGTTGGAGCCTACGGTGCCGTAGTAGTTGAAACCGTAGGAGTACTGGGCGTAGCCGCCGATCATGTGGGTCGGCTTCGGACAGACCCGGGTGACCGAGTTGTGGATACCGCCGCGGGTTCCGGTGATCTCGGAGCCGGGAATGTTCACGATCCGCTCCTGGGCGTGGTACATCATCACCATGCCGGGCATGACCCGCTGACTGACGACGGCCCGCGCTGCAATGGCGCCGTTGGCGTTGAACAGCTCAATCCAGTCGTTGTCCTCAATACTCAGCTCTTTTGCGTCGTCTTCACTCAGCCACACAATCGGGCCACCGCGGGAGAGGGTCAGCATCAGCAGGTTGTCGCTGTAGGTGCTGTGGATACCCCACTTCTGGTGCGGCGTGATCCAGTTCAGTGCTTTCTCCGGGTTACCGTTGCTCCGCTGATTGATCATGCTGCCCACCGCCTTGGTGTTGATGGGCGGGCGATACACCAGCAGGCTCTCACCGAAGGCGCGCATCCACTCGTGATCCTGGTAGAACTGCTGACGGCCGGTCAGGGTCCGCCAGGGGATCAGCTCGTGCACGTTGGTGTAACCGGCGTTGTAGGACACGTGCTCGTCTTCCAGGCCAGACCAGGTCGGGCTGGAGATGATCTTGCGCGGCTGCGCCACGATGTCCCGGAAGCGGATTTTTTCCTCTTCCTTGTTGGTAGCCAGGTGCGTGTGGTCGAGGCCAGTGAACTCCGACAGCGCCGCCCAGGCCTTCACCGCCACCTGGCCGTTGGTTTCCGGCGCCAGGGTCAGAATGACTTCTGCCGCATCGATCGCGCTGTCGATCTTCGGACGCCCGGCATTGGCACCTTCCAGGTGGGTGTAGTTCAGGTCCTTCAGGAAGTTGACTTCCTTCTCGGTGTTCCAGTTGATGCCCTTGCCGCCATTACCCAGCGTGTCCATCAACGGGCCCAGGGAGGTGAAGCGCGCATAGGTGTTCGGGTAGTCCCGCTCCACGGTAATGAAATTGGGCGCGGTCTTGCCCGGAATCAGCTCGCACTCGCCCTTTTTCCAGTCCTTCACATCGAACGGCTGGCCCAGCTCGGCCGGCGCATCGTGCAGCAGCGGCAGGGTGACCACATCTTTCTCGACACCCAGGTGACCCTCGGCGGCCTTTGAGAAGGACTTCGCGATGCCCTTGTAGATCTCCCAGTCACTGCGCGCTTCCCAGGCCGGATCGGTGGCCGCAGTCAGCGGGTGGATGAACGGGTGCATGTCGGACGTATTCAGGTCGTTCTTCTCGTACCAGGTGGCCGTTGGCAGAACGATGTCGGAATACAGGCAGGTGGTGGACATGCGGAAGTCCAGGGTCACCAGCAGGTCGAGCTTGCCTTCCGGCGCCTCGTCGTGCCATTTGACCTCTTCCGGCTTGGCACCGCCTTCCACACCCAGGTCCTTGCCCTGAAGGCCACTCTTGGTACCCAGCAGGTACTTGAGCATGTACTCATGGCCCTTGCCCGAGGAGCCCAGCAGGTTGGAGCGCCAGATGAACAGGTTGCGCGGATGGTTCTGGGGCGCTTCCGGATCCTCACTGGCGAAGGCCAGGGAGCCGTCTTTCATGGATTTGGCCACGTAATCCGAGACTTCCATACCGGCTTTCTCGGCTTCCGCGGCGATACCCAGGGGGTTACGGTTCAGCTGGGGCGCAGACGGCAACCAGCCCATGCGCTCGGCGCGGACGTTGTAATCGATCAGGCTGCCGCCGAACTTGGACTTGTCCGCCAGCGGCGACAGGATTTCGTCCACACCCAGTTTCTCGTAGCGCCACTGGCCGGAGTGGGCGTAGAAGAAGGAGGTAGAGTTCATGTGGCGCGGCGGACGCTGCCAGTCCAGGCCAAAGGCCAGCGGCTGCCAGCCGGTCTGCGGACGCAGTTTCTCCTGGCCAACGTAGTGGGCCCAGCCACCACCGCTCTGGCCGATACAGCCACACATGATCAGCATGTTGATCAGGCCGCGGTAGTTCATGTCCATGTGGTACCAGTGGTTCATACCGGCACCGACGATGACCATGGACCGGCCCTTGGTCTTGTCGGCGTTGTCGGCAAACTCACGGGCAATGCGGATCACTTTCTCGGCGGGAACGCCGGTGATCTTTTCCTGCCACGCAGGGGTGTAGGGCTTCACTTCGTCATAGGAAGTGGCGCCGTCGTCATCACCCAGGCCACGGCTGATGCCGTAGTTGGCCACCATCAGGTCGTAGACGGTGACCACGCGACCTTCGGTGCCATCCGCCAGCTGGACCTTGCGGGTACCGAGCTTGTGCTTGAGGATGTCGCTGATTTCAACGTGCTGGAAGTGGTCGTGCTCGATACCACCGAAGTACGGGAAGGCCACGTCGACGACTTCGTCGTGCTTCTCAACCATGGACAGCTGCAGGTTGACGTCCTTGGTGTTGGCGATCTGCTTCAGGTTCCACTTGCCCTTCTCGCCCCAGCGATAGCCGATGGAGCCGTTGGGAGCGGTCAGCTCGCCGGAAGCCTCGTCAATGGCAATGGTTTTCCACTCGGGGTTGTTCTCTTCACCCAGTCCATCCACCAGGTCACTGGCGCGCAGGAAGCGGCCCGGCACGTAGCTGCCGTCGTCCTTCTGCTCCAGCATGACCAGGTACGGCATGTCGGTGTAGCGGCGCACGTAGTCGGTGAAATACTCGCTGGGCTTGTCGACGTGGAATTCCTTGAGAATCACGTGACCCATGGCCATACCCAGGGCAGCGTCGGTGCCCTGCTTCGGGTTCAGCCACTCGTCAGACAACTTGGAAACTTCCGCGTAGTCCGGAGTGATGGCAACGGTCTTGGTGCCCTTGTAGCGTACTTCGGTGAAGAAGTGAGCATCCGGGGTACGGGTCTGGGGCACGTTGGAGCCCCAGGCGATGATGTAGCCGGAGTTGTACCAGTCGGCAGATTCCGGCACGTCGGTCTGCTCACCCCAGGTCTGGGGAGAGGCCGGCGGCAGGTCGCAGTACCAGTCGTAGAAGCTCATGCACACGCCGCCGATCATGGACAGGTAGCGGCTGCCGGCAGCGTAGGACACCATGGACATCGCCGGAATCGGGGAGAAGCCGAAAATCCGGTCCGGGCCGTGTTTCTTCGCGGTGTAAACGTTGGACGCACCGATCAGTTCGTTGACCTCGTCCCAGCTGGAACGCACGAAGCCGCCCATGCCACGACGGGGCTTGTATTCGGCGGTTTTCTTCGGGTCTTCCACGATGGAGGCCCAGGCTTCCACCGGATCGTTGTGCTGGGCCTTTGCCGCGCGCCACAGCTTCATCAGGTGCTTGCGCATCAGCGGGTATTTCAGGCGGTTGGCGCTGTACATGTACCAGGAGTAGCTGGCACCACGGGGGCACCCGCGGGGCTCATGGTTAGGCAGGTCCGGACGGGTACGGGGGTAGTCGGTCTGCTGGGTCTCCCAGGTAACCAGGCCGTTCTTGACGTAGATCTTCCAGCTGCAGGAGCCGGTGCAGTTCACCCCGTGGGTGGAGCGCACGATCTTGTCGTGCTGCCAGCGCTGGCGGTAGCTGTTTTCCCAGTCGCGGTTCACTTCATGGGTTTCGCCGTGGCCGTTGGCAAACGACTCGCGGTTCTTCCTGAAGTAGTTCAGTTTGTCGATCAAATGACTCATGGTCTCTCTCTCCATCAACCCGTTGGCCGGATCGCTGTTCCGATGTAATCCGAGTTGAGACCATTGTGTGGGAGAGAGACCCTGAAATCTGCGTGGTTACTACCTCATAACCCCTCTCTACCCCCCACGGGGTAGACAGGCTATATCCCTGGATGGAGAAGGGCCTGGCGCTCCTGGCGACGGGCGTCGCGGGACATCAACACCAGCGTGGTGACGAGTAACAGGAAGAGAATCATAAAGACCGCGCTGCGCACGCCTACCCACTGGTTGACAGCGGCGAACACCACCGGCAGGACAAACGCAACGGTGCAGGCGCTGACCAGCAGCAGTCCGGCCACAAAGGCCGTGGCCTCACGGTTTTCTTTCACCATCGTCCGCTGTAGCGCAGCCATGGTGCAGCCCAGTGCCACACCCAGCACAACAATGAGCGCGCCTTCCAGCGGCAGCGGCATCAGGAATTCCAGCTGGATAACCTGATCGATCCCCCGGACCAGAAGGGTCATCGGCGGATAGGAAAGCACAAACAGGGCCAGTAGGCAGGCAATCAGCGAGCGACTGGCGACACGAGTGGAACCGAATCGATCTCCCAGCCAGCCCCCGAGAACCTGGGCCGCAGCACCCGGGATAATAAACCACTGGGCAAGGCCCGCTCCGGTCTGAACCGGCAGTTCATACTGGGAGGCAAGGTAGTCCGGCAGCCAGAGTGCGAGACCAAAAAAACTGCCGGCCACTACGCCGAACCAGACCGCCACCTGCCAGACCCGGATTCGTCCGAGGCGGGCCAGCAGAGCCCTCGTTGATGTTTCCGCCACGCCACCGGACCCCATATCTTCCGGCTCCGTCAGTAATACAACCAGCACCAACACCAGTGAGAGCAGGATCAGGTAGGCAACGGGCACAACAGCCCAGGTGAACGCATCCAGAATCAACGGCACAAGGTAGTAACTGATACCCACACCAGTAATCCCTGCCCCGAACAGCCCCAATACCAGCCCCGTTCGATGGGCGGGAGCATACCGGGTGACAAACTGCAGCCCGGCGCTGTAATAACCACCCGCCAGGCCAAGTCCGGCACCGGCCACCAGAAACTCTGCAAGCGAATCCGCCACGGTCAGCAGCAACATGCATGCCGCCAGGCCGGTGATACAGGTCACCATAACCCGGCGTGAGCCAAATTTCTGGGCCGCCAGTCCGGCGGGTATGGCCAGTATCGCCCCCGTAGCCATCGGCAGTGCCAGCAGAAAACCGAAGGTGACACTGTTCAACGCCAGACTATGACGGATGTAGACCCCGGCTACCGAGAACAACGCCCAGCAGCCGGCCGCCAGCATGAATCCGGCCACAGCCAGTGGCAGGATTACCGCAAGCGACGCGAGCTGTTCTTCGTCATCCTGGTAAATCGGGGATTCCATGAGGCAGGCTCTACAGAAACAGGAACGCTTTCAGTCTCTTCTTTGCTAGGTAAAGGGTCAAAGACTATGATGGGATACTGCCTATCGGGGTAATTGACTATCCTCAAAGAGGTAGGCCAATGGATAATCGCGGCTCAAAGGCTTTATCCCGCCGTGCTCCAGAGATGAGTTTTCATGAGATCGAGAAGTCCCCTGGTCAATCGCATCGCCATTGTGGTTGCCGCTATAGTGCTAACCGCGATTGTGGGAATGGCCACTACCCTGATGGTGTCCCGCAGCATTGAAGGTAATGCCACTGCGATCAACCAGGCAGGTGCATTGCGCATGGGAGCTTTCCACCTGCTGACGATCGCAGCAGACCGTAACGGGGACCGTACCGTCCCCTTACAAGAAGCGGTTGAACGGTACAGCACGAAACTGTCCCAGGCCTCCCTGACCAGAACCATTCCGGCGAACGCCGACCACCCGCTTAACCTCCAGCACCGGACTGTTCGCAATACCTGGGAGACCATCCTGCGGCCAGCACTCGAATCTCACCCCGAGGGTGAGGCGGTAAGTGCGAGCCTGCTGGATGCCACAGAAAGCTACGTTGCCCAGGTGGACACCCTGGTCTCCATGCTGGAAAGCCGCACCGAGGCTCGCATCGACCTGCTGCACGTTATCCAGATCCTGAGCCTGGTGTTCTCCGTCCTGATCGCCGTTGTTCTGTTCCTGGACCTCAAGAACCGGGTACTTCGCCCCTTACGCAAGCTGGTTGGCATAGCGACGGCTGTAGGCGACAAGGATTTCACCCTCAAGGCCAACCTGAAAGGTGCAGACGAACTTTCCCGACTGGGACAGGCCTTTGACCAGATGACCAGCGAGCTGGCTGTGAGCTACTTCGAGTTGGAGAGCGAGGCCCGATCCAAAACCCGGGAACTGGAAAAAAGCCACCAGGCTCTGGAAATCCTCCACAGTGCCAGCCGCACCCTGTTTGCCACCCACGACCTGTGCAGTGGCGCCATCCCCATGCTGCAGGAGCTTGAGGCCTTGCTGGGCATCGGCCCCATAAGACTCTATCTGCACGACAAGCACGCCAGTGAGCCGGTGGAGGCGATCACGACAGCGACACCGGAGCGACCTTTCTACTGCCGTGACAATCACTGCAACGCCTGCCTGGTAAAACCGGAGGTGTACGACGAACTGCCGATGGAAGACAACGATGGCCGCCGGCTGATGCTGCCAATTCGCACCCCCGGTTTGCTGCTGGGCACCCTGGAAGTCTGGTACCCGGCTGACAAGGGCCTGTCCGAGACCGCCCGGCGACTATTGGAAACCCTCAGCGACCAGCTGGCCACCGCCATCTTCCTGGAGAAACAGATCACCGAGGAACAGCAGCTGACCCTGGCAGAAGAACGAGCCGTAATTGCCCGGGAACTCCATGATTCACTCGCCCAGTCCCTGTCCTACCTGAAAATGCAGGTGGCACGCCTGCGCCGGCTGGATATTACCGGTGAGCACCAGCAAACCCATGATGCCATCCTGGAAGAGCTGAGTACCGGCCTGAACAGCGCGTACCGCCAGCTGCGGGAACTGCTGACCACGTTCCGCCTGAAGCTGGACACACCGGATCTGCTGACAGCCCTGCGCCAGACCGTGGGCGAGTTCAGCGAGCGCCTGGGGCAGGAGGTACACCTTAAATACGACCTGCCACCAAACACCCTGTCGCCGAACGAGGAGATCCATACCCTGCAGATCGTCCGGGAAGGGCTTGCCAATGCCGTCAAACACGCGGAAGCCACGGAGGTCACCGTAGAAGTGCTCTTTGAATCCCCCCGTGTTCAGGTCAGAATACTGGACAACGGCAAGGGGTTGCCCGGTGGCGACCAGCCGCAGCAACATTATGGCCTGATCATTATCCAGGACCGCGCCCGTACCCTGGGCGGGCAGGTTACCGTGAAGAACCGCAATGACCAGGGAGTGGAAGTGGCACTGAACTTCATCCCGAAAAGCCGTCATATGATCCTGACCCAGGCCAGCGCCGGCTAGCACCGGTAACGCCCATAAACACAATTATCTGACCAAACGAGAGGAACCATGTCCGAGACACCTGCCAGCATCCTGCTGATTGATGACCACCCGCTGTTGCGCCAGGGCATCAAGCAACTGATTGAAATGGAAGATGACATGCAGGTGGCCGGACAGGCCAGCAACGGCCCTGAAGGTATCCGCAAAGCTGCTGAACTCGAGCCTGACCTGATCCTGCTGGACCTGAACATGCCGGAGATGAACGGCATTGAGGTGCTGAAGCAAATGCGGGAACAGGGGGTAGCCTCACGTATCGTGATCTTTACCGTTTCCGACCATGAAGACGATGTGGTGGCAGCCCTGAGGGCTGGCGCGGATGGCTACCTGCTGAAGGATATGGAGCCGGAGGACATGATCGCCGAGCTGAAGCAGGCAGCCGTGGGCAAAATGGTGATCAGTGACCGCCTGACCACGCTGCTCGCCCAGGCCCTTCGTTCCCAGAAGCCACAGCAGTCAGCGCGACCTGACTTTGACAGCCTGACCCCCGTGAGAAGGATATCCTGCGGCTGATTGCCGAGGGGCTGTCCAACAAGATGATTGGCCGCAAGCTGGATATCAGCGATGGCACGGTCAAGGTGCATGTGAAGCACCTGCTAAAGAAACTGAACCTCCGGTCCCGTGTTGAGGTGGCGGTTTGGGCCGTTGAGGAAGGTTTGCATAAGGGTTGATTGTCCGGAGTGACAGGCTTTCAGGCAGCCTGCTTGTTGGGTGCCAGAGCTCCTGGTCTGAACTCATATCTTCACTTTAGGAGCCTTTCCAGCCTGAGGATGTGGTGCCGGGCATGGGGCACCGGCCCGGTTTTTTTGCCGCCGCAATTCACGGTCCTTCCCTGGACCGGCCTTGCTCCGGGCCATCCATGGCCCTGCTCTAAAAAAACCGGTCCGGCACCCCATACCTCTAACAGCCCCAATATCGCTGACAACCCCCCAGGCCACGTAGTTTTATCTTTCGGTCAGCAGACAGTCTGACGGGGATGGGGTAAGGGCGCTTTTTGGAGCTGCGACACGGACGTCGCTTTAGCAAGGCCGGCCCAGGGAGGGCCGTGAATTGCGGCGTAAAAAAGCGCCCTTGCCCCAGCCCCAGACTCCCAACCCACAGGCCTAAATAGCAACAACCTGAGAGCTTGCCGGATATCAACCAAAATACACAGCAAACGCAGTAACCTAGGCCCAACCAAATGGCCTGGAGAACCCAATGCTGCCTGCGCTGCCGAAACTGACCGTCCCCGAATCCCTGCTCCTGCAGTGCCAGCATGCCCTGCAAGAATACGCCCCATCACCGGCGCCGATGATCCGCGACGCCGAACGCCGTGTGCCCTTTCTGTTCAAACAGCTGATCACCGAAGCCACCCTCAACCGGATGTTTGCCCAAGCCATCCACGAGGGCGAATTTGACGACTTCGAAGGACGAACCCTCAGGCTGGAAATCAACGGCGGACAGCCGGGCGTAACCCTGGGCTTCTGGCAGGGCCGACTGAGAATTGTTGAGGGCGAGGGAGAAGCCACCATCCGTGGCGGCTGGTCCGCGTTCTACAAGCTGGCCAACCGCAAGCTGGACCCGGACCAGCTGTTCTTTCAGCGCAAGTTGATCATTGAAGGCAACACCGAGCTCGGACTCGGCATCAAGAACCTGCTGGACAGCCTGGAATGGCGACTTATTCGAGCACCTGCCAAGAACGGGCTCAGGAAACCGGTTTTTCCTCTTTGAACCCCAACTTCCTCAGAATGGCCATGGCCGGGCACCATTTGGTGAATGCGGACTGGATAAGGTTGAAGGCAATGAACCCGGTAAAAAGAAGCCAGTACGGGCTCACGTAGTGAGCCAGCACAATGGATATCAGGGTAAACACACCCGCCATCAGGCGAAGACCTTCATTGACTGTCATAGCGAGGCTCCTCAAGGACATATGAATATACTTTTAACTTATTGCCCGGACTACGCAATGACCTGCGTCATTTTGTCCAGCCCCTGGAATGGAACGATTGCAAAGCCTGAGCTTCCCAGCGGCATCCGGGTGGCCCGGACACAGTACTTCCACGGACGTGAGGGTGAATCTGTTTGCGCTTTTCCTGACCCCGGGTTAGATTCATCTCAAATCCCTTTGATTCCAGAATTGCCTTGCGACCTGAAACTGCCCTGACTCATTCCCGGATTGTCATCCCTGACAAGCCCGGCCTCCCTACAGCGTTACTTTCCTGACGCTGGGCTCACGCACGCGCCCGGTCCAGCCAGCAAACAAAATTCACGATTACCTTACCGGAGACAAGCATGTCCGATTTACCCGCTATTACCGTTGCAGAAGAAGATTACAACCGGCTTTCCGCACTGCTTGAAAAGACGGACGACCCCACCGGCGTTGCCGAAGGCCTGGAAGACGAACTCAGCCGCGCAGACCTGAAGCCACTGTCAGAGATTCCAGAGTCTGTGGTGGTGATGAATTCCGTGGTGGTTTTCGAAGACCAGGACAATGGCAAGGAGCGGCGCCTGCAGCTGGTTTACCCCCACCAAGTGGATGGCAGTGCCGACAAGATTTCCATCCTGGCCCCGGCCGGCGCCGCCATGATCGGCCTGGGCATCGGTGACAGCATCGAGTGGCCGGTGAAAGGCCGCAAACCCCTGCACCTGAAGGTAGTCAGCGTTACCCGGCAGGCGTAACCGACAACCCGTAATACCAGTACGGCGGGCACTCAGCGCATATCGAAGAATTCCCGATGCAAGCGCCTGCCGGGCCCTGCCAGGTGTCAGGACATCACCAGATCCATCCCCGGTTTGCCATACCAATACCCGTTGCAGGGTGGTGCCTCTACCAGCTGCAGCGGGTCCGCGGCCGGTGCTTCACCCCGGCGTACCTGGTCAAAGCGTCTGACCACCTCGTCCATGCCCTGGTGTTCCGGGCTCAGGCGCACGGTGCTCACACCCATGCGCTGCATATCCGGTAGCTCCCGCATCAGGTCATAGCGGGAACCGGATAGCGTGGAGATGCCATTGATGCGGAACAGCTCCTGGCTTTCCCGGGTGCGTAGCTCCATGCCATCCGGATGCTCCAGGCAACGGAACTCGCAGTTGTCCTTGGGCAGGTTGTAATGGCGGGCGGTGAAGCAGCGGGACGACCAGGCCAGCGGCAGGAAGCCCCAGGAGAACACTTCGGCAGGCAGGTCCAGCCCTTCAGCCTTCAGCTCGCTGATTAACTGCTCCAGAGTTTCCTTGCCCAGTTCCACCGGCAGGTTCCAGCCCTGCAGTCCCTGTCTGGCGAGGATCTTCAGGGTGGCCACGTTGTAGATGTTCATGGACGGGCCGGTGATAAACGGAATCTTGTTGCGGACAGCCACCTGCAGGGCGCTCTGGTCGTTCGCTTCCACCAGGAATTCATCCTGTTCACAGAACCGACGCAGGCGGCGCAAGTCGGCCTCCGATTCAATCAGGGTGAGCGTGGAAAGCACTACGTTCTTGCCGCAGGCTTTCAGGTCCCGGGCCAGGTCCAGCCAGTCATCAGGCTTCAGCTCCCGGCGACGGGAGCACACCACTTCGCCCAGGTAGATGGTATCGACCGGCCATTCCGCAGCCTTGGCGTAGAAATCAAAAACACTTTGTTTGGACCAGAACCACAGGATGGGGCCCAGAGATAATTTCATCATGATCTCAGCACCTTATTTCCACTTGCGATGGTACGCGCCGAGGGTGGTAAGCCCACCTTCGGACAACCCGGCGAGGGTTGACTGCCAGGCCGGGTCGACCGTGAATTGCGGCCCTGTTTCCAGCCTGTCCAGGGCCTGGCGCCAGGTGCGGGCCACATCGGCGATATAGGCGGGACTGCGCTGCCGGCCTTCAATCTTCACCGCGCTGATACCCAGGGCCTTGAGCTCTGGCAGCAGGTCCAGGGTATTCAGGCTCACCGGTTCCTCGATGGCGTGGTACACATCACCCTCCACCTCGAACCGGCCCTTGCACAGCGTCGGATAGCCGGCAGGCTCCCCCCGGGCGTAACGATCGATCAGCACCTCATTGAGGCGGGATTCCAGCCCGCCATCGGCGGTCTCTTCCCAGCGCACCGCCTTGGCCGGCGAACAGGCCCCCTTGCTATTGGGGGATTCGTCGGTGAGATAGGAGGACAGGTAACAGCGGCCCTCGGCCATGATGCACAGGCTGCCGAAGGCAAACACCTCCAGCTCAACCGGGCTGTGTTCCGCCACGCCCTTCACCTGGTCCAGCGACAGGACCCTGGGTAGCACGGCACGACGGATACCGAAGTTGTCCTTATAGAACCGCAACGCTTCGTAGCTGGTGGCCGAGCCCTGAACCGACAGGTGGCGGGGCAGGTCGGGATAGCGGTTGGCGGCGTAGTCCAGCAACCCCATGTCGGCCAGGATCACCGCATCCACCCCCAGGCTGGCAGCCCGGTCCACCGCAGCGGTCCACTGCTGCCAGCCCTGGGGCTGGGGGTAGGTATTGATGGCGCAGAACACCCGGGCCCCCTTGCCATGGGCATAGGCAACGCCCTCAGCGGCCCGCTTGTCGTTGAAGTTGAGGCCGGCAAACTGGCGGGCGTTGGTGCTGTCCCGGAACCCCAGATAGACAGCGTCTGCACCGTTGTCGACGGCGGTTTTCAGGGCGGGCAGGCTGCCGGCAGGGCAGACAAGTTCCATGGCATTCTCCGGTGGCTGAAAGACTCCCGGAGACGCTACCGTTAAAGGGCCCAGGGTGCCTTGACCGTTGTCAGCGCAAGTGCAACCGGGCCGCCGGATACCCACTTGGCAGTATCCTACGGGGTACCACCTACTCTCGATTAAACGCTTTAAAGTCAATTAATTAACATAGAGTTACAGGTAATTTCATTCAGTAACTACCCCTGCTCATACCCAATGATGCCAATATCGGTAACCGGCCCTTTGGGCCACAATGGCAGGACGACTTAATGAAGGGGCAGTCCCATGAACTTCATCAACAATCTTTCCATGCGCGGCAAACTGATCACACTGGTTTTGCCGGCGCTTCTCGTCATCATTTTCTTCGCCGTTGGCAGCATCACCGACAATGCCGCCGAGTACCGGAATATGAGCCACCTACAGGACATGGTGAAGCTGGCGGAAATCGGCGACCCACTGGTGGAAACCCTGCAGAAAGAACGTGGCCGCTCCGCAGTGGCGCTGGCTGCCGAACCACGCTCCGATGCCGAGCAGCAAGCACGGCGAGCACTGGAGAACCAGCGCCAGCAGACTAACGCCGTCCTGGGGGACTATCGTTCGGAAGTTCAGGCATTGCTGGCCGACACCAGCTTTGATGGAGCGGTTACGGAGAGCATTGATCGCCTTGAATCGGAACTGAGCCGCCTCAAGACTCTCCGACAGGATATCGACCGCCGCAACGTGACTGGTGGTGAGGCCGGCAACCGCTACACAGCACTGATTACCGAAATCATCGACCGGGTTCCGCTGCTTGTCCGCCGGGCCACCGATGCAGAACTTTCCCGTGAGATCAACGCCTACTATGCCCTGGCACAAACCTCCGAGATGGCAGGTAGGGCGCGGGCTGCAGGTGCGGCACTGATCCGCTCAGGTGATTTCGATCTTCCCGCTGTTGGCAGGGTAACTGCTTTGAGCGGACAGCAGGACGCCTGGTACCGCAATGCCGTTGATATGCTAGCCGCCGACGCCCCCCTGCGTCGTTCGCTGGGCGCCTTCGTGGTCGGCCCGGAAGTACAGGCACTCCAGGCCCAACGGGAAACCCTACTTAGCAGTGCTTCCGGCATGTATGCCCTGGACGCGAACGAGTGGTTCGAGGTATCCACCCGGGCCATCGACGCGCTGAACGCTATCCGCCAGGAAATGCTGACCCAGGTCGAGGCCATTGCCACAACGACAGTCGCCGGGGCGAGAAATGACCTGATCAGCGCCTCGGTGATCGCGGGTGCTGCCGTAGTGCTCGTGATCGTCCTGATGACCATCATCATCCATGCCATACACCGTCAGGTGAGTGAACTGCTCACCGGTGTGCAATACGCCATGGATGAGAAAGACCTGACCCGGGAAATACCCGTGTCCAGCAAGGACGAGACCGGCACCATCGCCAGGGCGATCAATGAACTGTTCAAGCGGTTCGCCGAGGCGCTGGCCCAGATCGACAAGGCCAGCGTGCAACTGGCCACCGCCACTGAGGAGACCAGTTCCACCGCCAACCAGAACACCTCCCAGGTGAAAGATCAGCAGCAACAGATCGAACAGGTCGCCGCCGCTACCGAGGAGATGTCTGCCACCTCCGAGGAAATCTCCCGCAACACCCAGCAGGTGGCGGATGCTTCCAGCAGCGCCATGGAAAAGAGCCGCACCGGTGAGCAGGTCCTGCACTCCAGTGTTCGCCAGATCCGCGACCTGGCCGGCTCGGTGCAGGAGGTGAACCAGGTGATCGAGGAGCTGGAAAATCGCAGCAGCACCATCAGCGATGTGGTGGATGTGATCCGCAAGGTGGCCGACCAGACCAACCTGCTGGCACTCAACGCCGCCATCGAGGCCGCCCGGGCCGGCGAGCATGGCCGCGGCTTTGCCGTGGTCGCCGATGAGGTTCGTACCCTGGCGCAACAGACCCACGAGTCCACCACCAAGATCGAGGATATCATCAACGG
The DNA here is from genome assembly GCF_023156245.1 of Marinobacter bryozoorum. GTDB lineage: Bacteria > Pseudomonadota > Gammaproteobacteria > Pseudomonadales > Oleiphilaceae > Marinobacter > Marinobacter bryozoorum. Next base: position 112,082 of record NZ_JAKZAH010000007.1, read on the forward strand.
CTTCAGGGAAATTACCGACAGCGCCAGTCGCTCCATCATTGCCAGCCACAAACTGGCGGATCAGACCAGCTCCCAGGCGGAGCAGATGGAACAGACCTTTGCCGAGATCCTGATGGACGTGAACAGCATCTCTGACATGGCGACCCAGATTGCCACCGCGTCGGAGCAGCAGGTGTCGGTCACCCGTGAACTGGCCGGTAATATGGAAAGCGTCAGCGAGTCCGCCATCCTGACCCTCACCGGGTCACAGGAAATTACCCAGGTGACCACCGAGCAGGCCCGCCTGGCCCGGGCACTTCAGGACCTGGCCAACGAGTTCAAGGTCGCCTCCTGAGGCGTAACGGGGCAACCTGCCCCGGATAGCAAAAAGCCCGGTCGCGATGACCGGGCTTTTTGCGTTTCGGGAAGTCCCGCCGGGTTACAGCAGGTCCTCGTCCGAGTTTTTCGCCTTGCGCACATCCCGGGCAACCGCCCAGCAGATGACGCCAAGCACACCCAGGGTCAGGGCGGGCCAGACCAGGATGTAGGCTCCGTAGACAAGTTCGTTATTCATTTGGCGGCCTCCGGTACCAGGTGGGTATCGTCCTCAACGTCGTCATAGTCCCCGACGCGCTGACGGATCAGGTTGAAGTCGAAGCGCTCCTTGCTGAACAGGGTCATGGCCGTACACACCACCGCGCTGGCGCCATAGGCAGTCAGTGATGCTACCAGCACCATATAGTCCCGCAGGAAGCCAGTGGCGAAGAACAGCATGGCCGCCAGGGTAACCACACCGGCCACAAGCCCTGCCGCACGACCAAAGAAGCCGAACACCATCAGGCCGATCACCACAGCCCCGCCGACCGAGGCCAGTACCTCGAAGAACAGTACCGTCAGGCCGGTCATTTCCAGCAGCTCAAAGCGCGCAATGCAGAACAGCGCCATGGCTGCCACCACGGACCAGGTAAACGCCGCATTGGTGACCCGATCCCAGTAGCAGCTGACGATGACCGGAAACACAATGGCGCCCCACAATGCGCCGACGAACACCAGCATGACCAGGATATCCAGCGAGAAGCTGGCGAAGATCAGCCCGGCCACCGTGGCCACAATCATGGTGATACGGCCCACCAGCATCATGACGCGGGGGCTGGGGTTATCACCGGCGATGTTTTTGCCATACACGTCCGCCATCATGATGGTGGAGAGGGCCGACAGGTCCGAGTCCGCCGTGGAGGACAGGGAGCCGATCACGAGGACAAAGAACAGGGCGACAAACACCGGTGACAGGTAGGTGGAAACCATCTGCGGGATCAGGTTGTTCATTTTCCCGTCAATGGGTTCCATACCGACTGACAGCGCCATCAGGCCGATCATGCCCAGGCCGATCACAATGGCGCCATAGCCGATGGTAGCTGTCACGAAGGTGGACTTGATGTGTTTCTCGCGTACCGCGAACAGCCGCTGGGAAATGGTCTGGTTACCAATGGCATAGGCCAACACGGCCACAAAGAACGGAGCACCCTGGTGCAGGATGGCTTCGACGGAGAACAGGTTGGCCTGCTCGTCGGTCAGCCGGCTGAGTCCCTCCACCATGACCGAGGGGCCACCTGCGGAGAACAGCACCGCCGGGATAATGATAATGGCAATGGCCATCAGGGCCACCAGCTGGGCAAAGTCGGTAAATACGGAAGCCCGGAAGCCCGAGGTGAGCGTGTAGGCCAGCACCCCTACCCCGGCCACGATCACACCGGTTTCGAAGGACAGCGGTGACAAAACGGATACCAGGGCGCCCGCCGCCGTGAAGTTGACCATGAGGCTGATCACACTACCGAGAATGTTGGAGACGGCCAAAATCATCTGGCTGGATGCGCCATGACGGGCATGGATCAGTTCACCCAGTGTATGGCCATTCGGCGCCAGTTTGCGGAAACGGCGACCGAAGGGATAGATGAACAGGATCATCAGCGCTCCCCAGAGCCCGTAATGGATAGGGCCGGAAACGCCATAGGTGTAGCCGGATGTGGCCGCAGCGTAGAAAGACGCAGCCCAGATCCAGGTGGCGGTCATACTGGCCGCCCCCATACCGAAGCCAACATGGTGACCGGCCACCATAAAGCCGGAGGTGTCCTCTTTGTCCTTGCGGATCAGCAGGGTAAGGAGGTAAGTGCCGCCATAGAAGGCCGCAAGCAATAGCAACACAGTGAGTGTTGAAAACTGGGTAAAGCCGTTCTCGTTCAAATCAGAGCCTCTTTTTCTGAAACACAGGTATCCCGCCGGGGCCGGGCCAATTATTGGCGGCCGCCAGGATCAGGGGTCTGGAGTTTCCCGCTTGGGTTTGTTGCCAGGCTGGCAACGGCAGGGTGGGCTGTTTCAGCCCGGTTTCAGTGAGGCTAAGGGAAACTCAGGTGTGGCAGAAGCTCACACAGTTCTTTAGACGTCATGATATTTGCACTCCTCAAAATCGAATACTGAACTGGCCGGCGCATCATTGTGCCGTGCAGTGTTCAAGCTTTTGGATGCGAAAATCTGACAAATCGCCGGTTTTCGGTTAGAAATCCGGGGTCAGAATGAGGGAGCGCAAGACCATACGAGAAAACCGGCACCGAGTCCAGTCTTTAGTGGGCGTAATATTAGTGTTCAATTTTGACCAGTCCTAGCATAGTGGTTATTGGCCGGTTGAAGTCTGAGGGCGGTTATGGAGAGCCGACTTTTACAGTTTGCGGTATAAGGTCTGGTGGCTGGCGCTGAGGCAAGGGCGCTTTTTACGCCGCAATTCACGGCCCATCCATGGGCCGGCCTTGCTAAAGCGACGTCCTGTCGCAGCTCCAAAAGCGCCCTTGCCCCATCGCCGTCAGACTGCCTGCTGGCCGCCGGCAAGGAATAATGGAAATAAGGGTATTCGGTACCTTCGCCCGGTTAACCAGAATCGGAGCTGACAGGAGCCGTTGAGATATCCGAAAAGTCACGAGTGTGAGGATGGGGGAGGTCTTTCAGAGCAGCGACATGGATGTCGCGGAAGCGTTGGGGTGGCAGGACGCCCCTCCAACGCGGCGGCGAAAGACCTCCCCCAGCCTTACACCGCCTCCGCAACTCACAGGCTACGGACGAAAACTCCGAATGTGCAGCCCCTCTTCGGACACTCAGATAATCCGCGAGAACCGCTGAGAAGCCCCTTCCTTCCGATACAGATCGAAAATCTGGCAAATCGCGCGGATCAGCAGCCGGCCGGCGGGCTGGACCTGGAGCAGGCGGCCATCATCCCCAATCAACTCGTCCTGGAACATCGGCTTCAACCGGCGCAGCTCGTCCGCAAAGTAGCCGTCAAAATCCTCGCCCCAGGCGGCCTGGAACTGTTCACGGTCCAGGCGGAACTGGCAAATCAACTGGCCGATTACCCAGCGGCGGATCTGGTCGTCCCGGGTCAGGCCAACGCCACGAATGGTGGCCAACTGACCCGCGTCGATGGCCTGCTCCCAGGCCGGCAGGTCATGGTTGTTCTGGAAGTAGGCATCATCGGTCTGGCCAATCGCTGACACACCGAGGGACACCAGGTCGCAGTCCGCATGGGTGGTGTAGCCCTGGAAGTTCCGGTGCAGCCGCCCTTCCCGCTGGGCCACGGCCAGGGAGTCGTCCGGCTTGGCGAAGTGGTCCATGCCGATGTATTCGTAACCGGCCTCCAGCAGGCGGTTGATGGTGTTGTGGAGAATGGTCAGCTTCTGCTGCGGGCTGGGCAGCGTATCCCCCTGGATACGGGTCTGGGGATAGAACCGGTCCGGCAGATGGGCATAGCTGAATACCGAGAGACGGTCCGGCGACATCTCGATTACCGACTCCAGGGTTTCGGCGAAGCTTTCCGGGGTCTGGTACGGCAGCCCGTATATCAGGTCCAGGTTGATGGACCGGAAGCCGATGCGGCGGGCCTCGTTAAGCACGCCCTCGGTCATCTCCCGGGGCTGAATGCGGTTGACCGCTTTTTGCACCACCGGATTCACATCCTGAACGCCCAGACTGATGCGGTTGAAACCCAGCTTCCACAGGGTAGGCAGGGTGTCTTCGTCCACTTCCCGGGGGTCGATCTCCACGCTGTAGTCGCGATCGTCGCCGGACTGCAGGTTGAACAGCTCGCCGTAGCCCGCCATCAGGTGCTCCATGACATCCTTCGGCAGGAAGGTCGGGGTGCCACCGCCCCAGTGTAGTTGCTGGACCGGGCGGTCAGCACCGAACAGCTGTGACTGCATGGCCGCCTCTTTCAACACCCGCTCCACATAGGGCATGGCCTTGTCACGCTTCTTGGTGATGACCTTGTTGCAGGCGCAGTAGTAACAGAGGTGCGCACAGAACGGCAGGTGGGTGTACAGCGACACCGGGCCACCCGCCGCCTTGCTGCGACCGGCTGCCTTCACCATATCGTCCACCCGGAAGTCCGGCGTGAACTCCACCGCGGTCGGGTAGGACGTGTACCGGGGGCCACTCAGGTCGTAGCGGCGGATAAGGGCTTCATCCCAGATAAATTCGGGCAGTGTGGGTTCGGCAGTGGCCGGGGAAGCGGGCATGGCAATACTCGATCTGACGGGTGCATGGTGGTCGGCCAGTATAGGGTGGCCCGATTAAGGACATCTTGACCGACATCAGGTTCATTATAAGGGGATGGGGGCTGAACCACCCTTGAGCTGATGGCGTACTTCGGGTATCCCTTAAGGAATAGACCATGGCAAACCTGATCCTGATTCTTGGCGACCAGCTCAGTCACCACCTCTCGGCCCTGGACGGGGCCGATCCTGCTCTCGACCGTATTGTCATGGCGGAAGTGCACGATGAGGCCAGTTATACCAACCACCACAAGAAGAAGCTGGTGCTGGTATTCAGCGCCATGCGCCACTTCGCCCGGGAACTGCAAGCGGAGGGCTGGCAGGTTGTCTACCACGAGTATGCCCCTGACTCACCCCACAAGGACCTGCTATCGGTTGTACAGGAGCAGGTGTCGTCTCTCAGCCCGGATAAACTCGTGACCACCGAATGCGGTGAATGGCGACTGGATAACCAGATCCGCCATTGGCATGAAAAACTGGGCGTTCCTGTGGAAATTCGCCCGGACAACCGGTTTATTGCGAGCAAGGAGGAGTTCGCCCACTGGGCCGATGGACGCAAGCAGCTACGCATGGAATTCTTCTACCGGGAGATGCGCCGCAAGACCGGCCTGCTGATGACAGCTGAAGGCGAACCGGAAGGCGGCCACTGGAACTACGACGCCGACAACCGTCGCAAGTGGAAGGGCCAGCCGCCGGCCCCGGCACCGTTCCGGGTGGAGCCCGACGACATCACCCAGCAAGTGACAGCACTGGTGGACCAACACTTCAGTGACCACTTTGGCACCACCGACGACTTTCACTTTGCCGTTACCGCCGAACAGGCTCGCCAGGCCCTGGATTACTTTATCGACTTCGCCCTGCCCTGCTTCGGAGATTACCAGGATGCCATGGCAGACCAGGAGGACTGGCTGTTCCACGCCATCCTGTCACCCTACCTGAACTGTGGTCTGCTGGACCCCATGGAGGTGTGTGAAGCCGCCGAACGGGCCTGGTATGCGGGGCAGGCGCCCCTCAATGCCGTGGAGGGCTTTATCCGCCAGATTATCGGCTGGAGGGAGTTCGTGCGGGGGATCTACTGGCTGAAAATGCCGGCGTATGCCGAAGAGAACCGCCTTGGCAACGACCGCCCCCTGCCCTGGTTCTATTGGAGTGGCGAAACCGGCATGCACTGCCTGCACCGCACCATCGACAGTACCCGGCGCAACGGCTATGCCCACCACATTCAGCGGCTCATGGTCACCGGCAACTTTGCCCTGCTGGCCGGCATCAAACCGGAGGAGATCTGCGACTGGTACCTGGCGGTCTATGCCGACGCCTACGACTGGGTCGAGCTACCGAACACCCTGGGCATGGTGATGCACGCGGACGGCGGCTACCTGGGTTCCAAGCCCTACGCCGCCAGCGGCAAGTATATTAACCGCATGTCCGATTACTGCAGTCAGTGCCGGTACAACGTCAACCACACCACGGAAGACGACGCCTGCCCGTTCAACGCCCTTTACTGGCACTTCCTGGACCGCCATAAAGACGATTTCAGCCGCAATCCACGCATGGTCATGATGTACCGCAACTGGCAGCGGCAAGATCCGGACCACCGCCAGGCCACCCTGGAGCGGGCCAACTGGTTGCTGGACCACCTGGACGAGCTTTGAGGTCTCCCCCCTCTCAGGGAGGCCCCTCCTCGCAGGCCAGTACCAGTGCCCAGAATTCCGAGAAATCATTGACCACCACATCCGGCTTGTCCGGGTGCTTGTGGGTGCCCGGAAAGATCTTGTTGAGCCAGGGCAGGTCCCACTGGGCGCCATTGAAAAACACCGAGGTAAGACCCGCCCGCTTGGCGGCAATCACGTCCGTGGTGCTGTCACCCACGTACCAGACGCTGGGGTCCGGCGGGTAGTCCAGTTTCTGGACCGCCAGCAGCAACTGGTCCGGGTGAGGCTTGCGCAGGGGGGTGTCGTCACCACACACATCCACGTCGAACAGCTCCGTCCAGCCGGTGCCCTCCACCGCCGCCAGTTCGTGCTCGAAGAACTCCCGGTCCCGGTTGGTGATGACGCCCACCTGGATACCCAGGCGTCGAAGCCCCTCCAGCACATCCCGCACCCGGGGCTCGAAGGCCTTAACCGTGCCGTAGTGTTCCCGGTAATGGCGGTTGAACGCCTTGTGGGCTATCTGCTTGGCCTCCTGGTCTTCGCCAAACAGCACCTCGAAGATATCCGTGCGTGAGATTTTGCGGTCCGCCCGCACTTTCGGGTGTAGACGGGCAAACTCCCGCACATAGGCCACGAGCCGCGCATCGTCCGGTGTCTTGCTGTCTTCCGGCGCCAGCATCCGGTCCATCAGGCCCAGTTCACTGAACTCCGGCAGCATATCGTCCACCGCGTGGTACATGGCGTCCAGGGTGTCCACCAGGGTGGCGTGCCAGTCGAACAGGACGACCGCGGGCCGGATCAGCTTGACCACCGCCGGGTGCCAGTCCGGTTCGATGCGGGGCTGCGGACGCTCAGGGGGCGGGAACGGGCGTGGCCGCGCCTCCGCCGGGGTGACAGAAAAGGCCTCCGGGTGACTACGTTCCAGCAGGGCCAGCAGGTCCATCAGGTCCTCGAAGCTGTCCAGGATGGCCGCCGGCGCATCCCGGTGGCTGAACCAGCTGTCGATACGCCCCGGATCCCAGGCGGCGCCGTTATAAAACACACCGGAGACGCCCGCCTTGTTGGCCGTGAGCATGTCCACATAGCTGTCGCCCACGTACCAGGCCCGCTCGTCCGCTGGCAGGTCCAGTTTTTCAAGTGCCTTGAGAATCACCTGCGGATCCGGCTTGTATTCCGTTACGTCATCGGCGCAGACGGTGGCATCGAACAGGTTCGCCCAACGGCCTTCATCCACCATGCGCAGCTCCTTGTCCAGGAACTCCCGGTTGCGGTTGGTGGACACCGCCAGCCGGATACCCATGGCCTTGAGTGCAGAAAGGTATTCATAGGCGCCGGGCTGGAATGGTTTCACCTGGCCAAAATACTTGCGATAGCAATCGTTATAGGCCTTGTGGGCAATGAGCTTGGCTTCCCGGTCATCCCCGAAAATGGCGTTGAAAATATCCGTGCGGCTGACACGACGCTCCACCAGGATGCGCGGATGCAGGCGACGGAAGATGCGGATATAGCGCACCAGCCGGGCATCATCCGGCGTACGGCACTGGTCCTCCGGCAGTAGCCGCTCTACCAGGCCCAGGTCTTCCAGCTGGGGCAGCATGTCCTCCATGGCGCTGAACATGGCGTCGTGGGTATCCACCAGGGTGCCATGCCAGTCAAACACCATAACGGAAGGCGGTGGCAGGCAGTCGCTGAATCGCGCCATCGGGGAATCTCCTTGCAGGATTCTTCACAGACCCGTTTCCGGGAACCGAACGTAAGGGTTTGTTGTCTCTCAGTAAAACCCAAACTGCCACAATGCACAAAAAAAGCCGGTTACCCGCCAAGACCTGTCCCGTTTGCCGGCGCCCTTTCAACTGGCGCCGCAAATGGGCCCGCGACTGGCCACAGGTGCGGTACTGCAGCGAACGCTGTCGACGTAACCGGCAAAACCCCGGAGCCCCCGCCCAATGACAACGGTTGTCTGGTTCAAGCGTGACCTGCGCACCCACGACCATGCCCCACTGATAGAAGCCTCCAGGCGCGGCCGGCCCGTGATCCCCCTGTATGTGGTGGAACCCGGGTACTGGCAACTGCCGGACACCAGCGAACGTCACTGGGGGTTTATCCGCGAATCCCTGGAGGATCTGGATCGCCAGCTTCGCAAGGTGGGTAGCCGCTTGCTGGTCATCCACGGCGACGCCCTCGATGTGCTGGGCACCCTGCATGCCCACTATGGCATCGGGCGCATCTTCTGCCACCAGGAGACCGGCGGGCAGTGGACGTTTGACCGGGATCGGGCGGTGCTGGGCTGGTGTCGCAGCCACGGCACCGAATACCGGGAATGGCAGCAATCCGGCGTCGTGCGCCCGCTGCCGGACCGGGATGAGTGGGACAGCCGATGGCAGTCCCTGATGACCGCTCCGGTGCTCGCGCCGCCGGAGCACCTGCCCATGCCGGCAGACCAGTTCCGCGACTGGCCGGATATCGCCACCCTGTCGATGCCGGATATCTCCCACGGCATGCCCAGCCCGGACCGCCAGGCCGGCGGTAGCGGCCATGGCGAGAAATTGCTGGCGTCGTTCCTCGACCGGCGGGTTGCCGGTTACCAATACAAGATCTCCAGCCCCAACACGGCCCCCAGGGCCTGCTCCCGCCTGAGCCCTCACCTGGCTTACGGCACGGTCAGCCTGCGGCATGTGTATCAGCAGGCACGGGCGACGGGGAATCACCAAAGCAGCCTGCCCCGCAAGCAGCGCAGCCTGGCCAGCTTCCGTTCCCGCCTGCACTGGCACTGCCACTTTATCCAGAAACTGGAAGACGAGCCGGAGCTTGAGTTCCGCGCCCTGCACCGGGATATGGAGCAGCTCAAGACTGGCCCGGACGATTCGGAACGCCTGCAGCGCTGGCAGCAGGGCCAGACCGGCTGGCCGCTGGTGGATGCCTGTATGCGGGCGCTGCACCATACCGGCTGGATCAATTTCCGCATGCGGGCCATGCTCATGGCCATTGCCAGCTACCAGCTCTGGCTGCACTGGCGCGAGCCGGCCCTGCACCTGGCACGATTGTTTACCGACTTTGAACCGGGCATTCACTACCCCCAGGCCCAGATGCAGTCCGGCCTCACCGGCATCAACGCCCTGCGCATCTACAACCCGGTGCTCCAGAGCCGCAAACTGGACCCGGAAGGTACCTTTATCCGCCGCTGGCTGCCGGAACTGGAAGGGGTACCGAATGAATTCATCCATGCGCCCTGGCAGATGACCTTCAGCCAGAAGCAACGCTTCGGTGGCGACCAGTACGCCGACCCGGTCTGTGACCACGAGCAGGCCGCCCGGGAGGCACGCCAGGCCATGAGGGACTTTATCGCCAGGCAGGTCCGGAAGGAAGAAACCCGTCGGGTTCTAGACCGCCACGGGAGTCGCAAGGGCCCCGTTCAGGGACGACCTCGCACGGCGAAACCTGACAACGAAGAATGGCAACTCAGTTTGTTCTAGCAGCCTGCCGGACTTAATCGATCATCACGGTTAAAGGGGGAGGCAGCGCAGCAAGTCTGCGTTAAATCGGTGAGGCTGACTCCTCTGAGTGGCCAGAGGTTCCGGTATGGAAAGTATATTGCTATTCTCGGCTTTCGACCGACCATCCAACAATCTCAACAAAAGGTCACGCCACCCCATGCTACCGACTATGCCCTATCAGAAGCAGACCGCCACAATCCACGGTAAACAGATTGCCTACGTTGATGAGGGCAAAGGCGACCCCATCGTCCTGCTGCATGGAAACCCGACATCGTCCTTCCTCTGGCGCAATGTAATTCCCGAACTGACCGGGTCCGGAAGAGTGATCGCACCAGACCTGATCGGGCAGGGCGACTCCGAAAAACTCCCGGCCAGCGATGGGCCGGAGCGCTATGGATTTATGGCGGCCTATCACTACCTCGACGGGCTGCTACAGGCCCTGGACCTGGGAGACCGGATCACCCTGGTGATCCATGACTGGGGCAGCGCTCTCGGCTTTCACTGGGCCCATCAGCATCCTGAAAGAATCCGGGGTATCGCTTACATGGAAGCCATCGTCATGCCGGTGAACTGGCAGGACTGGCCGGAGAATGCCCGAGGTATTTTCCAGGGTTTTCGCTCTGACAAGGGCGAAAGCCTGATTATCGATCGCAATATGTTTATCGAAGCGGTACTTCCCGGGTCCATTATGCGGACACTGACCGAAGAGGAAATGAACGAGTATCGACGCCCCTTCCAGGAGCCGGAGGACCGCCGCGTAACCCTCAACTGGCCGAGGGAAATTCCCATCGAGGGCGAGCCGGCTTCTATGGTTCGCCTGGTGAACGAATACGGTGAATGGCTTGCCTCACCGGAATCTCCTCCCAAGCTGTTTATTAATGCTAATCCGGGATCGATTCTGGTCGGCCGGCAGCGGACATTCTGCCAGAGCTGGCCTCACCAGGCTGAAATCACCGTAAAGGGTACGCACTTCATCCAGGAAGACTCGCCGGTTGAAATCGGCACCGCTGTCGCCGAATGGCTCCGGTACTTGAAGTGACGCCATGAACTGGAATCTGCTGCTGCCCTACGATTTCTCGCCACTGACCATACTGGCCTACCTGCTGGTGGCCAGCGGCTATATCGTCGCACTGAAGGCCCTGCCCGGCGATGAAAAACCGGGACCTGTGCGCATCTTCGCGTTCTTCCTCGGTCTGTTGCTGTGTTATGCGGTGATGCAGACCTGGTTCGACTACTACTCCCAGTACATGTTCTTTATCCACCGGGGCCAGCACCTGATCCTTCATCACCTCGGCCCGATGCTGATCGCACTCTCCAATCCCTTGCCCATACTGCGATACTGGCACCGGCAGCTGGCGCCGGCCATGGGTATCTGGGCGCTCCCGGTCCGTTGGGGTTACAACATCGTGCAGCAACCCTTCATTGCTGCCTTCCTGTTTGCGGGCCTGGTGTACTTCTGGCTATGGCCTCCGGTGCACTTCAATGCCATGCTCAGCCGTGACCTCTACTGGGTCATGAACTGGAGCATGCTGCTTGACGGCCTGCTGTTCTGGTGGCTGATTTTCGATTCACGCTCACCCCACGACACCCCGTCCCTTGGTTACGGCAAGCGAATCCTGCTGCTGGTATTGGTGGCGGTGCCTCAAATGGTGCTGGGGGCCTGGATCGTCTTCAACCGGGGTATGGTGTACGACGTGTATGAAGTGTGTGGCCGTGCCTGGCCCATGTCACCGGCAGACGACCAGTTGATTGGCGGCATTCTGACATGGATCCCGCCCGCCATGATGAGTGTGGTTGGTATCCTGATCCTGATTGGCCGTGCCATGAAAGACGACCGTCCAAGACCCCGGCACCGTTTAGCAGAGGAATTAACACCATGACATTCAGAATCCCGTTTGCCCGGTCCCTCGTGATTTCGGGCCTGGTGTTACTTCTGACTGGTTGTCTGGGCGAAGAACAGGCGTGGAACGCCAAGACGATTGACGGGATGTTACCTGACCTGGAGTTCACCCTGACACGAAGTGACGGCGAAACGGTCACCGCAGAGGAGTATAAGGGGCAGGTGCGCCTGATGTTCTTTGGATTTACCAATTGCCCGGACGTCTGCCCGGCCACCATGGCCAAGCTGACCCAGGCGATCAAGGCCATGCCTGAAGAGTTGCAGGAAGAGGTCACCCCCCTGTTCGTCAGCGTCGATCCAAACCGGGATACGCCTGAGCGGCTGGGCGAATATGTAAACTTTTTCTATGACCGCACCGTGGGCCTCACAGCCGATGAACCCACCTTGCGCAAGCTGGCCAAGCGTTACCGCACCACCTTTGGTTACGATGAGCCTGACGAGCGGGGCAACTACAACGTCTCCCACAGTGCCGCCATCTATGTATTTGACGGCAACGGCAACGCACGGCTGCTTCTGCGCCCGGACCTGCCCACCGACCAGATTACCCAGGACCTGGTGCAACTGGCCGGCCAGGCCCGCTCCTGAGCAGGGGGACAGCTCGCTTTTCCTGGCCCTGTCTCACGCGTAATGTCCTCCAGGGCTCCGGAGGTTCACAATATTCCTTCAGGGTGAGGCAACCTGTCGGTTTGGATGCCCCTTCGAACAAACCCAGGGAAGTCCGAAGTGTAAGGGAGGTGTACCCGAAATGAGCCGCTCCATACGCTCCAGCCTGTTTCTGATGGTGACACCCTTTGCGGTGACCTTCACCCTCCTGGCCTGGGTAGTAGACAGCAAGTTCGGGCCATGGCTGGACCGCCCCCTGCTCCCTGACTGTGCAGAGAGGGGCGTATCTCCATGGATTTGCAGCCTGCAGGATGGGCTTCTGGGCTGGCTCGCTTTGGGGGGCGGCATTCTGGTACTGCTTTCGGTGACAGCCCTGCTTTCCCTGAGACTGTTCCGCAGTCACCTGCAAAACCTGCAAAAGGATGTGATGGACTTCCAGAAAGGACATCGCAGTCACCTCCCGGATGCTCCACAGGAGATTCACCCGCTGGTGCAGCAGCTGAACCGTATCCTGCAATCAACGGTGAAAGATCCGGCCAGGACCACGTCTACCCACGATGACAGAACAGAGGCACAGCCCGACCCCCCTGTCTCTTCCGGCGAACACCGGGCTGGCCCGGAAGCTGTATCCCGTTCCCGACCCGAGGCTCCAACCAGGCCCACTCGCCGCAGGAACGAGTCCTTCCCGGCGCGAAAATGCCGCAAGCTGATCGCCATCCTGCGCCATCGCTATCCTGATGTGAACTTCGAGCTGATTACCGATGTGACCGAAGACGTGCCGTGGTCCATCCGGGAAGCGGACCTGACCGAAGTTTTCGGCGAATTGCTCGACAACGCGGGCAAGTGGGCAACCTCCCAGGTGCACACCTTCCTGGCCATCAAGGGCAACATGCTGGTGTTTGGCGTGGCCGATGATGGCCCCGGAGTAGACCCTGAACTGACACCACACCTGGGCGAGGAAGACTTCCGGGCGAAACCGGACCAGGCCCCTGGTCGAGGCCTGCCAGCAGTACGCCGGGTGATTGACAGCCACGGCGGGTCACTGGCCTTTGACCGCAGCCGCCTCGGCGGCCTCGAGGCTATTGCGGCCCTGCCCGGTGCACCAGTCCCACGCCATGCGAGGGCGCCAGGGCTCCACCACTGACGGCCCCACGGAAATACCGTCGCGCTTGCAAAATAGCCCTTTGCGGGCCCGACGCGGTGTGATAGATATAGCGTCCACCAGAACCGGGCTGTCAGCACCCCCTGTGCCCGCCCCGATGTCCACTGCGTCAGGTATTCCCCGTGCCCACAGCGAAAACCGTCCCGACCATTCTGCGTCAACTGATTGCGCTCCTTATGCTGTCGGGCATGGTGCTGTGGGGCGTACCAGACAGGCTAACTATCGATACCGGCAGCACCGATGAGTGCCTGATTGCAACCAACCTGCCTGCCGACGGTATTTCCGGCGATGTCATGGGACCTACCCCGCCCCCCCACAAGCCCCCCGGAAATCCGGATCACCGAAGCGACGACCAATAGCGGAGCAACTCGACCGACCTCCCGTCCCTCCGACTACCCCGGACTCCCAAGGGCGCCACCTCCCGGCTTCGCCCTCAGCGTCTGATTACGTTTCGCATCAACATTGATCGGGGTAATCCCCGGAGTTAACGAATGAAAAAAAACCTGTTGTTTCCGGCAGCTGCCTTGTTGTCGGTATCGGATTCCGTATGGGCGGCCGAAACCACCCGCGCGCTGGAGCTTATCCACCACCCGGCGGGCTACCTGGCCATTGCCATCTTCGTGACCGGCTACATCCTGGTCATGCTGGAAGAGAAGATCCACCTGGCCAAATCCAAGCCCATGCTGCTGGCGGCGGGCCTGATCTGGGTGCTGCTGGCGATTGTCTACCGGATGCATGGCGTCGACGGTGAAGTGGAGGAAGCCATCCGCCACAACTTCCTGGAATACGCCGAGCTGTTCTTCTTCCTGCTGGTGGCCATGACCTATATAAATGCCATGCTGGAGCGGGGCGTGTTTGACCAGCTGCGACTGTGGTTGCTGGGCCGGGGGTTCGGTTACCGCAAGCTGTTCTGGATTACCGGCACCCTGGCGTTTTTTATCTCCCCAGTGGCCGATAATCTCACTACGGCGCTGATCATGTGTGCAGTAGTCATGGCTGTTGGTCGCGACAGCGCCCGCTTCGTGTCTCTCGCCTGCATCAATATCGTGGTAGGCGCCAATGCCGGCGGCGCTTTCAGCCCCTTCGGCGACATCACCACGCTGATGGTCTGGCAGAAGGGTATCCTGCCGTTCCAGGACTTCTTCCAGCTGTTCCTGCCCAGCCTGGTGAATTTCCTGGTGCCTGCCCTGCTGATGCACCTGGCCCTGCCCAAGGGACAACCCATGGCCCCGGAGAGCCACGAAAGGGTATTGCGCCCCGGGGGGCTGGTAATCTGCGGGCTGTTCCTGGCAACCATTGCCACCGCCATCAGCTTCCACCAGTTTCTGCACATTCCGCCGGTCTTCGGCATGATGACGGGCCTGGCCTACCTGAAGATCTTTGGTTACTTTCTCAAGCGCCATGAGGAATACCAGTGGCAGGAATCCTCGGAAACCCCGCCTGGTGACAGTTCCAGTGAACACAGTTTCGATGTGTTTGCCCATATCGCCCGCTCGGAGTGGGATACCCTGTTTTTCTTCTACGGGGTTATCCTGGCCGTTGGCGGGTTAGGGTTTATCGGTTACCTGGGCCTGATGTCCAACACCCTCTACGTTGACCTCGGCCCCACCACGGCGAACGTGATGATCGGCGTTATCTCCTCGCTGGTCGACAACATTCCGGTGATGTTTGCGGTACTGACCATGAACCCTGACATGCCGGAACTGCAATGGCTGCTGGTAACACTGACCGCAGGTGTCGGAGGCAGCCTGCTGTCCATAGGTTCCGCTGCCGGGGTGGCGCTGATGGGGCAGGCCCGGGGTCATTACACCTTCCTGAGCCACCTGAAATGGACCCCGGCCATCGCACTGGGCTACGGTGCCAGTATCTGGGTACACTTCCTGGTAAACGGCTGATCAAACAGGGTGGCAGGCATGAAAATCGGCGAAATGGCGGAACAATCCGGTATCCCGGCTGAAACCATCCGTTATTACGAGAAGATCGGCCTGCTGCCTGCGCCGGACCGCCAGGCCAACGGCTATCGCAATTACCACCAGTCGCACCTGGACCGGCTGCTGTTTATCCGTCGCTGCCGCAAACTGGACATGGCCCAGGAGGAAATCCGCGAGCTGGTCCGCCTGGCGGACCAGCCCGACGCCGACTGCAGCGAAGTGGACGCCCTGCTGGCCCGGCACCTGGGCCACGTCCAGACCCGACTAGAGGAACTGCGGGAGCTGGAGACCACCCTCAGTGACCTGCAACAGGCCTGTTCCGAGGGCCGCACCGTGGCCGAATGTGGCATTCTCGGTGGCCTGACACAGGACCTGGACAAGGACCCGCCACCTCATCACAGCAATCACATTCCCGGCAGTCATCGTCACTGAGACTTTTCTTGCCTATCAGGCTTGACCCTGTAGCAACTACAGGCCTTTGAATGACAGTACGTCATCAAGGGAGGATTGAAATGGCCTGCAGTTGCTCCGCACCGGAACCCAAAACCCCGAGCCCGGGATTTCGCCGGGCGCTCTGGATTGCCCTCTGGGTGAACCTCACCATGTTCCTGGTAGAAGGGTTCGCCAGTCTGCAGTCCGGCTCCGTCTCCCTGATGGCCGACGCCATCGACTTCTTTGGTGACAGCGCCAACTACCTGCTGTCGCTGTCGGTGCTGTCCATGGGCATGGTCTGGCGCGGCCGGGCGGCCATGGTCAAGGGCGCCACCATGACGGTATTCGGCCTGGCCGTACTGGGGCGGGCGATCTGGGTGGCGCAAAGCGGCACCACGCCGGAGGCCATCACCATGGGCGCGGTGGGCTTCCTCGCCCTCGCCGCCAACGTCGCCGTGGCCTGGATATTGTTCCGCTACCGCAGCGGCGACTCGGATATGCGTTCGGTATGGCTGTGCAGTCGTAACGATGCCATCGGCAATGTGGCCGTCATGGTCGCTGCACTGGGTGTTCTGGGCACCGGCACCGCCTGGCCCGACCTATTTGTCGCCGCCATCATCGGCAGCCTGGCGGTAACCTCCGGCATCAGCGTAATCCGCCACGCCCGCAGTGATATCAGCGAGGCCCGGCTGGCTGAGCATCCGCAACACTGAGCCAGTCCCGGCCTTTGGCTGAAGGCTAAACCTGGAGGCATGGCGTATGATGAAGCAACCCTGCGACTGAAACCGTCTCGCAACGTTGAACAACAACAATTGACAATGAAGGAGCCTGGTCATGCCCAAAGCCATTCGATTTTCCCGCACTGGCGGGCCCGAGGTACTGGAATTCCTCGACATGGACACCCCGGAGCCCGGCCCCGGGGAAATCCGGGTCAGTAACCGCGCCATCGGCCTGAACTACATCGAGATCTATTTCCGCTCCGGCGTCTACCCGGTGCCCGGCCTGCCGTCCGGGTTGGGCACCGAGGGCGCTGGCGTCGTGGATGCCGTGGGTGAAGGCGTCACCGGTTTTGCCGTGGGTGACCGGGTCGCCTATGCGCAGGCACCGCTGGGTTCCTATGCGGAGCAACATATCCTGCCTGCCGACAAGGCCATCCAGTTGCCGGAGTCCGTGGACTTCGAGACCGCCGCTGCCACCATGCTCAAGGGCCTCACCGTCCAGTACCTGCTCCGCCAGACATACCCGGTCAAGGCCGGCGAAACCATCCTGTTCCATGCCGCTGCCGGCGGTGTTGGCCTGATCGCCTGCCAGTGGGCCAAAGCCCTGGGCGCCAAGCTGATCGGCACCGTCAGCGGCCCCGAGAAGGCAAGGCTCGCGATGGACCACGGCGCCTGGGCCACCATCAACTACAAGGAAGAGGACATCGTCGAGCGGGTGCGGGAACTCACCGGGGGCGACATGGTGCCGGTAGTCTATGATTCTATTGGCAAGGACACCTGGGAAACCTCCCTCGACTGCCTGCAGAAGCGCGGCCTGATGGTCAGCTTTGGCAACACCACCGGCCCGGTGAGTGGCGTTAACATCGGTATCCTCAACCAGAAGGGCTCCCTGTACGTCACCCGCCCCAGCCTGGCC
This sequence comes from Marinobacter bryozoorum, assembly GCF_023156245.1. GTDB lineage: Bacteria > Pseudomonadota > Gammaproteobacteria > Pseudomonadales > Oleiphilaceae > Marinobacter > Marinobacter bryozoorum. The sequence goes on from NZ_JAKZAH010000007.1 coordinate 129,462, forward strand.
GGCTACGCCGACACACGCCCACGGTTCGAGGCCATGTGCGGCGAGTTGTTTGAAATGCTGGCCAGCGGCGATATCAAGGCGGACATTAACCAGCGCTTTTCGCTGGCCGACGCCGCCAGGGCCCATGAATCCCTCGCCAGTGGGCAGACCACCGGCTCTACGGTGTTACTGCCGTGACTTGCGCCCTACCCGGCTGAACGATCGTCGGCTAACGGGGGCAAATAACGACCGGACTCGGTGATCAGCTCCCACACATCCGGACGCCGCCGGAGAATGCCGTTGATCAGGGACGCAGCCTCGGTGAAGGCGGGCCGGCGGAGCCCATGGAATTCCATTAACGGCCCCACGTGGTCAAACTCCACGCCAAAACGCTTTAGCAGGCGCAGCTGGGCAGGCTCCATGACCGCCATCCAGTGCGTGATATTGTGTTTGACGGACATCTGCAATATGGCGGCGAACAGGCCCAGGCTGATATAGGGCATGGCACGTTTGCCGCCTTCAACATCGGCATCGCAGGTCTGCTCGGTAACACCAGTCGGTGATTCGTACTCGTTGAGGCGCCGGCGAAATTCCCGGCTTACCGCCATTCGCGAAATCTCGGCCATGTTCTGCCGGGGAGTCGCCGCAATCAGGTCCTGTGCCTGCTGGCTCATCCTGTGAATACAGGGCCCTTCCATCGGGAAATCGGATTGCCCGGGGTTCTCTCCCGCCAGAACAAGCCGGACGACTGCCACGCTGTCGCCCGATTTCCTGTGTCGGATCAATGCATGGGCTGAGCGCGGATCATAGGCATCATGCTCCCTGTCATCGGGAAACTGGCTCGGATCTTCAAAGGCCCGGTCGACACAATATACCTGGTAGCGGACCTGAAAGACTTTATCGACCATTTCCCCGGTAGTCGCGATCTCAACCTCGAAGAAGGACCTGAAGAGCTCACTGAGGTTTTCGGTTTCCCGGGAACCAGTCGCATTTTTTTTCGGGTCTTCCGATGAAGGGGCTGCAGGCATGATCAAGTCCTCCGATCCTCCCCGCGGCACAGGATGTACCGCAAAGGTCATGTCGATCGAAAGTCCGCCGTTACAGCAGGGAGCGGGCTATCGGGTTCACTGATAGAACAGTAACGAGGCCGGACTTCCACGCCTCGTGCTTATCTTAAACCTACTCTCGCGAGTTGAAATGCGCTATTCCGCGCAGGTCAGTTGCACCTGCGCCAACTTTTTCCCAAGCCTTGTAAAAGCGTAGTTGATGCTGGCTGGCAAAGCCATTCATCCAGGCAGGATGGTCCTGAGGCGGATCGCAGGAGTGCCGAACAGTGTCGTTGTGGCGGTACTTCGGGTGATACATCAACCGGACGAGGTGGTCCTCGACAGGCAGTAGAGGAAATGGCGGAAGGGTATGGGAGTCGAACCCACCAGGCACGCGTTGCGCACCTCACCGGATTTGAAGTCCGGGCGCTCCACCGGGAAGCGATCCCCTTCCTTTGTTCAGGATTGGGCAGTATAACCGTTTTCCTCGTTACTTGAGAGCGTGACCGCCTGCCGTTGGCTGTAGGCCGGTTGAAGCCGGCGTTCATCGTTGATGAAGGCGGTGACGCCGGCGCGGTCCAGGTATTCCAGTACGCTGACAGTCAGGCGGCGGCCAATGCCGGAGCGGTCGCGGTAGGCGCGGGCGTCGAAGGCGCCGGTGGCGGAGCTTTCCGCCAGTTCCACGGCAATATCGGCCAGCTCGGTGACGGCTTCCGGACGGTAGAAACGGTTGGGGGCCACCGCGACCAGAAAACCAAGCCCGTGCATGCGTTGCAAAAACGCCAGCAGGGCTTCCCGCTCCAGACCCAGGGCCTCCGCCAGCTCACCGACAATGGGTGGCTTCAGGCCGGTGCCTTCCAGTTCGGTCATTACCTGGTCCAGCAGACGCTGGTCTGTTTCGGCCAGTTTTGGCTGATGGCCTGGCCGGTGAAAGCGGAAGCCATTGCGGGCGACTTCTCCCGCCGTCAATAACTGGTCTAACAGCCCGTGGCGCGGCTCCTGTTGCAGCCGTATGCCGGGCAACCGGGTCAGCTCCGGCTCTGTAGGGCCGATCTGGTCCGGGTGGTTTTCATGCCACTGGTCCAGTCGCCCCAGCACCCGCGTCTGCAGCGCAGCCCAGTGCTCGCGGGCGAAGCCGACAGGGCCAGTGGCGGTCCGGATGATGACAGGCTCAAGCCTGGCCAAAACCGAATCCAGCCGCTCGTCCGGCAGGTTCTCAGCGGCCGCAAACGGGTCGAGATGAAGGCCTTGTGGGCTTGCGACCAGCCAGGCCTGCAGTCGAGTCATCGGGCCCTCGTTTTCCGAGCGAGTAGTCGCAGGAGCCTGGCGCCCCATAAGCGTTCGAAGCAACTGCACGCGATTGGCGGTGGACCGCCCACGACCCGGCCCGAACGGGTCCACCACCTGCCCACCACCGATGGTGCGATTGAGGGCCGGGTCCCGCAAGATCAGCCGATCACCCACACAGGCCTGCACTGGCTGCTCAAGCATCAGCTGCGCAAGCATCGGGCGATCACCTTGCCCTTCACCCAGTACAACCACCCGGGCACTTCTCACCGCCGCCCCCAGGTGTACCTGGAAGGTACCCCGATGGAGCCGGGTCTCCGGGAGCAGGGCCAGCCCAACATCCAGGCGATCCGTGGGCCGGTGCAGCCAGTGGGTCACGAGCCAGTCGCCTCGCTGGATGTTGTCAGCGCTGACGTTTCCCACCAGGTTGATGGCGCATCGCTGGCCGGCGACCACGCTTTCCACCGTCTCGCCGTGCGCCTCAAGCTCCCTGACCCTGATCGGATGGCCTGCCGGTGAAATCATCAGGGCGTCTTCCCTGGACAAGGTCCCGGCCACCAGGGTGCCGGTGACCACACAGCCCCGCCCGGGTACCGAGAAACTGCGATCGACCACAAATCGCGTGCCTGCTGCCAGGCTGCTGGCTTTCTGGTGATCGACGAGCGCCTGCTCTGCCAGCCAAGCCTTCAGTGGCGGAAGACCCTCTCCCGTCAGGCCGGACACCGGAAACACCGGGGCGGTCGCCAGTCCCGTATCCGCCAGCAATTCACGGACCTCATCCGTAACCTCGGCCAGTCGGGAGGCATCCACCCGGTCTGCCCGGGTCAATGCCACCAGGCCGTTTTCCACGCCCAGCAGATCGAGAATGGCCAGGTGCTCCCGGGTCTGGGGCATGGGGCCGTCATCGGCGGCGATCACCAGCATGACGGCATCCACCGCCGCTACGCCGGCCACCATGTTACGGACGAACTTTTCATGCCCGGGCACATCCACAAAACCCAGCCACTGCCCCGGTTCCGTACGGCTCCAGGCAAAGCCCAGGTCGATAGTCAGACCCCGGCGTTTCTCCTCCGCCAGCCGGTCGGTGTCCTGCCCCGTCAGGGCGTGGATCAGGGTGGTCTTGCCATGGTCCACATGGCCGGCGGTGGCGATGATCAAAGCGCCTCCGTCTCCGGCTGAAGCTGGGCTATGAAGGGGGCCTCATCTTCCAGGCATCGACAGTCCAGCAAGAGTGACTCATCGGAAATCCGACCGATGACCGGCATGGGGAGCTGACGCAGGCGGGACGAAAGCAACTTGAGCTGCCGGTTGCGTTCACGCTTGTTGCCGGCCGGGGGGCTCAGGCGGACAGCCGCGCTGGACAGCAAATCCAGCGGCAGGGAGCCGCTGCCAATCTGGCTTTTCACCGGCATCACCGAGGTTTCCCAGCCAGCGCCCGCCCAGGCTCTCAGCGGTTCGGCGATGGCCAGTGCGGTTGCTTTTATGGCGGATTCGGGCCGGGTCAGCAGACGCAGCGCCGGTACCCGCCGGGCGACAGTGTCCGGGTTGCTGTACAGCCCGAGCACCGCCTCCAGTGCGGCCAGGGTCTGTTTGTCGCAACGAAGGGCCCGCTTGAGTGGGTTCCTTTTTATCCGCTGTATCAGGTCCTTGCGACCGGCAATGATGCCAGCCTGGGGACCACCCAGCAGCTTGTCCCCGCTGAAGGTGACCACATCCGCGCCTTTACCCAGGGTCTCCCGCACGGTGGGTTCCGCCGGCAGGCCAAGGGCGGTCATGTCCAGCAGGCTACCACTGCCCAGGTCCACCGCGAGGGGGAGGTCTTTTTCCCGTGCGATGGCAGCCAGTTCGCTCTCCCCCACTTCCGCAGTAAAGCCCTCGATGCGGTAGTTGCTGGTGTAGGCCTTCATCAGCAACCCGGTACGGCTACTGATGGCTTCGTCAAAGTCCCGGGGGTGGGTGCGATTGGTGGTGCCCACTTCATGGAGCTTGCAACCGGCCCGGGCCATGATGTCCGGCAGGCGGAAGGCGCCACCAATCTCGATCAGCTCGCCACGGGAGACAATCACCTCCCGGCGCCGGGCCAGGGTGTTGAGCACCAGTAGCACGGCGGCGGCGTTATTGTTCACCACCGTAGCCGACTCTGCGCCGGTCAGGCGACAGACCCGGGCTTCCACGTGGTCATCCCGGTCACCTCGCTTGCCCTTGTCCAGGTCGAATTCCAGGTTGGAGGCACCGGACGCAACGCCCACCATGGCATCGATGGCTTCCTGCGGCAGCGGCGCCCGGCCGAGGTTGGTGTGCAGCACCGTACCGGTGAGGTTGAATACTGGTCGCAGCGAGGGCGCCACGGCCTTCAGCACCGCCTGTTCCACGTCAGTCACGAAGTCGGTGTCATCAAACGGTCGGGGTTGCCGGCGCCAGTGATCAAGACCGGCGCGGATGGCATCCAGCACCAGGGGGCGGCCGTAAAGGGAGCAAAGCCGGGCCATGAGCGGCCAGGTGAGGATCTGGTCAACGGAAGGAGGCCTTGACCGGTCGGTTACCGGTGGCATGGATTCAGATGTGTTCATGGACTCCACCATCCCTGGCGGAGCAGGGATGTCTATTCTGTGTGTGTCAGTAGCCGGACGATCTCATCCAGGGCCTTGTCCGCCAGCTTCCGCATCTCGTCATCGGTGCGGTCCTGGATCGGGTGGCCCACGAACACCATGGCCGGCTCGAAGCCCAGGGTTTTCGACTGGGCCGCCGCGGCCTGGATGAACTCGGTGGAGGCAACGCCTACGCCGGGAATGTTACGACCTTCCAGGTCTGCGATGTCATGTGTACAACACGACGTGCAGGAACCTCAGTCGGCCAGTCCTTCAACCACCAGGTCCACTTCACCGGCAATCTGCTGTTTCAGCTCGGTGGGTGCGACACGGGTGAATGTGGGCTTGCGGTAGCGTTTGACGGTGACTTCCATTTCCGTCAGGCGTTCCTCTATGCGATCAAGGAACACATCGCCCCGGGGCTTTGAGATGTCCAGCAGCCCGACGGTCTTGCCCGCCAGGCTTTCGGGCCGGGCCAGCCGGGCCCGTACCGCTGGTGACAACTCGCCCGTGGGGTCGAGCATCACACTGGTTTGGGTCATACCTTCACCTCTCTGGTTACAGGACTGGAACCGACCGGGCCGGACGCGGCCCAGCCGGCAATGACGGCAGAGAACAGGCCGGCGGTGCCGCCGGCCCGGACAATCAGCAAGCCACCGGGGCGGAACTTGGGTATGGTCTTGTCCCGATACTGCTCTGGGAGGCCTTCGGCAATGCCACCGGCGCCAGCCACCATTTCCTCCCCGGGAAACTGGAGCAGTTGCTCCAGCTCCTCCAGCAAACGGGCCTTGGTCCAGCCCGCTTCAATGAATACGCGACTGTGTTCCGGCGACACCACCAGAACCGCATCGCCCGCCATGGCCATTTTTGGATGGTCCACCGCCCGCAGGGCCAGGGCAAAGGACTTCGCGAGGGACTCGGGCGTACGGGATTTCTGGTCGACGATGCCCTGCACGCCTTCCCCCGCGAACAGGGTGACGGCGGAGTTGCCGGAGGGCACGCCCCGCTCTTCCGCCAGCGGCAGCCACTCGCTGTCCTCCGCCTCGGCAAAGCAGAACGTGTACTTGCCAGGCGTGCCCAGGGTAGCCCGGTCAATCTCGCCCGGGCGGCCACCGCCCACGTTGCGGACGATCAGTTGCAGCGCACGGCCAATGGTGGCATTGGCCCGGTTGCCCTGCCCCAGGGCATTGCCACCGGAGTTCATGCCAATGGATTTCGCCACCGGGCCATTAACAATGATCATGGGGCCGGCGAACATGGTCGTACACAGCAGGCCGTGGAGGCCGAACTCCTCGGTCAGGGCCGCTTCCAGGGCGGCGAGCACTACCGGCATGTATTCCGGTTTGCAGCCGGCCATCACCGCATTGATGGCGACCTTTTCCACGGTACAAGGTGCGAGGTCCGGCGGCACCAGGCCGATTTCCTCTGCCGGGTCCCGGTCGGTGCCCCTGAGCATTCGCAGCACACGCTCCGGTGTTGGCGGCACCACCGGAAGGCCGTCGCTCCAGCCCCGCTCGTAGCAGGCCTCGATCAGGTCATCGGCATCGGTCTCAATCTCGCGGGCATGGAGGTGGGTATCGCCAAACTGCAGCTCCAGCTTCTCGGCAAAACCCGGCTCCAGGGTCTTCGAGCCACAACCCGGACGCATCACAGGCAGGTCATCACCAAGGCCCTGGATACCGGTCAGACGCTGCCAGTCCTCCCGGTGCCAGCCATAGGTACGCTCCACTTCTTCACCGTTCTCGACCCGGATCAGGGTGGGGACAAACTCGGTTTTCAGCCGAAAGGAGTGTTCCAGGGTCGAGTCATACTGTGCGCCCCGGACTCCCGCAGCGAAGGCCGGGTCATCCTGAGAATACACGGTCAGGGGGCCGGCCTGTCGCTCGATATCGGCCAGCAGCGGCTCGACCAATTGACAGGTAGGGCAGTCGCGCTTGGCAACGACAATCAGGCCATCGGGTAATGGGGTCATGGTCAGGGTTCCGCCCGATTTCCGGGTCTTGTTGTATGTCAGTGAATGACAGACAGCATAGCAGGCCGAATGAAAAAATCGAGCGCTTGCCCGTTAACAAGACGGAGCACTAGTCTGCCCTGGTCCAGGTGGACGTGCGACCGAACAATGGCGCGCCCACATAGCCTCTCAGTTTGAGGGTGTTCTCGTCTTCCAGGGTGATCTTGGCGTTGTACGTCTTGCCGCTTTCCGGGTCGTAGACCTTGCCGTCTTCCCAGGTTTCACCGTCGCCGCTGTCTTCCAGTCCCCAAACGATTTTCAGGCCCTCAATGGGGCGGTCCCGGAGTTCCGGCTCGGGGTTTTCTGCGTCAACCTTGGGGTTACCCTTGCCATCCAGGGGCTCTTCCAGGGAGACGATCCGGCCGCACAGGTTATCGCCACAGGCTTCCACCTGCACCTTTGCGCTCTTGTCTTCGGTATCCCAGAGCCCCGTGGGGTCGGCGTAGGCTTCGCGGACGGCCAGGAAGGACATCACAACCGCCATCGCGGTCAGCAGGTTAAGTCTGGTTCGCATGGATTGTTCTCTTTTGTTGTTGTTTTACAGCGCGTCAGCGCAGTTCACCAAATCATAGCCATACTGCACGCATGACACCAGAGCAAACGCTCACAATGCCGCAAAAATACACCGGGAGTCCGCGCCATAAAAATCCCCCAGACTCCGGGTTATTGCAGGCTGGCCCGGACCACCGTGTTGGTATCGGTGCCAAACCACAGGCTTCTGGTTTCCGGATCAAACACCATATGACGAACAGTACCGCCGCCACTGGGGATTTCGGCGGGGTCCGAGAAGCTTTCCGATGCCGGGTCAAAGCCAATCAGCCGGTTGGGGCTGGGGCCGGTTTCCACGAACCAGGGGCGGTCCTGGTCGTCCAGGGCCATGGCGTAGGGGTAGGCATCGGCCCCGCCGGGCACTGGCCATTCCTGAATGTCGCCACTGTCGATATCGAAGCGGCCCAGATAACCCTCGGCATAGTCCACGTACCACACCTGGCCATCGTCGGTGATACCCAGGCGCCTGGGCCGGGCGCCTTCCCGGGGCAGCGTCACCTCGTGGATCTCTCCCCGGGCATCCACGGTGGCCAGCTTGTTGGTGCCGAACAGGGCCACCCAGGGGCGACTGTCCTTGCTCACCACCAGCCCGTAGGGCCGGGTCCACTCGGTTTCCACGTCGAACATGTGATAGTCGTACTGGTCCACGTCCAGCCAGCCAATACGATTGCCGCCCTGCTCGGTAAAGAAGATATCGCCGTTGGCGTCAAAGGCCATGGTATGCACGTCCTTCGGGCCTTCCCCTTCCAGTTTGAACTTGCGGATCTCACCGCTTTCCGGGTCCAGCAGGCCAATGTGCTCTGCCTGGTTACCGGCATAGAAGGCGCCACGCTCGTCGGCAATCACGTTGTGGGGGCCGGTGCCGGGGTCCAGCCGGTACCGTTTCAGGTCGCCGCTTTCCGGGTTCAGGGTCGCCACGTAGTCGCCGGCCTGGCCGACAAACCAGATGGTATTTTCACCCGGGCCCACCCATGGATCACGGGGCCGGGTGTTATCCCAGGGAATATCCCATTCCTTGAGGTTCGGGGTGACGGGGGCTTCGGCACTGACGGCCTGTACGGTCAGCGCCAGTGTGAGACCGGTCAGGGCCGCGGCGATGGACTTCATGACAGTTCTCCTTGAACAGGCTTCCAACTATCCGCTCACTATAGTACGCCGTTACGACAGGACAATAGCCACCATGACCGGAATGTAAACCAGCGCGAACAGGGTGCTGAGCAACGCCGTGCCTGCCGCCTGGCGGGGCGCCGTATCCAGCAGTGTGGCGATGACCACGGTGTTGGCGGCGATGGGCGTAATGGAGAGCAGGAAGATGGCCTGGTGCACGGCCGTGTCGTAGATGCCCAGCACCGCCGCATCAAGCCACCAGAGCCCCAGCGCCACCAGCGGCCAGACCACGAACTTGCCGGAAAAGGACAGGCCGGTAAAGCGGATATTCCCAGCCAGCCCCCCGAAACTGAGGATGCCCATACCGATGATCATCATGCCAAGGATGCTGTAGGCACCCCGCAGGTTGTCAAACAGCGGGTGCAGCACCTCGGGAATGCCAATGCCGGACAGGTTCAGCAGCACCGCCAGCACGAAGGCATACACCGACGGTAACCGCGACACCCGCACCAGCGCATCCCGGATGCTGTACCGGCCCCGGGCCGCCAGGTAGAAACCAACGGAGTTCTCGAACAGGGTGGTGCCCAGCATGCACACGATATAGATGGCCAGTCCCTGCTCGCCGAACAGTAATAATGCCACGGGAATACCGAAGTAGCCGGTATTGCCAGTACCCACAGACAGCGGGATGATGCTGGCGCTGCCATCAGTCAACACCCTCCGGGCAATCCACAGATGGGCCACGCCGATCAGTGAGCACAGGGCAAAGGTGAGCAGTGGCAGCAGGATGACTTCCGCCGACAGGGGCGCAGCCATCACTCCCGAAAACACCACGGATGGCGTAACGATGTACAGCATGATGCCGGCGATATGACGGCTGCTGGCCTGCAGGTAACGGCCGGCGATCCACCCCAGGGCGACGGTGATGTAAAGGGGCAGCAGTTTCAGCAGCAGGGTCAGGGCGGCGGTCATGGCGTCTCCGGGGCAGCGGATCGCCATTGTACTGTCACGGCAGGTGAATCGACAGGGTTTGGCTACGTCTCTCCCGGACCACCCTTCTCTGCCCGCAACTGCCGCACTTCCTCCTCTAGGGCCCGACGGGCGGCGCGCTCCTTCATCAGTTGCAGGGTGCTGCTGGAGAGCTTGCCATAGATTTCCAGTATCGCCTGTACCATGACCGAGGTGGTGCCCCCCAGGGTGCGGTCGGCATCGTCGGCGGCTTCTTCCAGGGAGTGGCCGGTGCGAATGGAAAACGTCATCAGCGCCATACGGCGATCCGATTCCAGGATGTGGAACGCCAGCCAGCGGGTGAGGAAGTCGAACATCTCGGCCAGGGTATTCTCGTTCCCCGCCTCACGGCGTTCCTGGTAATGGCGCACCTGCTCGAAGAAGTGCTCGTGGGCCTTGTGATGATTGGCCTCGATGCTGCTTCCGGCAAAGTACTGCTTCCAGATGCCTTCCTCGGACCGGAAATGGTAATGGGTGTAATCCAGCAGTTCGTCCAGCACATCGCTGGCCTGCAGTTCGTCTTCCTCGGCGGACAGGTGCCACGCCAGCCGGTTAAGGATAGCCACCAGCTTGCGGTGCTGTTCGTCGATCTGCTCGATGCCGGTCTCGAACTGACTGTTCCAGGGGAAGAGTTCGAAGTCGGGCTGGTTGGCGGCCCTGAAGCTCATAACACTGCTACCTTTCGCGACAATGTGGTCACAATACCACGTGAGTCAACCTTGCCCCTTGAGAAACAAGAATTAAAACGGGGCGTTTCTAACGACAGTAAACCACGACGATTCCGGGCCAATCCATCACTTTCAGCAGCACCACGCCTACCCCTTTTGGGGTAGCAAGGCGGTTCATTAGTGGAGCTTCCGGTCATGCTTGATAACCGTCAAGTCGAGCACTTCTTTACGGGAATAACCTAGTGCTGCAGTCAGGCATTTGAAAAATAACCATGGAGAGAGCGCTATGGCCGAACGCTTTACCAAAAGCATGGCCAGGAACATCTATCTGGGGGGAAGTGTGTTCTTCGTCCTGTTGTTCCTGGCCCTGACTTTAGACACCCAGTTGAGGGCAATGCCCGAACGGGACAACCGCGAACAGCTGACCGAAGACGTGGTTCGCGGCAAGCATCTGTGGGAAGAGAACAACTGTGTGGGTTGTCACTCCATCATGGGCGAAGGGGCCTACTTTGCCCCCGAACTGGCGAACGTGTTCGATCGCCGTGGCGGTGGTGACACCGAGGTCTTCAAGTCCTATATGAAGGCCTGGATGAACGCCATGCCCACCAACGTTCCCGGACGGCGGCAAATGCCGAACTTCAATCTGACCGATGAAGAGATTGAAGACCTGGCAGCGTTCCTGGAGTGGACCTCCAAGATCGACGACAACGACTGGCCACCCAATATCGAAGGCTGAGGGCTCTGACATGAAATACGAATCCCAAAGGGTAGCAATGCCCTACTTCATCTTTGCCCTGATCCTGTTTGCCGGCCAGATCGTGTTCGGCCTGATCCTGGGGCTCCAGTACGTTGTGGGTGACTTCCTGTTCCCGGAAATCCCCTTCAACGTGGCTCGCATGGTGCACACCAACCTGCTGATTGTCTGGTTGCTGTTCGGCTTTATGGGTGCAACCTATTACATGGTACCGGAAGAATCCCAGACAGAGCTGCACAGCCCGCTACTGGCGTGGATCCTGTTCTGGGTATTCGCCGTTGCCGGCACCCTGACCATTCTTGGCTACCTGTTCGTGGACTACGCCACCCTGGCGGATATAACCATGAACAGGCTGCTGCCAACGATGGGGCGGGAGTTCCTCGAGCAGCCCACCATAACCAAGATCGGTATCGCCGTTGTCGTGGTGGCCTTCATCTACAACATCGGCATGACCGCCCTCAAGGGCCGCAAGACTGTGGTCAACATTGTGCTGATCACCGGCCTGCTGGGCCTTGGTGGTTTGTGGCTGTTCTCCTTCTACAACCCCAGCAACCTCGCCACCGACAAGTACTTCTGGTGGTTCGTGGTGCACCTGTGGGTTGAGGGTGTGTGGGAGCTGATCATGGGTGCCATCCTGGCCTATGTGCTGATCAAGCTGACCGGTGTGGACCGTGAGGTCATCGAGAAGTGGCTGTATGTCATCATCGCCATGGCGCTGATTACCGGCATCATCGGTACCGGCCACCACTTCTTCTGGATCGGACCGCCCGAGTACTGGCTGTGGCTCGGCTCCGTGTTCTCCGCACTGGAACCGCTGCCGTTCTTCATGATGGTGGTGTTCGCCTTCAACATGATCAACCGCCGGCGCCGCAACCACCCCAACAAGGCGGCCCTGCTCTGGGCCATGGGCACCACGGTGATGGCGTTCCTGGGCGCTGGCGTGTGGGGCTTCCTGCACACCCTGGCTCCGGTAAACTGGTACACCCACGGTAGTCAGATTACTGCCGCCCACGGACACATGGCGTTCTACGGCGCCTACGTCATGATTGTACTGACCATCATCTCCTACGCCATGCCGATCATGCGCGGCCGACCCTACGGCAACGGCAACACAGCCCAGGTCGTCGAGATGTGGGGGTTCTGGCTGATGACCATCTCCATGGTGTTCATCACCCTGTTCCTGACCGCCGCAGGGGTACTCCAGGTGTGGCTGCAGCGCATCCCGGAAAGCGGCGAGGCCCTGTCCTTCATGGCAGGCCAGGACCAGATCGCCATCTTCTACTGGATGCGGTTCGTAGCCGGTGCCTTCTTCATGGCCGGCCTGGTGGTGTATCTCGGCAGCTTCTTCATCAAGGGCGAGGCAAGCCCGGCTGAGGAAGTCCGTGGTCCCGCCACCGCGGATGCCTGACCGGCAATAACCGCCGGGGCCTCCGGGCCCCGGCCTTCTCCATAATATCCGGACCATTTTCGTGCATGCGCAAACCATTAACCGCAAGGACACCCTCCAGCAGAAGCGCCTGATTTCCCGAGGTGCGTTCTTTCTGCTGTTCCTGCTTGCGCCTGTACTCAATATCTTCCGCTATGACCTGACCGAGACCCGCTTCGTCCTGTTCGGGTTTCCGCTGTCCTTCAACCTTGACCCGGCCTGGGTCAGCCAGAGTTCGCCGGCGGAGGTCGCTGGGCAAATCCTGTTCTGGTTTGTGCTGCCCATCATCGTACTGGTGCCGCTGGTACTGTGGATTGCCTTCAAGTGGGGACGTATTTACTGTGGCTGGTTGTGCCCGCACTTTTCCGTGGTCGAAACCATCAACGACCTGATGACCCGTGTCACTGGCCGGCCAACACTCTGGGAGGCCCTCAAAAAGGGCAACACCGGCAACGCCCTGCACTGGGCAGGGCTGACCCTGATATGCGCGCTGATCGGCTTCTCCTGGGCCCTTGCCCTGCTGTCGTACCTGCTGCCGCCCATCCCGCTTTACACGGACCTGGTGACCGGCGAGCTGAGCCGTTACCCGTCCATTTTCCTGGCGGTTGCGACGGCGGTGTTCACCTTTGATTTCCTGTTTGCCCGGCACCTGTTCTGCAAATACGGCTGTGCCGTCGGACTGGTGCAGAGCATCGCCTGGATGGCCAACGGCCGGGGACCGGTTGTCACCTTTGACACCAAACGGGCCGCCGCCTGCCGGGACTGCACCAAGGCCTGTGACGAGGCCTGCCCCATGCGGCTGCCCACCCGCAGCCACAAGCGGGCCAAGTTCTCCTGCACCCAGTGCCTGCAGTGCGTCAGCGCCTGCCGGGAGGTGCAGAAAGACAACCCGGACGGATCCCTGTTGACCTGGGAACCCGGCACCCCGGGCAAACAGACGGTATTGATACCAATGCGTCAGATCGACACCACACCGCCAACACACCTGAACACGGGGAGTTGATATGGAAGAGTGGGTAGGTTTCAAATGGCATGAGTACATTACCCGCCATGCCATGGGGGAATTCCCGGAGCATGCGATTCAGCTCAAGGATGAGGCCCGGACCCTGGGCGTGCTGTTCCGTGCCCTGGGGGGCGACCCGGCCCTCAGCCTGGTGGTGGCCGAGCCCCGTCACTTCCGCACCCGCCGCCGTTTCCTGCAGAAGCTGGCAGGCACCCACAAGAAATTCGAACTGGCCTGGCGTGATGAGCAGAGCCTGCGCCTGCCGGACCGGTTGGCCCTGTTCCCCTCGAAACACCTCAACCGGGATCTTTACCTCTGGCTTGCCGCCCTGGCGGCGCAGGGCGAATGCACAGAAGACGACTGGCTGACCGGCAACCAGGCAATGGTACAGACCCTGCTTGGCCGGTGGCCCGGGCTGGAACCGGTCTATCAGCGACTGGTTCGCAACAGCCTCCAGTGGCGCCCGGATCCGACCACCCTGCCCGACGCCGAAGGCCGTCGGGAAAAGGCCATTCGCCAGGCGCTGATTCACCCCGGCAGTGTGGATACCCTGCCGGAGGCAGACTCCGACCCCTGGCCGGTTATTATCTGGCTATACCCCACCATGACGCCAGGCAAGCTGACCGCGCAGGTGATCGGTGACGACAACATGAGCTCGAAGCCTGGCGGGCTGGAAAAGAAACGCAAACGCCGGCGTGCGGAGCGTGTGGATGCCTTCGACAAGGATCAGGGCCTGATGCTGTTCCGCCTGGAAAGCCTGTTCTCCTGGAGCGAATTCATCCCGGTGGACCGGGCCGGTGACGATACCGAAGAGGAAGACGCCGACGCGGTGGCCGACGACATGGACATGATCTCTGTCTCCAGCGACCGTCGCGAGTCGTCTTCTGCCATCAAGTTCGACCTGGACCTGCCGTCGGAGGAAAATGACGACCTGCACCTGGGCCCCGGCATTCACCTGCCGGAGTGGGACTGGCGCAGCCAGGGCTACCGGGAAAAGTTCTGCTGCCTGCAGCCCATGCTGAGCAAGGATTCTGTTCCCTCCCCCCTACCGGACCACCTGAGCCGGTCCGCCATGCGACTGAGGCGCCAGTTCAGTGCCCTCAAGCCCCTGCGCCAGTGGGAGCGTCGCCAGAACGAAGGTGAAGAGCTCGACCTCGACGCCTGCATGGAACGGGAAGTCCAGCACCGCCGGGGCATCGGTGAGATCGACCAGAAGCTGTTCCGACGCTGCAAACAGAACCAGCGTGACCTGGCGTGCCTGATCCTGGCCGATATTTCCATGTCCACCGACACCTACATCAACAACAACCAGCGAGTGATCGACATCACTCGGGACGGCCTGCAACTGCTCAGCGAAGCCCTCCAGGCCAGCCGCGACCCCTTTGCCCTCTTCGCGTTCTCCTCCCGGCGCCGGGACCATATCCGCTTCCATCACATCAAGGCGTTTGACGAGCCCTATAGCGATGTCAGCCGGGGCCGCATCCAGGCCCTGGAGCCGGGCTACTACACCCGCATGGGCGCTGCCATCCGCCAGTCCACCCGGCTACTGCAGGGCCGCCATGAGCACCAGAAAATCCTGCTGCTGCTTACCGACGGCAAACCCAACGACCTGGACCTGTACGAGGGACGCTACGGCGTGGAAGACACCCGCATGGCGGTACAGGAAGCCCACAAGGCCGGCCTGACCCCATTCTGCGTCACCATCGACGACGACGCCAGCGAGTACCTGCCCTATGTCTTCGGCAGCAACAACTTCGTGGTCATCAAGGACCCGGTCCAGCTGCCTCTGCAATTACCCAAGCTCTACATGAACCTGACCCGATGAGCTCTATGGAAACCGCCACCAACGAACGAAGCCGACACCTGCCAGGAGACCTGGCCGTATGGTTCTTTATCTTCGCGGAACTGGCGGTGTTCGGCATCCTCTTCATCGGCTTCGGTGTTGCCCGCAGCCTGGACCCGGACACCTTCGCCACCGGCCGCGAAGCCCTGCACCCCTGGACTGGGCTGATCAACACCTTCGGCCTGATCACCGCCAGTTACCTGGTGGCGATATCCGTCCACCGCCTGCGCCACCGGCAAACCCGTGTGGCCCTGCTGCTGTGGGGCGCCATCGCCGCCTCATCCATCTACACCTTCGGCAAACTCTGGGAGTACGTGGAGCTCTACGGCAGCGGCTATAACCTGGGGACGGACACCTTCTTCATGTTCTATTTCTTCCTCACCTTCTTCCACTTCATGCACGTGGTGCTGGGTCAGATCATCCTGGTGGTGCTGGCGGTGAAGGTGAAAAACGGCGACTACAACGGTGACGACATGAACGGCATGGAGTCCGGCGCCTCCTACTGGCACATGGTGGACCTGGTGTGGCTGGTGCTTTTTCCCATGCTCTACGTGCTGGCATAAGGAGGTCGGTTAATGGCAACGGTATACCTGATCCTGCTGGCCTGCACCATGGCCCCGGTGATCGCCCTGCAACTGGGCGCTGATGCAACCGTCCTGGTCTGGATGGTCTTCACCCTGGTCCTCATCAAGGCCATCCTGCTGGTGGATCACTTTATGGAAATGAAGCATGCCCCGAGGGGGTGGCGTCTTGCTGCCCAGGGGTGGGCTGTGGTTGTGGTTGCGGCTTTGGCGGGAGTTCGTTGGGTGCTTTAGTTTTCTGGGTGCAGGGGACTGGTCGGGAAGGCTTTTCCTGAAAGTCGCACAACCCCAGCCGCGGACTATACCCGACGGTCCGCAGGGAGTGGCCGGGGAGGCCTTTCCGGGACTGTGCGGAGCCAGGGATGGCGGAGCCCAAGCGACACAGGGAAGTGCCTTTAGGAGCGTGTCCCGGAAAGGCCTCCCCGGCCGCTTCCTCCACCACAAACATAAAGTCTCGAGCAGAAGTCGCGGACTCAAACAAACCGCCGCGGAAAATAGGGAGGCTTATCCCCAATAGCCTGGGCCAGGGCAATCATCCCCCACAAAACAAAACTCGTATGCAGCACGATGGCCCACACAATCGCCCCGGTCCAGAAGTTCCCGGTATGACCGAAAGCCAGCCAGAACCCGGCCACACCACTGAAAATCAGAATCGCCCCAAGAATCGACATATAAAATGCCGCCCGCACATGGGCCCGTTTCAGCGCCGGCATCTCCGCCGAACGCAGATACAGCCACACCAGCACCCCAAACCCGATAACCGGCAACGCCAGCAGGTTCAGCAGATACCAGATGACCGGCACCACTGCGCCATTACTGGCCTTCGCCTGGCTTCCCGAATACGGCATACACCACCTCCATAAGTGCGCTGACGGTTGCTTCATCGTCGGATAAAGGCTCAATCATCCCCGCGCGGCACGCGTCAGTCACCGGTACACCCGCCTTCACCAGCCGGGCAGTATGAATCAGCAAACGGGTTGACGCCGCCTCTTCCAGGTCATGGTCCTTCAGGTTTCGCACCGATTGGGCCAGGTTCACCAGGTGACCGGCAAGCTCCCGGTCACAACCGGATTCTTCCATCACGATCGACTGCTCCGCTTCCGCCTCCGGATAATCAAAGCTCAGAGACACGAAACGCTGCCGGGTACTGGGCTTCATACCCTTGAGCAGGCTTTGATACCCGGGATTATAGGACACCACCAGCATAAAGCCCGGCGCAGCCGTCAGCACTTCTCCCGTGCGCTCGATAGGCAGCTCCCGGCGATCATCCGCCAGCGGGTGCAGTACCACGGTGGTGTCCTTGCGGGCCTCCACCACTTCATCAAGGTAGCAGATGCCCCCCTCACGCACGGCCCGTGTCAGCGGACCGTCCTGCCAATAAGTACCTTCCGGTCCGATCAGGTGGCGTCCCACCAGGTCGGCGGCGGTAAGGTCATCATGGCACGCCACCGTATACACCGGGCGCCCCAGCTGCTCCGCCATGTAGCGGACAAAGCGGGTCTTGCCGCAGCCGGTAGGCCCCTTGATCAGTACCGGCAAGCCGTTGTCGGCGGCTGCCTGGAAGAGTTCGATCTCGTTACCAACCGGTTGGTAAAACGTCATTGGTTACTATCCTCTGAGTTCAGACTGTCGGGTGAGACTCACAACCCAAGCGTATGGGCACGGCTGGTGAAGAAAATACCACTGGGTTTTTCCGCATTCAGCTCCGCTACCGGCTCAAGGGTGCGGGTGTTGTATACGGTCACCCGGTTGCTGTCCCGGGCAGACACCCACACTTCCTCGCCACGGGGCGTGAACTCCATGTGCAGCACCGCCTTGCCGGGCGCCAGGGTGCGGACAATTTCACGGGTCCTGGCGTCAATCACCTGTACCACATCGTTCTTCGGGTGGGCAAAGCTCACCCAGATCTGGCGGTTGTCCGGGCTGGCCATCACGAAGACGGGCTGACCCTGCACCGGAATCCGGTCCACCAGTGACCAGTCGTTCATATCGGCCACCAGCACCCGGTGGTGGCCTACCGCCGGCATGAAGGCGCGACCGTCGGCAATGGCCCAGCCTTCCAGGTGGGGCATCTTGTAAACCGGGAGCTGCTGTTCACCCTTGCCGTAGCCCGGCAGCACTTCGGTTACGCCGGCTTCCGGCTCCCACAAGTCCAGCATAGAGAGGCCGTCCTCACCAAACAGACCAGCAATGTAGTAGCGACCATCCGGTGTGATCAGGGCGTCATAGGGCGCCTTTCCAGCCGGATAGCGGGTCACCTCAGGTTCACCGTCAACCATATCCAGGGTCCAGATCTCGCCCGCGTCGAACAGGCTGAACACAAACCGGTTACCCGGTGCATCCACCAGGCCGACAGTCTTGGACCGGGCAGCCTCGCCCTGGTCGTTGGTCCAGGTAGCCGGGATATCCGCTACCAGTTCCAGGGTTTCACTGTCGAACACCTTCACACCACCGGGCTCATAGTTGGAGACGGCAACATAGCGGCCATCCTGGGAAATGGCACCGCCGATGCTGTTACCGGACTGGATCACCCGGTCCACAATGGAGCGGGTCAGCAGGTCCACCTTCGTCAGACCGCCATCCCGCCCGAAGACGAATCCGTAGCGGGCATCCCGGGAGTAGACCACCGAGGCATGGGACAGGTCCCCCAACCCTTCTACCCGGCCCAGTACTTCACGGCGGGAGGTGTTGACCACCAGCACCGAGCCTGAGGCCCTCTCAACAATCAGCCCCAGATCGCCCGTGCCCACCAGCCCGGCCTGTTCCGGCTTCCCGGACAGCGACTGGCAGCCGGCCAGTGAAAGCAGAACCAGGGAAAGTCGAAAGGGCGAGGTAATTCTGTTGAAACTCATGGCGAATCCTTCCTTCACAGTGGTCATCTGGGTGCTACCAGGCTGCCAGATTTGAGCTGCTCACTGATCCAGCGAATCTCTTCGGTGGTCAGCAGCGCTTTCCAGGGGGGCATGGCGGTACCTGGTACCCCTTCCCGGATGATGGCGGCTATGGCGTCCTCCGGCAGGCGGTCAATGTTTTCAGGCAATAATGGCGGACCAAGGCCACCCTTCAACTTCAGCCCGTGGCAGGAGCCACAGTCCTGGATAACCATGTTGGCCAGCTCGGCTTCATCGATAACGTTACCGTTACCTTCCCCGTGGGCCGGTGCGACAAAAAGCCCCGCGATTGCAGCAACCGCCGTCCACCGCAGCCGGGTTCTGCCTGATGATTTGTCCAAGTCCCGCTCCTTTCCGGTCGTCAAGGGCATCCTGACAACCGGGTAAAAACACATCCTTGATCATGGTTAAAAGCCCGGACCGATACCAGCACTCTTTGGGTATACCCACCTTTGGGTAGTGATCACACAAACCTGCGCCCCCTGATATTGATCAATGTTTAAACAACCAAACAGGCGAAACCTAGAGGGACTCTTTAATCCAAGGAGAGAACCTGATGAGAGTAACCAACCCGTTTATCAAGCCACTGGCACTTGCGGTTGCCGTAGCGTCGTTTGGCGCCATGGCAGCCGATGACGCCACCAAGCATCCTGATGACCCGGCGGCGACGGCCTATGAGGGCACACCCAGCCCGATTGACCCTGGATCGGCCAAGGTGGTTCGCACACCGGGGGCACCCGACCTGACCGACGCCGAATTCGAACAGGCCAAGCAGATCTATTTCGAGCGTTGCGCCGGCTGCCATGGTGTCCTGCGCAAGGGCGCGACCGGCAAGCCACTGACGCCGGACATCACCCAGGAAAGGGGGATCGACTACCTCAAGGCCTTTATCAGCTACGGCTCGCCGGCCGGCATGCCGAACTGGCTGACCTCCGGTGACTTCACCGAGGAAGAAGTCGAGCTGATGGCCAAGTACGTCATGCACGAACCGCCCCAGCCCCCTGAATACGGCCTCGAAGAGATGAAGGCCACCTGGGAAGTCATCGTGCCCCCCGAGGAGCGCCCCACCAAGCAGATGAACGACCTGAACCTGGAAAACCTGTTCAGCGTGACCCTGCGGGACGCCGGCCAGGTGGCCCTGATTGACGGCGACACCCACGAAATCGCGCACATCATCGACACCGGCTACGCCGTGCACATCTCCCGTATGTCTGCATCAGGTCGCTATGTGTTCGTGATCGGCCGGGATGCGCTGGTCAACATGATCGACCTGTGGATGGAAGAGCCCGACACCGTCGCCAAGATCAAGGTCGGCATGGAGGCCCGTTCGGTGGAAACCTCCAAGTACAAGGGCTGGGAAGACAAGCTGGCCATCGCCGGTACCTACTGGCCGCCCCAGTTCGTGATCATGGACGGCCAGACCCTGGAGCCGAAGAAGATTGTCGGCACCCGGGGCATGACCGTGGGCACCCAGGAATACCACCCGGAGCCACGGGTAGCGGCCATCGTGGCCTCCCACAAGCATCCTGAGTTCATCGTCAACGTGAAGGAAACCGGCAAGATCATGCTGGTGAACTATGAGGACCTGGACAACCTCTCCATCACCAACATCGATGCCGCCCGCTTCCTCCACGACGGTGGCTGGGACGCCAGCATGCGTTACTTCATGACAGCCGCCAACAACTCGGACCAGATCGCGGTGGTCGATTCCCAGGACCGTAACCTGGAAGCCATCGTGGATGTGGGCAAGATTCCCCACCCCGGTCGTGGCGCCAACTTCGTGGACCCGGAGCATGGCCCGGTCTGGGCAACCAGCCACCTGGGTGACCCCACCATCCAGCTGATCGGCACCGACCCGGAAGGTCACCCCGACAAGGCCTGGGAAGTGGTGCGGACCCTGGACGGTCAGGGCGGTGGTTCACTGTTCATCAAGACCCATCCGGAATCCAGCAACCTCTGGGTCGACACCGCACTGAACCCGGCTGAAACCATCAGCCAGAGCGTTGCGGTGTTTGATATCAACGACCTCGAAGCCGGCTACGAAGTGCTGCCCATCGCCGAATGGGCGGACCTGGGAGAAGGCCCGAAGCGGGTCGTCCAGCCGGAGTACAACGTGAAGGGTGATGAAGTCTGGTTCTCGGTTTGGAACACACAGGACAAGAAATCTGCCCTGGTGGTGGTCGACGACAAGACCCGTGAGCTGAAGAAGGTAATCACCGATGAGCGGCTGGTGACACCGACTGGCAAGTTCAACGTCTACAACACCCAGCACGACGTGTACTGACCGGTTCCGACCCGGAGGAGACGCCCTATGCAACTGGATGCCACTGACAGGCAACTGATTGACCTCTACCAGCGGGACCTGCCCGTCTGTGACCGGCCCTTCCTGGAAGTATCCCGGCAGTTGGGCATTACCGAGGAAGAGGTCATCGGGCGGCTGCAGTCACTCCAGGACCACCAGGTCGTCAGCCGGGTCGGACCCGTTTTTGAACACAGCCGGGCAGGTGCAAGCCTGCTGGCTGCGGTGGCGGCACCGGAACAGCAACTGGACCTGGTGGCCGCCCGGATCAACCGTGCCCCGGGGGTGAATCACAATTACGCCCGGGAGCACACCTATAACCTCTGGTTTGTCATGACCGCACCGGATGAAACCGTCCTGGAAGAGCGGCTGGACGAACTGGAACAACAGCTCAGGCTTCCCATGCTGCGCCTCCCCATGGTGGAGGGCTACCACATTGACCTGGGCTTCGAGATCGACTGGGAGGCGCTGCCGTGATCCTGTCACCTTCACCGGAATACCTGGCCATCGCCCCCGAGGCGCCCGGCGGTGGCCCTGTCAGCGCCTGGGGTCTACTGCGCCTGCGGCGGGAACTGGAAAAGGGGCTCCCGCTGACACCAAAGCCTTACCAGACCCTGGCCGAGCGCTCAGGGCTGACGGAAGATGAAGTCATGGCTGCGGTCCGGCAATGGCAGGCACAGGGCCTGATCAAGCGACTGGGGCTTGTGGTGAAACACCGCACCCTGGGGTACACCGCCAACGCCATGGTGGTCTGGGACATCCCGGATGATCAGGTACACGCTATCGGTCAGGCCATGACCAGAATGCCGTTTGTCACCCTGTGCTACCAGCGCCCCCGCCGGCTGCCGGACTGGCCCTATAACCTGTTCTGCATGATCCATGGCATCGACCGGCCGCGGGTACTGGCCCAGCTGGACAGACTGATCGCTGACCAGGGCCTGCAACACACCCCTCACGCGGTCCTGTTCAGCACCAAGGCATACCGGCAACGGGGAGCATGCTATGTCGGCCGTCACTGAGCGACCGGAGACCGACACACCGGGCACTTTCACCGGGCTTGAGCGGGCGGTGATTAACCGCCTGCAGTGCGGCCTGCCACTGGTGCGTTATCCCTATGCGGCTGTAGCGGAGGAGCTGGGCATCAGCGAAGCCGACTTGCTACACACCCTGCGCGACCTCCTTGAACGAAAGGTCCTGACGCGCTTCGGCCCCATGTTCCACGCCGGCGAAATGGGCGGCGGGCTGACCCTGGCCGCGATGCGGATCCCCGAACCTGACTTTGCCCGGGTAACCGGGCAGGTCAATCAGCTGGATGAAGTCGCCCACAACTACCGCCGGGAACACGACCTGAACATGTGGTTTGTGCTGGCCACCGAAACCCCCGAAGACATCGACCGTGTCATCGCCGATATCGAAGCGGTCACCGGCTACCCGGTCTACAACATGCCCAAAGAGGAAGAGTTCCATGTCCACCTGTACTTCCCTGTCTGACAACGGCGCCACGCTGGATGAACAGGACCGGAAACTGGTGCTGGCCACCCAGGCCGGCCTGCCCCTGGTCAGCGCCCCCTGGGGCGCCCTGGGCGAGCAACTGGGCATGAACCCGGAGGATGTGCTCAGCCGTTTTCAGCGCATGCAACAGACCGGCGTTATCCGCCGGGTGGCCGCAGTGCCGGACCATTACAAGCTGGGCTACCGGTTTAACGGCATGACCGTCTGGGATGTGCGTGACGATGCCATTTCGGACATGGGTCAGCGGGTGGGCGAGTTGCCCTTTGTCAGCCACTGTTACCGGCGCCCACGGCACCTGCCGTACTGGAACTACAACCTGTTTGCCATGGTGCACGGCACCAGCCGGGACGAAGTGGAAGCCAAGGCGGGGCAAATCCGCAAACTGCTGGGGGACACCTCGGCGGGGGACACCATTCTGTACAGTTCCGCCATCCTGAAAAAAACCGGATTAAGACTGCGAAGAGAGAAAGCTACCTCCTGAAGTACTCCATCAAAGGTATGGAGTCACGCCCCCCGGGGCGATAGTGAACGGGCACAGAGCCGGTAAAGGCCCGCCCGGAGAGGCAGGAAAGCCACTCCCGATGAGAGAGAGAAACCATGTTCCGCATGACCCGTTACATCAAGAGCCTGATGAACCCCACCCCGGTACGCCCGGTGCCAAAGCCCCGCGCTCCGGTGGTGATCTGGAACCTGATCCGGCGTTGCAACCTGACCTGCAAACACTGCTACTCCATCTCCGCCGACATCGACTTCAAGGGCGAACTGAGCACCGAAGAAGTCTATACCGTGATGGACGACCTGAAGGCCTACGGCGTACCGGTCCTGATCCTGTCTGGCGGTGAACCGCTGATGCGCCCGGATATCTTCGATATTTCCCACCGCGCCAAACAGATGGGCTTCTACGTGGGCCTGTCGACCAATGGCACCCTGATCACCGAGGAGAACATCGACAGGATCGCCGCCGTTGGCTACGACTATGTGGGCATCAGCATTGATGGCCTGGAACAGACCCACGACACCTTCCGCCAGAAAAAGGGCGCCTTCCGCGAGTCCATGCACGCGGTCGCCCTGTGCAAGCAGGCCGGCATCAAGGTGGGGCTGCGCTTTACCCTGACCCAGGACAACTACCCCGAGCTGCCGGCCATGCTGGAGATGCTCGACGAGCACGACATCGACAAGTTCTACCTGTCCCACCTGAACTACTCCGGCCGTGGCGGACGCAACCGCAAGCGCGACGCCTGGTACGACATGACCCGTGACGCCATGAACCTGCTGTTCAATCACTGCCACGACGAACTCAAACGTGGCATTGAGCGGGAATACGTCACCGGCAACAACGACGCCGACGGCCCCTTCCTGATCGAATGGGCAAAAGAGCACTACCCGGACCAGGTGGATGCCCTCACCCAGCGGCTCACCAACTGGGGGGGCAACGCCTCCGGCGTCAATATTTCCAATATCGACAATCTGGGGGTGGTGCACCCGGACACCTTCTGGTGGGACCACGACCTGGGCAACGTACGGCAGACGCCGTTCTCGAAAATCTGGTCAGAGACAAAGGACCCGCTGATGCAGGGCTTCCGCCAGCACCCCCGGCCGGTCAAGGGGCGCTGCGCTGAGTGTAAGTTCCTGTCCATCTGCAACGGCAATACCCGGGTGCGGGCCTACAACGTCACCGGCGACTTCTGGGAAGAAGACCCTGGCTGCTACCTCACCAATGAGGAAATCGGTGTGGTCGATGACCTGCCCCGCCGCGTGGCCGCCCAGGCGGTCGAAATCCCGGTCCACAACCTGTAAGGAACCGCGCCATGAACAAGCGTCCACACAAGAAATGCCTGGTGGAGTTCCTGCTGGCGGAGCAACCCTTGCGGGTCGGGGAAGTGGCCATTGTCGGCGCAGGCCCCGGTGACCCGGGCCTGCTGACCCTGCGGGCACTGATGCTGATCCAGCAGGCGGATGCTGTGGTCTACGACCGGCTGGTGTCCCCCGAAATCATGGAACTGGTCAACCCGAAGGCCGAGTTGATTCATGTGGGCAAGGCCAGCGGCTGCCACTACGTCCCCCAGGAGGAAACCAACGAATTGCTGGTACAGCTGGCGGTCCGCCAACGCCGGGTGGTTCGCCTCAAGGGCGGCGACCCCTACATTTTCGGGCGGGGCGGTGAAGAAGCCGAATTCCTGGTGGAGAACGACATCGACTTCCAGGTGGTTCCGGGCATTACCTCCGCCGCCGGTTGCGCGTCTTACTGTGGCATTCCCCTGACCCACCGGGACTATGCCCAGAGCGTCACCTTTGTCACCGGACACCGCAAGTCTGACCAGGCCCTGGAGCTGAACTGGCAGGTGCTGGCCGCCCCGGGCCAGACCCGGGTGTTTTACATGGGCCTGCACAACGCCCCCACCATTGTGCGGGAGCTGACCGCCCACGGTTTGCCCGGAAGTTGCCCGGTGGCGCTGGTTGAGCGCGGTACCACGCCCCAGCAGCACATGGCAGTGACGACCCTTTCAGGGCTTGAAACGACCATCAACCGGGAAGGATTCCAGCCCCCCACCCTTATCATCGTTGGTGAGGTGGTGAAACTGGCAGCGTCACTGGCCCAGCCGGCCCGTAGCGGCTGGACCCATGCTCCTGCCCCGCAACCGGCACTTTCCGCAGGAGGCAGACCCGCGTGAGTCCAGGTAAGAAAACCCTGATGG
Source organism: Marinobacter bryozoorum (assembly GCF_023156245.1). GTDB lineage: Bacteria > Pseudomonadota > Gammaproteobacteria > Pseudomonadales > Oleiphilaceae > Marinobacter > Marinobacter bryozoorum. The sequence continues at coordinate 154,710 of NZ_JAKZAH010000007.1, forward strand.
TACTGGCGACCAGCCTGCTGCTACCCGCAACACTGCACGCGGCAGCCGATACCGAAACCCTGTACCAGCAACACTGCGCCAGCTGCCATGGCGCTGACCGCCTCGGCGGCATGGGTCCCGCGCTGTTACCGGAGAACCTCTCCCGCCTGAAGATGCCCCAGGCCGAGGAAGCCATTCGCCATGGCCGGCCCGCCACCCAGATGCCGGCCTTCGGCGATGTATTGGATGACGCCTCCGTTGCCGCCCTCGCCGAGTATATCTATCAGCCGCCGGCAACCACCCCGACGTGGGAAAGAACGGACATTACCGACAGCCATCGGCTGCCCCACCCGGCGGGGGAGCTACCGGATGAGCCCGCCTATGATGCAGACATGATGAATCTGTTCCTGGTGGTGGAAATCGGCGACCACCACGTCACCCTGCTCGATGGCGACTCCATGGAGCCCATCCACCGGTTTGCCAGCCGCTACGCACTGCATGGTGGCCCCAAATACAGCCCCGACGGACGCTTTGTCTATTTTGGCTCCCGGGACGGCTGGATCACCAAATACGATCTGTACAACCTGAAGGTCACTGCCGAGGTCCGTGCAGGTATCAACATGCGTAACATCGCCGTCTCCGCCGATGGCCACTACGTCATGGCGGCCAACTACCTGCCCCACACCCTGGTGTTGTTTGATGCGGACAATCTCGAGCTGATGGAGATTCTCCCGGTCGCGAGCGGCGACGAAACGTCCCGGGTGAGCGCCGTCTACACCGCGCCGCCCCGCGACAGCTTTATCGCCGCCCTGAAGGATATTCCCGAAGCCTGGGAGATCACCGTGGAAAACGGCAAGGCTAATGTCCGGCGGATGCAGACCGACACCTGGCTGGACGACTTCTTCTTTGACCCGGGCTATGACCACCTGATCGGCGCAGCCCGGGATGGCAAGCACGGCCATGTTATCGACCTGGACTCCGGCGACACCATCGCGAACCTGCCGCTGCCCGGCATGCCACACCTGGGATCGGGTATCACCTGGGAATATGAAGGGCGGCGGGTAATGGCAACCCCCCATTTCCGCACCGGCGCCGTATCCATCATCGACATGGATAACTGGGAGGTCATCAAGACCCTGGAAACAGAAGGCCCCGGGTTTTTCATGCGCAGCCACGAAAATTCCCGCTACGCCTGGGTGGATGTGTTCTTCGGCCCCAACAAGGACAAGGTCCACGTAATCGACAAACAGTCCCTGGAGATCGTCAAAACCCTGCAACCAGCGCCCGGGAAAGTGGCCGCCCATGTGGAATTTGACCGGTACGGCGAGAAACTGCTGCTCAGCGTGTGGGATCAGGACGGTGCAGTCATCGTCTACGACGCGGACACCCTGGAAGAGGAGAAGCGTATCCCCATGAACAAGCCTTCCGGGAAGTACAACGTGTGGAACAAGATTCACTATGAGGAAGGCACCAGCCACTGATTGGCGGGCCCCGTTGCTGCCGGGAGGGGCCCCTCCATGACAATCAGGCCACCCGCCTTAACATGCATTGCGAATAGTGGAATAATGGCCAGGTATTCACTCAAAGTCTGGTGCCCATCATGAGCGAAGGCTACGAAGATACCGGATACGATGCCCCGGCGTCGTCACCCTGCCTGCTGGACTCCCTGCAACCGGAGATCCTTCACCAGTCAGCGCCGCCGGCATCCCTGGCCCTGGTCAACAGTTTGAGCCGGGTGTTCGGCATGCGCCTGGACCACGAACACAGCGAATCCCCGGATAACCGCTTCCTCGGTGACCTGGCCCACCTGTTCCAGCAGCGCAAGCTGGAGCCGGAGACCACACTGGAGGTGCACGACTCCCCCTGGAGCCAGGTCTACCTGATCCAGTATGGTGTCATGCGCCTTTACCGGGAGGCACCGTCCGGCCGCATCGCGGTACATCACTTCTTCTCCGAAGGTGACCTGGTATGGCCCGTTTTCGGCCGTACCCGCACCCGTCGCAATACCCTGTGCCTGACCACGGTCACCAATTGCACCCTGTGGACGGCCAGCTTCCCGGCCTTCCGGGCCGCCGTTACCGCACGCGGTGAAGGGGCATGGGCCCGGTTCGCGCTGTCGCTGACCGAGGAACTGGCCGAACTGACCAGCATGCGCGAGTTCCGCAAGCAGACCATGCCGGCCAGGGAACGTTATCAGCTGTTGCTGGAGGAATACCCGGAACTGGTCCAGCGGGTGCCGGACAACCAGCTGGCCGCCTGGCTTGGGGTCGTACCGGCAACCTTCTCCCGTCTCAAGAACGCAAAAAGCCGACTTTAAAAGCCAGCCGGCTGTACGCTCGCGCCACTGTGATACGATTCAGGCAAAACATTCAAAGCATCCCGGCTGCCCGCTGCGCCGGGACAACCAGAAGACGGCCTGACGCCCCATGACGATTACCGAAGCCCGCCCGGACAGCATTCACCACCGTATCGAGGAATGGCTTAACAGTGCGACCCATGGCATCGGAGCGGTGCTCAGTGTGATCGGGACCATCGCCCTGGTGGTGGCAGCCGGCCAGATGGGTGACGCCTGGAAAATGGTCAGTTTCAGCATCTTCGGCGCGACGCTGATCATGCTTTACATGGCCTCTGCGTTTTACCACGGCAGCCGCAGCCCCAGGCTCAGGTCTGTCTTCAAGACCCTGGACCACTGTGCGATCTTCCTGCTGATTGCCGGCACCTATACCCCCTTCCTGCTGGTGAACATGCGGGGCACCGTGGGCTGGACCTTCTTCTCCATTATCTGGTCCCTGGCCCTCAGCGGCGTCATCCTGAAAGTGGTCTTCAAACACCGGTTCCGGCTGGTGCGTGTGGGAATCTACCTGCTCATGGGCTGGCTGATCGTGTTTGCCTCGGCAGACCTGGTGAACAGCCTCAGTGAAACTGCCCTGCACCTCACCATCGCCGGCGGCCTGGTCTATACCGTCGGGGTGGTTTTCTACCTGCTGGACCGGATTCCCTATATGCACGCCATCTGGCACCTGTTCGTCATCGGCGGCAGTGCCTGTCATTTCAGCGCGATTTATTTCGGTGTTTTGCCCCACGTGGCCTGAATCTGGCGCCGGGGCTGACCGTTGATTAACATTTATTTGTTATATATTTTAATGGGATAAATACCCCCCTGTAACTGGCAGTTGTTCATGGCCCGAGCCCGGCAAACCCACGCTTTCGCTCTGTTCTTCCCGGCGGCTGCCCTGCATGGGGCCCTCGTTGTTCCGCTGACATTGCTGGCGGCCTACGGCGGCCTGGGCTGGCCACCCGGATTGCTGGGAGCCGGTCATGGCCACGAACTGGTATTCGGGTTCGCCCTGGCCCTGGTAGCCGGCTATACCCTTGGTCCCCAGCCACCCGGAAAGCTCTGGTTGCTGCTCGGGCTTTGGGTGGCAGCGAGGATCCTCTGGTTGCTGGCCCCTTCGTCCTGGCCGGGACAGCTGGCGAGCCCCGTTTTCGCGCTGATACTGGCGTGGCAGGTAGTACCACGGTTCCAGGCCGCGAAAAAATGGCGCAACCGGATTACCGGACCACTGATCCTCGTTCTGTGTCTGGTACCGGTGATATGGTTTGTCATTGACCGGCTGTTACCTGCTGTGTCCGTCACCCTGGCGGTAAGCACTACCACACTGATGCACTTCGGCGTACTGTGCCTGCTCCTGTTGATGACTTTCATGGGCGGCCGCCTGATCGCCCCCGCTGCAGCGGGCACGCTGGAGAAGAAAGGCATCACCCTGGAGGCCAGGGTACAGCCCCGCGTGGAAGCAGCGCTGATCATTACATTGCTCGCTGCCGCGGTGTGTTACCTGGTATCACCGGTGCGGATGCTCAGTGCCCCCCTGTTAATTCTTGCGGGCGTGCTCATCGCGCTACGTACCCTGCGCTGGAAACTTTGGCTATGCCCGGAGCGCCCTGACCTGCTCGTTCTTGCAGCGGGTTATGGCTGGCTGGCCACGGGCAGCCTGGTTACCGGTGCCGCCCTGTTACTGGGCCTGTCCCCGGCCGCAAGCCTGCATATGGTAACCATCGGCGCCCTCGGCACCCTGTCCACCAGCATCATGCTGCGACTGCACTTCCAGCGGCGTGAACGCCGCCCTCCTCCGGGCTACCTGGTGATCAGCCTGGGTACCCTGATGACTGTGGCCGCGATTACCCGTTTCATGGCCGGCCCATCGCCCTGGGCCTCGCCGTTTCAGCTGTGGCTTTCCGCGGGTGCCTGGTCCACAGCTTACCTGCTGGTTTTCGTGACCATGATCATCCCCCGGCGTGCCCCCGGAAAAATGGCCCCCCGGCACGTGTAATCAGTGATTACCTCCAATGACCCGGACCAGCACAAGGCTACCTCTTTGGGAATATAACCCATAACACACTGTTTTAATGGACTTATTAGGGCAGAAACACGCCCGTGACCGGAGCGTTTACCGGACCCGCATTCCCGGCGGACGTTCCTTGACCTTTATCAACCAGTGACCGACTCCCCATGACTACAGTCGCCCCATAGTACTCAAAATCAGCCACCTGGAGTGTGCAACTATGGTGACATCGGCTGTACCCGATAAAGGCGCCCAGAACCGGGCCCTGGCGATATCCACCTTCGCCTTCACACTGTGTTTCGCGGTGTGGACGATCTTCTCCATCATCGGCATCAAGCTGAAGCAGGATTTCGGCCTCTCCGATACCCAGCTTGGCCTGTTGATGGCGACCCCGATCCTGACCGGCTCAATAAGCCGCCTGTTCCTTGGCATCTGGACCGACCGGTTCGGTGGTCGCCGGGTATTCAGTATCCTGATGCTGATTACTGCGGCCTGCGTGTACCTGCTGACGTTTGCCACCAGCTACTACATGTTGCTGGTCGGTGCCCTCGGCGTCGGGCTCGCCGGCGGTGGGTTTATCGTCGGTGTCACCTACACATCGGCCTGGTTCGAACCGGGCAAACAGGGTACGGCCCTTGGTATTTTCGGCGCCGGTAACGTGGGCGCCGCGATTACCAACTTCGGAGCGCCTTTCTTGCTGGTGGCCCTGGGCTGGCAGAACACGGCGCTGGTCTATGCCACCGTGATGGCCGTCATGGGCGTGGCTTTCCTGTTCCTGGCCAAGGAAGATCCGCTGTCCAGTGAGAGAGCCGAGCGGCGGTCACAGTCGTTTATCGCCCAGCTCAGCCCACTGGCCGACCTGCGGGTATGGCGCTTCTCCCTGTACTACTTCTTCGTATTCGGGGCATTCGTGGCCCTGGCCCTGTGGCTTCCCCACTACCTGATCCAGGTCTATGGGCTGGACATCAAGACGGCGGGCATGATCGCCGCCCTGTACACCATTCCGGCTTCCCTGTTCCGGATCCTCGGTGGCTGGATGTCAGACAAGTACGGCGCTCGTCGGGTGATGTACTGGACGTTTATCGCATCCGCAGTCTGCACCTTCCTGCTGAGCTATCCCCCCACGGAATACGTGATCCACGGTATCAATGGCGATATCCGCTTCAGCCTGGCCATGAACCTGGCTGGTTTCGTTGCGCTTACCTTTGTGCTGGGCTTCTTCATGTCCCTGGGCAAGGCTGCGGTGTTCAAGCATATTCCGGTGTATTACCCGAAGAGTGTTGGCGCTGTGGGTGGCGTCGTCGGCATGATCGGCGGTCTCGGCGGCTTCTTCCTGCCCCTGACCTTCGGCATGCTCAATGACGTGATTGGTGTCTATCAGAGCACGTTCATGCTGCTGTTCCTGATCGTCTCTGTGGCACTGGCTTGGATGCACTACGCTATCCGCACCGCCGAGCGGGTCGAATGGACCGCCAGGGAAGAGAAAACCGACCTCCCGGAACTCTCCACGCCAAATGCCTTTGTGCTGGAAGACTGGCGCCCGGAAGACCCGGAGTTCTGGGAAAGCAAGGGCAAGAAGATTGCCAAGCGCAACCTGTGGATCTCCATCCCCAACCTGTTCCTCGCCTTCGCGGTATGGACCATCTGGAGCATCCTGGTGGTCAAGATGCCGCAGCTGGGCTTTGAGTACAGCTCCAACCAGCTGTTCTGGCTGGCCGCACTGCCCGCCCTTTCCGGTGCCACCCTGAGGATTTTCTACAGCTTCATGGTGCCCATTTTTGGGGGACGCCGGTGGACAGCGATTTCCACTGCCTCGCTGCTGCTGCCATGCCTGTGGATTGGCTTCGCCATCCAGAATACGGACACCCCGTACCTCATCATGCTGATCCTCGCCCTGCTGTGCGGGTTTGGCGGCGGCAACTTCGCCTCCAGCATGGCCAACATCAGTTTCTTCTACCCACAGGCCCAGAAGGGCGGTGCCATGGGCATGAATGCAGGCCTTGGCAACCTGGGTGTTTCGGGGATGCAGCTGCTTGGCCCGCTGGTCATTGCCACCAGCCTGTTCGGTCCCATCGGTGGTGATCCGCTCACAATCCAGGAAGGCGCCAATGCTGGCGACCCACTGTGGCTGCAGAATGCCGCCTTCCTCTGGGTACCGCTGATCATTATCGCGAGCCTGGCCGCCTGGTTCGGCATGAACGATATCGCCGATGCCAAGGCAAGCTTCAAGGAGCAGGCGGTTATCTTCAAGCGTAAGGACAACTGGCTGATGTGCTGGCTGTACCTGGGTATGTTTGGCAGCTTTATCGGGTTTGCCGCCGGCTTCCCGCTGCTCTCCGGCATGCAGTTCCCGAACGTGGACCCGGTGAAGTATGCCTTCCTGGGCCCTCTGGTCGGTGCACTGGCACGTCCGGTGGGGGGCATGCTGGCTGACAAACTGGGCGGTGCACGGGTTACCCTGTGGACCTTTGCGGTCATGATCGTGGGTGTGATCGGGGTTATCTTCTTCCTGCCAAGCGACCTGACGCCCGGCAGTTTCTGGGGCTTCTTCGGCTGCTTCCTGGTGCTGTTCATAGCCAGCGGCATTGGCAATGGCTCTACCTTCCGCATGGTACCGGTGATCTTCCGCAACCTGCTGGGTAATGAGATGCCGGGCAAGGCGGACGAGGCCCAGAAAGCGGCCAACCGGGAGTCCGCGGCGGTACTGGGCTTTATCTCTGCCTTTGCCGCCTATGGCGGCTTTTTCATCCCCAAGGCATATGGCACATCCATTGACCTGACCGGCGGGGTTGCCGCCGCCCTGATCGGCTTTATCGTGTTCTACGCCAGCTGCCTGGTCATGACCTGGTGGTACTACGCGAGAAAGAACGCACCCTCACCCTGCTGAACCCTTCCCACAAACAGCCCCCGGTTTCCGGGGGCTTTTTCGTTGCAGCCCCCGCAAATGGTCCACAGACGCCGGGACCATCAGTCGCCAGCCATACCAGTTTTAATCAAGCTACCCTATACCCTGCCCCGCAGTCGCATTAGAATCGCCGCGTCCTGTCCACCTGGAGCTGTTGTTATGTCTGCCGACCTGAGCCCCATGTCCGGGTTGCACCAGTTGCGCCGTATTGAATCCAGCAAGATTTTCCAGGGCGCGGTGATTGCCATCATCATCCTGTCCGCCCTCACCATCGGCGCCAAGACCTACGACCTTCCGCCGTTGGTGGAGAGCAGCCTGACGGTGATGGACAATGCCATCACCGTATTCTTCCTGATCGAGATCCTGTTCCGGTTCGCCGCGTGTCCCAACAAGAAACGCTTCCTGCTGGATGGCTGGAACCTGTTCGACACCCTGGTGGTAGTTGGCAGCCTGATCCCACTCAACAACGCCGATGCCGTGTTGCTGGGCCGCCTGTTGCGGGTCTTCCGGGTTTTACGCCTGGTTTCAGTGGTGCCGGAGCTGCGCTTCCTGATCAACTCCCTGCTCAAGGCCATCCCCCGCATGGGCTATATCGCCCTGCTGATGTTCATCATCTTCTACATTTACGCGGCCATGGGTTCCATGTTCTTCGCAAAGGTGGATGAAACCCTGTGGGGCGACGTGGCCATCGCCATGCTGACCCTGTTCCGGGTCGCGACTTTCGAGGACTGGACCGACGTAATGTACGCCACCATGGAGCAATATCCGCTCAGCTGGCTTTACTACCTGACGTTCATCTTCCTCACGGCCTTCGTGTTCCTGAACATGATGATCGGCGCGATCCTGGAGGTGATGAGCGAGGAACAAAACAGAAAGGAAGCGCAGAAGGCCCACGATGAGCGGGACGAGATGGCCCGCCAGCTCACGGCTATCCAGGCCCAGCTGAACGAGCTGTCAGATCAGCTGGGCCACGGCCGCCGGCCTTGATAGCAGGACCGTACCACCCGGCACCGGGAAACGCCGGGTGGTACAGCCTGGAATCAGAAAGGCACGGCCTTGGACATGGCCAGGTGGAAGATCAGCCCGACCTGCAGATAGGCCACCACCGCAGCCACTACCCGAACCGGCACACTGAACTTCGGCTTGATAGCAAACACGCCAGCAATGATATAGCCAATCAGCAGGAACACTTTCCAGGTCAGCCAGTCATTAACGAAGGGCATCCAGGGTGTGACAAACAACAGGCTGATGGCCGCCACCAGCAGAACCGTGTCGTTGGCATGGGGAATCCAGCGCAGCGGCGTTGTCCGCCAGCCCGGCTTGCCCACCAGGTCCAGCAACAAGCGCAGGGAAAACAGCACCACCGTGAGGTAGGCGGTGGTCATGTGCAGGTGCTTGAGTATTGTGTACGCCATGTTTTCCTTTCCGATCCAGTATGTTGGCCGCATTGTACGTGATACAGGGAACGATTACCTCCAAGCGGGTATAGCCACAACCGGTTAGCCGGCTTAATATATACACACAATACTCTTTTAAAGCGGAGGTCCGCGATGCAGGCCATATCCACACCCCGGAGTGCGCGTGCCGGCGCCAGCGCAGCGCAACTCTTTGCCTACCCGTTCCGCATCTTCTTTCTGTCGCTAACACTGCTTTCCCTGGTGGGCATCCCACTCTGGGTGCTGCAGGTGACCGGCACCATCCAGCTGCCCCTGGCCATGCCGGGCGTGCTGTGGCACCAGCACGAAATGCTGTTTGGTTTCCTGTCTGCGGCGATAGCCGGCTTTCTGCTTACCGCCGTCTGTGTCTGGACCGGTACCGAGCGTACCCACGGGGCCCGCCTGCTACTGCTCTGGGGCGTATGGGTAGCCGCACGGGTCCTGCTGACAGCCGGAGGTGACTTGCCGTACTGGCTGGTGCAGGGGGTCAACCTCGCCTTCTTGCCATTGGTCATGCTGGACGCCGGCTGGCGCATCTGGCATGCCCGCCAGAAACGTCAGCTGATGATCCTGGTGGTGCTGGGCTTGTTCTGGCTGATGCAGATAGCATTCGTGGTGCGCCTGGACCCGGTGTACGCCTACGGTGCACTGATCATGGGCATGGCACTGATCAGCATCGTCGGGGGGCGGATTACCCCCGCTTTCTCTGCGGGCTGGATGCGCCAGCGGGGGCTGCCGGCTGACCAGGTCAAAGTGATACCGGCGCTGGACATGGCTACGCTGTTTAGCATGGTGTTGCTGCTGGCATCACTGGTCACCGGCTGGGCCATGGTTACCGCCGGCCTCGCCCTGGTGGCCGCGACACTCATGCTGGTCCGTCTGTACAACTGGAAAGGCTGGCTGGTGCGCCAGGAACCCCTGTTGTGGATTCTGCACTTGTCCATACTCTGGGTCCCCGTGGCTCTGATATTGCTTGCTGGCACCCTTGTCGCCGGCTGGCCAGCCAATGCCTGGAGCCACGCCGCAGGCACAGGAGCCATCGCCTGCCTTATCCTGGGGGTGACTGCGCGGGTTTCACTGGGCCACACCGGTCGGCCCATGGTGCTTCCGAAAGGGATGGTGCTGGCATTCGTAGCCATTCACCTGGCTGCCCTGGTGCGGGTAGTCACCGCGTTCCAGGGACTCCCCTGGCACCTGGGCATCACCGCCAGCGGCATTTTGTGGGCACTGGCCTACGCCATCTTCCTGGCCCGGTATACCGTCGTACTGGCCAGTCCGCGAGCGGACGGCAAGCCCGGCTAGTGTCCCGTTTGGTTAATTCGCTGACCTACTGCGTGACGCTGGGGCCTCTGGCCAAGGCGCCAGTCCGAAGGTGTGGTGGTTCCACATCAAGGGCTGGCAACA
>NZ_JAKZAH010000070.1 GCF_023156245.1 Marinobacter bryozoorum
ATACGTTCTCGGGCCGAACTGTGATTCGACGCGGCGGGGTCACTTGCTCAAAACACTTCTGCCGCGCAGACTCCTAGTCCGGGGGCGACCAGGCACAGCCAGGGCCGGCGGTTCAGCCAGCCGGTGTAAAGAACAATGACTGCCAGGCCCAGCACCCCCACCGGCACAAGGGCGGCGCCGTACCGTGCCAGGAAGTAGCTACCGACAAGCACGGTTACCGCAAGGGAAAGTATCGCAACCCAGCGCACCGCCGTAGCGGCCCCTGGGTCCGTGACCAGCGCCCCGCTGCCCCCGCTGAACGGCGTGCGGACGGTAAGCGCATCAAGGCCACTGGCAAAGTCCTGATACTCATTCAACGTATTCACCCCGATATGCGCCGCCAGCGCTCCGGTCAGGGCCAGCCACACATCTGGCCAGGCAACCGGGCCGCGGGTTGCAAGGGCTGTTGCCACGCCCACCAGCACACAGGCGGGAGTCAGCACCAGGAAGGGCAACCGCATGGATCTGACAACAGTAAAAAGGGTCACTAAACACCTCGTGGCCGGAGTACCTGGCAATTAGACAAGAAGATCGGCGGGGAATAATAGAAGGTGGTTTTACGAGGGATAGTGTTATAGATCAAGTAACAGGCCTATGGCCATCACCCATTGCTCCGGCGCGGAGCAACACGGATCAGATCTGGAATCAGCGATACCACAATGGATGTCATCGAACTTATCAGCCGTCCGGACTCGGGGAAAACGGCCTTAGCACGCAAAGGTCTACCGGCAGTCAGACCACATTATCAGTCGGGGTACCTTCTTCGAGCGCTAGCTGCGCGGGGGCCGCCTGTTCCGGTGGGGTCCCGAGCTTACCTGGAAAGCCCCTACCTGGAAGATTACATTACGATCAAGACCGGTGAACTGTTCGGAGCCGGTCTTGATCAAGACCCGGCTCTGCTGGAGGCTATTGCGCTGATCCTGATGGACAGAGAACCGCAAATGGCACAAAAATACTTAGGGTGATGACCTCCCGCAGGATTTTCAGTTGCCCCTGACTCATCACCGAGTACCCGATGCGACCATGAAACTCTCAAGAATACTCAGCAACGAAAACGGTGTGAGCCGCAAGCAGGCGAACCGGACCATTGCGTCAGGAATGGTACTGGTGGATGGCCGTTGCTGTACCGATGCTGCCGCTGAAGTCTCACGGTTTCAGCGGGTAACGGCTAACGGACAGGTTCTCCAGCAGGGTATTCCCGCCCGCTACCTGATGCTGAACAAGCCAGCCGGATACCTGAGCGCCACCAGCGACACCGTCCATCCCACCGTGCTCGACCTGCTGCCGCCCGAACTGCGCGAGCGCCTGCATATCGCCGGACGCCTCGACCGGGCGACGACCGGACTGTTGATTCTCACCAATGATGGCACCTGGTCTCGGCGCCTGACCGAACCTCGCCTCAAGATACCCAAGGTTTACCGGGTTACAACGGCGTATCCCCTCGGCCCGGATACGGCAGAAAGATTTGCCAGGGGAATCTGGTTCGCCTACGAGCAACTGACGACCTCACCGGCAACGCTGGAACAATTGGCGCCCTGCGAAGCACGGCTGACCATCTTCGAGGGCCGCTACCATCAGGTGAAACGGATGTTCCATGCAGTCGGCAACCGGGTAACCGGTTTACACCGGGAACGAGTGGGTGACATCGTCTTGCCTGACGACGTTCCTCCAGGCACTTACAGGCACCTTTCCGATTCTGAGCTGCGGTCGGTGCCTCAGAGCCGTGCCAGTGACTCGACGATGCCGTAATCCCCTGATAGCAGGTCAAAGCTCTGGTGGATACTGTTGTCCGCATCGAGCGTGGCCAGCAGTACGGCCGCCACATCCTCCCGGGGGATCGAGCCGGTACGGTCAAGGCGGGCTGCCAGTTCGACCTTGCCAGTTCCCCGGTCGTTGGTCAGTGGGCCCGGGCGGACCAGGGTAAAGTCCAGACCGCTTACACGGAGGTGCTCGTCAGCCTTATGCTTGGCCCGTAGATAGTGATGTAGCTTCTCCGGGGCGTTCTCGGGCCGGTCCGCCCTCATGCTGCTGACCATCAGAAAGCGTTTCACGCCGGCAGCCCGGGCCGAGTCTATCAGCCGGATGGCGCCATCCTGGTCCACATCGATGGTTTTCTCAGGACCGGTGTGGGGGCCGGAACCAGCAGTGAAAACCACGGCATCACAATCCTTAAGGGCATGGGTGCAGTCCTGCTCAAGGTCTCCGACAACCGTCTCTGCCGCACCGAGCTGTTCAAGGGCAGCGGCCTGTTCCGGCTTGCGGACCATGGCCCTGGCAGTATGGGGGCTGGCGGCCATCAACCTGACCAGATGCTGGCCGATCTTGCCATTGGCACCGGCAATGAGAACACGCATGGATCACCTCCTGAATCGGGGATTGATTACCCTTACCTGAGTCCACCACTACGCCATTTCAAGTCACGCTGCCCGGCGTGACGCGGACGCGTATTCCGCTTTATTTTCTGTTAATGCACTAGTGTCCCGTTTGGTTAATTCGCTGACTTACTGCGTGACGCGGGGGCCTCTGGCCAAGGCGCCAGTCCGAAGGTGTGGTGGTTCCACATCAAGGGCTGGCAACACCGGCCAGAGGCCCCAGCGTCGCGCCCGTCGGGAGCCACTGAGAGCCTTGATAGCCGCGTTGCGCTGACTCGATTTGGAACCACCAAACCTTCGCCACCGCGCCTAGCTCTCAAGGCTCTCAGTGGCTCAGTAGATCAGCGAATTAACCAAACGGGACACTAGACTTTGAGTACGCCGGACAAGGCGTGCCCAGCCACCAGCCGGGCCCACAAGGATTTATGTTCAAGGAGTCAGGCACTGATGAGCATAATGCAAGAATTCAAGGAGTTTGCGGTAAAAGGCAATGTCGTCGACATGGCCGTGGGAATCATCATCGGGGTAGCTTTCGGCAAGATCGTATCGTCGTTCGTGGCCGACGTTTTGATGCCACCCATCGGACTGTTGATCGGTGGCGTGGATTTCACCAACCTGGCAATCACGCTCAAGGCTGCGGGGGAAGGTGTTGAAGCGGTCACCCTGCGTTATGGGGTTTTCCTGCAAACGGTGTTCGACTTCATCATCGTCGCATTCGCAGTATTCATGGCGGTCAAGGCCCTGAACAGCATGCGCAGGAAAGAGGCGGAAACACCGGCCGCTCCCCCCGCCCCTTCTGCCCAGGAACAGCTACTGATGGAGATCAGGGACCTGCTCAAGGCGAAGTAACACCACTGCCAACCTCACACATCACCATCAATCACGGACCTGGACCCCGTTGCACTAGCGGAGTCCAGGTAGACATTCGCCTGCGTTGAGATCAATGGCGCGCCTGAAAGGGCCAGACCCACGTGCCCATAGACCAGAACCGTCAACCCGCCCCATACGACATATTTCAGTTATATAACCAGGTCCCTAATAACTCTTCGAAATACCTATCAATTTGCTACCACACTAATTTGTCAACTTGCGCATACCACTCCTATTTGAGCTTCCAATACCATCCAATTTATGACTTTCGCGTGATAGCGAGCAAATACACCCACTCCTACACTGCACCGGCACCTGTTGGGGAGACTAAGTGACGTCTTTTGACAGGCAGATGTGAGGAGGTTTCATAGCTGTAATTTGAACCCTTAATTTCAGGAAATTAAACCATACTATTAAATCTTATTATAAAAAGAGGTTTTTTATGAAACTCTCAACTAAAACGAAGTTCGCAAGTATCCTCGTAATACTTGCGTCAGGGCTATTCATTTCGAGCTCCGCACTGGCTATCGGTGGTGGCGGCGGTTTCGGCGGATCTGATTGCAGCGTCAGCCGCGATTCCGGGTCCGGTGCAGTATTCTATGTGCCAAGTGGCGGCGATGGCAGCTACAACATCCTGGGTTGGGGTAATGGGACCGGCGGCACTTCCAGCACCTATCGTGGTCTCCTGGAATCCGTAGCCGAGCAGTGCATCCTGGTAGCCGCTGCCACCACCGCCAACTCCGGCAGTGGCCGGGAAGTGGAAAGCGCCGTTAATCAGGCCAAGAGCCGTTACCGCAACATCATCGGTAACAACCCGAAAGTGTGTACCTCGGGCCACTCCCAGGGTGGCGGTGGTTCTTTTAATGCCGCTAACCGCCTGGGCGCAGACTGTGTTATCGCAGTTCAGCCTGACACCGTTTACACCACCAGCATTGACCGCCCGGTAGCCAGCGATGTGGATGTTGTCTGCATCTTCAGTACAGCCGACACCCTCGCGCCGGCCCTGCCTTTCAATGCCGGCAACTGCCGGCGTAACTCCACGCGCTATACCCAGGAAACCACCTCTGGCGGGCACTTTGCACCTACAACCGGTGACGGTGGTGCGCCGGGTGAAGTAATGCGTGAATACGCAGCCCGCTGGCTGGTTAATTGATCGTCTCGGGTAACAGCCATAACAAGACCTCAACCCGGATGCCGGGTTGAGGTCTTTTGTTAACCCTGACTGGTCTGTTGAGGGCTTTATATGAACGTACCTTCCAACGTTCACGCAGTTATTCTGACCGGGTTATTTCTCGCGGGAACCTTTAGCCAACCGGCTTTATCCAGGAACGCTAAGGAAAACCAGGGCACCTTCGAAGCCAGGCAAACCGGATTCGAAGACCTTAATGATCGCTTCAGTTACGCCTATGGCTATGACCTGGCAGAGAAGTTCAAGGCCGAAGGGCTGGCGCTCAATGTCGATTTAATGGCAGAGGCAATGCAGGCTGTTTTCCAGGACGGTGAGGCAAAAATGTCAGCCGGCGAAGTAGCTGCCACCCTTGAGGTTTTCAGGGAAATCCAAATCAAGCAAAAAGAAGCTGAGCGAACAAATCTGGCAGAAAAAAACAAGAAAGAAGGCGAGGCTTTCCTCGCTGAGAATGCAACCAGGGATGACGTAGTCGTTACCGATAGTGGTCTGCAATACAAAGTAATTGCGAACGGCAATGGAGACTACACACCATCCGATAACGACGAAGTCACGGTGAACTACCGTGGAATGTTTGTAGACGGCACTGAGTTCGACAGCACCTATGAACGTAACGAGCCTTATACCGTTAAGGTCAAACAGCTCATCCCGGGCTGGATAGAAGCGCTAAAGTTGATGTCTGAAGGAGCGAAATGGGAACTCTATATTCCAGCTGCCATTGCGTATGGAGAACGTGGTTCCGGGAATTATGTAGGGCCGAATTCGACGTTAATCTTTGAAGTGGAGCTTCTTGAGATCAAACGCACAGATTCATGACGCTCCCGCGCTTGGAAGCCAGGCATTGCGCCTGGCTTTTTACTCCAGGAATGAGCCTGGCTCAAAGCCCGTCGAACGCTGCGTCAAAGTCTGCTGCCGCAGCATCCGTAAACTCAAACGATTTGCGGATGTAGGCAAGGGTGGCCTTTTCAGTGTCAGTAACCCCGGGACCATCCTTCGCGGATTTAAAGAGCTCCGCCACTTCGTCCTTCGAAAGCTGCCCTTCTCCCCGCCCTGTCGTATGCTTGCGGGCCAGGTCCAGCAACTCCTTCTCGTATTTTTGTCCGTCTATTGTTTCATAAGCCATGATCGTGAAACTCCATTTAGTGACAGCAAGAAACTCCCGGAAGCCGACAGATCACCGGTCCGCAGAGTGCCAGGGAACAAGCCACTCCAATAGCCGCAGCCTGCCTGTCTGATAAAAGCATACAACGCCAGATTGCGCAAAATCTAGCCAGAAACAACTTTGACTGTAAGTATTTTTCAGGGAAAATAGCCGAGTCACAAGGTGGAACCACCCAAGCCGACAGGGTCAGAGATGACAGGCCCTGAAGTACCCAGTCGCATTGATTGACAGGCAGAAACCCGATCATGAATCACTTCAGACTGAAGTTGGCCGCTAGCGGACTTTTAATCGGATCGTTGCTCACCTCTTCCGTGATGGCCGAGATCTGCCCGTCATTCCTCGATCACCAACAGAGCAAGCTTCACTCCACCGATACAATCAATCTCTGCGACACCGCCGCCGGCAAACCACTGCTGGTGGTCAACACCGCAAGTCACTGCGGCTATACCAGCCAGTTCGAAGGCCTGGAAAAGCTACACAAGCGCTACGGACCTGAGGGACTGGTGGTGGTAGGATTTGCCAGCGACGACTTCCAGCAGGAAGCGGATTCAGAGGAAGAAGCCGCTGACATCTGTTTTAAAAACTTCGGGGTCACCTTTACCATGATCGCCCCCGGGCCGGTCACCGGCCATCATGCCAACCCGGTATTCCGTGAGATCAATGAGCAGAGCAACCCTCCCCGCTGGAACTTCACCAAGTACGTGATCGACGCCGACGGCAATGTGGTCAGGCACTTTCCGAGCAAGGTGACTCCCGACGACCCTGCGCTTATCGAGGCCGTGGAGTCAGTACTCTAGCTGACAGGATCAACCATGCCATGGTGCCCGTGCCTTTCTGAAGAATGGGCGGCCGCCACAATAGAAGTGGCGTTACCGGCAACGCCAATCAGAATGACACCCCACTCAACGCATACATTTTCCATTGTCCGTCAACGCGGGTGAACGCGTAATAGCCATGGATATGCTCAATGACGGATCCGTCCGCGCGGCACCGGGTGGCGGAGGCTTCGACTCTGCCCTCAGTTTCACTGATGGCCACCACATCGAAATTCCAGTCGCGTGAATGATCCCAGCCTTTCTCTGTTTTAAGTCGTGCCGGATCTACAGGATACTGGTTGTACATTCTTACCTGACCATCATTGATGTAGGCGATGGGGTACCGCACGACCTGATCGATCAAAGACAGGTCGTTATTGCGTAAGCGTCCATTCCGCGACGTTCTGCCACCCCGCTAAAATTCGCCCTAAAGTAACCTCACAGTTTCCAACACGAGG
>NZ_JAKZAH010000071.1:122-6620 GCF_023156245.1 Marinobacter bryozoorum
CTCACTGAACCTACCTCTTTGGAGCAAACCGGCACCGCAAACCTACCGCTTTTCTTCAGCAGCGATTCGCGCTCTGGTCGAGCCAGTTTGGCTATTATTTGATCAATCAACCGCTGTATTTTTGGGTTTGGGGTAACTTTCTGAAACCTGGTGGCCTGGAGGATCCACGGCAGTGGCCAAACCGGCTCACTGAACCTACCTCTTTGGAGCAAACCGGCACCGCAAACCTACCGCTTTTCTTCAGCAGCGATTCGCGCTCTGGCCGAGCCAGTTTGGCGAGTATTTGATCAATTAGCCGCTGTATTTTTGGGTTTGGGATGACTTTTTGAAACCTGGTGGCCTGGAGGGACTACGACAGTGGCCAAACCGGCTCACTCAACCTACCTGTTCGTGATCAATGAACATGAGCCACGACACAAGTCCGATCGAGGGCTTGATCAGATGGCGCATCGTTCCGTTCTGTGCGTCATGTTCTGGGTAGGCTGCCCCCCGGAATTAACGGCGGTAAACAGGGGGCCCTGCTTGACCGGTCGTGGCCTACCGCCCGGCGCGGCAGCCAACGGGCGGCGATGGTTTGTCATAACGTCCGATTATGCGCAGTTCAGGTCCTCTCATCCAGTTCGTGACTTTGTCGCTCTATGGGCATCACCCGTAGAGCATTCTCAGGCTTCGCTCGGAGTTTTTTCACTTCAGATGCAATTACTTCTAACTGCTCCGCTATTTTCTTGTCCCAGTTCCGGTCGCTGACATCGAAATTTTCAAAGGACTGGATATCAACCCTGGATACCGTTTGATGGGTACGCTTCCAGAAAGCGAGTGAAGGCTGACTCTGGTACGAGGCGGTTATATCGAGGTAGTCCCCATCAATGCCTTGGCGTATGCCTTCAAACTGCCCCCAGGTAATGACTCGCTTCGATCCGGGACCAAAGCAAGGAATCCCGTTGGCGATCGGGCCTTGGTTCATCTGCGCGGGTTTGGGTGCTTTCTCAATACCAAAAGCTCTTTGGGGTATAGGTTTGGTTGATTGAAAAGAAACATTCCATGCTGCGCTTCGGCCTGTATTTTCAATAATCAGATTGATAATGGACGGCCGTTTCAAGTCTGGATCAGCGTAAACCACGACGTGCGGATCCTTCGCATCACGAAACAGCAGATAACTTATCAGAGTCGAGGTCGTCGCGATGACAACTGCGACGAGACTAACAATAAATGCGCTGAGCTCCATAAACCTCCCTAACTGTGTAGCACGTTTGAAAGATGGCTATGCGGTATGCCAAGTCTCGGTTTCTGATTCGTACTCAGCGATACCTAAAGCAGCCAGTGACTGCAGGCCGTCCTCCACCGATTTCATTGGTTTCCTCTTGAACATCCCAGCCAGGCTTTTCGCTGTGTGGGATCGCTCGGCTAGTGCCTCCCGGAGCACTCGAAGCTGGTCGGGAATGGCTTTCGGAAATGTAGCCTTACCGCTACTGGTAGCGGCTTCCGGTTTTACCGTGGCGGCCTTCGGCGCTATATTCACTTCGGTCTGCACAGCATCGGGGGCCTGGTACTCCGGACGCAGCCAGCGAACAATACCCCTTGATTCTTCCTCGGCACGCTGCTTGTTGAGCTCGACCAGTCGCATCAAAAGCTCTTCTTCTGCTTCTGCTTGATCAGCGGGTTTGTCTGGAAGTGGGGTTGTGGCACCGGGACGCCCCACCAATTTGTCGGCTAGATCTGACCAGCCATAGGTTTCGAATACGGCACGATCCAACGCGTCGTGATCTTCGAGCAGAGTGCTGACCAGCCCCTGCTGGTTTATAGCCTTTTCTTTATCGGTCAACTGACTGCCATCGCGTAGCTTTTCCAGGACGTTGTAGATGCCGGTCAATGTCAACGACTTGTAGGCTGCCTGCTGGCACTTGCGGTGGGCGTCGATACGGTCGGCGAGCCTGCCGATTCTAGAGGCATGCTCCTCATTGAGCACCGGAAACGGAAAAGTCTCAAGGCAACGAGTCTTGTTTTAGCGCGGGTCATTTCCCACGCCCAAGCGTCCACCAGCCGCAAGCGCCCACACGACATGAACCCGGCTAGAAAGCACTCCCAACATCGCCGAGTTGTCTACAGCAACATTGACCAACATGTGGTCAGGCAAGATCGAAATATCTAGAAACTGGAATACTCGGTGCTTAGTCGTTTCTACTGTAGCTATATAGCGATTTAGACCCGAAGCGCAAGCACGCCAATCCGGGCGAGGGCGACCATGAAGCCACCATTTCTCGCGAAATCCTCTATCCCTGCTTTGATCTCGTTCTGGCTTTACCCGTTCACGTACCCACTGATAGATGGTTGGATAGAGCTCTCTCACTTCTTCCACCCCAAAGCCGAAAAGGTCGATCACCTTCACGCCACGGGGTTTCTGGCTTAGGTCACGACCGTTTCGGTAGTCACGCACCACGCGCTCGAGCCCATCTATTTCGCCCAAACCAAGGGAGGCCGCCTCCTCAGGAGTAACGATAAAACCAGAACCAGCGAGCATAATTCCATTCGATGAAATCCCACAATTGCTATTCAGGGCCCCTGCACTTGAAACATCGGCTCCGATCGTCAGATCAGAAAAAACCTTCCCTCCACGCTGGCTAAGTTGGACTTGTCGGGCCTCCCGGTCTTCACTTAAGGCTTCATTAGTCACCTGTCGCAGTAGTCCCGGTTGTTCACCAGCCACACCTACCGTCATCGCAATGCGTACCGCCGCACCATCGCTACCATCCACCCAAGGGTGGTCAGGCACAGCGAAGGCAAGTGAAAGCGGCTTTTTAGTATCACCAAGGTGAGGCTCCAGGACACGACGATTGAATGCCTGTCGCAGACTGTTGGTCGTGATGAAGCCAAAACGAACGGTCTCGTTATGGCGTACCTTCTCGGCAGCGATGTGCCACCAGTACATTACGAAATCAGCGGAGTCCGGCACTATGCCACTGAAAACCTGACGCAAGGCGTCTACGTAGCCGTCGCCTAGAGCGTCTCGAATTCTACTTTTTCCAATAAACGGTGGATTGCCGATGATGTAGTCTGCTCTCGGCCACTCAGCTTGGCGAGCGTTGTGGTATCGGTAAACCGCAGTTCGACTAGTCTCATCGGGGATCAATTCTCCGGTGGTAGAGCTAATCTTCATAGCAATGCCATCCCAGATGGTCACCGGCTTTCCATTGTCATCCAGTTCTGGTTCTCGACTGTCGTATTCGATCAGGGCATCCCTGCACTCAATGTTTTTGAAATCCCGCAAAATTGGCTCGGGGAGGTCCAGTCGGTCGTTAAGCCGGTAGTGCCACTGGAGGTAGCCAATCCAAAGAACGAGCTCGGCAATCTGCGCTGCCCGTGGGTTTATCTCCAAGCCCAGGAACTGGTGCGGATCGACGGTCAGGCCTTCACCTTCCAGAACACCTTGCCCCTGGGTCAGCTCGGAGATAAAACCCAGGACCTCCCCCTCCAGACGCTTCATGTGCTCAAGGGCCACATAAAGGAAGTTGGCGCTGCCACAGGCAGGATCCAGAACCTTTGTATCGCAAAGCTTGTAATGAAAGGCTTGGACTTCTTTCAGAGCTTTATCTATTTTCCCCTGACGTAGCAGGGTTTCCGCCGCACCTCGAATGTCACCCCACTGTTCACGAAGGGGCTCAATCAGGGTTGGCATAACCAAGCGTTCAACGTAGGCCCTGGGTGTGTAATGGGCACCCAGCTTGTGGCGCTC
The DNA here is from genome assembly GCF_023156245.1 of Marinobacter bryozoorum. Classification (GTDB taxonomy): domain Bacteria; phylum Pseudomonadota; class Gammaproteobacteria; order Pseudomonadales; family Oleiphilaceae; genus Marinobacter; species Marinobacter bryozoorum. Next base: position 3,853 of record NZ_JAKZAH010000071.1, read on the forward strand.
CCGAGGATCGAGGGCACGCTCCAGCAGCGTCCCGAAGATGGCGGGTTCAACGAATCGCCAGTCGGCTTTGGCCGCATCAATGAGCAGTTGGATCTGCTGGACATTCAGGGGGATCGGATCGATGCCTTTGAATAAACCGCCGTTGAAGCGCTTAATGGTCTGCATCAGACGCTCACTGTAGCCACCGGCATTCATGGTTTCCCAAAGCGCCTTAACGGCGTGCGGGAAGGCTTCCGGATTCCTGTCCTTAATATCGATCAAAAGGTTCTGAAAGGATGCCTTGGGCAGTAGCTCTACGTCTTCGGCAAACATCGTGAACAGGCAGCGCTTGAGAAAGCTGGCTACCCGCTCGACATCGTATCCGCTGTGTTCCAGGGACTTTGCCAGTTCAGCCAGCTTGGTGCTGACCTCCTGGGTCACCCTGGCAGCATGCTTGCTCGGATCGAGCTGATCTGGTTCTAGCCATAACTGACGAAGACGGTGCTGAACATCCGGTTTGTGCAGGTCGTCCAGTCGGATCTCATAGTGTCTGGGATCAGGGAATGGAACATAGTTACCGCCAGTTCGTGAGAACTCGGAGTACGTGTAGATGGCGTTACCCACATCGACGATCACGATGAATGGCGGGCGGCCATGTTCTACTTCTTCCTGGGGCAGTCCTCGAATATATCGCTCAGCCTGCGCTACAGCTGCATTAACAGCGTTCTGCTGGCTTCGAGATGCCAACTCCTTGCCGGTCTGTTTACCCTCCAGTACGAAGCAGTCCCGACGGTACAGGTCGATGTACCGGTTGTCAGTATTGCCATCGACTCGGGCCGACGCGATGAACCGCTCAAATACATAAGCGTTCTGAGTGGTGTCGCCTTCACCCGGGTCTGGGTGAGGAAGGTCCAGCAGCGTACAAAGGTCTCGCATGAACGATTGGAAGTTTGCTCGTTCACTACCTGTGTTGCCTTTCCAGCGTTTGAGGAATTCATCGACGGCAGAGGGATCTGCAATGAAGGCTTCCAAGCTAACTACTCCTTAGCACTGCATCGTTTTTATTGATGTTACCGGTTTTGTAGCCGTTTAAGCGAAGCATTCAGGGTTCCCCTGGCTACACCAAAGTGCTCAGCTACTTCTGTTTTGGTGATTTTCGGGTCTAACAGCATTGCGGCGGCCTTCTTGGTATCAGCATCGGACATTGCTGGTTTCCGACCACCCTTGCGCCCCCTAGCCCTGGCAGCCTGTAGCCCAGCCATTGTTCGCTCCCGGATCAGGTCACGCTCAAACTCAGCCAGAGCCCCGAAAATATGGAACACTAGGCGACCACCGGAACTGGTAGTGTCGATGGATTCCGTCAGGGACTTAAAGCCGATGCCGCGATCCTGGAGGTCCTGAACCATCTCCACGAGGTCCTTCAAAGATCGAGCAAGGCGATCAAGCTTCCACACGATTAGGACATCGCCCTGCCGGAGCGTACGGAGACACTGCGACAGCTCAGGTCGCTCCCGGAGAGCTCCGGTGAACTTTTCCTGAAAGACCTGTTCAGCCCCGGCTTTTCCCAGGGCATCCACTTGGAGTTCTGGATTTTGGTCTTGGGTGCTGACGCGTGCATAACCTATGATCATAAAAGGTACCTTTTCTGTTCATAGATTGTTGTACGTGATTGTTGGACGCGAAACAAGCAGAAATCGGGTAGTTTTGAGGGTTAGCCTTAAGCGTCCAACAAACGACCCTTTTTTTACCGACACTACTGACCCAGTTACTAGATTTTAAAAATCTAGGCTTTCACGAACATTTCGAATGTGAACGTTTATCTGTGGCTTTTATAACACCGCGTTATCGACGTGGCTTATCGAGAGTTCGGGCGGTTGCCTATAGCCAGAAAATGGTCCTTAACGCTAATGACCTTTCTGCAGGTGGTCGCTGACAAGCTGAATCATGGCAGTTTCAACTTTAACAAAATTATCACGATCCAAGCCTGCTGCTGCATCAACACCATCAGGGGTGCTTGGAATAACCAGTTGGCCATCCTGGTTTAACGCTAAGTCCGAGAGGTCGAGGAAAGAGAGGTTTTCAAAGGAGTTGCGAAACTCTTGTCCTACAACCACCACTGAGTATACGATGAGGCCATCGTAATCGGCACTGACAGCTGAAAAGCTCGCTGTTTCGGTTGTGTCATCAAACACAAGAGTGGCAACTTTTACGATCCCTTCTGAGATCACCGAACGCATGGCACTCAGGTAGTCTTGCTTCATTCGACGGATTTCTGCAGGAACTTCGAAGGGTTCAAGGTCCAAGTATCCAACCCTCTGACCGGCAAGAACAGCCTTAAGGTACTCTGGGTCTCGCAAATAATCGAGTCGCTTTTGCGTAAAGGTAATTTCTATATTGACGCCTTCTATACGACTTTCTTTGCTTGGGTGCCAACCGTTGTGCTGCTTGGCAAACCGCACCATCTCCGCATCCAATTTTCCATCTTTAATTAAGATCTTTTTCTTCTCGAGATTATCTATCTCCCTTTCGAGACTACTAATTTCAGACTTAACAGCTTTTTCGAATGATGCCGCATATTTATCCGCGTACTCGACAAGGTTGGCATAGTAAACTCCCATATCGGGTGTCCCACCACTTTCAGGAAATCTTAACCCAAGGCTAGGCAAAGGTGTTCCATAAGCCAAATGTTTCCGGAGTTTTTTGACAAAGCTACCTAGCAGCCTGTCGGACTTAACCAAGCCCTATCGAAGTGAGATAATCCCTACAACATGGGCCATAACCGGACTTCA
>NZ_JAKZAH010000072.1 GCF_023156245.1 Marinobacter bryozoorum
GGGTAGTGCTGCTGATATTGTTCCATTTCATTATCATCCAGGGCTGTGTAGATGTCGATAAAGTCCAGGTACTTGAGTTGCTTCTCCGGATCTCGCTCCAGGGTCGTCAATCCCGGGTGGCGCGGGCATAGACTTCGAGCTTCTGGCTCTGGTTCCAGTGCATCAGACTCAGGCAAAGACGGGCGATCAGGTTGTTGCTGTCCCAGTAATCTTCCGCTTCCAACTCCGGCAACGCGCAGCGGAGGTATTGAAACTGAAGAAATGTTCGCCCAGACGCTCCTTCAGCTGCTCCTGCCGTAACGGCACGATACCAACAGAATCATCCAGCTCTCGCGCTTCCTGCTCGCAGAACAGATCAATGGCCTGGCGGGGATAGTCGAGTATAAGGTTCTTGAAGTTCTGGTCGTGGCTGACCGGTGTGCCGTTGTTCCTTGGCATGGCTCATCCTTGTACGAAGGTGGATACGAGCCATTTTGTTGAGGTGGTCATGTACTGTCAAGGAAAAACTGTTTATTTATACAGTCATTGCCAAAACACCTCAAAGCCATCAAAGACAATGAGTCATCATGCCAAGGTATCAGCAAGTCAGCCTTGTACATCTACATACCCACCCTTCGACAGGCTCAGGGTGAACGGGGAGTTATGGCAGACTCAGGGTGAACGGGGATTAGTGGCAGGCTCAAGGGGAACGGATTGCGAAACCCGGGCCTCACCCTCATCCCGTTCGCCCTGAGCCCGTCGAAGGGCGCGGACTCAGAGGTCCCGAAAAATAGATCTGTCCCGGTTTCCACATACCCACCCTTCGACGGGCTCAGGGTGAGCGGAGAATTGTGGCAGGCTCAGGGTGAACGGGGAGTTGTGGCAGACTCAGGGTGAGCGGGTTGCGAGTCCGGCCCCCAACATCCCGTTCGTCCTGAGCTTGTCGAAGGGCGCGGACTCCGGGTTTTGATACCAGCACGGGGTATGTCACCCTTCGACAGGCTCAGGGTGAACGGAGAGTTGGGGCAGGCTCAGGGCGAACGGAGAGTTGGGGCAGACTCGGGCGAACGGGGAGTTGTGGCAGGCTCAAGGTGAACGGGAAACCAAGCCCCCGCCAGCTACAACAACGTCTCCGCCTTTCGCAGGATTTCTTCCAGGTGCTCCTCCCCCACAAAACTCTCCGCGTAGATCTTACAAAGATTCTCCGTGCCGCTGGGGCGGGCGGCGAACCAGCCGTTTTTGGTGGTTACCTTGATGCCGCCGATGGTGGCGCTGTTTCCCGGGGCGGTGGTGAAGGCGCCGAGTACCGGGTCGCCGGCCAGTTGGGTGAAGGGCAGGTCGGCGGGGCGCAGGGCTTTCAGGGCCTGCTTTTGTTGCTCGTCGGCCGGGAAGTCCTTACGGCGATAGGCCGGTGCGCCGTAGGTTGCGGTCAGTTCCTGGTAATACTCACTCGGGCGCTTGCCGGTGCTGGCGTAGATCTCCGCTGCCAGCAGGCACAGCACAATGCCGTCCTTGTCGGTACTCCAGGGCTTGCCGTCAAACGTCAGCAGGCTGGCACCGGCGCTTTCCTCGCCGCCGAAGGCCAGCTCGCCACGGTGAAGCCCCTCCACAAACCACTTGAAACCCACCGGCACCTCATACAGTGCCCTGCCCCGGCCCGCCACCACCCGGTCAATGATGGAGGAAGACACCAGGGTCTTGCCCACCTTCAGGTCACCGGACCAGGCCGGGCGGTGGCTGAGCAGGTAGTCGATGCACACCGCCAGGTAATGGTTGGGGTTCATCAGACCGGCGGCGTCAACAATGCCGTGCCGGTCGGCATCCGGGTCGTTGCCGAATGCCAGGTCAAAGCGGTCCTTGATGGTTAACAGGTTTGCCATGGCCGCCGGGCTGGAACAGTCCATGCGGACCTTGCCGTCATGGTCTGGCGGCATAAACGCAAAGTCCGGGTCCTGGCGGCGGTTGACGATTTGCAGGTCCAGGTTCCAGGTGTCTGCAATGGCCTCCCATACCGCCAGGGCAGAGCCACCCATGGGATCAACCCCCAGCGTGACGCCGCTGGCGGCAATGGCTTTCATATCCACCACCTCCGCCAGGTGGTCAACATACTGCCGCACATAGTCCCAGGGTTCTGCCAGGCCCACCGCCATACGACGGGGGCGGGTTTTCACGCCGGCCAGCCCGGCTCTGAGCAATTCATTAGCCCGGGACTCAATCCAGGCTGTTGTCTGCGCAGGGGCCGGACCACCGTCCGGGCCGTTGTACTTGATACCGCCGTCCTCCGGCGGGTTGTGGGAAGGCGTGATAATCAGCCCGTCGGCCTGCTCCGGAGAGCCATGTGCGTTGTGTCGCAAAATCGCATGGGATACCAGCGGCGTCGGGGTGAACCCGCCCTTGGCATCAACCCGCATAGCAACACCGTTGCCAGCGAGCACCTCCTGCACCGATTCCATCGCCACCGATGACAGGGCATGGGTATCCTTCCCCAGATACACCGGCCCGGTAATGCCCTGGCTGGTCCGCCAGTCCACCACCGCCTGGGTAATGGCAAGGATATGGTACCGGTTAAAACTGCCACTCAGGGACGAGCCCCGGTGACCGGAGGTACCAAAGGAAACCCGCTGAGCCGGGTTATCGGGGTTTACAGAATGGGCCGTGTAGTCCGAAAGAAGTTCTGAGAGATTCATAGATACCAGGGTTCAGGCGTAGTGCGCGGAATGGGGAAAAGAATGACTTTTCCACGGACACTCACGGACGCTCACGGACGAAAAGAACTTTTTGGGGTTGTCCGTGTGGGTCCGTGAGTGTCCGTGGCTACATCTTGTTGCCTTCTGAAAAAACGCTAAAGACCTTTAACAAACTCGGAAAACGCCCCGCCCAGTTCCGGGTGGCGCATACCATAGGTCACGAAGGCCCGCATGTATCCCTGCTTGTTACCACAATCATGGGAATGGCCCTGGATATGGAAGGCATCGACCGGTTCTTCATCCATCAGCATACCGATGGTATCGGTCAGCTGTATTTCATTACCGGCGCCGGGCGGGGTGCGCTTTAGCAGGTCCCAGGGTGAACGGATTAGGAAATCCGGGCCTCACCTTCATCCCGTTCGCCCTGAGCCTGTCGAAGGACGCAAACTCCAGGTTCTGATACCAGCTCGGGGTATGTCACCCTTCGACAGGCTCAGGGTGAACGGGTTATGAGTCCAGCCCCCAACATCCCGTTCGTCCTGAGCTCGTCGAAGGACGCAAACTCCAGGTTCTGATACCAGCTCGGGGTATGTCACCCTTCGACAGGCTCAGGGTGAACGGATTACAAGCCCAGCCCCCCCAACATCCCGCTCGCCCTGAGCCCGTCGAAGGGCGCGAACCCCAGGGCACAACATCAAACATCTGAGGAAAAATAGATCTGTCCCGGTTTCACACATCGATTCAGCCAACTCCACGCTGCTCTGCCAGGTCAAAGTTCAGACCTGAAGCCTGCTCCGACGGCGAACGTTGACCGGCCATAACCGGTGGGCTGAAATCCAGGCCGGGAGGAAGCGCTACGGCCATCCGCCTCGACGAAAGAGCGCCGCCCTCAACGTCGTGAATCATTTGATAATCGTCGGCGTATATCTCGCGCAGGCGGGTCTCTGTGGTGGGCGTTATCAGTTGGCTGAGCGACGGCAGTGCCTTGTGTCGCGCATATTTTTTACGGAAATAAACTGCCGGACAATCGGGGTCAGCCCAGCGTAAAGGCACACTGCCCCTGGTAGTGCTGTTCGAGGGCTCCTTGAACACCTCGTCACAGACACCTGCAGGCAACAAATCGAGCATCTCGGCATAGACGTTGTCCATGCAGATCACCTTATTGTATGTGATCGGCAACAGATGCCACACCTGAGGGTAAAGATGGCCGTCCACCTCTGACCAACGCTCGGTTTCGAGCAGTGACACGAACTCATGCACAAACTCATCGAATGTCAGCAGCGCCGGATCTCGCCCGGCCACCGTCTCAAGTCTTGCGAGCAAATCTTCGGCACCGTCCTGCTGAATCAGCTTGTTCTTGTAGACGGAAAATACACGCTCAATCGGATCACGGTAAACAAACAACCTGGTGGCGAATTTCTGTTCGATCTCCCCTGGGGTAAGCCCTTTCACCTGCGCATTCTGGGTCATACACCCTATTGAAGGCAGGTCACCGGGACAGACACCCGGGTACAGCACCTGAAACAGCTTTTTGAACGACGTAGAGGCATTCTTGCGGATATGGGTATAGAAGAACGACGCGCCCTCTCCCTCCATTCGAAAATCCGGCGAAAACCGACCCTTGTGGGGGAACGCGTGTGAGGATTGGTAGTACAAATGCACACCTCTGGCTGTTCGCAACAATAACTCATTACCTGGCTGGCGCCGAAAGCATGAGGTACACCCTCATCGGTGGCGCCTATTCCCGCGCACCCAACAACACCTAACTGTCAGCCTCAAGAATGCCGGTTACCCACCGATCCAGCTGCTCGTCGGTGGCCTCTCTCAGCTGTTCATCGGCCTAAGGGGGAATGGTCATACCACTCTTCCTCGCAGTACCAACCGGTTCTTCTCCGTTACCTACAACAATACTCTCACCACTCCAGCGTCGAAACCAGCATTACGGGCAAGCGTCATCTCTGGCGTCAGCCAGAACTTCGCCTCCTTCCCAGAAGCTCAAACATCGACATGTAGCGGCTTAAGGGGAATGCCTTCATTCGAACAAAAGAACAACTGTCCATTAATACAGTTTTTTGCCAGAATCAAACCAAAGCAAACAAGACAAGGAGTCACCATGCCAAGGCCCAGGCACCAGCAAATCAGCCTTACCGACACCCCCTACTACCACATCATCTCCCGATGCGTGCGGCGCACCTTCCTGTGCGGGCAAGACCATGCCACAGGTAAAAGCTACGAGCACCGGCGGGGCTGGATCGAGGAACGCATAAGGCTGCTGGCTTCCTTGTTTACCGTGGACGTGGCCGCCTACGCAGTAATGTCCAACCATTACCACCTGGTGATCAAACTCAGCCCCGAGCAGGGTAACACCTGGACCAACGACGAAGTACTGGCCCGCTGGTGCTGCCTGTACCAGGGACCACCCCTGGTACAACGCTACCAGCAAGGCGAGGATCTGAGCGAAGCCGAATTGCGACGAGTGGACCAGTACGCTGAAACCTTCAAAAACAGACTGACCGACCTCAGCTGGTTTATGAAATGCCTGAACGAACCGATCGCCAGAAAAGCCAACCAAGAGGATGACTGCACGGGTCACTTCTGGGAAAGCCGCTTCAAGTCTCAACCCCTGGAAACCGAAGAAGCCTTGCTCACCTGCATGGCCTACGTTGATTTGAACCCTATCCGGGCCGCTATGGCCGACACGCCGGAAACCTCCGACTACACCAGCATCAAGGAACGCATACAGCCACTATTCAATCTGGCTGACGCCATTCACCACCAGATCGAACAACAGGCGCTGAACGATTTCGCAGTACCCCTTAAACCCCTACTGGGCTTTGAGGGCATGATCCGCAACGACGACCAGCAAGGCATCCTTTTCAGCCTGCAGGACTACCTACAGCTGGTGGACACCACCGGCCGAATCACCCGGGACGACAAACGCGGCGCCATAGACCCGACCGCACTACCCATCCTGGAACGACTCAACCTGGACCCGGAACGTTGGTACGAGCGAGCCACGGCGTTTGAAGACACCTACCTGGACTACCGGGAACCAAGGCGACGATCGGCGGCTTAAACTCCCCGCCTTCTACCACCGACCTCTGCGAATTACCGGTTAATTCTACCGGGGACAACACTTACCTACAGAACACCAAACCGCTTCCGACATATCCTGTTAGACTACGCATTTCCAGTCCCAACTTAGCCGAAGCGTTTGCTAGACCAATAAATGGATCGCGATAGACTATTTTAGCAACCTATCGGGAGCGCTTCTTCAACAAGTGCATGTCCATGCCTCCGGTCGCCAAACAGCTTCCGACATATCCTGTCAGAATACGCATTTCCAGTCCCAGCGTAAGCGCCGCTAAACCGACCCACTTGCCCTAACCGTATTGAGCCACATTTTTTAAAGCTGGCAGCTCTGCATTCCA
>NZ_JAKZAH010000073.1 GCF_023156245.1 Marinobacter bryozoorum
GAGAACGCACTCAAGCATGGCTCCCCGAGCGAGCCAGTGGAAATCAGCCTGTGTGAAGATGGCAGGCTGATCGTGCGCAATGGCGGCCACACAATTTCACCGGAACAGCTCAAGTTGTTGCGGAACCGATTTGAACGCTCGAATACCAATGCCTCCGGCTCTGGTCTTGGCCTGGCCATTGCCGACGCGATTGCCGAAGGTGCCGGCATGGCCTTGTATTTACGATCGCCGGCAACCGGGCGGCAGGACGGTTTTGAAGCCGAGCTTGTTGCTGAGTGAAACCTTCATTTACTCCCAACTGTGTGATCTGTCACAGCTCAATGTCATGTCAATGCTCAGCCGCCTGATAAGCCTTGTGCAAATTAGCCGGTAGCAAAAGCCAATCCTGAAGCGGCATCACCCGTTAACAATGAGCGAGGCTAGGTCCCGATCGCCACACTGGTCACCCCGCTCCTCGTTTGGTAATACCCGACTGACCATATGGCCGCTTCAGCTTTCTTGCAGTACGGCATGGAGTACCGCTTCAGATGCCAGAAAGAAACGATTCTTGTTTGCTCATCTGAAACCGCAGTGGTAACTTCCATCTTCCGGCCACACCGTTTAATCAGATGGTAATTTGATGAATTCCGGCCTCGACGATAAAGCCTTCCTTACGCGCCACCTCGGCGTGTTGTTGGCGTTTCTGTTTTTCGTCTGGACGATCGGAGTCCAGGCCCAGGGTCTCCCTGGTGGTGGCGACCCTTCAGCCTTGGCAGAGTTTGGAGACTGGAGTCTGGCGACAGCGACAGACTCGTCTGCAGACGGCTCCACATCCCCTGGCGAAGCGCCAGCACAGCATCTTACGCCTGAACTCCCCCCTTTAAAGCTTTCCTCCCATGCCCTGACCCAGCTAGCCTTTGACGGGCCTCGTTCAAGGCTGATCAGCTATCCCGGTCTTTCTCAGGCACCACCCTCGACGCTGTAGAACATTCACAAATCAGGACTTTCAACGAGCTGTGGTTCGTACTGTCGTCCTGCCTGAATGATTATCAGTAATGAGGAATTGTCATGAGCAATTCGTTACGCTTTTTGGTGTCCAGGCCATCCGGCGGGGTCTTCCGACTCCTGCCCAATACGATAACCACCCCCCTCAGCAGTGATGGCCCTGCGACAAAGGTGTTGAAGGATTTCGCCAGAGATTATCCGGTCACGGTTCGCGCGGCGATGGGAATCCGGGAGGCCAGGCAAAGGTTGTATAACCACGGCTCCACGTTCGCCGTGGTTATAAATGCCAAGGAAGAAGTCACCGGAATGTTGGCTTTGAAGGATCTGATGGGCGCGTTGCCCTTGAGCCTTGCGAATCAACGAGGTGGTTCCATCGACGACATCACAGCACAGGATGTGATGCGCCCAATATGGAGCTTGCCGGTTATCGACTACAGCCGGCTCCAGACCCTGAAGGTTGAGGATCTAGTCGCTCTATTCAAAGAACTTCACACAGACTTTTTACTGGTGACTGATGCGGATGCGACATATTTAAGCGAGCAATTCGTTCGCGGGCTGCTGTCATCTGACGATCTTGGCCAGAAACTCGGGGTAAACCTGACCCCGGATCCTCGTCCCGAATCATTCTCAGACATCGTTCACGCTGTCAGGGGATCATCGGGCTAGCCCACCATAGCTGCCATCGGCTCTGGCCGCTGGCAGCTTTTTCCGAACGCCAATTGAAGGTAAAACCAATGCCGATCAAGAAATTGCTGATCGCCAATCGTGGCGAGATTGCGGTTCGTATAGCCCGGGCCTGTAACGAGCTGGGCATACGATCTGTGGCTGTTTTTTCAGAGGCCGACCAGTACTCCCTGCATGTAAAGAAAGCAGACGAGTCGTATCGCATCAGCAAGGACCCGCTCAGTGGTTACCTGAACCCTCACCACCTGGTGAACCTCGCGGTAGAGACTGGTTGCGATGCCCTGCACCCCGGTTACGGCTTTCTATCAGAGAATGCCGAGTTGGCCGCCGTTTGCCGGGAGCGTGGTATTACGTTCGTCGGTCCTTCGGCAGAGGCTATCAGCGCCATGGGTGACAAGACGCAGGCGCGCCAGACCGCGATGGCGGCGGCCGTGCCGGTAACGCCAGGCTCAGATGGCAACCTTAGTGATGTCGAAGATGCCGTACGCCAGGCAGAAAAAATTGGTTATCCCGTCATGCTGAAAGCCACGTCTGGTGGTGGAGGGCGTGGCATACGGCGTTGCGACACGGAAAAGGAACTTCGTCAGAACTACGAGCGTGTCATCTCTGAGGCCACCAAGGCTTTTGGGAGTGCCGAGGTCTTCCTTGAGAAGTGCATCATTGAACCACGCCATATTGAGGTACAGATTCTGGCCGACAGTCACGGCAATGTGGTGCACCTGTTTGAGCGTGACTGCTCCATCCAAAGGCGTAACCAGAAACTGATTGAGGTGGCCCCCTCCCCCCAGCTCAGTGAACAGCAAAGGGAATATATCGGTGAGCTCGCCATCCGCGTTGCCCGCCAGTGTGGTTACGTCAACGCCGGCACCGTCGAGTTTCTGCTCGATCACGACGGCAGCTTCTATTTCATGGAGATGAACACCCGGGTCCAGGTGGAGCACACCATCACCGAGGAAACCACCGGCATCGATATCATCAAGACACAGATCCGGATCGCGGCGGGTGAGGCGCTCTCCTTCAGCCAGAAGGATATCAGCTACCGGGGCTTTGCCGTGCAGTTCCGTATTAACGCGGAAGACCCGCAGAATGGCTTCCTGCCGAGCTTCGGCCGTATCAGTCGCTACTATTCGGCGGGTGGCCCCGGGGTGCGTACCGATGCCGCTATGTACAGCGGTTATGAGATCCCGCCTTATTACGACTCGATGTGCGCCAAGCTGATCGTCTGGGCTCTGGACTGGCCAGAAGTGGTGGGCCGCTCCAGGCGCGCCCTCAGCGACATGGCAATTTATGGGGTTAAAACCACGATCCCCTATTACCAGCAGATACTGAATCACCCGGACTTCCAGTCAGGAACGTTCAACACCGGATTTGTCGAGCGCAATCCCCAGTTGCTGGAGTACAGCAACAAGAGTCGACCCGAATCCATTGCCACGGCAGTCGCTGCCGCCATCGCAGCCCAGGCTGGCCTCTAAACTGAATAGTGGAGTCCTATCAATGACACAACGAAAGATTCACATCACTGACGTTATCCTGCGGGACGCTCACCAGTCCCTTATAGCGACCCGGATGCGCACAGAAGATATGCTGCCTGCCTGTGAGTGGCTGGACCAGGCTGGCTACTGGTCGCTGGAGTGCTGGGGCGGTGCAACCTTTGATGCCTGTGTGAGATTCCTCAAGGAAGATCCCTGGGAGCGCCTGAGAACCTTGCGCAAGCATCTGCCAAAAACCCGGCTGCAAATGTTGCTTCGGGGGCAGAACCTGTTGGGCTACCGCCACTATGGCGATGACGTGGTTGAGGCCTTTGTGGCCAAGGCAGCGGAGAACGGCATTGATGTGTTCCGTGTTTTCGATGCGATGAACGATGTACGCAATCTGGAAACCAGCATCGCGGCAGTTAAAAAGGCGGGCAAGCACGCCCAGGGAACGATTTGCTACACCGTCAGCCCGGTTCACAGCACGGATACCTTCATCACCCAGGCTAAGGCCATGGCTGACATGGGGGCAGACAGCATTGCCATCAAGGATATGGCAGGACTGCTGACCCCGGCCGTAACGGCGGAGCTGGTCGGCAAGCTGAAAAAGAGCTTTAACCTGCCGGTGTTCCTCCACTCCCACGCCACGTCCGGCATGGCTCCCATGTGCCAGTGGGCCGCGATGGAGGCCGGCGTGGATCACATCGATACCGCTTTATCGGCGTTTGCTGGTGGCACCAGTCATCCGCCAACCGAATCGCTGGTGGCAGCCCTGCAAGACGCCGGCTACGAGACCGGTCTGGACCTTGAGCTGCTGGATAAGGCAACCTGCCACTTCCGCGAGGTGCGCAAGAAATACCACCAGTTCGAAAGTGATTACAACGGGGTCGACACCTCGGTCCTGCTCTCCCAGGTACCCGGTGGAATGCTGTCGAATCTGGCCAACCAACTGAAAGAACAAGGGGCGCTGGACCGTATTCAGGAGGTGTTTGAGGAAATTCCCCGGGTACGCAAGGACCTTGGGTACCCGCCTCTGGTGACGCCGACTTCCCAGATAGTGGGCACCCAGGCCGTGATCAACGTCCTGGCCGGGAAACGCTACGAGTCCATCACCAACGAAGTGAAGAAATACCTCCAGGGCTGGTACGGTGCCGCGCCCGGGCAAGTGGATACAGAGCTGCAGCGCCGGGCCGTCGGCAAGGAAGACCTGATTGAGGAGCGTCCCGCCAACCTGATCCCGAAAGAGCTGTCGGATTTGCGCAAAGACATTGGTGACCTGGAGGAAAGTGAGGAAGACGTGCTGACGTACGCCATGTTCCCGGATCAGGCCCGCGCCTATTTGAAGCAGCGTCGTGATGGCACGTTGCAGCCCGAACCGCTTGAGTCCATCGCCAAGGGCAAGTCCGGAAACGGCGTTTCCACACAGTTCCAGATTACTGTCCATGGTGAGAGCTACGACATTCATGTAACTGGCGCCAACGTGGACAGTGAAAACGAGCGCCGTTTCTACATGACGGTGGACGGTGTGCCGGAGGAGATTAGCCTGATCTCACAAGGTGCCGTCTCGGAAGGCTCCCGGTCTGGAGGCCGCGAAAAAGCCTCTGGCGAAGGCCACGTAACGACCAGCATGCCGGGCAATATTGTTGACGTGCTGGTTAACGAAGGGGACCAGGTGTCGGCCGGAGATCCGGTGTTCATCATTGAAGCGATGAAAATGGAAACCGAGGTCAAGGCAACGATTTCCGGGGTTATCCAACGGGTCAGTATTGCCAAGGGGGATCGTGTAGCTCCCGGCGAGAGCCTAATCGAGATCGCCTGACGTCCTACCACCGGGGCAGAACCGCTGCCCCGGTCTTTCCTCTGCATTCGGAGTCTTTCTGATGAGGTCGATTTTTTTGCTGGTGGTGACGATAGCGTCGTTCGCCCCTGCCCTGGTATGGGCGAACCCGGGCCAAGGCCCGAGTCTGGCTTTTCATCCCATCGGTTACCTGGCCATTGGGATTTTCGTGATGGCATATATCCTGGTGATGCTGGAAGAGAAGATCCACCTGGCCAAATCCAAGCCGATGCTGATCGCCGCAGGGCTGATCTGGATTCTGGTGGCCTTGGCCTATCGAGCGGTGGGCGCAGACGGGGAGGTGGAAGCGGCGATCCGACACAACTTCCTAGAATACGCCGAGCTGTTTTTCTTCCTCTTGGTGGCCATGACCTACATTAACGCGATGCTGGAGCGTAATGTATTTGACCAACTGCGGATCTGGTTACTCGGCAAGGGTTATGGCTACCGGCAACTGTTCTGGATCACCGGCATACTGGCATTCTTTATTTCCCCCGTAGCGGACAACCTCACTACCGCGCTGATCATGTGTGCGGTAGTGATGGCGGTGGGCCGGGAGAATGGAGCCTTTGTATCACTCTCATGTATCAACTGAGGTGGACCCAATCAGTTGGACAACCTGATGGTGTCCCTAAGCTATGATCCGGTTGTTTCCCTGGCTCAGGCTGCCAAGGATATGGATTGCCTGTAGTACACCTCATCGGGCGTTTGGTAATCAAGGGTTTGGTGGTAC
>NZ_JAKZAH010000074.1 GCF_023156245.1 Marinobacter bryozoorum
CTGCCAGCAAACCCGTTCCAGACGCCATTACAGAGAATGGTTGCAAGCTAATGTTCCACACAAAACGGAAGAGACCCCAATAAATTGGCCGCCCGTAGCTTTGGTCGCAAAGCGAACATTCAGACGCACCTTATTGCGACCACATTCCTAGCCTCCCACGGCGCTCGGTACAAGCTTGGAAGTTAACCCTGCGGATGAGTCCCCAAGCACCATTTAGCTGCTGAAAAGACATCCAGCCCCGTGAGCACGCGGGGCTGGATGTTGCTACGTTTATCTAATGGTTAATCACAACATCTTCTTCAACTGACCGTAGTCTCCTCCAGTACGCAGTACCAGAGTGATGTCGTTGTCGTTCCGATTTCTGAAGAACCAGCCGTGATTGCCGGTAAAGGCTGCTTCCAACTCGCCCTCGTCTTCAGGCACGCCCCGGCCTTTTTCGTAGGAAATTGACTGACCACTTCCATCACCATGGGTATCGAAGTTGATCGGGCCACCCTCTGATACCCAGGAGAATCGGGCTGTAGCGCCTTCCTCCATAGTAAGTTTGAACTCTGTGCCTTCTCCCGGTGTGAGAACCACGCGCACTTCATCCTGCCACTGCGGTTCCACAACTTCTGGTGCAGGCGCAGGTTCTGGCTCGGCAGGTGCAACCTCTGCTTCAGGTGAGGGAGCTGGCTCCTCAACGGCTTCAGCCACGACAGGCTCTTTGACTTCCGGGGCCTCTCGCTCAGTTGAGGATTGAACAGCAACCATCTGAGCAGCCTCGTCAGCAGCAGCCTCTTCGGCGAGCTGCTCCTTGATTTCGCCCATTTCAGTCAGGCCCAAAAGGCGACCTGCGCCGGTTGGGTCCAGGGCATACTCGGCGGGCATGACCACGGTTACAAGCAGAACCAACGCCACAATTGCCGCAATGATGGTTGATCGAACCAGCTTGGCAGTGCTGGGCAGTTCTTCACGGTTGGGAATATCGGTGTTGTACATAAAAAATCTCCAGAATCAGGCGACGAAGTAACCGGTGAGCTGATAGGCAAAGAGCAGAAAACCTGCACTCATCATGGCCACGTTGGCGGTGTAGGCATGGCGGAAAAATCCGTCGGTTTTTCGCCAGAAGCTGATGACAATCAGGATCATGGCCAGGGCGATCAATTGTCCGATTTCCACGCCCACATTGAAGGCGAGGAGGTTCGGAATCAGGCCGTCCTGTGAGATGTCGTATTCGATGATCTTGGTGGACAGACCAAAGCCATGGAAGAACCCGAAAATCAACGTGGCGGCTTTGGTGTTGGGCTGGAAACCAAACCACCGCTGATAGGCACCGATGTTGTCCAGTGCCTTGTAGACGATGGACAGACCGATAATCGCATCAATGATGTAACTATTGATGCCCACGTTGAAGTAAACCCCCAGCAGCATCGTGGTGGAATGCCCCAAGGCAAACAGGCTCACGTAGATCGCGATGTGCTTCATCTGGTAGAGGAAGAAAATGACACCCAGCAGGAACAGCAGGTGGTCATATCCGGTGACCATGTGTTTGGCCCCCAGATAGATGAACGAAATAAGGTTTATCCCGGTAATTTCCTGGATGTACCCCTTGTCGCCCTGGGCGACGGCATGAGCGAGTACATCGGTACTCAGACCCAGCAAGCCCAAAGTTAGAAATATCCAGAGTAGACGATTGCCTGTGCCCGTTGAGGACACACCACGGCATCGGCCAGGCAAGCTTGACAACATAAAGACTCCAATCGAATTTGTTTTCTCGGGCCGCGTAAGCGGCAAGAATCAAGTGGAAAGGGAGGCTTTTGGAGGGCGTTCAAGCCGATAACGCAAACTGCGGGGAGAACCTCCGGCAAAGGGTACGGGCTGCCGGAGAACGGTCAGGCTTTGGGAAACAAACGGAACCCTGAGGTGGTCCACGGTCTCGTGGGTATGATTGCCAGCATCATGATGCATTGATGATGTCTCTGGCTCTTTGTCAAAATCGTGGGTGTGTCCATGCGCACCATGATTGGCTGGATGGCCGTCAGACTGCGATTCCCACTCGCCTGCCAAGTTGGCCACACCGTGAGAGAATGACTCGCCAATCACCGACAGTGACAGGCCCGCCAATGCCAAGAGCATGACGAGCGTCGGAAGCAGTTTTCTCTGGTGAATGGCCGAAATCATCAATCTAATGCGTCGAGTCTGTGGTTGGATTTCAACGAAAACAGAGGATACCATCCCCCCATGGGGGATAGGAATTAAACATGGTAAATGATCACACGCATCAATCTCACCCGAACATTATCAAACGTCTTAAGCGGGCTAACGGCCATCTGGAAAGCGTGATTGGCATGATTGATCAGGGAAAACCCTGCCTGGAACTGGCCCAGCAACTTCACGCCGTGGAAAAGGCCATTCAACAGGCCAAACGCGTGCTAGTACAGGACCACATTGAGCATTGCCTCGACGATGCTATCGGGCCGCTGGAGCCAGACCAGCAGCGGCGTGTCGATGAATTCAAGGCAATTGCCCGGTATCTCTGACCTGATTGCTTTTCAACCCGCGCTCTCCCCGTTAATCACACCGGAGAGGCTCCACCGTCACGTGAACCAGGGACTGGCAGTGTGCCTGAATGCGCTCCTTATAGACTGTAGGCGACTCGGGCTGATGCGAGACCACTGAGACAATAGCCGCATGAATGTTTGGGCCTATCGCCCACACATGCAGATCACTGACTTTGGCATCGTCGTCTTCGACGGCCTGTTTAACAGCTTCCTCCATGTCCTGATGTTGCTCGTCGAGGAGGACCTTTGAGGTGTCTTTCAGCAGATGCCAGGACCAACGGGTTACCAGAATCGCACCGACAATCCCCATCATCGGGTCCATCCAGTTCCACCCGGCATATTTACCCGCCAGAAGAGCAACAATAGCAAGGACTGACGTCAGCGCATCCGCAAGTACATGCAGGTAAGCGGCCCGGCGGTTGTGGTCATGGTGATGATGGTGGTGACCGTGATCATGGCCGTGACTGTGACCATGATCATGGCCTGCATCCCCCAGTATCCAAGCTGACACCCCGTTGACCACCAGGCCAATTATGGCCACAAAAATAGCCCCATCGAAAGAAATGGCGACGGGCTGGATAAAACGCCCCACGCTCTCGATGACCATGTAGAGCGCAAAGGCAGCCAGCAGGATTGCACCGGTAAAGCCACCCAGCGCGTTGACCTTTCCTGTTCCGAAAGAGAAACGGTCGTTGCCCGCGTTTTTCCTGGCATACGCGTAGGCGAAGGCCGCAATGCCCAGAGCCACTGCGTGGGACCCCATATGCAGGCCATCGGCCAGCAACGCCATGGAGCCATAAACGATTCCGGCCAGAATTTCCCAGACCATCATCGCCAGTGTCAGGCCCACCACGATGAGTGTGCGGGTTTCGCCAGAGCGCTTCTGATCCTGACCAAACACGTGATTGTGTTGCCAATGGTCGAGTCGTTCATGGTGCATAACAGTGTTCCCGGCAAGGCTGATGATCGGTATGCCTGAGGGCAGAGTCCCGCTTTTGACCTATCCCCCCTGGGGGGATAGCATGGAAATGCTACTGTAGTCAGATTTCTACCACAACCTTTCCGTTTCTGACGCTGTCACTGGTGGAGCCATGCTTGATATTCTGAAACACCGAACCTATCGCCATTTGTTCCTGGCCCAGGTGGTTGCATTGCTGGGTACGGGGCTGGCGACGGTGGCCTTGAGTCTGCTGGCATTCGATCTGGCCGGAGACGAGGCGGGACAGGTGCTCGGCACCGCCATGGCTATCAAGATGGTCGCTTATGTCTTGATAGCCCCCCTGGCATCAGCTCTGGCGGAGAACATACCCCGTCGTGCTCTGCTGGTCTCTCTGGATGTGATTCGAGCGGCGACGGCGCTGGCTTTGCCTTTCGTCACCGAAGTATACGAAGTTTACGTGCTAATCGCGGTTCTTCAGTCCGCATCGGCGGCCTTTACACCAACCTTCCAGTCTACGATTCCGGAGACTCTCCCAGACGAAGACGATTACACCAAGGCACTGTCGCTTTCCCGGCTGGCTTACGATCTGGAAAACCTGATCAGCCCTGCGCTCGCGGCGTTGATTCTGCTTGCTACCAGCTGGCAGGCATTGTTCTCGGGCACGGTAATAGGTTTTATCGCATCAGCCTTGCTCGTGGTGTCCGTTGCTTTGCCCTCCGGGGCCAAATCGGAAAAACGTCGCGGCGTGTATGATCGAGCACGGGCCGGATTCAGAATTTTCATGGCAACTCCTCGCCTGCGCGGGGTAATGTCGCTGAACCTGGTTGTCAGTCTTGCGGGAGCCATGGTGATCGTGAACACGGTGGTGCTGGTGCAGGGACAATTCGGCCTTACCGACCAGCATACGGCTATGGCTTTTGCCGCGTTTGGTGGCGGTTCCATGTTGGCGGCATTGGCGTTACCAGCTCTACTGAAACGCTGGCAGGACCGGCAAGTTATGCTCACAGGAGGTGGGATTCTGGTTGCCGGGTTGGTTCTAGCGCTGCCGGTAGGCTCTCTGGAATGGCTGTTACCCGTATGGGCATGGTTAGGCGTTGGTTTTTCCACCGTTCAAACGCCCATCGGCAGGGTCCTTACGAGGTCGTCGCATGCTGAAGACCGGCCAGCTCTGTTCGCTGCCCAGTTCTCTTTATCGCATGCCGGATGGCTGATCGCGTATCCATTAGCTGGTTGGCTGGGCTCTTCTGCGGGAATGACTATCACTCTATTGATACTTCTGGGGTTTGCTCTCGGCGGGCTGATCCTTGCCGTGAAGTTATGGCCATCTGTTGATCCGTCAGAACGTTCGCACCACCACGACGATCTTCCAAGTGACCACCCTCATATCGCAAGTGATTCCAACTCCAGTGTCCACAGTCACAACTACGTCATTGATAGCTTGCATCCCAAATGGCCAGATTGAGTTTTGCAGTTACCGCTTAGAAAACTTCAATGGCCGCCACCTCTGGAATGGGGGGGAATGCAGGGGCGTTTCTTAGGCAACTCGGGGGAATTAAATCCAGAAATTTGGGATGCTGCGAACGTTCGCTTTTGTTTAATGAGCTGATTTCGAGGTATTTGACGACCCGCGATGATCGTTTAAGATGAAGTTGCGGTACAGGGAGAGGTCCCGATGGCCGCGACCGGCGATGAGGGGGCGTGCCATTAATGGCTAACCCCCGAATCCCTCTCTTCCAGCAACTCCCTCAAGAAACTCGCCCGCCTGGTGGCATTGCTTACCGATTTTACGATGGACGCAAAATCACTAGTCTGCCCGACAATGTGTATCTCTGCCTCGGCACGGGTAATCGCCGTGTAAAGCCACGCACGGTCTGAGATGCGTCCCTTCTGGACTGCCACGATGATTCTCGGGAACTGGCTTCCTTGAGCCTTGTGGAGTGTGATCCCGTAACCAAGCTCCATGCAATCGAAGACCTCATCCGTAATTGAAATGGCTTCGCCGGTATCCAGTGTCACGACACCAAATGTTTCCTGGCCGTCCTGGGTGCCGCGCTCTGTGGAGGATAATACGCCAAGAGACCCATTCTGAATGCCTATGTTGTAGTTGTTCCTGGTGAAGAGGATCGGGTCGCCCAC
>NZ_JAKZAH010000075.1:0-3421 GCF_023156245.1 Marinobacter bryozoorum
TTAAGAGCCTGACGATGACCTACTCTCGCATGGGCAGAAGCCACACTACCATCGGCGCTGGTCTGTTTCACTGCTGAGTTCGGGATGGGATCAGGTGGTTCCAGACCGCTATGGTCGTCAGGCAAAACGGTTGATCACTGGGATGGATGAGATTGAAAGCGTTACGATCAAGGTTATCGCGGTTATCTGTAGCAATTGTCTTGGGTGTTATATAGTCAAGCCGCACGAGCAATTAGTATCGGTTAGCTCAACGCCTCGCAGCGCTTACACACCCGACCTATCAACGTCCTGGTCTTGAACGGCTCTTCAGGAGGCTCGAGGCCTCGGGGAGATCTCATCTTGGAAGGGGCTTCCCGCTTAGATGCCTTCAGCGGTTATCCCGTCCGAACATAGCTACCGGGCAGTGCCACTGGCGTGACAACCCGAACACCAGAGGTTCGTCCACTCCGGTCCTCTCGTACTAGGAGCAGCTTTCCTCAAATCTCCAACGTCCACGGCAGATAGGGACCGAACTGTCTCACGACGTTCTAAACCCAGCTCGCGTACCACTTTAAATGGCGAACAGCCATACCCTTGGGACCGGCTTCAGCCCCAGGATGTGATGAGCCGACATCGAGGTGCCAAACACCGCCGTCGATGTGAACTCTTGGGCGGTATCAGCCTGTTATCCCCGGAGTACCTTTTATCCGTTGAGCGATGGCCCTTCCATACAGAACCACCGGATCACTATGACCTGCTTTCGCACCTGCTCGACGTGTCTGTCTCGCAGTCAAGCGGGCTTGTGCCATTACACTAACCGCACGATGTCCGACCGTGCTTAGCCCACCTTTGTGCTCCTCCGTTACGCTTTGGGAGGAGACCGCCCCAGTCAAACTACCCACCACACAGTGTCCTCATCCCCGATAAGGGGACCAAGTTAGAACCTCAAACAGGCCAGGCTGGTATTTCAAGGTTGGCTCCACCCGAACTGGCGTCCGGGTTTCAAAGCCTCCCAGCTATCCTACACAAGCATGCTCAAAGTTCACTGTGAAGCTATAGTAAAGGTTCACGGGGTCTTTCCGTCTAGCCGCGGATACACCGCATCTTCACGGCGATTTCAATTTCACTGAGTCTCGGGTAGAGACAGCGCCCCCATCGTTACGCCATTCGTGCAGGTCGGAACTTACCCGACAAGGAATTTCGCTACCTTAGGACCGTTATAGTTACGGCCGCCGTTTACCGGGGCTTCGATCAAGAGCTTCGTCCGAGGACTAACCCCATCAATTAACCTTCCGGCACCGGGCAGGCGTCACACCGTATACGTCCACTTTCGTGTTAGCACAGTGCTGTGTTTTTAATAAACAGTCGCAGGGGCCTGGTATCTTCGACCGGCTTCCGCTCCACCCGCAGGGGCTTCACGTACACACCGGCGTGCCTTCTCCCGAAGTTACGGCACCATTTTGCCTAGTTCCTTTACCCGAGTTCTCTCAAGCGCCTTGGGATTCTCACCCTGACCACCTGTGTCGGTTTGGGGTACGGTCCCGAATAGCCTGAAGCTTAGAAGATTTTCCTGGAAGCATGGCATCAATGACTTCCAACCCGTAAAAGGGTCGTCGTCGTCACGTCTCGGCATTGTGGGTCCGGATTTGCCTAAACCCACTGCCTACTCGCTTAAACCGGGACAACCGTCGCCCGGCTCACCTAGCCTTCTCCGTCTCTCCATCGCAGCTATCCAAGGTACGGGAATATTAACCCGTTTCCCATCGACTACACCTTTCGGTCTCGCCTTAGGGGCCGACTCACCCTGCGCCGATTAGCGTTGCGCAGGAACCCTTGGTCTTCCGGCGTGGGGGTTTTTCACCCCCATTGTCGTTACTCATGTCAGCATTCGCACTTCTGATACCTCCAGCAGACTTCTCAATCCACCTTCGCAGGCTTACAGAACGCTCCCCTACCCCGCATACTTGCGTATGCAGCCGCAGCTTCGGTGACCAGTTTGAGCCCCGTTACATCTTCCGCGCAGGCCGACTCGACTAGTGAGCTATTACGCTTTCTTTAAAGGATGGCTGCTTCTAAGCCAACCTCCTAGCTGTCTGAGCCTTCCCACATCGTTTCCCACTTAACTGGTACTTGGGGACCTTAGCTGGCGGTCTGGGTTGTTTCCCTCTTCACGACGGACGTTAGCACCCGCCGTGTGTCTCCCGGATAGTACTCACTGGTATTCGGAGTTTGCATCGGGTTGGTAAGTCGGGATGACCCCCTAGCCGAAACAGTGCTCTACCCCCAGTGGTATTCGTCCGAGGCGCTACCTAAATAGCTTTCGGGGAGAACCAGCTATCTCCGGGCTTGATTAGCCTTTCACTCCGATCCACAAGTCATCCCCTGGCTTTTCAACGACAGTGGGTTCGGGCCTCCAGTGCCTGTTACGGCACCTTCACCCTGCTCATGGATAGATCGCCCGGTTTCGGGTCTATGCCCAGCGACTAAGTCGCCCTATTCAGACTCGGTTTCCCTACGGCTCCCCTATACGGTTAACCTCGCCACTGAACATAAGTCGCTGACCCATTATACAAAAGGTACGCCGTCACGGAACAAGTCCGCTCCGACTGCTTGTACGCATACGGTTTCAGGGTCTATTTCACTCCCCTCACAGGGGTTCTTTTCGCCTTTCCCTCACGGTACTGGTTCACTATCGGTCAGTCAGGAGTATTTAGCCTTGGAGGATGGTCCCCCCATGTTCAGACAGGATTACACGTGACCCGTCCTACTCGATTTCACTGGACTCAGGTTTCGGATACGGGGCTATCACCCACTATGGCGGCTCTTTCCAGGGCCTTCTCCTACCAGTTGTCCAGCTTAAGGGCTGGTCCCCGTTCGCTCGCCGCTACTGAGGGAATCTCGGTTGATTTCTTTTCCTCGGGGTACTTAGATGTTTCAGTTCCCCCGGTTCGCCTCTTACACCTATGGATTCAGTGTAAGATACCGACCCGAAAGTCGGTGGGTTTCCCCATTCAGAGATGCCCGGATCATAGCTTGTTTGCCAGCTCCCCGAGCCTTATCGCAGGCTTCCACGTCTTTCATCGCCTCTGACTGCCAAGGCATCCACCGTATGCGCTTAGTTGCTTGACTATATAACCCCAAGACAACTGACCATCACCCACTCGTTCAACAGGACATCATCAACCACCGAGGTGATCGATAATCTCTCGTTTCTCGAGAAGATTCAGAGACAGTCGACTGAAGCTATAAACAACCACTTCAACGACACACCGGATAACGCTTGATCGTTATCGCTGAAACTCTGTTCTGAACTAGAAGAACAGAATTTCGTGTTTCAATCTCATCCGAATTGTTAAAGAGCAATTCTGACCCAGTGATCAGAAAGAAGGGCTTCATCAAACTGAAACGCTTGTTTCTGCACACTGGCTTGCGCCAGGTAATC
>NZ_JAKZAH010000075.1:3521-5496 GCF_023156245.1 Marinobacter bryozoorum
TCGGGCCTGCAAAGACCCTTTTGCTCTCTTCACGTTAACCAAGTAATTCGTGTGGACTCTGACCGAAACCTCCAGCTTTCGTTAAGGAGGTGATCCAGCCGCAGGTTCCCCTACGGCTACCTTGTTACGACTTCACCCCAGTCATGAACCACACCGTGGTGATCGTCCTCCCGAAGGTTAGACTAACCACTTCTGGTGCAATCCACTCCCATGGTGTGACGGGCGGTGTGTACAAGGCCCGGGAACGTATTCACCGTGACATTCTGATTCACGATTACTAGCGATTCCGACTTCACGCAGTCGAGTTGCAGACTGCGATCCGGACTACGACGCGTTTTGTGAGATTGGCTCCCCCTCGCGGGTTTGCAGCCCTCTGTGCGCGCCATTGTAGCACGTGTGTAGCCCTGGCCGTAAGGGCCATGATGACCTGACGTCATCCCCACCTTCCTCCGGTTTGTCACCGGCAGTCTCCCTAGAGTTCCCACCATTACGTGCTGGCAACTAGGGATAAGGGTTGCGCTCGTTACGGGACTTAACCCAACATCTCACGACACGAGCTGACGACGGCCATGCAGCACCTGTGTTTGGGTTCCCGAAGGCACCAATCCATCTCTGGAAAGTTCCCAACATGTCAAGGCCAGGTAAGGTTCTTCGCGTTGCGTCGAATTAAACCACATGCTCCACCGCTTGTGCGGGCCCCCGTCAATTCATTTGAGTTTTAACCTTGCGGCCGTACTCCCCAGGCGGTCTACTTAGTGCGTTAACTGCGCCACTAAGACTTCAAGAGTCCCAACGGCTAGTAGACATCGTTTACGGCGTGGACTACCAGGGTATCTAATCCTGTTTGCTCCCCACGCTTTCGCACCTCAGTGTCAGTGTTGGTCCAGGTAGCCGCCTTCGCCACTGGTGTTCCTTCCTATATCTACGCATTTCACCGCTACACAGGAAATTCCACTACCCTCTACCACACTCTAGCCTGACAGTTCGAAATGCCGTTCCCAGGTTAAGCCCGGGGCTTTCACATCTCGCTTATCAAACCACCTACGCGCGCTTTACGCCCAGTAATTCCGATTAACGCTTGCACCCTCCGTATTACCGCGGCTGCTGGCACGGAGTTAGCCGGTGCTTCTTCTGTGAGTAACGTCAAGCCTCACGAGTATTAATCGTAAGGTTTTCCTCCTCACTGAAAGTGCTTTACAACCCGAAAGCCTTCTTCACACACGCGGCATGGCTGGATCAGGGTTGCCCCCATTGTCCAATATTCCCCACTGCTGCCTCCCGTAGGAGTTCGGGCCGTGTCTCAGTCCCGATGTGGCTGATCATCCTCTCAGACCAGCTACGGATCGTTGCCTTGGTAAGCCGTTACCTTACCAACAAGCTAATCCGACATAGGCTCATCCAATAGCGCAAGGTCCGAAGATCCCCTGCTTTCTCCCGAAGGACGTATGCGGTATTAATCCGGGTTTCCCCGGGCTATCCCCCACTACTGGGCAGATTCCTATGCATTACTCACCCGTCCGCCGCTCGTCAGCGGGGTGCAAGCACCCCCTGTTACCGCTCGACTTGCATGTGTTAAGCCTGCCGCCAGCGTTCAATCTGAGCCATGATCAAACTCTTCAGTTTAAATCATACAAGATCCGAAGATCTCTAATCTTGCTCAAGACAAAACTCATATTTCGACGAGTCGCTGCCTCGATATCTGTTGCCAGATGGTCTCGGCCAGCGCCCACACGAATTACTTGGTCAACTTGTTAAAGAGCGTTGAGCGTCTGCTCAATCAAGGCCGCGTATTCTACATCAGATCGCCACCTTGTCAACGATTATTTTGAAGTTTTTGTCGCCGCTTCCGAAGAAGCCTTACACCGAAAAAACTTACTGCAAACAACCGCTTAATTCCCCTTCCGGTTCCGCCGTCGCCGGCGTTCCCTGTCGAAGTGGGGCGCATTCTACAGCCCCACCGATTTCTGTCAACGAC
>NZ_JAKZAH010000076.1 GCF_023156245.1 Marinobacter bryozoorum
GTTTCTGGTTGGCCCCTGGTATCTGCTGGCTGAACTCAAGACACCCGGGTTTCTGGATTATTTTATCGTAGGGGAGCATATTCGCCGCTTCCTGGATCCCGGATGGACCGGCGATCTGTATGGCAGTGCTCACGATCAGCCCAAAGGTATGATCTGGTTGTTCTGGTTGTGGGCATCGTTCCCCTGGGGACTTGTTGCACTGGTGGGCGTGATTGCCAGCTGGTTTGCTGGTCGAGGGACAGGTCGCATTCGGCTGCCGCTGTCACATCCTGGCTCCTGCTCTCTTTTTGTCAGTGCGCTGGCGCCAATGCTGTTTTTTACCGCCGCGGGTAACACGCTCTGGACCTATGTGCTGCCATCCTTGCCATTTACAGCCATGCTGATCGGTCGTTGGATTTCAGATATGGATTCCGCAAGACTTTTCGCAATGAGGCCACTGTTGGTGGGATCGGTGCCCGTGCTGCTGACTGTTTTCGTGGGGCTGACTACGGCAGGCCTGATACCGTTCAAGACGGAAAAAGAACTGGTAAGCTATTACCTGCAGGTCAGAGAGCCTGGCGACAGCCCATTGCTCTATCTGGATGATCTGCCATTCTCGGCCAGATATTACTCGCGTGGAAAGGCTATGGAAATTTCGGAGGACGATTGGAAGGAACTGCGGCAGAGCGATGGAGTACGACGATTCTATGTGGCTGTTCCCGAAGACTGGTCGGACCGGGAAATCGCGGCGCTATCGTCGTCAGCTGACAAGGTTCTCAGGAACCGCCGCTACCAGTTACTCGCTATAGAGACCCCTGTTCGAAATCTGCAGTCGGCGTCGAATGCTGATGGAGCCCTATTGAATGACAGCTAACAGGCCGCCTCTAAGGCTACTGGTCGTGGAAGATCAGGTGGACCTTGCGGAGAATCTTTTCGAGTTCCTGGGTGAGGACCGCTATTCGCTTGATTTCGCGGCTGACGGTCTGACTGCCTTACACCTACTGGCCACCGAGAGCTACGACGTCATCGTACTCGACCTGATGCTGCCGGGCGTGAATGGCTTCGATGTTTGCCGTCGTATCCGACAGGACCTGCAATGTCAGACCCCCATCATTCTGATTACCTCCCTCAGTGCGCTCAACGACAAGGAAAAAGGCTTTGAGTGCGGTGCGGACGATTATCTCGTAAAACCGTTTGAATTGCGGGAACTCCAGTTGAGAATCGAGGCGCTTCACCGGCGCCATTCACCAATGAAGCCGGTTCTGCAGGCCGGGGAGATCCGGTTCACCCCTGGCACCCTGGAAGTCGAACTGCGTGGAATGAAAACCACGCTTTCCGGCACGTCGTCCCGGTTGTTCGAATTGCTGATACGAGCTTACCCGAATTTTCTCAGTCATACGGCGCTCAGCGATGCCTTATGGGGGGGTGCCCGCTACGGGGATGCCGAGGGTAACAGTCTGCGTACCCATATCTACACGCTTCGAAAAGCGTTGGCGGCAGACCTTGGCAACGGATTGGTGAAAACGGTTCATGGGCGGGGGTATCGTCTGGAGTCTCCCGAAGATGGCGACCGGACGACATCATGAAATCCTCGTTGACGGCCAGGCTCACCCGAACCCTGTTTCTCCTTATTGCCGCCACTGCGGCGGTGTCCATATTCATTGTTGAGCAGTTTGTCGATGATGTAGAAGACACCATTCTGGATCTTGAACTGAAAGCGGACGCTGAGTTTTTCAAGGAGCGGCTTCGCAACGATGAATTCCAGCCTGTAAAAACGGCAAGGCTGGAAGCAGTATTCCTGCCTGAGGGAGAGACTGAGGCGCTGCTGCCGACGTATTTCCAAGCACGCACCCTGCCATTTTCCCGGGAAATCGAAGTCGGCGAGACGACGCTGCTTATTGTCGGTGAACGACTTGAGGAACCCAATGGAAAACTCTTCCTGGCCCAGGATATTACCATCATGGAGAATCGTGAGTTCCTGGTTCAGCTGATCCTGATCAGCGTGGCGGCTGGTATGCTCCTGATCGGCTATTTTATGGCTCGAGGGAGTGCCCGCTATCTGGTGCGTCCGTTCAGAAAATTGACCCGTGAGGTGCTGGGTGCGGTACCTGGAACGTCGGTGCCGCGAATCAACACGAGTTATCGCGATCAGGAATTTTGCGACATCGCCGAGGCTTTCAACCGCTTTCTCTCAGAGCTAGAGCACCACATTGAGAGAGAGAAATCCTTTGTAAAGCTGGCCAGTCATGAACTGCGTACGCCCCTGGCGGTGATGAATGGCGCACTCAATGTGCTGGAGCAACGCCAAAACCTGTCGGAAGCTGATCAGAAGACCCTGGCCCGCCTGCGCAGGGCCATGCAGACCATGCGCGACGACATGGATGTTCTGCTGGAGCTTGCCCGCAGCGAGGCTTCGAGCGAAGGCTCCAGGATGGTTAAGGTGAGTGAGATCGTCCGGACCACGATTGACGATCTGGAGCATGGGCACCCCGACCAGGCTGGGCGCATTACGCTATTTGAAGATAATCCGGATGTGAGAGTCAGAACCTATCCCGTATTGGTGCGTATGCTAATGCGCAACCTGTTGCAGAATGCGCTGCGCCATACCAGGTCACCTGTTGAGGTGCATATGCTGTCGAACGGGATTCTGGTAAAGGATTTTGGTTCAGGTCTTCCTGACGCAGTGGTAAAAAAACTGAGGGTCTCGCGTGCAACCGGCGGCGGCTTGCCCAGAGCAGACCAACTCAACAATACAACCTTCGGTTTTCTCATTGTACGGTTGGTCTGTGAACGGCTCGGCTGGGGGCTCCAGGTTATACAGTCAGATGACCGGGGCACCGAGTTCATGATTGAGATCGGCAACCGGGGGTGATCAGTTTTACTGTTTCTGCATTTCATTCCAGATGCTGAATTCCCGTTTGCTCACCTTCAGGTCCCGGTCGGCATCCAGGTGATCGAGGATCAGCGTTGTTCGGGTTGAAGACTCCAGGCCTCTATCGCTGGCATCTTCAACGCAATCATTCCGGCGGCTGAGTTCCTTAATCGTCAAATAGCCATCGCCGTTCTGGTCCATGCAGTCGAATCCTTGTAGCGAACCAGGGTGCAGAGGCGTAACGTCCGTGTCGAAGTTAGTCTGCTGGTGCTTTGGGTGGTATAGGTACTGCTCCTCGGCATCCTTGGTTGAACTACCCTCACTGGCGAACGCCGGGGTCTGGCTGACGACCGCCGCTCCCAGAAAGAACACCGCTAATGTGGCATTCAATTTAATCATCATCGGACCCTTGTTGGTGGGTAGGTAGTCCATATGAGCGGTTACTGTACAGTCTCAATGGCAGGAGGGCATGGGCCAGAGCTTTGTCAACCAGGCTTGCAGGCGGTTCCAAGTCAACATAAGTGGTCTTTTCGCTTTGATTGGAATAAACACCAGCTAAAGGCCTCTGATCGGGTCGTAACACAGTTACGTTAAAATCTTGGTCCATCCATGCATAATAATCGTTGAACTGCATCATTGCCCGCCCGGGCTCGTCCGGAAACGCTGCCAGGTCACGGCCCACTAGGGGATGTTCACTCGCTATGCCCATGAGTGATAGCAGCGTCGGGGCAAGGTCGATCTGGCTGGTAACTGTCCTGATGCGCCTGCTTTCAAGATCGGCGCCCAGTATCAGGCCCGGAATCTGGAAGTTCTTGATGGGTACCAGTTCGTCACCCCAGACCCTCGCGTCATGGTCGGCAACGATCAGGAAGAGCGTATCTTCCCAGTAGGCACTGTTCCTGGCGGATTCGATAAACTCACCCAGGGCATGGTCCGCGTATTTGACAGCGTTATTGACGGTGTTTTTTTCCGCGTCATAGGGATCGATGCGTCCGTCGGGATACTCGAAAGGCGTATGGTTCGAGGACGAAAATACCAGACGGAAGAAAGGCTTCCCCGAAGCATGGAGTTGCTTGAGGTCCTGGTGGGTCTTTTCAAACAGGTCTTCATCACTGACCCCCCAACTGCCAGTAAACACCGGGTCAACGTAATCCTGCTGGTCGACAATGGAGTCAAAACCGTTGCCGGTAAAGAAGCTGCGCATGTTGTCGAAATGCGCCTCCCCGCCGTATATGAATCCAGTGTCATAGCCCTCTCTTTTCAACAATTCCCCGAGCGTAAAGAACCCGGTCTGGGAAAGGGACAGCTTTACGACACTGCGTGCCGGCGAGGGTAGGAAACCAGAAACCACCGCCTCGATGCCGCGAACGGATCTTGTTCCAGTGGCGTAAAGGTTCTCGAACCACCAGCCCGAACCCTTCAGGGCTTCCAGGCGCGGGGTTACCGGCCGGCCCCCCAGCGATTCAACAAAGGTCGCACCAAGGCTCTCCTCCAGCACAATCACCAGGTTAAGTGGTCGTGACCGGGTTCGTGCCGGGGTCTGGTGGTGCAATGTCGGATATTGCCCGGAACTGAACTGCGTATTGCGCAGCCACGGCTCATCGCGTACTTCGTCCACTATCTCGGATATTTCCATAGTGCCATAACGGTCACTGGCGTCCGCCTCATGCTTGAGGTTGTAGACGGCGAACGCAACGGACCAGCTTGAGTTGAGAATCAGCGAGTTCACCAGGGCGTCAGAGGTTAGTGCGAACATGGCGGGGTTGGCGGGGCGATGGCCCGTGGTGGATCGGATGCTAATGAACACCAGGAGCACCACCATCGGCCACACCAGTAACATTTTCCGATAGTTGCCTGGCCTGGCCTGCCGTACCCATGCTCCCATAAGCCAGGCGAATAGGGCTGTCAACGCCATGACCAGGAAAGAGCCCAGCAGGACGGTGGGCAGATAGCCCTCCCAGAGCATGCTCAGAATCTCCCGCGGATAGTTCAGGTACTCAATAAAGAGCCGGTTGGGTCGGGAATCGTATTCGGCAATGAAGGTCGGCGTGGCCAGTTCCATGAACAGAAATGCAAAAACCACGACCAGTGCCCAGAGCATCGTGAGGCGCTTCCAGAGTGCCCAGCTGTACCGGTGGCCCATAATCGGCAGGAGCAATACCAATGGTGCTACCACCATACCGGCTATGATCAGATCCACTCGCAGGCCGTGAAGAAAAATATCTGGCCACACGGGGGTTGGCTGGACTCGATCAAATTGCCACGCGACCAAAAGGGCACGGGACAGCCCCCCGATAATAAGGACCGAGCAGAACAGCATCAGTATCGGGGCATAGGCTCCCGCCCAATTGAACCAACGATATACATGAGCGGGGAGGGATTGCTTTCTGATGAACAATGACGTCATGACTGCACTCGTAAGTAAAAGCGGAAAAATCGGCCTGGAGCGGTGGCGTGAAGGATAGAGGGATGTTCGTCAGGCAGGGGTCGTGGAAATGTCAGGAATTTGTCAAAAGTCCTACTAGCACGTTGAGCATGTCGGTAAACAGGGTGGTAGGAATCTGAAGGGCCGGAGTT
>NZ_JAKZAH010000077.1 GCF_023156245.1 Marinobacter bryozoorum
AGGATGGAATAGAGGTGGAAGATCAATCTGACAGGAACGCTGCCTGATGGTCATACACCAGATTTGACAATAACTCCGTAAGACCAAAAGCGTATCGTAATGCATTTTGAGAACAGGGTTATCGAGGTCCAGGGCAACTCGAAACTTCGCTTTCCAATTGTTTGTCGCCAGATCAGCCACCTGAGTGCCGTTATTAACCCGACCTCTTAATATGGCTAAATGTATAAATGCGTGCTCGGACCAACTAAAAAATGCATCCACCGCCGCCTGAGCTATCCAATCAGCTTCTGTAGATGATTTGAGTAAACCAGAATCTAAGACCCCCAACATTGACTGAATATCATTTCGGTCTTTTTTTTGGCGCAGGCTTTCATTCCGTCGCTCGATTTCATCCTTTTGATCGAAGAACTTTGTCCTAAAAAATTGAAAGCGCTCGAAAAGCCATCTGCAATGGTTTAATACATTTAGCCTATTACCTTTCGCCTCTTTCTCTGCTAGCCAACTAAAATAAGGGGCAGCACAAGACACTGCTTTTTGAATCCTTTTCGCGATTAATTCAGAATCCATTTCTTGTTGTTCGTTTGGCCGACCGCTCATTCGCGCGTTTGGGTCACTATTTGGAGCACAGATTCTAAGTCCCATTTTTTGGTGTTCGATTGCGTACAGCCGACCCTCATACCTAATCGGCACAGTCCAGGCACTTTTCTCCCATTGACCTATTCGCGGATACTGAAGAAAATCAACTAGTAGAAAATACACCAGGTAGTATGGTGGCAGCAGTTTACTACCTTGTGTTCTGGAAGACAGTAACAGGGACTTTGGCTCATCTCCTGATTGGGGGGAGCCTGCCGGTTTTACTTCGCCCAGAGCGCGAACAACTTTTCGCTTTAAATCATCAAATTCTGCGGCTGGGTTCGCACCAACATCTTCTGTCAAAGCATCTCCTAAAAGATCGTTTTTGAACTGGTCAAAGAATGCACCAAAATACCGAACGGCTAATCACAATGGAGGAGTTGGAGTGGAGACGAAAGAGCACGGAAAGGCCGTTCGCCAGCCATCGGCCACATACTCCTGTGATTTGTTAAGCACTATTCCGCTCTATAGATCTAACAACGAGGTCGTAGAGATCTGAGGCGGCTTCCCGCGCCTGTTCGATTTCAAGATTTTTGAACCAAACCAAGTGTCCACTTGCGGTATACCTCGATTTTTTGCTGGCGTACTGGTTGAAGATCTCGACTGCACTATCTCGAAGAGTCGTACCAATACTCTCGAGAATTTCGTCAACCTCGTTTGAGTAAGTTATGTAATCCCAGTGGACATCGGCATATTTAGAGCGAGTTTTCACTGTAATGAACGGAATCTGCTTCAACTCACAATGCTCAAGCCAGACGTTTTCCTTCGCAAAATCGGAACTCGTGTCGGAAAGCTCGACGTATTTTTCCATAATTTTCCTCTGGCGCTTAACACTGAAAAATTTAATGTTGTGCGCAGCATAACCTTTAAATGTGCGTTGGACTAAGCCTCTGCCACAAAGGCCAGCGGACAACGTATAAGGATAAAGTAAAGATTGGACGGGTAATGGAACGGCAACCCGAGTGGGCAAATGCGCTTGCCGGAAGTGCGTATCTTCCTGATGATCACCATAAAATGCCTCATCCCTGAGTATTTCTGGTCAGACTACCCGGCTGATTCTTTAATTTCCAGTCACAACTCAAGTCGAGACCCAGTTCTTCCGGAACTGTAACGCTCGCTGGAAGCCGCCATTAACAACGGCCACCCGTCACTACCCGAGGCTTTAAGCCGGGGGAATAAATTCCGTCCCTTCCAGCTGGAAGGTATTATGACCCCTCGTCTTCCCGGTAATCCTTGGACCTGAGTTTGGTCCGGTCACCGTACTGTGACACCAAGGGACCGTTGCTGATGGCAATGCGGTGGGTGTAACGGCCAGGTGATCCAACACTCCCTCCGCCTGTTCAGGCAACGTCGGGCGTAAACCACCCAATCGTTCCGCATCACTTCGTTGCGTACACCATCAGGAATCAGGCAATGCACGTGAACATGGCAACTCTGGTTCGTCCCTGAGTATGAAGGACGGCAGTCATGCCCAGCTCTCCCTGCAAATACTTGCTTTCAGGCAGGTTCTTTGCAAAAAAAGAAACCGACATAGACGAGTGACCCACACGGGTCACTCGTCTACCTCTATCCTGAAGCTGATCGATTTAAGTCTAGATCTTTCCTTAGCTTTGAGACTACCGTGGGAGTACCCTGCACGCTCTCCGCTGTATTAGCCGGATAAAACTCCTCCACAACTTCAGTCATCTCGTCCTCATCATACTCAAACAGCGCATTTCCAAATCCCTTGGCAGCCGCCGCATCCAGCGCGGCCTGGTCAATGCCCTCCTCTGCCACCTTGTTGGCTGTTTCCTTCGCTTTTACCACCGCTTCCTGCAATGAAAGGCCTTCCTTGATCACCAAATCCACATAGAAAATAGGCGTTCGCCGGCTCTGTGTCGTGCTTTTGCCCCGTAGCTTCAGTTCCAACGGCATGTACGCCAACAGACCACCAGAGACTGCCTGGTAGTAGCTCAGTCTCGCAGCAAGCGTCCGGATGCTGTTGTAACCCGTTGTGCGGAAGATGAAGGTGCCGAGATCATCGTCGTCACCGATCTTCACGTTCAGGCGCCCGTAGGGCTTGCACAGCCCTCCTTTGCCAAACTCGCACAGCGTTGGCCCAGGGCACGGCAATGACTGGACACCGGATTGCGTCAGGCGCTTGCAGGTATCGCCGTTCCCCACACACATGGGACGCCCACTTTTGCGGTCGAACATGGTGTATTCTGCGCGCAGGTTGAGGTCTGCCTCGTTGAACAGCATGCGTACCGGAATGGTTCGCAGCTTGCTGTTGGGCGCGTCCTTTCTCAGCTCTTCGTCCAGGGGGTGCAGTACCCAGCCATCCTTTTCCTGGATCTGGGAGGTGATGGTGAATTGATTGTCTTTTTGTGGCAGCCGGATGCCGTTTTTCTCAACAACCCGACCGATACTGATGCGCCCCAACACGGGAGGCGTGATGGCTAACCCTTTAATCATGATGATTCTCCTGAAAAAGGGCCACGGGGCACTCGTTACACCCGCGTGGCCAAGGGGACATTAGGCATGGAGCAGGAACCGGCGACTGCCCGGCTTGGTAAGGGGGTACTGCTCCAGCAGTTCCGGCTGGTCTTTCAGTAGCTGTTTGACGTTGAGACCTACGGAATCCTTGCTCCGTTTCCAGCTCACGCAGCCACTCGGGAACGTGGCCTTGGAGGCCTCGCCCATGTGGCTTTGAATGCGCTGCTTGAGATGGGATTCAGTGGACTTGAGGGTTTCCATTTCAGAGCGAATCGCCAGCAGCTCGCTGAATGCATCGGTCAGTTCCTTGCTCTCGCTGAAGTCCAGGGTCTCGCCTTGGTCTTCAGGGTACAAATGGCGCAGCGCACGTTCCGCCGACGCGGTGCCATCCACCGGGGGTGGCGTATCCGTTTCCACGTAATCCCAGAACTGGCGTTCCAATGTGATGAGTGCTTCTATCAGCTCCTCATTTCGCTCGATTCGGAAGATCTTCAATGACTGGCCACACAGCAAGACGCAGACATCCGCTGCCTGCTTGCCCGTGACAGCCAACTGGTGCTGAACCTGGCACTGAATGTAGTCCGGCACACCGTCTTTCCAAAGACGTGCCCCAAACTCTCCAGCGGTTTTGCATTCCAGGACTTGCACTTCGTCATCGGCCACCACGGAATAATCCAGGTTGGCCAGCATCCAGTGCTTGTCCGGATCAGGATGCTGCAGCACCGCATTTACTCGCCGGACCTTACGGCCGGTTTGCCGGCTGTACTGCTCAGCCACAATGGGTTCCAGGATATGGCCCCAGTAGACCGGTGATTCAGGATCATCAGAGTCCGGTTTTGGCATGCCGGCATCTCGACCGGTTTTAACCATCCAGAGTTCCAATTGAGACTGGTATGGATTCATGCCCACCGATGCGGCTGCATCACTACTGCCAATGCCCCGCTTGCGGACTCTCAGCCATTCATCACGGCTGAGGCCTTTGGTTGAAACCAGTCGCAGTGCTGGCCGTTGCTTGGGAAGTACGTTTGCGCTCATGCCCATGGTGTTTTCCTCCAGACATAAAAAAGCCCACCAGAGCACGAGGCTCCGGTGGGCTTTATGGCGGTTTTAGGGTTTTGAGATCGAAGTCAGGCCACAAGTGACATGGCCTGTTCGAGTGCGCGGTTTTTGATGGAAGCACCATTACCGAACCAGGCGGAATCAAGCCGATGGTCAACGGTTTTGGCCCGGCGTTGATGGTCAATGAACTCGGTGACTGCGTTCAGCAAGCCATAGGCAGTGCCGTCCGACGATGCCAATGTGGCGCCCATGCCCTCCCCTTCATACAAGGACAGGGCCTTGGCCATGGACCGTTCGTTGGTTTTGCCAACGCCGGTACCGGAATCATCGGTGAACACCTTCAGGAAGTAATTCCGGGCCTCAGTGGTTTTCACTTTCCGCTCGCTCAGCGTTTTCAGGCGATACATGAAATCGTCCCAGGCGGAAACGGAAATACCGAGTTGCTTCTTCACCAGGTCTGCATCGAACGCCGTGTTGTGCTTCACCTTCACTGCATTGGCCGTGGAATCCTTCAAGGCCACAGCCAGGGTGTTGTTGCACACCACCCGAATACTGGTGAATTGGGCCGTAGTAGCCATGGTGCCATCACAGGCCGTGGCCAACAGGACGTAGGCATTGGTTTGGTCATTGCCCTTCAACATGCCGGATTGACCGGTGCGAGCCAGCGCCCACATTTTCCGGCCGCCTTTCAACACGCCGGCTGTTTCCAGTTCAAAGCCGGAGACCTCGGTCAGATCCCGATAGAACTCCAGAATCTCTTCGGGCTGAACCACCTTGAAACGGTTACCGACGACCGAAAGCGGCGCTTTGGTATCTGAGCGATACAGCACCTTGGAATCCGGGTAGGACAGGATCTCACCCAGCGGGCTTCCGGCATTAGTCACGTAGCGAACGGGGCTTTCCTGAATCTGCCAGTCCAGACCGGCCTGCCTGGCCCAGACTTCCAGTGGCTGATTGGAGGTCAATTCGTTCCCTAGCAGCCTGTCGGACTTGCACCTGACAGGCCTTATTTAAAGTTGTCTTGTCTGCCTGGTTTCCCGAGTTTGACCG
>NZ_JAKZAH010000078.1 GCF_023156245.1 Marinobacter bryozoorum
GCAGGTTTGACCGTTCAGGAAATCGGCGATGACTTGTTCCCTTATCTGACCATGGTTGAAGGACTCAAACTCTGTGCGCAAACGTTCACCAAGGATGTAAAGCAGTTGTCCTGCTGTGCCGGATAAATGATGTGGACGCGGGGCTCTGGAGGTACTGGGCAGCGTTAAGGTGGGTAGGCCAGCGTTGCCCTGGCATCAGTCCGCATATCCTTTTGGGAGAAGCTTCTGATTCTCCAGCCAAGAGGTGATCGCCAGACGCTTACATTTCATTGGCATTGGCATTGACTGCCTTACCCGAATGTTCGCTTTGCGACCTTTGTACCCTTTTCGAACCTCATTTTGGGAAGCCTGAATCTTTTACTGCGAGCTTGCCACAATAAGTTACCAACTATATTGTGATGGATGTGGGCTTTATTCTCGGCGATCGCCTCAAAAGTTACCAACTTTATTTATTTCTAACGATTGCGTGGTACCAAAAAGTAACGCTTCAAAAGATGATTTGTTACCAACTTTATTATTATCCTACAGCTCCCTTGCAACATGCCAACAGAGGGACCTGTGCAGTGACCAGGTCCTGGCCGTTCAGGCTTCTTGGATAGGGGCGCCGCCCGGCTTCCGGGCGACGGATACATCGGTGCGGGTCAGTCGGTGCTCAGGTCGGCCTCGACAATGAACAGTCGATTACCATCTACGGTATTGGGGTCCAGCATCTTCTGCTCCAGTTCACCACTGGTGGCCCAGGTGGCGAAGTCATCGTCATTCAGCACCCCCAGGTGCTGGTCGTCAATCACCCACAAGCCTTCCATCTTATCGTGCGGGTAGTCTACTTCGGCGACCATATCTACCACAAGGGACTTGCTGACCGGCGCGATCCCGGTGCTGGCCAGGGCACTCCAACCCTGCTCCAGAACGACCTCCTCCAGGGTTTTCCCAGACAATGTCAGGCCGAGCTCCGCATCCTGTTCAACGTCGCCACTGGCTGCAATGGTTTCCAGATTGGTTCCGGAGGCAAGATCAATGCGGTAGACCTGCTTTTGCGCATCCGGCGCTGCTGCTTCAGCACCATTGGGGCCGCCATAGAGAAAGCTGCCATCGCGCTCGATCACCAGAAACTGAGTGGCGCTCAGGGCGACAATCTCGGAGTTCGAATTCTGGGTCTTTTCCTGGCGGTAGAGGTACTGCCCGATGTCGCCGGACTCCAGGTTGACGGTCACGATGCGGGTAATGTCCAGGTCCTTCACGGCACTGCCGGGGTTATACATGGTGGACTGCATGATGCCCACCAGGGTTTTCTCATCCGGCGTAACGGCCAGACCTTCCATCCCCCGGTTGGCGCGACGGTTGCCGAATTCGGCCGGCAGAGTCAGGTCAACCCGGTCATCGTTGGTGAAGGCGTTAATACGGCCGATCTCCCGGCCCTCGGCATCGAAATGAACGATATGGGGGCCATACTCATCGCTGACCCAGAAGGTGCCGTCCGACAGGGCCACCAGACCTTCCCCGTCCAAGCCATAGTCATCAAGCGCAAACGGATTGGTGGTCTCATCGTAGGGCTGGCCGTCATCCTCAAGTATGGGCTGGCCGTCGGCGTGGTACGGCGTTTCACCGGTTCCACCCAGGGCGGAACTGTTGGGCAGGCCGGTAATCGGGGACCCATCGGGGCGCTTCAGCAGGATCGTATCAACTTGCTCGATCATACCGTCCGCCTGGACTTCGAACAGCGCAATACGGGGGGTATAGTCCGGTGTCGGGAATATCTTGCCTTTACCCTGGTCGCCCGTGAAGTTGGCATTGGGCCCCCGGTCGGTCAGGGCGTAAAAACGGTTTGCATCCGAGGGGTGGGCCGTCATCGCCGAACCGAAACCGCCGTTACGAATTTCAAACGGCTGCTGGGATTTGCCGTCAATCAGGTCATCCCTCAGCACGTTATAGGGCAGGAACACACCTTCCGCCGGATAGCTGTCAAATACGGAAGCGTTGTTGGTGTTATCGTCGCTGTCGCTGCAACCCACCAGCAGGGAAGACGCCACCAGGGATGCCAGGAGCAGTTTATGTTTGTTCATCGACTTCATTCTCTATTTCCTTCATCGCGTACAGATTACAAAAGGGCGCTCAGGCCCCCGGGCCAGGTATCACTGGCAGAATGCGGGATTAAAACCGTAGACGAAGGCCGTCTTGGTCTGGGAATCGGGGGCAACCCACGGGGACAGGGATTTGAGCGCCTCAAAAGACTTGGCCGCCCGATTGACCACCTTGCGTGTGTAATCGGCGGATCCGTCCTCATAGCGGAATGACAGTTCGGCGACCAGCGGCGACTGGGCGCCCAACGGCACCCCTTGGTACCAGAGGGTCACGCTGATCTCGGCGTCGTGCTGGCCCAGGTCGATCTCCACTCCGCGGTAGACATGTTCACGGATCACCAGGTTGCCTACCAGTGACAGGGGCTGGTCATCCGGTAGACCGTAATCATCCTCAAAGTCGGGAAAATGATGATTGATGTCCTTTATTTCGTTCAGGTTCCGTGAATTTGGGGCCTTGGTGGAATGGCCGTACACTACCTTGAACGGCTCGGTGGAAGTGGCTCCGATATCGGATTCCAGCTTGGTCTCGGCACCGGAGGTAGACGACGATACGTCTTCAAAGTCTGAAATATAGCGGTCGCGACTGCGGAACTTGAGAGTGACTTCCGACTGGCCATTTTCCACGCGATCGCGGAAGGAATAGCCCATTTGGCGGAGCTGGCAGGAACCCTGAACGTCAAAGAAGCGCACGTCCCGCTGCTTGTCCAGGGAGGCACTGCCGGAGACGTCACGGGCAATGGCCGACTCGATTTCAGTCTCGGCCAGTGCCAGAAGCTGTCCCACCGAAACCGCTTCGTTCTGGTAGGTGAACTGGCTGGCATCCAGCATCAGCTTGTACTCGCGGGAAATGACATCGGGATTGGCCTGCACCAGTGTACTGAGCAGGATGGCGACCAACAGGACCATGGGGCGGCGACAGACTGTCATAACTTACACCTTAATATGTAACCAAGCCAACAACCTGGCAGGAGCCCAACTCTAGCGAGCAAACATGACAGGTCCGATACCGTTGTATGACGACTTCATGATCACTTCATGACACACCTTGAGACACACCGACATGAATACTACCGCTACGGCCACCCGCTACAGGGTGCCTACGTGTTGCTCATCGGACGAGTTGATTAAGCCAACGGACAATGGCGCTCTCAGTCACACCTAATGACATTCTGGCCTGGGGAATGGTGTAACCTTGATCCAGCACCAGGCTGGCTGCATGCGTTGGTACTCTCGTGTGACGAAAAGAGTCAGGTACAAGCGTTGGACCGGACTCAGCCGGGTCTCCCCCTGAAGAAGGGACGAGCACAAACCATGACTCATGATTACAAACGTCATGGCACAACCACTTTGTTTGCCGCACTCAATGTGTTGGACGGGACAGTGATCGGGCAATGCCAGCAAAGGCACCGCCACATTGAGTGGCTGAAGTTCCTGCGCCAGATTAATCGTGAGACACCGAAGGACAAGGAGCTGCACCTGATCTGCGATAACTATGCGACACACAAGCATCCCGCAGTCCGGGAACGGCTGTATAAGCACCCGAGGTTCCACCTACATTTCACGCCCACCTCAGCCTCATGGCTCAATATGGTTGAACGATTTTTCGTGATCTGACGGAGGACCGTCTGCGTCGAGGAGTCTTCAGAAGTGTGGCTGACCTTACCGCCGCTATCGGAGCTTACATCCGTCGCCACAATAACGAACCAAAGCCCTTTATCTGGACGGCAAAGGCGAGCGACATACTGAGCAAGGTGGTGCGAGCAAATCGAAAATTGAGTTCCAAACAGAATGACGCACCACACTAGTATGATTCGCAGAGCAAGTTGCAGACACTGAATGATTACATGGCAGAGACGTCCGTGCTCGGCTAAGCTATTGTTTTATGGATTCATGTACAGCGTGATTGATGGTTCAAAGTCAGTAATAGTGACGCAGTCAAATTTCTGGGCTCTCTTCCATTTCGTGTGGAATCGGTCGCCAGCTAACGCCTTTTTGAGCCATACTCCCTGATATCTTCTGACCTCCAGCGAACATCTCTATGAATCCGGAACTCTTGTTCACACAAGCCTTGGGTCTGACGTCACCATGGGCTGTCGATGACATCGATTTTGACCCAAAGGCCCAGCGTATCGATTTCCGGGTCTCCTGTGAGGCGAAGCAATTACCGTGTCCTGGTTGTGGGCGAGCTGATCAGCCTATTCACGACCGGAAACCGCGAACCTGGCGGCATTTGGACTTCTTCCAGTTTGCCGCCTATGTCCATGCCGAGGTGCCCCGGGTGCGCTGCGGCGGCTGCAAGAAGACCACTCAGGTGGAAGTACCCTGGGCCCGCCCGGGTAGCCGTTTCACCCTGTTGTTCGAAGCCTTCGCTCTCACATTGGTCAAGGCCATGCCGGTATCGACCACCGCAAGGCAACTCAGGACCGACGATCGAGCCTTGTGGCGGGTACTGGATCATCATGTCACCCAGGCTCAGGGTCGTGAAGACTACAGCGCTGTGACCACTATCGGGGTCGATGAGACCGCTTGTCGGCGAGGCCATCACTACATCACGCTGGTGCATGATCTGGTCGAGCGACAACTCATCTTTGCAACGCCGGGTCGTGACGCCCGGACGCTGAAGCGATTCTCTGGGGACCTTGTTGCCCACCAGGGCCAGATCGATCAGATCCGGCACGCCAGCATCGATATGTCCAAGGCCTACATCAGTGGTCTGGGGCAGCACCTCCCCAACGCTGAGGTCACCTTTGACCGGTTCCATATCATCCAGTTGGCGAATCAAGCTGTGGATGCTGTTCGCAAGGCCGAAGTACGCCACGACCCCCGCCTGAAGCGAACCAAATGGGCCTGGCTCAAGGACATGGCCCGCTGGAGCAAAAAGCAGGATGAGGCCGTTTAC
>NZ_JAKZAH010000079.1 GCF_023156245.1 Marinobacter bryozoorum
GCTCCATCGATGCCTTTTGCAATTATTCTACTCTTGAATTTTAATTAGGTCGATGAACTTTTGTTAAGGCACACTAGTGCCTGTCCATGATCACTCACCGCACTGCCTGATGGCAATTAGTGCCATAGGCTGAAACGGTCAATGACATTTCAGGCGTGAACCGAGGGCCAGAGAACGACTATTCCAACATGCCTTCTATCGAGTGCCTGTCCATGATGATGGCCAGCGCCACCTGAACCGGAACAGCGCCCGCCAGGGCGCTACGCGCCATGCCTGGCGCACAACAGAAAAGGCCCGGGGGGTCGAAACCTCCGGGCCTTTTGGATCGGGTCAGGCTAGTGCCTGTCCATGACTACCTACTATGACTAAGCCACATAGGATTTAGGGAGCAGCAGCCGGAGCCTGACAGCCAGACGGCAGATACTTGATATCGCCAGCAGTGTCACAGTTCCAATTCACGATTGCGTTACCCGCAGCGTTTAGTGCCGGGGTGAGAGTAAAGGTATAGGCACGAATGGCGTTATTCACCGGCGCTGCATTCCGCATGGTTACCGTTATAACTCCAGTATCGGCATGAGTGACATTGTCGGTGTACCGTCCGCCATTGGTTTCTTGATATTGGTTAGCGGGAGGGAATGCCCCTTGAGATTGATAAAACTCAGTAATAGAAGTCTTCACAGCTCCGGCTGTTGCCATGCCCTCGGAAACCTGGGAGCGGGCCACATAATCCTGATAAGCCGGAATAGCCACAGCCGCCAAAATACCAATAATCGCCACAACGATCATCAGTTCGATCAGGGTGAAACCCTTCTGACCATGATTCATCTGAATGTTTTTCATAAACGTGCCTCTGTGTTTTGCGTTTTCCCGTATGGCTCCGGGGCCGGCGGAGCTTTGCCCCCGAACCGGTGTGAGCCTGCGAAGAATACAGCACCTGCCGTGCCAGTTTTTGATGGACAGCAACTATTCGCCATTTTTCATGATTTTACGTTCTTCTGACGACTGCGCTGCCATGGGTTTTGAGGCCTGTTTCACATGACCAATCCGGTCGCTCACTGACGCACAGCGTCACACTGCGAAGCCACTCACACACCTGGGTGACACAAATGGTCAACCGCCAGCCTTTCCAATCATACTTGGGCCATCTAAACTCTGTGTCATCCAGTCACCACAGGCAATTCACCCGCCTGTCAGTGCGTTACCGACAGAAGCTCGACACCTATGGCAACCAACCAAAGCAACGTGACCCTTACCGGCCTGGCCCGGCGTTTTGTGGAAGACGGCCTGCTCGATGAAGACGTCGCGAAGGACGCCTACCTGCAGGCGGCCAACAATCGTATTCCGCTGATCACTTACCTGGTCCAGAACCAGTTGGCCGACAGCCAGAAGCTTGCCTTCGCGGCAGCGATGGAGTTCGGTGTCAGCGTGCTGGACCTGGGCAGCTTTGCGCCGGAGATGCTGCCGGACAAGCTGGTGGATGAAAAACTGATCCGCAAGCACAACGCCCTGCCGCTCTACAAAAGAGGCAACCGACTGTTTATCGCGGTATCGGACCCCACCAACATCCAGGCCCTGGATGAGATCAAGTTCAACACCGGGCTGAGTACCGATGCGGTGCTGGTGGATGATGCCGCCCTGCGGGTGGCTATCGACAAGTACCTGGAGTCCCAGGACCAGACCATGGGCGACCTGGAAGACGCGGACCTGGAAGGTGTGGAAACCGAGGGCGGCGACCAGGATGATGACGACGGCGCCACAAACGCCAAGACCGACGTGGATGACGCGCCTATCGTCAAATACGTCAACAAGGTGCTGTTGGACGCCATTCGCGGCGGGGCTTCCGACATCCACTTCGAACCCTACGAGAAGGTCTACCGGGTACGCTACCGGACAGATGGCATGCTGAAGGAAATCTCCCGGCCTTCCATCAAGCTGGCGCCGAAGATCTCCGCCCGGGTCAAGATTATGGCGCAACTGGACATCTCCGAGCGCCGGGTGCCCCAGGATGGCCGCATCAAGATGAAGCTGTCCAAGACCAAGGCCATCGACTTCCGGGTGAACACCCTGCCCACCTTGTGGGGTGAGAAGATTGTGCTGCGGATTCTGGACCCCAGCCAGGCCAAGATGGGCATTGATGCACTGGGCTATGAAGAGGACCAGAAGGAACTCTACCTCAATGCCCTTAAACAGCCCCAGGGCATGATCCTGGTGACCGGCCCGACCGGCTCCGGCAAGACCGTGTCCCTGTATACCGGCCTGAATATTCTTAACCAGCCGGAGATCAACATCTCCACGGCGGAAGACCCGGCGGAAATAAACCTGGAAGGCATCAACCAGGTTAACGTCAACAACAAGGTGGGCCTGGGCTTTGCCGAGGCGTTGCGGGCGTTCCTGCGGCAAGACCCGGATGTGATCATGGTGGGCGAGATCCGGGACCTGGAGACGGCCAATATCGCCATCAAGGCCGCCCAGACCGGTCACCTGGTACTATCGACTCTGCACACCAACAGCGCTGCAGAAACGCTGACCCGGATGATGAACATGGGCGTGCCCGCCTTCAACATCGCTACCTCGGTGAGCCTGATCATCGCCCAGCGGCTGGGCCGGCGCCTGTGCAACAGCTGCAAACAACGACTGGATGTGCCGAAGGAAACCCTTTTGAAGGAAGGGTTCACAGAAGAACAAATTGAAACTGGCTTCACGTTGTACACACCCAAGGGCTGTGATAAATGCAATGGAGGTTATAAGGGCCGCGTAGGCATCTACGAGGTGGTGAAAGTGACCGATGCACTGGCGAATATGATTATGGAAGAAGCCAGCTCCATCGAGATTGCCCGCCAGGCCCTGCAAGAAGGTTTCCGTACGCTGCGTCAGTCCGCCCTTCGCAAGGTGATTGAAGGCGTGACCAGCCTTGAGGAAGCCAACCGCGTAACGAAGGATTAAGCATGGCACAGGCACAGAAGGCAGAAAAACTTCAGGCGTATGTCTGGGAAGGTAAAGACCGCAAGGGCAACAAGGCCAAGGGGGAAATCTCCGGCACCAACCTGGCGCTAGTGAAGGCCCAGTTGCGCAAGCAGGGGGTAATGCCCAGCAAGGTCAAGCGCAAGCGCAAGCCCAAGCCTCTGTTTGGTGGCAGCAAGAAGGTCACGCCCTTTGATATCGCCATGTTCACACGCCAACTGGCTACCATGATGAAGGCCGGTGTACCACTGGTGCAGAGCTTTGACATCGTGGCCGACGGCCTGGACAACAAGGGCCTGCAGGAACTGGTGGTTGCCATACGTAACGATGTAGCCGCGGGCACCAGCTTTGCCGGCGCATTGCGCCGCCATCCCAAGCACTTCAACGACCTGTACTGCAACCTGGTGGACTCCGGCGAGAAGGCCGGTGCGCTGGAGCAGATGCTGGACCGGATTGCGACCTACCTTGAGAAAACCGAGATTCTCAAGAAGAAGGTCAAGAAGGCCATGACTTATCCGATTGCGGTTATTGTGGTCGCGATTATTGTTACGGCTATTTTGCTGGTTAAAGTCGTGCCGCAGTTTGAGAG
The DNA here is from genome assembly GCF_023156245.1 of Marinobacter bryozoorum. GTDB lineage: Bacteria > Pseudomonadota > Gammaproteobacteria > Pseudomonadales > Oleiphilaceae > Marinobacter > Marinobacter bryozoorum. The sequence continues at coordinate 3,551 of NZ_JAKZAH010000079.1, forward strand.
CCTGTTCCAGGGCTTTGGCGCCGACCTTCCTGTGTTTACCCAGATGGTGATCAACCTGTCGGAATGGATGCAGAAGTGGTGGTTTGTCGTACTGCTGGGGATCATCGCGTTCATATTCGGCTTTCGTGAGGCAAAGCGACGCTCACAGAAATTCTCCGACCTTGTAGACAAATATGTACTAAAAATACCCATTGTCGGCGAAATCCTCGACAAATCTGCCGTCGCCAAGTTTGGCCGGGTGCTCTCGACAACCTTTGCCTCCGGCGTGCCTCTCGTCGATGCCCTGGACTCGGTGGCCGGGGCCACCGGCAACGCGGTGTACCGGGATGCCATTTTCAAGATCAAAGACGAGGTATCTTCCGGTGTGCAACTGCAGACCGCCATGCGGGAGACTGGCATTTTCCCGGTCATGGCCGTGCAACTGACAGCCATCGGTGAGGAGTCGGGTAATCTTGATGAGATGCTGGGTAAGGTGGCAGAACACTACGAGGCCGTGGTGGACGATATGGTGGATAACCTGACCGCGCTGATGGAGCCGATGATTATGTCGGTGCTGGGTGTGCTGGTTGGGGGCCTGATTGTAGCCATGTATTTGCCTATCTTCCAGATGGGGCAAGTGGTATAGGCTGCCACGGAATCCAGGGCCCTTCGACAAGCTCAGGGCGAGCGGGGGGAGCTGGAGGGCTTTTCTGGGCTTGGGATATACCGCCCTTCGACAGGCTCAGGGCGAACGGGGTATGGAAGAATAAGCCCAAAGATATTGGCCACGAAATCCACTAAACCCACTAAATGAAAAGACGAAGAAAGCTCTATTGATTGCGGTTCAGTTTTTCGAGATGGGATGGTCTCCTCCCCACTCCAAATCGGCGTCGCGATGCGCCAGGATAGATGTTACCGACACTATCC
>NZ_JAKZAH010000008.1 GCF_023156245.1 Marinobacter bryozoorum
CGATGGGTGGCAGCCTTGCTCCGGTCCGGGTGGCAGGCTTCACGTGGAATGGGTGGCAACCTTCAGCGGTTTACGCAGGGCTGGGTATTCCCATGTTCTTCGCTATCATCCTCGCCGTTCTTTTGGCCTGCCTGGTGGGTATTGCCCTGCAGCGCCTGGCGATCGCGCCGGCCAGGAATGCCGATGTGGTCACGCTCATCATTATCACGATCGGTGCATCGATCTTCATTCGCGGCATCGCCCAGGTTGTATGGGGTAAGGACTATCACGTCGTCCCGGCCTTCAGTGGTGATGAGCCGATTCGTCTGGGCGGTGCCGTATTGAATTCCCAGAGCCTGTGGGTGCTGGGTGTTGGTGCGGTACTGGTTGTGGCCCTGATCCTGTTCTTTACCCGAACACTGATCGGTCGCGCTATTCTTGGTACCTCGATGAACAAGCTGGCAGCCCAACTGGTGGGTGTGAAAACCCAGATGGTACTGATGTTGGCTTTCGGTCTGTCCGCACTGCTGGGGTCCGTCGCCGGGGTTACCGTCGCTCCTATCACCTTCACCGCCTATGACATCGGTATTTTGCTTGCGCTCAAAGGTTTCGTGGCGGCCGCCATGGGTGGCCTGGGTAGTGGCCTGGGTGCTGTCGTTGGAGGCATTCTGCTTGGGGTGGTCGAGGCCATGACGGCCGGTTACATCTCTTCGGAATACAAGGATGCCGTTGCCTTCTCCATGATTCTCCTGGTCCTGTTTTTCATGCCCCGTGGTCTGTTCGGCGGCCGAACCGTGGAGCGTGTGTAATGTTTGATCGTTTCCTTGAATGGCGGATGAACTACGTGCTGGTGCTCGCCGTCATCGTTTTTGTGATTCCTCTCCTGATGGAGAACCCGTTTTATTTTGACCTGGCAACCCAGATCCTGATTATTGCCGCGACCGTGGTGGGTCTGAACCTGCTGGTGGGATATGCTGGGCAGATCAGTCTCGGCCATGCCGGCTTCTATGGCATGGGTGCCTATTTCAGCGCCGTTGCGACGACGACCTGGAGCTGGCCTCCGCTACTGGCGATGCTTGTGGCGGCTGCAGTAGTAGGACTTATCGCCTGGATTGTGGGGCGTCCCATCCTGAAGCTGAAAGGTCATTATCTCTCCATGGCCACCCTGGCGGTTGGCTTTATCATCGCGATTATTATCAATAACGAGAGTGAACTGACTGGTGGCCCGGATGGCATGGTGGTCGCTCCATTCAGTCTGTTTGGCTGGGAGTTGAGCACGTTCGGACTGTATTCCATGTTCGGTCTGGAGATTCCGGGCCACATTGCCTGGTACCTGGTGGCCGGGGTCCTGCTGCTGGTTGCGGTTGTCATCGCTCAGAACCTGATTGATTCCCCCCTTGGCCGGGCCTTGCGGTCCATCCACGGTTCCGAGATTGCCGCCCGTACGGTGGGTGTGGATACCGCGCGCTACAAGAGCATGGTCTTCGTTATCTCGGCGGTTTACGCGAGTATCATGGGGAGTGTGTTTGCTCACTTCACCGGCTTTATCACTCCCGCCATTGCAGGCTTTGATTACTCCATCGTACTGATCACCATGGTGGTGCTGGGCGGCATGGCCTCGCCCATGGGTGTCATCCTGGGTGCCGTGGTACTCAAGCTGCTGCCCCAGTTCCTGGCCGGTTTCCAGGAGTACGAGACAGCGATCTTTGGTTTCATTCTGATGGCCACCATGATTTTCATGCCCAAGGGCTTTTACCCGACGGCCATGAACGCCATTCGCAACAAGCTCGGGAAGTCGTCGGGAGGTAAGGCATGACGGTCATGATCGATGTCAAAGGCCTCGACAAGGAATTCGGCGGCGTGCATGCCATTGAGGGGCTCGAATTCTCGGTGGAGCAGGGGCAGATCTATTCTGTGATCGGGCCTAACGGTGCTGGCAAGACCACCCTCTTCAACCTGATCACCGGCTTCTACACGCCCACCCGGGGCGAGATTACGCTCAACGGTGAGAGCGTGGTGGGTATGGATCCCAACCGGCTGGCAGAACGGGGTATGTGCCGTACCTTCCAGCAGATGCAGATCTGCATGAACATGACGGCACTGGAAAACGTAATGCTGGGGCGCCACCTGAAGATTCGTTCCAACCTGCTCACTTCCATGTTCCGGCTTCCCTCGCTGCTGCGTGAGGAAAAGGCGTGCCGTGAGCGCTCGAAAGAGCTGATGGAGTTTGTGGGTTGTGGCGAGTATCTCAATACGGAGGCCTCGGCCATGTCTTACGGCGCCCTCAAGCGTCTTGAGATTGCCCGTGCCCTCGCGGCGGACCCGAAAATCCTGTTGCTCGACGAACCGGCTGCCGGTCTTAACGGCACCGAAACGGCGGAGCTGGAAGAGCTGATCCGCAAGGTGGCGGAACAGGGGGTGACGGTCATGCTGGTAGAGCACGACATGAAACTGGTGATGGGTATCTCCGACCGTCTGCTGGTGATCAACTATGGTCGCAAGCTGGCTGAGGGCACCCCTGAGGAAATCCGCAATAACCCAGATGTCATCGCTGCCTACCTGGGTGGCTGAGTGAAAGGGCAAGCATCATGAGTGAACAGAACCAGACCACGACTCCTGCCCGGTCGCGCAGCGAACAGGCAGTCGGCATCATCATCCGCGAGCACCAGGGACTGTGGCGGGTAATCGATCTGCTGGAGCAGCTTCAGCAGGACATGAATGTCAACGATCAGCGCCCGGACGAGGTGCTGTTCAATACCATTTTTGACTATATCCAGCATTTCTCAAACCGGGTGCACAGCCAGCCCACGGAGATCGTGCTGTACAAGAAGCTTCGCGAGAAGTCACCGGAAAGTGGCCCGCTGCTGGACAAGCTGGAGCGCGGCTATGTGATCGGCCACGAGAAGATCAATGAGCTTCGCGAACTACTGGCAACCTGCGTCAGGGGCTGGCCCAATGGCCGCGAAGACTTCAGCCACGCCCTGAGCCGCTTTACCCAGGCACTGCGCAAGCACATCAAGAAGGAAGAGGGGGTAGTGATCCCCCGGGCGAAGGAGGTGCTCAGCGAAGCGGACTGGACGGAAATCGCCGAGGCGCGGGATCAGCAGAACGATCCCCTGTTCGGTGACCGGGTCCGGGATGAGTTTCGGGAGCTGCGACACCAGATCGTCAGCTATACGCCCGAGCGCTTCGGTGGGCTGGGGCTGTCACACCCCACCAGTCGTCCTGAAACCGGCAAGGAGATGCTGGGCATTGAAGGGCTGGTCTCCTCCTATGGCCAGATTGAGGTGCTGCACGAGATCGACCTGAAGATCCACTCCGGTGAGATTGTGTCGCTGGTGGGCGCCAATGGCGCCGGCAAGTCGACGTTGCTAATGGCTATCTCGGGGCTTCAGCCCCTCGATAGCGGGAAGATGACGTTCGAGGGCCAGGACCTGAACCGTATGCCGGTGGACAAGCGGGTTTCCAATGGCATCGTCCAGGTGCCGGAGGGCCGCCAGGTGTTCAAGGATCTGAGCGTGCACGACAATCTTCGTCTTGGCTCTTATACCCGCAAGCAGGGGCCTGAGGTGGAGCGGGATCTGCAGAAGGTTTACGGCAAGTTTCCGATCCTGGAGCAGAAGCGGGACAACCTTGCCGGTGAGCTTTCCGGTGGGCAGCAGCAGATGCTGGCGATCGGTCGGGCATTGATGGCGAAGCCGCGGCTGTTGCTGCTGGATGAGCCTTCCATGGGGCTGGCGCCGCTGATCGTGGAGGAGATTTTCGGGATCATCCGTGAGCTGAAGGAGGAGGGCATTACGGTGTTCCTGGTTGAGCAGAATGCGTCGCAGGCCCTGGCGCTGGCTGACCGGGGGTATGTGCTGGAGACTGGTCGTGTGGTGCTTGAGGGTACCGGGCGGGAGTTGCTCAGTAACGAGAAGGTCAGGGAGGCCTATCTCGGGATGTGATTTGTGGCCCTATTGATTGGGTGCAGGGCCAGTGCCCGGGTAGGGCGTTCCGCGACACGCCGTGAATCCGTCCCTGGAGGCTCTTCGAAAACGTCCATGTTTTCGAAGGTCCCGGAACGCCCTACCCGGTCCCTGTCCTTCTGACACTGGGGGGGGGCTCACAAAAAAAGCCGGACTGGTTGTTAGCCAGTCCGGCTTTTTATTGGCTCGTTTGCCCAGCTCGGGGAGTGGGGAGCGGTTAACTCCCCAACCCCAAACTTACTGCTTCTTGGCCACCAACGTCAGAATGTCATAGCTGGCTACCAGCTCGTCGTTCTGGTTGGTTACTTCCACGTCCCACATGACCACGCCCTGGGGGTGACCCTCGGGAGAGGTACGGCCCTGGTCGATCTTGCGCTTGCAGGTCAGGCGGGCGCGGATGGTGTCGCCGGCGCCTACGGGGGTGATGAACCGCAGTGTGTCGAGGCCGTAGTTGGCCAGCACGGGGCCTTCACCCGGGTAGACGAACAGGCCAGCGGCAGCGGACAGGACGAAGTAGCCGTGGGCAATACGACGGCCGAACTGGGTTTCCTTCGCGGCGATTTCGTCAAAGTGCATGTAGAAGTGATCGCCGGAGAGGCAGCCGAAGTTGACGATGTCCGCCTCGGTTACCGTGCGACGGTGGGTCAGCAGGGACTCGCCCACCTGCAGGTCGTCGAAGTGGCGACGGAACGGGTGGATGTCGTTTTCGATGACCTTGGCGCCGCGGACGTATTCGCGGGTCACTGCGGACACCATGGTGGGAGAGCCCTGGATGGCTGTACGCTGCAGGTAGTGGTGTACCGCGCGGATACCGCCAAGTTCCTCACCGCCGCCGGCGCGACCCGGGCCACCGTGCTTGAGCATGGGCAGCGGGGAGCCGTGGCCTGTGGACTCTTTCGATGCTTCTGCGTCGAGGATCTGCAGGCGGCCGTGCTGGGCGGCCAGTACCGGGATCATTTCCGCAGCGATGGCCGGGTCCTTGGTGGTCAGGGTGGTGACCAGGCTGCCCTTGCCCTTGGCGGCAATGGTCAGGGCCTCTTCGATGCCGTTGTAGGGCATCAGGGTCGCGACCGGGCCGAAGGCCTCGATGTCGTGGGCGCCGCCGTCGTTCAGCGGGTTGCGGTTGATCAGCAGGTGCGGGGCAATGAACGCGCCATTTTCTACACCGTTACCGACGGGTTTCAGGCCTTCGGTCTTGCCGTAGACGCATTCGCTGGATTCCAGCAAGCGATCGATGGCGTCGTTGACGTCCCGCAGCTGGTCCTGGGAAGCCAGGGCCCCCATGCGTACACCTTCCTCGGCGGGGTTGCCGAAGGTGAGCTTGCCCAGGCGCTCCTTGATACGGTCAGCCAGGGCGTCCAGGTGCTCGGCCGGCACCAGTACACGGCGGATGGCGGTACATTTCTGACCGGCCTTGGCGGTCATTTCCTTGGAGACTTCCTTGGCGAAGATGTCGAACTCGTCGTCATCCGGGGTGACGTCCGGGGCCATGATGGCGCTGTTGAGGGAATCCGCCTCGGCATTGAAGGGGATGCTCTTCGCCATGATGTTGGGATGGTTCTTCAACTTCAGGGCAGTGCTGGCAGAGCCGGTAAAGGTGACAAAGTCCTGCTCCTCCAGACGGTCGAGCAGGTCGCCGGTACCGCCGATGATCAGCTGCAGGGCGCCTTCCGGAAGCAGGCCGGAGTCATTGATAACGCGTACTGCGGCTTCGGTGAGGTAGCTGGTGGCGGTTGCCGGCTTGACGATGCAGGGCATGCCCGCCAGGAACGCCGGCGCGAACTTCTCCAGCATGCCCCAGATGGGGAAGTTGAAGGCGTTGATGTGGACAGACACACCACGACGGGGCACCAGGATATGGGTGCCGTTGAAGTGGTTGTTCTTGCCCAGCTGGTTGACCGGGCCTTCGTGGGCCACGTTGCCGGAGGGCAGTTCCTTGCGGCCGGTGGAGGCATAGGTGAACAGGGTGCCAAAGCCACCGTCGATGTCGATCCAGGAATCGGCCTTGGTGCAGCCGGTGTGGAGGGAAGTGGCGTAGAGCTCATCCTTGCGGCCCTGGATGTAGATGGCCAGCTCCTTCAGGATGGCGGCGCGCTGCTGGAAGTCCAGGGCCAGCAGGCTTTTCACGCCAGTGTTGCGGGCGTAGTCGACGGCCTCACCGAAGTTGATGGTTTCTTCGTGGGTGTGGGCGACGATTTCGCCGTTGACGGCGCTGGGCAGGGCCTTTGCGGCGGTCTCACCGAACCACTGGCCTGCGATATAACTCTGTAGGACTGACATTGGCGTTCTCCCGGAATTACGTTGTTATCTGAATGTGTCTCAGGATAAGCAAAGCCGGCGCGGGCGCCGGCTCTGAGACTACTGCAAACGGTTCTTACACTTCGTCAAAGTCGAGCACGACCTTGTCGCTGACCGGATAGCACTGGCAGGAGAGCACGTAGCCCGCCTCCACTTCGTAGTCTTCCAGTGCAAAGTTGGCGTCCATTTCCACTTCCCCTTCTACCACCTTGGCCTTGCAGGTGGAGCAGACACCGGCCTTGCAGGAGAAGGGCAGGTCGGCACCCATCTCGTTACCGGCATCCAGGATGCTTTCGGTGTTGCGGGTCAGGTCGAAGGTCAGCGCACGGCCGTCGGCACGGACAGTGACTTCGCTCACGGCTGCCGGATCCACTGTGGTTTCTGCCCGGTCCTTGCGGGGCGCCTTGCCGCCGCCGGCGGGCGTGAACAGCTCGTAGTGGACCTTGTCTTTCGCCAGGCCATGGCGCTGCAGGGAGTCGCGCACGGTCTCGGTCATGATCTGCGGACCGCAGATGAAGGCGGCAGTGAGCTTGTCGGCGCTGAGCCAGTGATCAAACAGGGCATCACACTTGTCGGAGTCGATGCGGCCGTTGTACAGATCGATATCCTGCTCCTCACGGCTGAACAGGAAGACCAGGTTGAAACGACCCATAAAGCGGTTTTTCAGGTCTTCCAGCTGCTCCCGGAACATGGTGGTCGCCGTGGAGCGGTTACCGTAGAACAGGGTGACCTTGCTCTTCGGCTCGGCTTCCAGCGTGGTTTTCACGATAGACAGGATCGGTGTGATGCCGCTGCCTGCGGCCACGGCCAGGTACTCGCCTTCCCGCTCCGGGTCCAGTTCCACATAGAAGTGGCCCTGAGGTGGCATGACTTCCAGGGTCTGGCCTGGCTTGAGCTGCTCATTGGCGATGGTAGAGAAGCGGCCGCCGGGCACCTTCTTGACGGCGATGCGCAGTTCCTCATCCTTCACGCCAGTGCAGATGGAGTAGGAACGACGGACTTCCTCGCCGTCCAGGGTGGTGCGCAGCACCAGATGCTGGCCCTGGTGGTAGTTGAAGGTTTCTTTCAGGTCTTCCGGCAGGTCAAAACTCAGGGATACGGCGTCCCGGGTTTCCGGCCGGACTTCACGAATGGTGAGAGGGTAGAACTTGTTCATAATTGTTCTGCTCTAGATACATTTGAAGTAGTCAAAGGGCTCACGGCAGTCGAGGCACCGGTAGAGGGCCTTGCAGGCGGTGGAGCCAAACTCGCTGACCCGTTCGGTATGGTCGCTGCCACAGTGGGGGCAGGTGATGACTTCCTCCACACCTTTGAGAGTCAGCTTGCTGGAGCTGCCCACCGGCGGGGCAATGCCGAATTCCTGCAATTTGCGCCGGCCCTCCTCGGTGATCCAGTCTGTGGTCCAGGCCGGGGTCAGTACCCGGCGGATCCGGCCATTGCGGATGCCGGCCAGTTGCAGGGCCTCCTCAATGGAATCCTCGATCATCTCGGTGGCCGGGCAGCCGGAGTAGGTGGGGGTTACGTCCACCACCCACTCGCCGCCTTCCTCGGCAATGCGCCGGACCATGCCCAGCTCCACCACGCTGACCGCTGGCACTTCCGGGTCCTTTACTTCGTCGAGCAAGGCCCAGACGTCCGCCTCGGTGACCGGCTTGCTGCGGTCACGGGCGGGAATGCGGTCGCTGGCGATCACCGGCTGGTCTTCCAGCAGGGAGCGCGGCTCAGGTTTACCAGGTCTTGGCATCCGGATAGGCCCTTTGCAGGAACTGCATCTCGGCCAGGATAAAGCCCAGATGCTCGGTGTGGTGACCCACCTTGGCGCCGCGGTACATCCAGGCGTCTTCAGGTGGTGGGGTCAGGGTGGCCTCGGCGAGAACCTCGTTCACCAGGCCTTTCCAGTCAGCGACCAGCTGCTCCGGGTCCGGGCCAATACCGGCCTTGAACAGGGTCTGTTCGACCTCGTCAGCCTCGATCATTTCACCGGTAAAGCGCCACAGGTCATCCACGGCGGTCTGCATCCGCTGGTGGCTTTCCTCGGTGCCGTCACCAAAGCGCTTGACCCACTCGGAGGAACGACGCAGGTGATACTGAACCTCCTTGGCGGCCTTGGCAGCGATGCTGGCGATACGCTCATCAGGCGCCTTGGTCAGCGCGGCGATGGTGAAGTAGTGCCAGGCGTCGAAGAAGAACTGGCGCCCCATGGTGACGGCGTAATCGCCGTTGGGCTGCTCAACCATCAGGGCATTGCGGTAGTCATGGGCATCACGACGGAACGCCAGCTCGTCGGCACTGCGACCATCATCGATGAGTTCCGCCGCGTACTCGTACCAGTTGCGCGCCTGGCCCACCAGGTCGAGGGCGACGTTCATCAGCGCCATCTCTTCTTCCAGCGCCGGGGCCTTGCCGCACAATTCGCACAGGCGCTGGCCAAGGATCATGTCGGAGTCTGCCAGGCGCAGCAGGTATTCCTGCAACGCCTCTTGCTGTGTCATTGTCTTGCTCATGCCGGTCTCCCTTACATGTGGCCGACTTCGTCGGGCAGCTTGTAGAAGGATGCGTGACGGTAAACCTTGTCATCCGACGGATCGAACAGGATTTCCTTCTCGTCCGGGGAAGACGCGGTAATCGCGGAGGATGGCACCACCCAGATGGAGACACCCTCACTGCGACGTGTGTACAGGTCGCGGGCGTTTTCCATGGCCATTTCCGCATCAGCGGCGTGAACGCTGCCTACGTGCTTGTGGTTGAGGCCGTGCTTGCTGCGTACAAAAACTTCGTAAAGGGGCCAGTCAGCCATAATCTATCTCCTCTCAGGCAGCGTTCTGCTGTTTTTGTTGCTGTTTCTCGGCGTAGGCCTTGGCGGCCTCCCGTACCCAGGCGCCACCGTCGATGGCGTTCTTGCGGGTTTCAACGCGCTCTTTGTTGCACGGGCCATTGCCCTTGAGCACGTCGTAGAATTCCTGCCAGTCGATTTCGCCGAAGTCGTAGTGACCACGCTCTTCGTTCCATTTCAGGTCCGGGTCCGGCGCGGTGCAGCCCAGGAATTCAAGCTGCGGAACCGTCTGGTCAATAAACATCTGGCGCAGTTCGTCGTTGCTCTTGCGCTTGATCTTCCAGGCCATGGACTGCTGGGAGTTCGGAGACTGGTCATCAGACGGGCCGAACATCATCAGTGAGGGCCACCAGAAGCGGTTGATGGAATCCTGCACCATCTGCTTCTGCTCCTCGGTGCCTTCACGCATCAGGTCCAGCAGGATCTGGTAGCCCTGACGCTGGTGGAAGCTCTCTTCCTTACAGATGCGGATCATGGCGCGGGAGTATGGGCCGTAGGAGGTGCGCTGCAGCACGACCTGGTTGACAATGGCAGCGCCATCCACCAGCCAGCCGACGGTCCCCATGTCTGCCCAGCTCAGGGTCGGGTAGTTGAAGATCGACGAGTACTTCACCTTGCCTTCGTGGAGCTTGTCGATTTCTTCGTCTCGGTCCGCCCCCAGGGTCTCCATGGCGCTGTACAGGTACAGGCCGTGGCCGGCCTCATCCTGGATCTTGGCCATCAACTGGAGCTTGCGTTTGAGGGTAGGTGCGCGGGTGATCCAGTTGCCTTCCGGCAGCATGCCGACCACTTCCGAGTGGGCGTGCTGGGAGATCTGGCGGACCAGGGTCTTGCGGTACCCCTCCGGCATCCAGTTCTTGGCTTCGATCTTGGTTTCAGCGTCAATCTTGAGCTGGAACTCGCGCTCCTCGGGAGACATCTCCTCGAGGGACTTGACGCGCTTGGCGCCGGTTTCAACGAGCTGTGCGTACATGGTGTACCTCCGGTTCCGGTAAATAGGTTCTTGTTCCCGGGCGGGTGCGACACCGCTGGTGCGCACCTGAATCTCCTCAGCCCACAAGACCTGCTGGACGTTTGAACAATTATTTATGATACCTTGTGAAATATCAAGCGTATCATTTCTGTATCATGTTTTCTTTAAGATCATCTCGTCATAACCAGATAATGGTCAATTCGATAGGCTCTATATCGAGGTTTTATCGAGATTTTTGGTGTTTCGTCTCGGTCTTTCATTCCTGATACATTGGTTGAAGGCCTATGTGTCAAAAATGACGCCCTAAGTAGAAAAAAAGCCCCGTGTGAACGGGGCAAGGTCAGAGCAACAGGAGGTCTGCTCTACACGATGACTCGTTACTCTTCCTGGTTACTAGCGACGATCAAAGACCCGCTTGGCCTTGCCTTCGGAACGTGCCAGGCGGTTCGGCTCGGTGATGGTGATGCGGGTGCTGATGCCAATGAACGACTTGATGTTGTGGGCGAGGGTCTTGGCGTATTTTTCCCGCTCGCCGTCATCGGCACTGCCATGCTCCGGCTTGAGCTCACAGCGAATGTCCATGCAGTCCAGGTTGCCGTCCTTGTAGACCTCGATCTCGTAATGGGGTGACAGCTCCTGAACCCTCAGGATCTGCTCCTCGATCTGGCTGGGGAATACATTTACGCCACGGATGATCAGCATGTCGTCGCTGCGGCCGGTGATCTTGTCGATGCGGCGCATGGGGCGCGCGGTGCCCGGCAGCAGGCGGGTCAGGTCGCGGGTGCGGTAGCGCAGGATCGGCAGGCCTTCCTTGGTAAGGGTAGTGAACACCAGCTCGCCATACTCGCCATCGGCCAGCACTTCGCCGGTTTCCGGATTGATGATCTCGGGGTAGAAGTGGTCTTCCCAGATGGTGGGGCCGTCCTTCGTTTCGATGCATTCCATGCCCACGCCGGGCCCCATCACCTCGGACAGGCCGTAGATATCCAGGGCGTCGATGCCCAGGCGCTCTTCGATCTCTACCCGCATGGCATTGGTCCAGGGTTCGGCCCCGAAGATGCCCAGGCGCAGGGGCAGGTCGTGGGGGTTGATGCCCTGGCGCTCAATTTCGTCCGCCAGGTTCAGCATATAGGACGGCGTGACCATGATGATGTCCGGCTGGAAGTCCTTGAGCAGTTGCACCTGCTTCTCGGTCTGGCCGCCGGACATGGGGATTACGGTGCAGCCGAGCTTCTCGGCGCCATAGTGGGCGCCCAGGCCGCCGGTAAACAGGCCGTAGCCGTAGGCCACATGGACCTTGTCACCGGCATGGCCACCGCCGGCGCGGATGGAGCGGGCGACCACGTTGGCCCAGGTGTCGATGTCTTTCTGGGTGTAGCCCACTACGGTTGGCTTGCCGGTGGTGCCGCTGGAGGCGTGGACCCGGACAATCTGCTCCATGGGAGTGGCGAACATGCCGAACGGATAGTTGTCCCGCAGGTCGCCTTTCATGGTAAACGGAACCTTGGCCAGGTCCTCCAGGGTGTTGATGTCCATCGGTTTGAGGCCGATCTTGTCAAACGCTTCCCGGTAAAACGGCACATTGGTGTAGGCGTGGTTGATGCTCCACCGCAGGCGCTGAAGCTGTTCGTGGCGCAGTTCGTCAATGCTGGCGGTTTCCAGGGGGTCGAGGGGACCGATTTTTTGCATGGGTAAGGTCATGATGCTATTCCCGGTTTGGACTTGTTGATGAGTGACGGGTCCGCTTGATCGTTTTTATTGCGTTTCGCCCTGTTCGCGAACGCTGCCCTGGACCTGATAGGACTTGCCGCGGAACAGTGCGACGGTCCTGCCATCCTGGTTGGTGATTTCAATGTCATAGACGCCGGTACGGCGACCCCTTGCACGCTCAGTGGCGATCGCAGTGAGGGTGTCGCCGAGTTGGCCAGCGGCCATGTATTCAATGCTGCACCCGGCCGCAACCGTGGCCTTGTCGTAGGTATTGCAGGCGAAGGCGAACGCTGAGTCGGCGAGGGTAAACAGATAGCCCCCGTGACAGTTGCCGTGGCCCTGGATCATGCGCTCGTCGACAGTCATGGTCAGGGTGGCGGTGCCGGGGCCAATGGCTGTTATCTGCATGCCCAGGTTCTGACTGGCATGGTCGCGACTGAACATCGCGTCGGCGCACTGTCTTGCCAGGGTCTGGGGGTCGGTTTCGGTCATTGTTGTTGGCTCCCCGTGAATTGGTTTGAAGCGGGTGGCGGGGCGCAATCGGGCGCCCCTTTGAATCAACGGCCCTTGAATTGGGGCTGTCGTTTTTCCATGAAAGCGGCCACGCCTTCCCGGTAGTCTTCGCTCTGGCCTGCCTTGCGCTGCAGGTCCCTTTCCAGGTCGAGTTGCTCATCCCAGGTATTGGTGGTGCTGGCGTTCAGCGCCTGTTTGATCAGCGCCAGGCCGGCGGTGGGCTGGCTGGCGAAGTGTTCGGCCATCTGGCGGGTTTCCTCTGCCAGGGCTTCGTCATCCACGCAACGCCAGATCAGGCCCCAGGCTTCTGCCTGCTCCGCCTTGATCTTGTCGCCCAGCAGGGCCATGCCCTTGGCGCGGGCCATGCCGGCAAGGCGGGGCAGTATCCACGTGCCGCCGGAGTCGGGTACCAGTCCCAGCTTGCAGAACGCCTGTACAAAGCTGGCGGAGCGGGCGGCCAGCACAATGTCACAGCTCAGGGCGATATTGGCGCCGGCACCTGCGGCAACGCCGTTAACGGCACAGATCACTGGCACCGGAAGGTCTCGCAGGGTGCGGATCAACGGGTTGTACCAGGTTTCAATGGAGTAACCGAGGTCCGGCGCAGCCTCGCCGGGCGCCACGTTGCGATCGCCCAGATCCTGGCCGGCGCAGAAGCCGCGGCCGGCCCCGGTCAATACCAGAACGCGAACGGAATCGTCCTGGCGTACCGTTTCGAGGGCGGTGCGCAGGGCTTCATGCATCTCGGCATTGAAGCTGTTCAGGCTCTCGGGACGGTTGAGCGTGATGCTGGCGACTCCTTGCTCGATGGTAAGGAGGATGCTGTCTTGGGACATGGTGAGCTCCATTGTTCTTGTGGCCTGTAGTCAGGCGAAGTGTGGTATCAGTATAGGCCCTAATTGACACTCGTCAATAATATGAAAATTGATTTATGTATCGCTTTTGGTCGTAGATTGGTTAGCAAGTTGAAGGTTTTCAGTGTGGTCATGAATCGGTAAGTTGCTTTCATAATTGATAAAAGTCTTTTTTTGGGGGAGCTGGTGGAAGTTTGCTCAAGTACTTCGTGATACAAGAAAATGGCTTTTATAATTTTTTGATGTGTAGTTTGGCTAGCGGGGCTGGTCGTTGTCACGGGGGTAACGACGCCGGGATGGCGCTGCTATACTGCGCTTTTGGCCGGTGAGCCCGCTGGGAATCCTTGGGAGTCCATGTTCATGCACTACCTCCATCTCCATGTTCCTGTTTCTGCAGTGCCTGGCGCATGCCCGGAACCAGCGGAGGAGGTGGCCTGTGAATGAAGAGCTTCGCCAGTTTGCCCTCGGCGTGGCCGGCGTGCGGTTGTGGTACGCCAGGTCACCGCTGCCCGGTGCAGCACCCAGCCCGGAATACGACTTCGGTGAAGAAGGCGGGACTGAGATTGAAGGTGCAGAGTCTGTAACAGAGTTAGCCAGGACAGCTTCATCGCCACCCCAGCGGACGCCTTCTGCTGCATCCCGTCAGGGGCTTGCCCGTCTTCAGGGTTTGCTTGCGGAAGATGGTTCACGCCGGGTACGGGAAACCAAAGGCAATGAGCCGCCTGCTGTTTCATCGTCGGAGGCGGTTGCCTCACCTCCGCCTGCAGTCCCTGACGTGGAAGAGACTGCGCAGGCGGTGGAGGTCAGTTCCGCTGGTAGCATGCTGGCCGGTAAGGCGGTGTCGTTGCACTGGCGTTTCTGGCATGGAGGCCGCTGGTTGCTTGTGAGTAGCAGTCCGCATGAGGCCGGGTACGGTCTCGAAGACCGGCTGGCGACGAATATCCTGAAGGCGTTGGGCGATACCGTAGAGCGCACCGAGACCTTGCGTTGGCCGGTGTTCAGCAATCCTGCGGTGCCGGGCAACGATGCTGCAGGCGCGGTGGAGGTCCTGGGCGCCCTGGCTAAGGACGTCCAGGTTTCGCGACAGCTCTGGCTGGGGTTGGAGCCGGATAACCCCGAATCCGGCGACGCCGTTTTGTGGCGGTCGTTGTTGGCGCCGCTGGGGGAGGCTGCGGTTTCGTTTCCTAATAGCCTTGCGGCGTTATCTTCGGATCCTGCCAGTAAGCGGCGTTTGTGGCGATCACTCCAGAGTGTCGAGGCCGGCTGATGCGCCTGCCCGGCAGGACGGCGGAGCATTATCCCGCGGTGAGGGTGCGGCCGCTGGTTCAGGGCGATCTCCCGGCCATACTGGATATCGAACACCAGGGGTATTCGCACCCGTGGAGCGAGGGTGTCTTCCGGGATGCCTTTCGCTCCGGTTACCAGGTGATCGGCATAGAGCAGGCAGGGCGGCTTGAGGGCTATGCCGTGCTTGCCACCCTGTTTGACGAGGCCCACCTGCTCAACCTGTGTACCCGGCCAGCCAGTCGCGGGTTGGGCTATGGCAGGCGGTTACTGCGTGAACTGTTGATGGATGGGGCTCGCCGTGGGCTGCAGCGGCTGGTGCTGGAGGTCCGCGTGAGCAATCAGCCGGCCCGGCACCTCTATCAGAGCGAAGGCTTTGTCGTCGTCGGGAAGCGTCCGGGCTATTATCCGGATGGCGCCGGGCGAGAGGATGCGGTGGTCATGGCGCTGGGGCTTGCCGGGCCTGCCGATCCTACAGCCTGAAGCGTTTGTATCCTGCCCGCTGATCAGCGAAAATGCGCAGCTTTTCACCACTGACCCTGGCGGGCCGTTACCCGCATAACGTCCCTCCGGCTATTCAGACCAACCAGGCGTGAGGCTATGTCCGATAGTAAAATTGCCAGCGAAGTGTCCAACAGGCGCACCTTTGCCATTATCTCGCACCCGGATGCCGGTAAGACCACCATCACCGAGAAGGTGCTGCTGTTTGGCCAGGCTCTCCAGAAGGCCGGGACCGTCAAGGGCAAGAAGTCAGGCCAGCACGCCAAGTCTGACTGGATGGAGATGGAGAAGGAGCGTGGTATCTCCGTGACCACCTCCGTTATGCAGTTCCCCTATGGTGGCCGGCTGGTGAACCTGCTGGATACCCCGGGCCACGAGGACTTCTCGGAAGACACCTACCGCACACTGACCGCGGTGGACTCCTGCCTCATGGTCATCGATGCCGCGAAAGGGGTCGAGGAGCGAACCATCAAGCTGATGGAGGTCACCCGCTTGCGGGACACGCCAATCCTCACCTTCATGAACAAGCTGGACCGGGATACCCGTGATCCGGTGGAACTGATGGATGAGGTAGAGGACGTTCTCAAGATCGCCTGTGCGCCTATTACCTGGCCGATTGGCATGGGCAAGGGCTTCAAGGGCGTTTACCACCTGTTGCGGGACGAGGTCATTCTCTATCAGACCGGGCAGGGGCATACCATTCAGGACCGGCGGGTAATTTCCGGCCTGGACAATCCCGAGCTTGACGAGGCCATCGGCAACTACGCTGACGATCTGCGGGACGAGATTGAACTGGTCAAGGGGGCTTCCCATGAGTTCGATCATGAGCTGTTCATGTCGGGTGAGCTGACCCCGGTTTTCTTCGGTACAGCCCTGGGCAACTTTGGTGTGGACCATATGCTGGACGGACTGGTGGAGTGGGCGCCCTCGCCGCTGCCCCGGGAGACAGATGTAAGGACGGTTGAGCCGGCCGAGGACCGCTTCTCGGGCTTTGTCTTCAAGATCCAGGCGAACATGGATCCCCAGCACCGTGACCGGGTGGCGTTCCTGAGAATTGTGTCGGGTAAATACCAGCAAGGAATGAAGGCCCGCCATGTGCGGATCGGCAAGGAAGTACGCTTCTCCGACGCGCTGACCTTTATGGCCGGTGATCGGGAGCATGCCGATGAAGCGTATGCCGGTGACATTATCGGCCTGCATAACCATGGCACCATTCAGCTGGGGGATACGTTCACCGCTGGCGAGAATATGAAGTTCACCGGTATTCCGAACTTTGCGCCGGAACTGTTCCGCCGCATCCGTCTCAAGGATCCACTGAAAACCAAGCAGCTTCAGAAGGGGCTTATCCAGCTTTCAGAAGAGGGTGCTGTGCAGGTGTTTCGCCCCATGCGCAATAACGACCTGATCGTGGGTGCCGTCGGTGTATTGCAGTTTGATGTGGTGGTCAGCCGTCTGAAGAGCGAATACAAGGTGGAGGCCATCTACGAGCCCATCAACGTGGCGACGGCCCGCTGGGTGACCTGCGACGATCCCCGCAAGCTGGACGAGTTCGAGCGCAAGGCCAATGACAACCTGGCCCTGGATGGCGCTGACCGGCTGGCCTATATTGCACCTACCATGGTTAACCTGCAGCTGGCGCAGGAGCGCTATCCCGACGTTCAGTTCCACAAGACGCGGGAGCACTGACCGGGCGCCAGGTCTGCGGAGGAGTCATGCAACTGGTCGATGCCCATTGCCACTTCGACTTTCCGGTTTTTGACGGTCGTCGCCAGGAGGTCTGGCAGCGAGCCCGCCAGGCTGGTGTGACCCGGCTGGTGGTTCCGGGCGTGCGGCAGCCTGACTGGCGCCGGGTACAGGAGGTTGCCGCCGGGTGTGACGACTGGTGGTATTGCCTGGGCATACATCCCTGGTTTGTCGAAGAGCATGGAGATGCGGCCCTTGATGACCTGGAGTCAGCCCTGCGCAGGGCTGGTGATCGGTGCGTGGGTCTGGGTGAGTGCGGGCTTGACCGCCTCCGCGGTGAGCTGAACGCCCAGATGCCCTGGTTCGAGGCACAGGTGGCGCTGGCAGGGTCGCTGAGGCTGCCCCTTGTGGTTCACTCGGTGCGAACCCACGATGAGGTGGCAGCGGTGCTGCGTCGCAGCCGTCCGGACGTGCCGGTTCTGGTACATGGATTTTCCGGCAGTTATCAGCAAGGCAAGGCGCTGGTGGATCTGGGGTGCTTCCTCGGGATTGGTGGTGTGATTACCCATGACCGTGCTCGCAAGACCCGTGGGGCGGTGCCCCGCCTGCCTGCTGAGGCCATGGTGCTGGAGACGGATGCCCCGGATATGCCGCCTGCCGGCGTTGCCAGGGGCGACAACGAGCCTGCTAACCTTCGGCAAGTACTGACCGCGCTGGCGGAGCTTAAGGGGCAAGGGGAGGAGCGCCTGGCGGAGCAGCTGGCGCAGAATGTGGGGCGCCTCTACGGATGGCCGTCGATCTGAGCGGGATCGGCGAAAGGCTTGGCACAGCGGGTTGGTTAATATATACTCCGCGCCCTGGCTTTTCATGGTGATAGTGTCGTCTCAGCCCCGAACGGCATTGTCCCGAGCCGTCAATCGAACAGATTGGCTGGCCAACAGGTATAAAACCCGGTCTGGCGCCACTCCCACAGTGCCGACGTGCGGGTTTTTAAACGTTTATTTTTTGTAGCGTTCAAGGCGGATTCAATGAAGACTCTGAGTGCGAAACCAGAAACCGTAACGCGTGACTGGTACGTTGTAGACGCAGCCGGCAAGACGCTGGGTCGTCTGTCAACCGAGATCGCCCGTCGTCTGCGGGGCAAGCATAAGCCTGAGTACACCCCTCACGTCGACACTGGCGACTACATCGTAGTCATCAACGCAAGCCAGGTCCGGGTGACCGGCAAGAAGGCCAATGCCAAGATGTACTACAGCCATACCGGCTTTCCCGGTGGTATCAAGTCCATCAACTTCGAGAAGCTGATCGACAAGGCGCCCGAGCAGATCATCCAGAAGTCTGTGAAGGGCATGCTGCCGAAGGGTCCCCTCGGTCGCGCCATGTTCAAGAAGCTGAAAGTCTATGCCGGTGCTGAGCATCCCCATGCAGCCCAGCAGCCCAAAGAACTCGACATCTAACGGAAGGCGGATATGTCTGTAACACAAAATTACGGTACTGGTCGCCGCAAGAATTCCACGGCTCGCGTCTTTATCAAGCCGGGAAGCGGTAACATCACTATCAATGGACGCACGATCGAAGAGTTCTTCGGTCGTGAGACCCTGCGCATGATCGTTCGTCAGCCGCTGGTTCTGGCGGAATCCACTGATCGTTTCGATATCAAGATTACCGTCGCTGGCGGTGGCACCAGTGGCCAGGCGGGCGCGATCCGTCACGGCCTGACCCGTGCCCTGATGGATTACGACGAGACCCTGCGCCCCGCGCTTCGCAAGGCCGGCTACGTCACTCGTGACGCTCGCCAGGTTGAGCGTAAGAAAGTGGGTCTGCGCAAGGCGCGTAAGCGTCCGCAGTACTCCAAGCGTTAATCCGGATTCCGGAGAGCGTGCAAAAACCCGGCCCCGTGCCGGGTTTTTTATTGGTTGCACGGTTTTGATTCAGGTCACGCCCGGTCGCGAGATTGTTGTCTGCAGGCGGGTTCTCGGCTTGTAAGGAGCCGGTAATTTCATTACCATTTGTGCGCTTATAATTTTGGGTTGTGAAGTCCTTTTTCAATGTGTGCGCGGCCTGATATGGGCGTTCACTACATTGCCTGATGGGAGAAAACCATAATGAACAATGGCGACGTTAGCCAGGGCCGACGCCGATTCCTGATCGGCGCGACTTCGGTTGTTGGGGGTATCGGCGTCGTCGGTGCGGCTGTTCCGTTCGTGGCGTCCTGGAATCCCAGTGCCAAGGCGGAAGCGGCAGGCGCACCGGTCACCGCCAATGTCAGCAAGCTCGAGCCGGGTCAGCAAATGACCGTAGAATGGCGGGGTAAGCCGGTGTGGGTTGTCCGCCGCACAGATGAAATGATTGAGCGTATCCGGGAGATGAACGATCGGGTCAAGGACCCCTTGTCCGAGGATGCTGTACAGCCGGAGTACGTGACCGGTGAGCTGCGCTCTCTCAACGAAAACTATGCGGTGCTGATCGGTATCTGCACTCACCTGGGTTGTTCACCCCAGTTTCGTCCGGAAGTGGCTCCGGCCGATCTGGGTGAAAACTGGCTTGGCGGTTACTACTGTGCCTGTCACGGCTCACGGTATGACCTGGCCGGTCGGGTATACCCCAACCAGCCGGCTCCGACCAACCTGGAAATACCGCCCCACCGGTTTGACGACGAAAACACCCTGACCGTCGGTCTGGATCCTGAGGGGGCTGCGTAATGAACAAGCTGATTAACTGGGTTGATGAGCGTCTGCCAGTCGTTGACGCGTGGAACAAGCACCTGGCGAAGTACTACGCGCCGAAAAACTTCAACGTCTGGTACTTCTTTGGCTCCCTGGCCATGCTGGTCCTGGTGAACCAGCTGGTGACGGGTATCTGGCTCACTATGAGCTATAACCCCTCAGCAGAAGGTGCCTTTGCCTCCGTCGAATACATCATGCGTGATGTGGAGTGGGGCTGGCTGCTGCGTTACCTGCATTCCACCGGTGCTTCGGCCTTCTTCGTGGTGGTTTACCTCCACATGTTCCGGGGCCTGATGTACGGCTCCTACCAGAAGCCCCGTGAGCTGATCTGGATCTTCGGTATGCTGATCTACCTGGTGCTGATGGCTGAAGCCTTCATGGGCTACCTGCTGCCCTGGGGGCAAATGTCCTACTGGGGTGCCCAGGTTATCGTTAACCTGTTTGGTGCGATCCCCGTTATCGGTGACGACCTTTCCCTGTGGATTCGTGGTGACTACCTGATCTCCGGTATTACCCTGAACCGCTTCTTCGCCCTGCACGTGGTGGCCCTGCCTATTGTCCTGCTTGGCCTGGTTGTTCTGCATATCCTGGCGTTGCACGAAGTGGGCTCAAACAACCCCGACGGTATCGATATCAAGAAGAACAAGGACGAAAACGGCATCCCGAAAGATGGTATCCCGTTCCATCCGTACTACACCGTGCACGACCTGCTTGGCGTGGCCGTGTTCTTCTTCGTGTTCTTCCTGGTGCTGTTCTTCTTCCCTGAGATGGGCGGTCTGTTCCTCGAGAAGCCGAACTTTGAGCCGGCCAACCCGTTGAAGACGCCAGATCACATTGCGCCGGTATGGTACTTCACACCTTTCTACGCCATGTTGCGAGCGGTAACGGTAGACCTGTTCGGCCTTGACGCGAAGTTCTGGGGCGTTGTGGTTATGGGTGCTGCCATTGCCATCCTGTTCGTGCTGCCATGGCTGGATCGAAGCCCGGTTCGCTCTATCCGTTACAAGGGTTGGCTGAGCAAGATTGCCCTGGCGATCTTTGCGGTCAGCTTCGTGATCCTGGGTTACCTGGGCATCGTGCCGGCAACGGAAGGGCGCACCATGGTGGCTCAGATCCTGACAACGTTCTACTTCCTGTATTTCATTCTCATGCCGTTCTACACACGCATGGAAAAAACCAAGCCAGTACCAGAGAGGGTGACAGGATGAAAAAGCTGATTCTGGGTCTTTTCATGACAGTCCTGCCAGCCCTGGCGCTGGCAGCCGCCCCGGGCGTACCCCTGGATACCATGGAGGCGGATCACACCAACAAGGCTTCCCTGCAGCGTGGTGCGGCGACCTTTATGAACTACTGTGCAGGTTGCCACTCTATGGAATACGCCCGCTACAAGCGTGTTTCCGACGATCTGGAGATCCCTGCTGAGCTGTTCGAGGAAAACCTGATCTTTACCGGCGCCAAGATTGGCGAGCTGATGGAAATCGGCATGGACAAGGATCAGGCGGCAGGCTGGTTTGGTAATGCGCCGCCCGACCTCACCCTGGTGTCCCGGGTTCGTGGCGAAGACTGGTTGTATTCCTACTTCCGGGCTTTCTACAAGGATGATTCTCGCCCGCTCGGTGTGAACAATGCTGTGTTCGATAATGTGGGTATGCCCCATGTTATGGTTGCGCAGCAGGGTCTTTGCGCCGTGCCCCCGAAGATTGGAACAAATCCCAGTGTTGACCCGCTCAGTGGCAACGTGCGCGGCACGGACATCTGTGATGACTGGGCTATCGAGGGCTCCATGGAGCCAGGCGAATTCAATGCGGCCATGTATGACCTGACCAACTTCCTTTCCTACATGGGCGATCCCGTCAAGGTAGAGCGGGAGCGTCTGGGTATCCTGGTCCTGATCTTCGTTGCCGTGTTCTTCATCTTTGCGTACCTGCTCAATCGCGAGTACTGGAAAGACGTACACTGACGTTTTAGCGTATAATCGACGCTGACAGTATCCAGCGGGCTGTTTATGGCCCGCTGGTTTTTTGCGTTCAGCAACGGGTATTGGTCTTATCTTATCTTGGAGTCGTTCTATGGGCGTTGTGACCAAGAGGTCATCAATGACGTTTTTCTCGGACCCTTCCAGCCATTACAGCCATCGGGTTCGTATTGTGCTTGCCGAAAAGGGTGTAACCGTTGATGTGGTGGACGTCGATCCCGACAGCCCGCCCGAGGAACTGGCGGACCTTAATCCGTACAACGCTCTTCCTACCCTGGTAGACCGTGACCTGGTGCTCTATGAGCCCAATATCATGATGGAGTACCTCGACGAGCGGTTCCCCCATCCACCGTTACTGCCGGTCTATCCCGTCGCGCGGGCCAATAGCCGCCTGATGATTCATCGTATCCAGAAAGACTGGTGCGGGCTGGTGGACAGGATTCTGGAAGAACCCTCGGCGAAGGGTGTTGATGCCGCCCGCAAGGAGTTGCGTGAGAGCTTGCAGGCGACGGCACCGTTGTTTGGCGAAATGCCATTCTTCCTGTCCGAGGAGTTCACGATTGTAGACTGCTGTATCGCGCCGATCCTGTGGCGTCTGCCTGCCATGGGTATTGAGCTGGATCCCAAGCAGTCGAAGCAGATTACCAAGTATATGGAGCGGATTTTCAGTCGGGAAGGTTTCAAGGCAAGCCTGTCTGACCTGGAAGAAGACATCCGCAGTTAACTGACAAGGGCGTCGCTG
The DNA here is from genome assembly GCF_023156245.1 of Marinobacter bryozoorum. Taxonomy (GTDB): domain Bacteria; phylum Pseudomonadota; class Gammaproteobacteria; order Pseudomonadales; family Oleiphilaceae; genus Marinobacter; species Marinobacter bryozoorum. Next base: position 22,040 of record NZ_JAKZAH010000008.1, read on the forward strand.
ATCGGCGCCCTTCCGGTCCGGGAGAGCAATGTGTCTGAGCACAAGGTGACAATGAGCTCCAGTCGCCCTTACCTGGTGAGGGCCTTCAATGACTGGATCCTGGATAATCACTGCACGCCGCATATCGTGGTGGATGCCAGTATTCAGGGGGTCCAGGTGCCGGCTGACCATGTTGCCAACGGGCAGATCGTTCTCAATGTCAGCCCCTCAGCAGTAAAGGCGCTGATTATCGGGGACGATGCCCTGGAGTTCAGCGCCCGTTTTGGCGGCGTACCCATGCAGGTATATATTCCTTTGCAGGCAGTAATGGCGATCTATGCCCGTGAGAATGGTGAGGGGATGGTCTTTGGCAGTGAGCCTGGCTCTCCGGACCCGGATGGAACCGCCAGGTCGACAGACTCCGACCGGGAAGGTAAGTCCGAGGGTGAACGGCCCAGTGGTCGGCCGAGCCTGAAAGTCGTTAAATAACCCTTTCTTTGTAGCTTTCCCTTTGTCATTTCGTGGCGACCGGCGCTGTCCGGTCGCTGTGCCACGTCCGGCATTCCTGGTCACCCCCAATCCTATCCTCCAAACAGGTTGTGCTCGACCAGCCGGCAGAGTGCACCCGTGATCAGCATCATTATGGGTGTCGCGGAAACCGGGTCCAGGTCGTTCAGGGTGATCTCAAGGTCAGGAGTCTGGAGCAGGGTGCTGATATCGGTTTTCTCCCGGGCGCTGACGACAATGACATTGATTTCCCGGTCGTGTGCGGCCTGGATGGCCTGGATCAGGTTGGCCTTATGGCCGTCATCCACGAACACCATCAACGTGTCGCCGGGCTTGCCCAGCGCGGTTACCTGCCGGGCAAAGGTTTCATTGAAACGGTTGTCGCGACAGATAGCGGAATAGGTGGTCGCATCGGCGCCCAGGTTTACCGCTGGAAGCCCGGGGCGGTCCTGGTCAAGGCGGCCAAGCAGGCTGGTGCAGAGATATTGAGCGAGGGTATTGGCGCTGCCGTTGGCGCATGCCAGGACCTTGCCGTCATTCAGCAATGTCTGCACGATGAGGTCAGCGGCGGCAGGAATTAGGGGGGCCGCAAGGCTGCCTGCCATCGCCGTGTGCTCCATATGGTTGGCAAACCAGTGGCTGATGTTGTCTTCACTGCTGTTCATAGATCTGCCTGAATTGCGTTTCTGATCCAGCGGATGCGGTACTGGTGGGTGGTGCCGGGTGCGATGGCGACCACATCGATCCTGCAGGGGTGATCCCAGAGTCCGTGCCGGTGCAGGTAGAATGATACGGCGCGAAGCAGCTTTTGCTGTTTTCGCCAGCCAATGGATTCAGCCCCGTCAGTCAGTCCGCCCTGTTTGCGGAAGCGGACTTCGAAGAACACCAGGGTTTCCTCATCCTGTCCGATAAGGTCAATCTCGCCGCCCCGGTTGTAGACGTTGCGTTCCAGTATCCTCACGCCTTTGCTTTGCAGATAGCGCCCGGCAACTGCCTCGGCCTGGTCGCCAAGCGCCTTGCGGTTGGGCATTCGCTGCCCGCTGTTCCCATTGCCGTCCGTGGCTGTCATGTCAGTCGATAACGTTGTCGTTTTCCATTGGCTCAACAATTTCTTCCGGTGCCTGCCCATCCTCGGCGGCGATGACAGGGACGCCTTCCCGGAAGACGCCCCACATCTGGGAGCGGTGGACCCGGTTGTTGCGATCCAGCCAGAGCTCGCCAGTATGTCCGTCAAGGCGGGTATCCGATACCTGTTGCATAAGGGGTAGCCGGGTGCTCAGGGCCCAGGCATCCGCGCCCATGGCAAACAGTCGTCCCAGGGGGCCATCGAGGTTGTCGAACTGCTCATAGGCTTTCTGGCGGAACTCCGGTTCCCGGTCCAGGATCCAGGGCAGGTCAGTAACGAACACGCCGTTTACGTCACGATCCCTGGTCGGATTCGGGCGCCCGCTGTAGATAATGGAGGGGGAAAACACGGGCACGTCACCCGCGTAGTAATACGCGAACAGTGGCTTGAACTGGCGGGCCACGATGGGCTCGGCGACCATGATAATGGCGTCGACGTCCTGCCGCCGGCGGGCTTCGAACTCAACATTGATGCCGATGGTACGCTCCAGCTCTATGGCCCTTTCGCGGCTGATATTGATGCCCAGCAGCTCCGCAGTCACATTGCGCAGGTTGTCTTCCTCGTAGTAGCGGTCCATGTTCAGGATGACGCCACCGAGCTCGTCCATGCGCTGCTTGAGGGCCCGTGCGATACGGTCGCCCCAGTCGCCCCGTGGAATCAGTACCAGTGCGCTGTTCAGGCCCTCCTGCTGGATCTTTTCAGCGATCTGCCGTGCCTCGTCCTCGACAGACAGGCCAAACTGGAAAAGCCGCGCTGGCTGTGGGCTACCTTGTTCAGGCGCATAGTTAAGGGCCAGGAACGGAACCGGGAGTGAGTCCTTGCTTGCCAGAATGGCGACATCTTCCTTGGCCAGGGGCCCGACAATGAGGTCTGGCTTGCCCGCCATCAGCTCAGGGATCAGCTCATCGATGGACCGGCCATGGGTGTCGACGATCGTCAGGGTGATCTCGTGGGGGGCGTCGGTATTCCGTTCGCCGGGATTTTCGGTCCGGGCTTCGCCGTCACCATTGTTCGGTGTAGGCCGGGCCTCGTCATTGCGCGCGGGGATTCTCGAGGTATCTTCGCGGTTTTGCTCCGAGTCAGCATAATAAGCGGCGAGAAAGCCTTCCCGGACAATATTCCCGGCTGCAGACAGGGGGCCAGACAAGGGCAGGGCCAGCGTGATCCGGTCCGGGCGCTGTTCCAGTACCTGGGTCAGGATGGTCAGCTCGCCGGGCAGGGCCTCTGTGCCCGGGTGCCCGCTCCAGTTGAACTGCCAGTTACGCACCGCGCGCCCTTGTTCGTCAAAGGTCAGGCCCGGCTGACGGAGAGTTACCGCCAGCTCGTACCAGCCCTGGTTCTCGAAGCCGATGGCGGAGGTGGCCGCCTCCTCGAGCTGGTCGTCGGAGGTTTTTTTCAGTGCCCGCCAGATACGGTCATTGAGTTCCTGGCGGTCTGTGCCAAGTAACGCCGGATCGATTCCCATCAGCAACTGCGCATTGTCCAGGTGTGCACCGGCCAGTTCGTAGAGAGACAGTTGTAGCCTGGCTGCCCGCGGCCGAACATCCTCGGGATATTCACTGAATTGTGCCGGGTCCAGCTTGCTGACCAGCTCCTGCGCCCACTGTTGGTCTTTCAGGGTGACGGCACTGGCCATGCTCAGCAACAGGTACTGGTTGGCGAGGTCGTCCGTCGGATTTGCGAATGCGTCGGAGCGAAGGATGTTGCGGGCATCGTCATGGGAACCCTGGTCCTGGAACCGGGCAGCGGAGCGAAGCAGGAAGCGCTGGGTCTCTTCACCGGGTGACATTTCCTGAGCTGCATTCAGCGCATCGCTTGCAGTCTGCAGGGCATCGTCCTGCAACTGGATGGGGGTGCAGCCAGTGGCCAGTGCGGCGGCCAGGGCCGATGCCAGGGCAAGTCGGCGCAAAGTTGGCAGGTGACAACTCATATCAGGCAGGGCTCCTTGAGGTACCGGCCTCAGGCCGGCATAGTGTCTCACTGGTAAATGGTGTCAGGGCAGCAAGTTTACCAGCTTGGCGGTCTTTTCACAGTTCACATCGGGGATTTTCGATTGCAAACAGTCAGTACTCCGGCTCCCGCGACCGGCACGCTTTTTATCGTGGCCACGCCGATAGGCAACCTTGACGACTTGTCCCGGAGGGCTGAGAAGGTGCTGGCCTCGGTGGACCTGGTAGCGGCGGAGGATACGCGCCACAGTGGCCGATTACTCCAGCACCTGGGCCTCAACAAGGCGATGTGGCCGCTCCATGATCACAACGAGCGGGAGCGTTCCGGCGCCTTGCTGGACCGGATAGCCGGCGGTGAGTCGGTCGCGCTGGTCTCTGATGCCGGGACCCCGCTGATTTCCGATCCGGGCTATGTACTTGTGCGAGCAGCCCGGCAGCGAGGCATCCGTGTTGTGCCCGTTCCGGGGGCCTGTGCCATGGTGGCCGCCCTCAGTGCCGCCGGCCTGCCCACTGACCGCTTCCTGTTCGCAGGCTTCTTGCCGGTGAAAACCGTGGCCCGGAGCAAGGTGCTTGAGTCCCTTTCCCGGGAGGAGTCGACGCTGGTGTTCTATGAGTCCCCTCGTCGGGTGGTGGCCCTGCTTGAGGATATTTGCAATACCTTGGGAGAGGGCAGGGAGGTGGTGCTGGCCCGGGAGCTCACCAAGGCCTTCGAAACCTGGTATTCCGGTTCTGTAACCGATGTGGTTGACGCGCTCCGGGCTGACGCGCATTCCGGCAAGGGCGAATACGTGGTCATGGTTGGTGGCTCACCCTCTGCAGGTCAGGCGCGGGTTGCTGTGGATGCTGACCGGGTGCTGTCGCTGCTGGTGCCGGAGCTGCCCCTGAAGAAAGCGGTTAAGGTGGCAGCGGAGCTGACCGGGGTTCCCCGCAACGAGCTATACCAGCGGGCCCTCGAGCTGAAAGATCAGTAAGTGAAGCCCCTGGCTGAACATTGCATGTGCGTCATCGGGCGGGCCCAGAATTTCCTTGCGCCAGCCGGGGTGCGCAGGTATTGTCTCGCCTGAGCTCGCCAGACAGTCGCCGCCGGTATTGCCGGGGGAGGAAAGTCCGGGCTCCGCAGGGCAAGGTGCCAGGTAACGCCTGGGCGGCGCAAGCCGACGGAAAGTGCAACAGAAAGTATACCGCCTAAGCGCCTTTGGCGCCGGTAAGGGTGAAACGGTGCGGTAAGAGCGCACCGCGTGGCTGGCAACAGTCCACGGCGATGGTAAACCCCACCTGGAGCAAGACCAAATAGGAATCCAATGGCGTGGCCCGCGCTGGATTCGGGTAGGTTGCTTGAGGCCTGTGGTGACGCAGGCCCTAGATGAATGACTGTCCAAGACAGAACCCGGCTTATCGGCGAGCTCGCCTCCTTCCTTTCCCTGGTTTCCGGCCTGTCCGCCTGCCAGGGCAGCATTCTGTGAAATGAGCAGTTTCACAACCGTCTTTGTTATAGCAAAAAAATCTTAGACCTCGCACATTTCCTTCGAAACATTTTGCAGGCTTTTGATTTGCTGGAATTTCTTGCTGACTTCTGTGTTCCGGCCTCCGTTTCTTTCATCTAACTCATTGTCATTAAAGAAACTTTTGTAATGTTCGCGCCCCTTCTGGTGCTTGCATTGTGATTGGCGTGTTCCTATAGTGTGCAGGAGTGGGAAAAAGTGGAAATTGGTGGTTTTTAGTGGTTTCTGGGTGGTGTCGAGTGGAAATTGGTGACACCGAGCCGCCACAAAGAAGAAACACAACAAACAGGGTCTGCGCTTTCAGCGATGAGCAACTTTCTTGGCAGTCACGCAATCAACATGGACGCAAAGGGTCGCCTGGCGATTCCTGCCCGTGTGCGTGAAGAGTTGCAGGAAGAGTGCGGCGGACGCATTGTTCTGACCGCCAACGCCGATGAGGAGCGCTGCCTGTTGCTGTATCCGGAGCCGGTTTTCGAAAGCGTACGCACCCAGGTGCTTGCGCTTCCCAATATGAACAAGAAGGCCCGTCGTCTGCAGCGCCTGATTATCGGGCATGCCACGCAACTGGAGCTGGATTCCGCCGGCCGCATACTTGTGCCACCCACACTGCGAAGCTATGCCCGCCTGGAGAAGAAGCTGATGCTGATCGGTCAGGGCAAGAAGCTCGAGTTGTGGAGCGAAGAGCGCTGGTTCGCCTTCCTGGACGAAGATGATGACGACGATGAAATGCCGCCGGAAATGGAGGCCCTGTCACTATGATGCCGGCTGACTTTTCCAGTGACACGGCAGGCCAGGCACTGCACCGTTCGGTGCTGCTGGACCAGGCCGTGGACTTGTTGCTGGTGCGTGGTGATGGGCGCTATGTGGATGGCACCTTTGGAAGGGGTGGGCATAGCCGCCTGATTCTCCGGCATCTCAGGAAGGAAGGCCGGCTGATCGGCATCGACAAGGACCCGGAGGCGGTCCGGTTCGGAGAAACCCTGGCGGCCGAGGACGGCCGCTTCGTCGTTTATCACGGCTCATTTGCTGACATGTCTGATGCAGTTGCTGCTCAGGGCTGGGGGACTGTGTCCGGTGTGTTACTGGATCTCGGGGTCTCCTCGCCCCAGCTTGATGATCCCGGTCGTGGTTTCAGTTTCATGAGCAATGGACCGCTGGACATGAGAATGGATCCGACCCGTGGGCAAAGTGCTGCCCAGTGGCTGAACTCTGCAGCAGAGAAAGAGATTGCCGATGTCATCTGGCGTTATGGCGAGGAACGTTTCTCGCGCCGCATCGCCCGGGCGGTGATTGCGCAGCGTGCCGAGGAGCCGCTGGAGACCACCCGCCAGTTCGCCGAACTGGTTCGGCAGTCGGTCCCGAAAAAGGAAAAACACAAGCATCCGGCGACCCGGTCTTTCCAGGCGGTGCGCATCTTTATCAATCGCGAGCTTGAGGACCTGGAAGCCGGCCTTGAGCAGGCCGTGGACTTGCTGGAGCCGGGCGGCCGGCTGGTTGTTATCAGCTTTCACTCCCTCGAGGACCGGATTGTCAAAAGGTTTATGAGGGATTTGTCCCGCGGGCCGCAGTTGCCTCGCGGCTTGCCGGTAAAGGCGCAGGATGTGGAGCCGCCGTTCCGGCTGGTGGGCAAGGCGCTGAAGGCCAGTGACCCGGAGATCGATCAGAACGTCAGGGCCCGGAGCGCCGTTATGCGGGTTCTTGAACGCCGCACTGACGCCAAAGGAGAAAACGCATCATGAGCGCTGTCACACTTGAAAAGCCAGCGAAAACATCGGTCCTGACACGGGAAAACGTGCGCGGGAGGGTTTCTGATGCTTTCAGGCTGTCAGCTCGCATCTTTCGCACCCTGGCAGAACCAAAGATCGTGGTCACCCTGGGGTTGGCTGCATTGTTGATCGGCTCCGCCATCGGGGTGGCGATCAGTGCGCACCAGAACCGGGAGCTCTATAACTCGCTTTCGGTACTGCAGGCAGAGAGGGATGCCTATCAGCGCCAGTGGAGTCAGTTGTTGCTTGAGCAGAGTGCCCTGAGTGCCCACGGTCGCATCGAGCGCAAGGCCGTGGAGGATTTTGAAATGGTGGTACCAGGACGGGAGCACATCGTGCTGGTGCCCTACTCCAATGCAGACCGGCTTGCGTCGGTCGGGAACTAAGAGTCCGATATGTCCACCAGACAGGATAAGCCTTCATCCCTGCAAAAGCTTGCCGTCGGCCTCAAGGCCTGGCGCTTTGGTACGGTTGTGGGTGTATTCCTGGCGGTAGTGGCGGCGCTGGGCTGGAGACTTGTTGACCTGCATGTGGTGGACCAGGAGTTCCTGCGCAAGCAGGGGGATGTCAGGACTATCCGGGTGGATTCGATTGACGCCCACCGGGGCATGATTACCGATCGTTACGGCGAGCCGCTGGCGGTCAGTACGCCGGTGGAGACCCTCTGGGCCAACCCGGGTGAGGTTGATTCCGAGGATCCGCGCCTCGCGACTGCAGCCAGTCTGCTGGGGATTTCCGAGGCCCGCCTGCGGCAGCGCCTGAGGGACTATGCCTCCCGCGAATTCATCTACGTTAGCCGGAAGATCCAGCCCTCCCTTGCCCGGGAAGTGTTAGCCCTGGATATTCCCGGGCTGTACAGCCGCCTTGAGTACAAGCGTTACTACCCGGCCGGTGAGGTGGCTGCGCACCTGGTGGGTTTCACCAATATTGACGAGAGGGGGCAGGAAGGCATTGAGCTGTCCTATAACGACTGGCTCAGCGGCGTGCCCGGTAAAAAGCGTGTTCTTAGGGATAATCGTGGCAGGCTGATTCGCGACCTGTCGCTCATCCGCGATGCCCGTCCGGGCAAGGAACTGACCCTGAGCCTGGACCTGCGCCTGCAATACCTCGCCTACCGTGAGCTCAAGGCCGTGGTCCAGGCCCACAAGGCGCGGGGTGGCACACTGGTGATGCTGGATGTTTCTTCCGGTGAAGTGCTGGCCATGGTGAACCAGCAATCGTTCAACCCCAATGACCGGTCTTCACTGAGCCCGGGCCGTCTGCGCAACAAGGCACTGACCGACCTGTTTGAGCCGGGATCGACCATCAAACCGCTGGCGGTGGCCGCTGCCCTGGAAGAAGGCAGCTACAAGCCTGGCACCATTATTGATACCTCGCCGGGTTATCGCCGGTATGGCCGTTTTACGATCCGGGATCATCGCAACTATGGCGAACTTCCGGTCACGGAGATTATTTCCCGCTCAAGTAATGTTGGCATGAGTATGATCGCCAACGATATAGGCGGTGATGTGATTCGTGACTTCTATTTCCGGCTGGGGCTTGGCCAGCCTACCGGCATCGGGTTCCCGGGGGAAGCCGTGGGCGTATTGCCCATGACCGACCGGTGGCGGCCGGTAGAGGAGGCGACGCTGTCGTACGGTTATGGCATGAGCGTGAATGCCATGCAGCTGGCACAGGCGTATATGGCGGTTGCCAACGGTGGTATCCGCTACCCGGTCACTGTCATGCGGCGGGACCAGGCGCCAGCGGGTGAGCGCGTGATGTCGGAAACCGTCTCTGCCCAGGTTCGCGAAATGCTACAGACCGCTGTCGAGCAGGGCACCGGCAAGCGCGCGAACCCGGCGCTGTACAGTGCCGGGGGGAAGACCGGCACAGTGCACCTGGTAGGCGCACAGGGCTACGAAGAAAGCCAGTACAAGGCCCTCTTTGCCGGCATGGCACCCATGGATAATCCAAGGATCGTTCTGGTTGTTGCCGTGGATGCGCCCCAGGGTGGAGATTATTACGGTGGTGAAGTGGCAGCGCCGGTGTTTGCCCGGGTCATGAGCGACGCCCTGCGGCTGCTGAATGTCAGGCCAGAACTGACCGCTGCGGAAGCGGACACCCGGACGCCCGGCCCGACCGGGGAGCGAGGGTAAGCTATGTGTATGACCTCTCTTGGCAGCCTGCTGCAGGGCATTGTAGACGTTCCATCGGTGTTTGATGTCACCATTCACGGCCTGCGAACCGATAGTCGGCGGGTCGTTGGCGGAGATGCCTTCCTGGCGCTTCCGGGCGCGCAGACAGCAGCTGATCGTTACGTGGATGATGCCATTGATGCCGGGGCCATCGTGATCATCCTCGACTCAGAGACCTCCGCGCCCTGTTACGAGTATCGCAGCGCATTGGTGGTGCCTGTGCCCGCGCTGCGTAAACGCCTGGGCCAGATTGCCGATCGTTTCTATGAACATCCGTCCCGTCGCCTTCGGGTAATCGGTGTGACCGGAACGAATGGCAAAACCTCTGTGACCAGTTTTATCTCCCAGTTGCTGGCGGGAGCAGGGCTGCCCTGTGGTGTTCTGGGTACCCTGGGTTATGGCATGCCGGGGGAACTCAGTGAAGCGACCCATACCACCCCGGATGTAGTATCGGTTAATCGTGCCCTGTTTGAGATGGCCCGCAAGGGCGCCCGGGCCGTTGCCATGGAAGTCTCCTCCCATGCCCTGGATCAGGGTCGCATCGATGGCGTTGCCATGATCGGTGCTGTATTCACCAACCTGACACGGGATCACCTGGATTACCACGGCACCATGGATGCCTATGGCCAGGCCAAGGCATCCCTCTTTACACGGGAAGGTCTCCACTTTTCGGTGATCAACTTTGATGACCCTTTCGGCCGCCAGCTGTTTGAGCAGACAGAAGGGTTGTGTGATCGCGTCCGCTACAGCCTCCACGAATCACAGACGGAACTCTGGCTCACCCGTTTTGCGCCCGGCCCTGACGGGTTTGAGGCGGATGTGGACGGTCAGTGGGGCGCCTTTACCCTGTCCGCCCCATTAATGGGCAGCTTCAACGCCAGCAACCTGCTGGCGGCAGTGGCTGCTGTATTGAACCTGGGCGTATCCGTTGAACAGGTTCAGCAGGCCGTGTCAGGGCTGACGCCTCCGCCGGGTCGACTGGAGAGCTTCAGTGGACCGGATGGTGTGCGCGTGGTCGTGGACTACGCACACACGACGGATGCCCTGGCCAATGCCTTGTCAGCTCTGCGCCCCCACACCGATGGCCAGCTGATCTGTGTCTTTGGTTGTGGTGGTGACCGGGACAAGGGCAAGCGGCCAGAAATGGCGCGTGAGGCAGAGAAAGGCGCCGATCACCTCATTATTACGGATGACAATCCCCGCACAGAATCGCCGGAGAGCATCGTAAAGGACATGCTGGCCGGACTTGCGAATGCAGATGCGGCCAGGGTCATCCATGATCGAGGCGATGCCATCCATACCGCAGTGGACATGGCGCGGCCGGGCGACCTGGTACTGATTGCCGGTAAGGGGCATGAGGCCTGGCAGGAGCGTAACGGCAAGCGCACGCCATTCAGCGATGTGGCCCACGCGCAGGAGGCCCTGGGCCTGAACGGGGGTGTGGCATGATGCGCGCATTCCGGTTGCAGGAACTGGCGGGCGTACTCGGCACTGCCGCCCCGTCTGCAAACACCCGGGTTGAGCGGGTCGTCACCGATACCCGCACCCTGCGCCAGGGCGACCTTTTCGTTGCGCTGCGAGGGGATCGCTTCGATGGTCATGGCTTCCTTGAAGCTGCACGGGAAGCAGGGGCGGCCGCCGCGGTGGTCGATACCACAAATCCGGATAGTGTTCTCCCCCAGTTGGTGGTTCCGGACACCGTCCAGGCCCTCGCAGACCTGGCTCGTTTCAACCGGGAGCAAAGCCGGGCAGGTGTCGTGGCCATCACCGGGAGCAGCGGCAAGACCACCCTCAAGGAGATGCTTGCAGCCATCCTGCTCAACGAAGGCGAAACGCTCGCGACCCAGGGCAACCTGAATAATCACATTGGCGCCCCCCTGACCCTGCTCCGGGTTGCACCTGAGCACCGGTTTGCGGTGATCGAACTGGGGGCGAGCGGGCTTGGCGAAATAGCGCATACCGTGGCTGCGGCAAGGCCCGACGTGGCTGTCATTACCAACGCAGGCGAAGCCCACCTGGAGGGCTTTGGCAGCTACGACAACATTGTTCAGGCCAAGGGTGAAATCATCGATGGCCTGGGGGCCAGTGGCACGGTGGTGCTCAATGCCGATGACCCCGCGTACCGGCGCTGGAAGCAACGTGCAGGTGCCCGTCAGGTGGTTTCTGTCAGTGCCAGCGGTGCCGAGTCGGATTACTGCTGTACCGGTTTTGAATCCCTTGGTGAGGGTTACCGGATCACGGTAGCGATCAGGGGCGGCCGCGAATGTCAGCTCGAGATCGCGTTGTCGGGTGAGCACAACATTTCCAATGCCCTGCTGGCCATGGCTGCGGCAGAGGCGCTGGGAGCGAGCGAAGCATCGGTGCGCGGTGGCCTTGCTGCTGTGAAAACGGCGGCGGGTCGCCTCGAGCGCAAAGTGCTGAGTGAGCGGGTCACCGTGATCGATGACAGCTATAACGCCAACCCAAGCTCCATGAAGGCAGCACTGGAGGTTCTGGCAGGTGCCCCGGCAACGCGTGTTGCCTTGCTCGGAGCCATGGCCGAACTGGGGCCAGGATCAGCGCAGTTGCACCAGGAGGTTGGAACCCATGCTCGCAAGCTGGGCGTGGAGCAGTTGCTGGTGGTCGGTGCCGGGAGCGACTGTGCTGCTCTTACAACCGGGTTTGGCGACGTGGCCCGGTGCTTTGATACCCATGAGCAGGCAGTGGACTGGCTGCTGGAAAAAGTCACTGGCCCCCTGACCGTGCTGGTCAAGGGGTCCCGTAGTTCTGCCATGGACCAGGCAGTCAGGTTGTTACAAGAAAAGGTAGGACATTCATGCTGCTCTGGCTGACAGAACTGCTGGCACCATATATCAACGAGCTGACGGTGTTTCAGTACCTCACCCTGCGGGCGATCCTCGGCATCCTTACGGCCTTGCTGATCTCGCTGCTGATCGGGCCCATGATGATTCGCAAGCTGAGTCAGTACCAGATCGGCCAGGCGGTGCGGGATGATGGTCCGCAAACCCACCTGAGCAAGGCCGGGACGCCGACTATGGGGGGCGCCCTGATCCTGGTGGCGATCGCAGTCAGCACCCTGTTGTGGGCAGACCTGGGCAACCGCTATGTCTGGGTCACTTTGTTGGTCACCCTCGGGTTCGGTGCCATCGGCTGGGTGGATGATTACCGTAAAGTGGTTGAGCGTAATCCGAAGGGGCTGCCGGCACGCTGGAAGTATTTCTGGCAATCAGTGATTGGAGCGATAGCTGCCGTAGGGCTGTTCTACAGTTCTGCATTGCCTCAGGAGACGTCCCTGTATTTGCCGTTCTTCAAGAACGTATCGATCACCCTGGGCCCGGTGCTCTTTATCCTGCTGACTTACTTCGTGATTGTTGGCAGCAGTAACGCGGTCAACCTGACGGACGGCCTCGATGGCCTCGCCATTATGCCGACGGTGATGGTGGCCGGGGCGCTGGCTGTATTTGCCTACCTGTCAGGCCATGCGCAATTTGCCAATTACCTGCTGATCCCGCATTTGCCTGGCAGCGGTGAACTGATTGTTTTCTGCGGCGCCCTGGTGGGGGCCGGACTCGGGTTCCTCTGGTTCAACACCTATCCGGCCCAGGTCTTCATGGGGGATGTGGGTGCCCTGGCGCTGGGTGCGGCCCTGGGCGTGGTGGCCGTGATCGTGCGCCAGGAAATCGTGCTGTTCATCATGGGTGGGGTGTTCGTGATGGAGACCATCTCGGTCATTCTGCAGGTGGGTTCGTTTCGTCTCACCGGGCGGAGGATTTTCCGGATGGCTCCGCTGCACCACCATTTTGAGCTTAAAGGCTGGCCGGAGCCGAGGGTTATCGTCCGTTTCTGGGTGATCACCGTGATCCTGGTATTGATCGGGCTCTCAAGCCTGAAACTGCGTTAAGGAACGAATAGAGCATGGCTGTTATCGCTTCGGATCGTCGCACACTGGTAGTAGGCCTGGGTAAGACCGGGCTCTCCTGCGTGCGCTATCTGACCGGCCTCGGGCGCGAGGTGTCGGTGGCGGACAGCCGTGCCCGGCCACCCGGCCTTGAAGAGCTGCAGCAGCAATGGCCGGAGGTGGACGTGCGTACCGGTGGTTTCGAGCCGGAGTGGTTCTGCAGCTTTAACGAGCTGGTGGTCAGTCCGGGCATTGCCGTCAGTGAGCCGGCCATTGCCGCAGCGGCTGAGCTCGGCGCCGTTATCCGGGGCGACATCGACCTGTTCGCAGAGGCCGCCGATGCCCCGATCATCGGAATTACCGGCTCCAACGGCAAGACCACCGTCACCACGCTGGTGGGCGAGCTGGCGCAGGCCTGCGGCATTAACGCGGCTGTCGGCGGCAATATTGGCACACCGGTCCTTGACTTGCTGGAGGCGCAGCCGGAGGTCTACATCCTCGAGCTGTCCAGTTTCCAGTTGGAAACCACCCGGGAACTGAATGCGGATGTGGCCACCGTGCTGAACGTTTCGGACGACCATATGGATCGTTATCCGTCGAAAATGGCCTACTACCAGGCCAAGCAACGGATCTTCCGGGGTGCGCGCAATGCCGTGGTCAACCTGGATGACGCCCTGAGTACGCCGATGGCCCGGGATACCCTGAACTTCATCTGTTACGGGTTTAACCGGATCAACCCGGAAACGTTCAGTACCCGTGAGGACGACGAGGGCCTCTGGATTACATGGGGGCTGGATAACCTCCTGAATACAAAGAACCTGAAGCTGGCGGGCCTGCACAATGTGAGCAATGTTATGGCCGCACTGGCAATCGGGCACGCAGCGGGCTGGCCCCTGGATGTCATGCTCGGCGCCGCCTGTGAGTTTCGTGGCCTGCCACATCGCTGCGAGCCGGTGGAAACGATTGACGGCGTGGAGTTCATCAACGACTCCAAGGGCACCAACGTAGGGGCGACCGTCGCCGCACTGGACAGCCTCGCTCCGGGCTGTGAGCGCATCGTTCTCATCGCGGGGGGTGACGGTAAGGGCGCCGACTTTGAGCCACTGGCCAGGCCCGTTGCCGAACATTGTCGGGCGGTGGTGCTTATCGGCCGGGATGCCGATCTTATCGCAGGGGCCCTGGACGGTTCGGTGCCCGTGGAAAAGGCTGACTCGATGGCGCAAGCCGTCGGACTGGCAGCAAAACTGGCGTGCAGTGGAGACCGGGTGCTGTTGTCCCCGGCGTGCGCCAGTTTCGACATGTTCTCCGGCTATGAAGACCGGGGCAACCAGTTCCGCCAGGCAGTGGAGGGCTTGTGATGCAGGTATCCAGCGTCGCCCAGCCTCGTCTGCCCCAAGGACTTCTGTCCCAGCCGCTGCCCTGGCTGGTGGTAAGTGCGGCCGCGTTGCTGATGATCGGTATTGTCATGATCGCCTCAGCGTCCATGGACATGGCGGCGGCCAACCTGGGCAACAGCTACCACTACGCCATTCGACAGCTGATCTTTGCCGGCCTGGGGTGTGCGCTGGCGATTGCCGCTGCCAATGTGCCCGTTTCCTGGTGGTACCGCAGTGGCTGGCTGCTGCTTGCCCTGGGCATGGCCTCGCTGGTGCTGGTATTGACACCGCTTGGCAAGACGGTGAACGGTTCCACCCGGTGGATTCCCCTGGGTCTGTTTAACGTTCAGGTATCGGAAGTTGCCAAGCTGTGCCTGATCGCCTACCTGGCCGGTTACGTGGTTCGTCGCCGGGAGGAACTGGTCAATACCTGGTGGGGGTTTGGCAAGCCGGTTCTGGTACTGGGTGTGGCCTCTGCGCTGCTGGTGACCCAGCCGGACTTTGGTGCCACCGTGGTGCTGATGACGGCGGCGCTGGGCATGATTTTTCTCAGTGGCGTACGGCTGACACGTTTCGTGCCCCTGATCGCCGTGTGCGTGGTGCTTGGTGCCGTCCTGATTGTTACCCAGCCCTACCGACTGAAGCGGGTGGTGAGTTATCTCGATCCCTGGCAGGACCAGTACAACACAGGCTACCAGCTCACGCAGTCGTTGATTGCTTTCGGCCGTGGTGAGTGGTCCGGGGTCGGGCTGGGTAACTCGATCCAGAAACTGTTCTATCTGCCCGAGGCGCACACTGATTTCATCTTCGCGATTACCGCGGAAGAGTTTGGTCTGTTGGGTTCAATGATGGTCCTGGCCCTGTTCGCCATCCTGGTGCTGTCCGGGTTCGTGATTGCCCGCAAGTCCGAGCGTCAGGGCATGGGCTTTGCGGCCTGCTTCGCCTACGGGCTGACGCTCCTGCTCGGCCTGCAGGCCATGATCAATATGGCCGTTAATACCGGCCTGCTGCCCACCAAGGGGCTGACCCTGCCGCTGATGAGCTACGGCGGTTCAAGCCTCCTGGTGGTCTGCGTCAGCATCGGCATCCTGGTCCGCATTGAAATGGAGCGGCAACAGCAGCTGGCAGCCGCTGGCGCAGATCAGAACCCCGCCCGCCGGGTAAGGGGGGCATCATGACGAAGCGATTCCTGGTCATGGCCGGCGGAACCGGTGGCCATGTATTCCCGGCCCTGGCTACAGCCCGGAAGCTGCAGGACAAGGGCCATGAGGTGCACTGGCTGGGCTCTGCCGGTGGTATGGAGGAGCGACTGATCGGCGAAACCGATATCCCGTTGTCGACCATCAGTGTGTCCGGGCTTCGGGGCAAGGGTCCGCTGGCATTGGTGCTGGCTCCGTTCCGGCTTGCCAGGGCACTGTGGCAGGCCTTACGCGTGGTTATGCGGGTAAAGCCGGACTGTGTGATTGGAATGGGCGGCTTTGTCACAGGGCCCGGTGGCATGGCGGCCTGGCTGACCCGGCGGCCCCTGCTGGTCCATGAACAGAACGCCATCGCCGGGATGACCAACCGCATCCTTGCCCGCTTTGCTGAAACCGTGATGGAGGCATTTCCCGGCAGCTTCGGACCTGCTGCCATTACCCGTTGCACGGGGAATCCGGTACGAGCCGATGTGGCAGAGTTACCGGAACCGGACCAGCGCATGGGTGATCGCGAGGCACCACGCCGACTGCTGGTTCTGGGGGGCAGCCTGGGGGCTACCGCCATCAACGAGAAAGTGCCGGCCGCGATTGCGCTGTTGCCGGAAGCCCTGCGGCCGGAGATTCGCCATCAGTGTGGCGAAAGGAACCACGAAACCGCCCTGGCGGCATACGGGGAAGCGGGTTTGAATGCTTCGGTCGAACCCTTTATCAAGGATATGGCCGAGGCCTACGGCTGGGCAGACCTGGTGATTTGCCGCGCTGGTGCGCTGACCATTTCTGAACTCTGTGCTGCGGGTGTGGGCGCACTGCTGGTGCCTTTCCCCCATGCGGTAGACGACCACCAGACCCGAAATGCTGACTACATGGTCAAGGCGGGTGCCGCATTGCTGATGCCGCAGCACAAACTCACTGAAACCCTGTTGGCGGATACCCTGGCGGACCTGCTGACAAAGCCGCAACGCCTGGTTGACATGGCCCGTGCAGCCCGTACGCTGGCGCGCCCCGATGCAACGGAGCGAGTTGTGAATTACTGTCTGGAGGCTGCCGATGTCTGAGCTCACCAATCCGCCGCTGGTATACCAGGTGCCCGAAATGCGCCGTATCCGCCATATCCACTTTGTGGGTATCGGCGGTGCCGGCATGTGTGGCATTGCGGAGGTCCTCAAGAACCAGGGCTATGAGGTGTCCGGTTCTGACCTGAAAGAAAGTCCGGTCACCGAGCGTCTCAAGGGGCTCGGGGTGACCATTCATGTTGGCCACCGGGAGAGCAACAGCGACGTGGCTGACGTGGTGGTCGTTTCGTCGGCGGTGAATGCGGACAACCCGGAAGTCGCTGCGGCCAGGTCCCGTCGCGTTCCCATCGTGCCGCGAGCGGAAATGCTGGCGGAGATCATGCGTTACCGCCATGGCATCGCGGTTGCCGGTACCCACGGCAAGACGACCACAACCAGTCTGATTGCGTCGGTGCTTGGCGAGGCTGGCCTGGATCCCACCTTTGTGATCGGTGGCAAGCTTAACAGTGCGGGTACCAACGCCCAGCTCGGCGGATCCCGTTACCTGGTGGCAGAGGCGGACGAGAGTGATGCCTCGTTCCTGCACCTCACCCCGGTAATTTCCGTGGTGACCAATATCGAAGCTGACCACATGGACACCTATGGTGGCGATGTGGCGCAGCTGAAGAAGACCTTTGTGGAATTCCTCCACAACCTGCCGTTCTACGGTGTCGCGGTCATGTGCCTGGATGATCCCTATGTGGCAGAGATCCTGCCGCGTATTTCCCGGGCCATCATCACCTACGGAATCGAGCGGGAAGATGCGGATTATCGCGCCACGGCTATCCAGTCCGATGGCCTGAGTACCCGCTTTGTCGTCAAGCGCCCGGGCGGTCGAAGCGATCTGCCGGTGGAGCTGCGGATGCCCGGTCGCCACAACGTTCTCAATGCCCTGGCAGCCATTGCCGTGGCAACCGACGAAGGCGTGGCAGATGCCGCCATTTGTCGTGGACTGGCCGGGTTCGCCGGTGTCGGCCGCCGCTTCCAGGTTTATGGGGACTACCCGGTGGGCAAGGGCGCCGTGACCCTGGTGGATGACTATGGCCATCACCCCACCGAGGTGGAAGCGGTTATCCGTGCAGCGAGGGACGCCTGGCCTGGGCGGCGGATCGTCATGTTGTACCAGCCCCACCGGTACTCCCGTACCCGGGATTTGTACGAAGACTTTGTGCGGGTGCTGTCCGAGGTGGACACCCTGCTGATGATGGACGTCTATCCCGCCGGCGAAGCACCGGTCCCCGGTGCCGACGGCAGGGCCCTGTGCCGCAGTATTCGTCAGCGTGGCCAGGTCGACCCGGTGTTCGTGGAAGACGCCGGCAACCTTGAAAACCTGCTGGCCAACATACTGCAGGAGGGGGACCTTCTGCTGACCCAGGGTGCCGGCGATATCGGCGGCGTGGCCGCAAAACTTGCAGCGAATGGAGTTATTGGACGTGGCTGAGGCCAGAAACAGGACTTTTCAGGTAGACCCGCAGACCCGGGCGGCACTGGGCCGCGTGGCCGTCTTCATGGGGGGGGATTCCGCCGAGCGTGAAGTTTCCCTCAAAAGCGGACAGGCGGTAACCCTCGCGCTGCAGGAAGCGGGTGTGGATGCCTTTGCCCGGGACATTACCGGCTGCCTGCTGGACACCATCAAGAACCCGGATTTCGACCGGGTGTTCATTGCCCTCCACGGGCGTGGCGGTGAAGACGGTACGCTGCAGGCGATCCTGTCCCAGGCGGGTATTCCCTACACCGGTAGCGAAATGCTGGCCTCCGCCCTGGCCATGGACAAGTTGCGCACCAAATTTGTGTTTGCTGGCTGCGGGCTGCCAACGCCGGCATTTCGCGCCATGAACAGTGAAGACGAGGTCGGGGCCATTGTTGCTGATTTGAAGTTTCCCCTCAGTGTCAAGCCAGCCCGGGAAGGTTCCAGTATCGGGGTTCGCAAGGTGCGTACCCGGGATGAGCTGGTCGCTGCCTACCGGGATGCGGCCAGCCACGACCCCCTGGTGCTGGTGGAAGAATGGGTCGAAGGGCCGGAGTACACAGTGAGTCTCCTGCAGGGCCAGGCCTTGCCGGTGATCGGCCTGAGCACGGACCATGATTTTTATGACTATGACGCCAAGTACCTGGCCAATGATACCCACTACCAGGTGCCTTGTGGCCTTGATGAGTGGCAGGAAGCACTGCTCCAGAACCTCGCCGTGGAAGCTTTCCGGGTGGTCGGAGGGCGTACCTGGGGACGGGTGGACATCATGGAGGACCAGGAGGGCCGGTTCTGGTTGCTGGAAGTGAATACGGTTCCGGGAATGACTGACCACAGCCTCGTGCCAATGGCCGCCCAGGCTGCTGGTATTGGCATGTCAGAGCTGGTAGTCAGGATCCTGCAGGATACGTTGCCGACCGGGGAGGGGGCTGATGCTTGAGCAGATGCTGCTGAAAGGCCGGTTCGTGCCGTCCGAGCCGCCAAGGCGGCGCGGGGCGACTTCGTCCGCGCCTGAGCAGAATCTGCTGGATGTGCTGGTGCAGGTGCTGGCCAGCATACCCTGGGGGAAAATCGGTATCGGTGCCGTGGTGCTGTTCGTGGCGGCCTTGCTGCCCTGGGGCACCGGGCAGTTGCTGGCGGCCATGGACCGGCAGTTTATGCATGTGGAGGTGCAGGGTTCTCTCAAGGGCGAGAGCCAGAACGCGCTGGAACGCCACGCGGCCCGTTGGCTGGGGGAAAGCTTTTTTACAACCGACCTTGCGGATATCAAGCGATCCCTGGAGCAGCGCCCCTGGATCGAGAGTGCTGCGGTCCGGCGGGCCTGGCCGGACGGACTGGTGTTGGAGGTCCGTGAACACAGGCCGCTGGCGTACTGGAATGACACCCAGCTGATCAGCCGTACCGGCGAGGTATTCTCGCCGCCCAACCGGGAAGTGGCTGGTTTGCTGCCCAGGTTGAAGGGCCCGGAGGGGCGCGTTCGGGAAGTGATCGATATGGGACGCCTTATGGCCGACAGGCTGGACGCCCGGGGTATCGGGTTTGCCGGTATCGGGCTTGAAGAGCGCGGCGCCTGGACCCTGAAGCTCGCCAACGGTATCGAGGTAGCGCTGGGCCGTGACCAGGTTGAGCAACGATTTGAACGGTTTCTGACGGTTTATGGCGAACAGCTGGCGAACCGCGCAGACCAGGTCGAACGGATTGATGCCCGCTATACCAACGGCGTGGCGGTGCGGTGGAAGCCCCTGGCCGGGGCTTCCGACAACAATTCATAGAATGGCTATTGGTGAACTGCATGTCATCGGTTGATACGGAAAACATGATTGTCGGACTGGATATTGGCACCTCCAAGGTGGTGGCCATTGTCGGCAAGCGCAAACTGGACGGAACCATCGAAGTGGTCGGCATCGGCTCCCATGCGTCCCGTGGGCTCAAGCGTGGTGTGGTGGTCAATATTGAGACCACTGTGCAGGCCATCCAGCGGGCGGTGGAGGAAGCCGAGCTGATGGCCGGCTGCCGTATCCATTCGGTCTATGCGGGTATCGCAGGCAGTCACATCAAGAGCCTGAACTCCCACGGCATCGTGGCCATCCGTGACCGGGAAGTGACCCAGGCGGACATTGACCGGGTAATCGATGCGGCGCAGGCAGTAGCTATTCCGGCGGACCAGAAGATTCTGCACATCCTGCCCCAGGAGTTCGTGATCGATAACCAGGAAGGCATCAAGGAGCCCCTGGGCATGTCTGGTGTGCGCCTGGAAGCCAAGGTGCACCTGGTCACCTGTGCGGTCAACGCGGCCCAGAATATCGAGAAATGTATCCGTCGCTGTGGCCTGGAAGCGGATGACATCATCCTCGAGCAGCTCGCCTCGGCCCATTCCGTCCTGACGGAAGACGAAAAGGAGCTGGGTGTCTGCCTGGTGGACATGGGCGGTGGGACAACCGATATCGCTGTCTTTACCGGCGGTGCTATCCGTCACACCTCGGTGATCCCCATTGCCGGCGACCAGGTCACCAATGACATTGCCATGGCCCTGCGTACACCGACGCAGAATGCCGAAGACATCAAGACCAAGTATGCCTGCGCCCTGACCCAGCTGGCCGGGGCAGAAGAAACCATCAAGGTGCCCAGTGTGGGCGACCGCGCACCCCGGAACCTCTCCCGCCAGGCCCTGGCGGAGGTGGTGGAGCCCCGGTACGAGGAGCTTTTTACCCTGGTGCAGTCAGAACTGCGCCGCAGCGGGTTCGAGGACATGGTTCCGGCAGGCATCGTCGTCACCGGCGGCTCTTCCACCATGGAAGGGGTGGTGGAGCTGGCCGAGGAGATCTTCCACATGCCGGTACGGCTTGCATCACCGCAGGCGGTGTCCGGGATGACGGAGGTGGTCAACAACCCGATCTACGCCACTGGCGTGGGGTTGCTGATCCATGGTTTCCGCCAGATGGATCTGGGTCAGGGACCCGTTCTCAAGGGGGAAGATGCGCCCTCCTTGCTGGAGCGTATGAAAGCCTGGTTTACCGGGCATTTCTGAATAACGACGCATCATACGAAGGTATCTCGAGAAAATAATCGGCCGGGAACTGGCTGAAAACAGCACGAAGGAGAAGGGGAATGTTTGAACTAGTCGATAATGTCCAGCAAAACGCTGTGATCAAGGTAATCGGTGTTGGCGGTGGCGGCGGTAATGCCGTGCGGCACATGCTTAACAGCGATGTGGAAGGCGTTGAGTTTATCTGCGCCAATACGGATGCGCAGGCCCTGCACGACCTGGATGCCAGGCAGGTGATCCAGCTCGGTGGCAACATCACCAAGGGTCTTGGTGCCGGTGCAAACCCGGAGATTGGTCGCCAGGCCGCGATGGAAGACCGCGACCGTATCGCCGATGCCATCAAGGGTGCCGACATGGTCTTTATTACCGCCGGCATGGGTGGTGGTACCGGAACCGGTGCTGCGCCGATTGTCGCCGAGGTGGCCCGTGAAATGGGCATCCTTACGGTGGCGGTAGTCACCAAGCCGTTCCAGTTCGAGGGTGGCAAGCGCATGAGCGTGGCCGAGTCCGGCCTCAAGGACCTGGAAGAAAGCGTTGACTCGCTGATCACCATTCCGAACGAGAAACTGCTGGCGGTCCTTGGCAAGAAGACCAGCCTGTTGGAGGCTTTCGGCTCTGCGAATGATGTACTGCTCGGTGCGGTTCAGGGTATTGCTGACCTGATCACCCGCAACGGCATGATCAACGTCGACTTTGCCGACGTGAAGACCGTGATGTCGGAGATGGGTATGGCGATGATGGGTACTGCCCGCGCCACCGGCGAAAACCGTGCCCGCGAGGCGGCCGAGGCGGCTGTTCGCAGCCCGCTGCTGGAAGATATCAACCTGCAGGGCGCGAAGGGTATCCTGGTCAACATTACTGCTGGCATGGACCTGAACCTGGGCGAGTTCTCCGAAGTGGGTGACATCGTTCGCGAGTTTGCCTCCGACTCTGCCACGGTGGTTGTGGGTACTGTGATCGACCCGGAAATGACCGATGAGCTGAAGGTGACCGTTGTGGCTACCGGCCTGGGGGGCGAGCGGGAGAAGCCCACCAAGGTAGTGGACAATACCCGTACCCTGGACGGCACGACCGATTACAACCAGCTAGACCGCCCGGCGGTATTGCGCCGTCGCGCTGTATCCCAGGGCAATGTGGCAGTCGATCAGAGCCATGACTCAGATGAGCAGGACGTGGACTATCTCGATATTCCCGCATTCCTGCGTCGTCAGGCTGACTGATAATCTGTCGCAAATGCAGTTGACAGGGTGCGGGCTACGGCCCGCCCTGTAACCTGACACACGCGACCAGCGAAAGATGTGACGATTTTGTCACGAGGCCATTGGTTAAATGGTATTCACTTTCGTTATTTGGTATCATCCGCGCAGTTTTTTGCACGATGATATCGTTCTTTTGTGACGGATATATGTACCGATGATCAGACAACGGACGCTTAAAAACACCATTCGAGCCACTGGCGTGGGCCTTCATTCCGGTGAAAAGGTGTATCTCACCCTGAAGCCTGCACCCGTGGAAACGGGGATTGTTTTCCGTCGTACC
Organism: Marinobacter bryozoorum; assembly: GCF_023156245.1. Classification (GTDB taxonomy): domain Bacteria; phylum Pseudomonadota; class Gammaproteobacteria; order Pseudomonadales; family Oleiphilaceae; genus Marinobacter; species Marinobacter bryozoorum. The sequence goes on from NZ_JAKZAH010000008.1 coordinate 44,624, forward strand.
GACCTCGACCCGGCGGTCGAGATCCGGGCCTGTGCGGAAAACGTGGGCGAAACCATGCTGTCGACGACGCTGGTCAAGGATGGCGTCCGTGTTGCTACGATCGAGCACCTGCTGTCGGCCATGGCTGGCCTGGGCATCGATAATTGCTACGTCGAGCTCAGCGCGGCTGAAGTGCCCATCATGGATGGCAGCGCCGGTCCCTTTGTGTTCCTGCTACAGTCAGCCGGCATCGCGGAGCAGGACGCGGCCAAGCGCTTCATCCGGATCAAACGTGAAGTGACGCTGGAAGAAGGCGACAAGAAGGCGACCTTCCTGCCTTTCGAAGGTTTCAAGGTGAGCTTCGGCATCGACTTCGACCACCCGGTGTTCAAGGGCCGCGCCCAGACCGCCACGGTGGATTTCTCCAGCACTTCCTTTGTGAAGGAGGTCAGCCGGGCGCGTACTTTCGGTTTCATGCGTGATATCGAAAAGCTGCGCGCCATGAACCTGGCCCTGGGTGGCAGTGTTGACAACGCCATTGTGGTGGATGACTACAAGATCCTCAACGAGGATGGTCTGCGCTATGATGACGAGTTCGTCAAGCACAAGGTGTTGGATGCCATCGGTGATCTGTACCTGCTGGGGAACAGCCTGATTGGTGAGTTCCGTGGTGTGAAATCCGGTCATGACCTGAACAACAAGCTGTTACGCAAGCTGCGGGCTGAGGAAGATGCCTGGGAAGTGGTGACCTTTGATGACGAAGCCACTGCCCCGATCTCCTACATGAAGCCTGTGCTGGCGGCGCCGGCCTGAGACAGGAATCCTCAGTCCGACCGGTCGCTGGCGTGACTGGCGAGTTTTTCGAGAACCTCGCGTAAAGCTTTATCCTTCGTGTGCCCGGCCTCTTCCTGGAGGAGCCGGGCATTTTCTTTACTGAGCGTCATGGGTTCGGTCGGTTTTTTCAGGGAGTAGCGCCGGGGTTGGACCTTGACCTTCAGTTTCCAGGCAAACTCGAACGCCTCCTCTTCCCTTAGCTTCGCCATGATCTCCCGTTGCTGGTATCGAAGCTGACTGGCCTGGGTGGCGTTATCGCATTGCAGAACCAGTTCACCATCGTGGTAGCTCACGAAGCGCACACCGGACACCAGGCGATCCGGGACCGCTGCGAGTATGTGTTGCTCGGCCTTGTGGTGCAGGGCAGCCCTGGCCATGAGGTCGCGAAGGTGCCTGGGATGATCGCGATCTTCGGCGGACAGGGACAGTGAGGGGCGGGCTTTCATAGTTGTATTGAATGCAATGGGTGTGTAACTCGACGAAACGGGTCGGCATTTTATACACTCACCGGCCGCCGCTTCAGGCAGCCTCACGTGAACCGTAGCCGTACCAGGGCGGGTACGACTTTAACAAAGCGTAACAGCCTGTGGGAAAAAAGGAAGTAGGCTGCCTCCTTTTAACGGTCCGGGCTGGTTTGTAATCGCGCAGATCTTTGTTTTTTTGTTAACCACAGGACGCCCATTGTCAGGACAGGGGTGTCGGTTACAGTCAAATTGGTCAGACATTATGAATACCATTGTTATCGGTCGAAAACACAGCCGCCGGAGGGTCTTCAGGCTAAGTCCCCGTGTTTTGGTGGTGGCTGGATTGGTTGCCCTGCTGTTGGTGGCGCTCTCTGCCTGGGCGGGATATCGCGCGGCCATGAACCAGGTTGGGGACCGCCCTGTGGTGCCGCCCTACCTGCTGGCCCAGTGGCAGGACACCATTGAAGAGCAGCAACAGCAGCTGGCACTACTGGAGCGAGATGCCAGCGAGCAGGTGGATGCCCTGACCCTGCGGCTGGGCGAAATGCAAGGGCGCCTGCTTCGGCTGGATGCCCTTGGTCAGCGCTTCATTGAAACCGGGGCCGTCGCCAGTGATGAGTTCAACTTCGATCAAGCCCCTGCGGTGGGCGGGCCCGAAGACGAAGCCGCAAATGCTGAGTCTTTCAGCACCCCGGAGCTGACAGCCATGATTGATGAGCTGGACCAGAAAATCCGCGACCGGGAAAAGCAGCTACGCCTGCTGGATACGCTGATTTCCAATGAGCGCCTGGAAGAGGAGCGCTTTGTCGCGGGGCGGCCTATCACCTGGGGCTGGTTGTCCTCCCGCTTCGGTTACCGCTCCGATCCCTTTACCGGTAAGCGTACCTGGCACAATGGTGTTGATCTGGCCGGCAAGGAAGACAGCGATATTATTGCGGTGGCTGCCGGAGTTGTGACCTTTGCCGGTGAGCGTCCCGGCTATGGCAACCTGGTGGAGATTGATCACGGCGACGGATTGATGACACGGTATGCCCACGCCAAGACCGTCGAAGTGAGCGTCGGTCAGCTGGTGCAAAAGGGACAGGCGGTTGCCCGCATGGGCTCGACCGGGCGCTCGACGGGGCCCCATGTGCACTTTGAAGTCTTGCAGGGTGGCAAGGCGCAGGACCCGGTCAGATATATCCAGCGCGCAGACTCCTAGGCACCATGTCTAGATTGCCTGGCCTGCAAGGTTTCGCCGGCGACCTCCGGAGCCCGTTCCCGCCACCATCCCTGTGACCCAGCCCCGGTTTCCGGGGCGTTTACCTGCCCGGCAGAGCCTGACCGCCTTTTGTCCTCTTGCAAAATAAGGTTAGAATGCCGGCTTCCTCCGTTTAATCAAAGAAGCAGTGGTCTATGTTCACGAAGCTTGCAACGAAGATGTTCGGCAGTAAAAACGCCCGCGAGATCAAAAGGATGCGAAAAGTTGTGAATCGCATCAACGAGCTCGAAGAGTCGCTCATCGCACTGACCGACGAACAGTTGCAGGCACGGACCACCGAGTTCCGTGACAGGCTCGGGAAAGGCGAAACCCTCGACCAGCTTTTACCGGAAGCCTTTGCCACGGTGCGTGAAGCCAGCCGCCGCGTCATGGGGATGCGTCATTTCGACGTCCAGCTTATCGGTGCCATGACCCTGCATGAGGGGCATATCGCCGAGATGAAAACCGGGGAAGGCAAAACCCTCGTCGCAACGGCGGCAGTCTACCTGAATGCCCTTGCCGGTCGTGGTGTGCACGTGGTGACAGTGAACGACTACCTGGCCAGCCGTGACTCGGAGTGGATGGGCAAGCTCTACCGGTTCCTGGGCATGACCGTGGGTGTGGTAGTTTCTGGTCAGCCACCGGAAGAGAAGCGGGCGGCCTACCAGGCAGACATCACCTATGGCACCAACAACGAATTTGGCTTTGACTACCTGCGTGACAACATGGCGTTCAGCATGCAGGACAAGGTTCAGCGACCGCTGAACTACGCCATCGTGGATGAGGTAGACTCCATCCTTATCGATGAGGCGCGTACACCGCTCATCATATCTGGGGCTGCAGAAGACAGCTCGAAGCTTTACCGGGAAATCAACGCGCTCATCCCCTCCCTGGAGAAGGGCGAAGTGTCCGAAGAAGAGGGCGAACCCAGCGGCGACTTCACCCTTGATGAAAAGTCCCGCCAGGTAGAGTTGACGGAGGCCGGCCATGAAAAGGTAGAGCAGCTGCTTCTCAGCCGCGGGCTGCTGAAAGAAGGCGAGAACCTCTACTCCGCCGCAAACCTGGCGTTGTTGCACCATATCCACTCCGGCCTGCGGGCACACCACCTGTTCCACCGGGAGATAGACTACCTGGTACAGAACGGCCAGGTGGTGATTGTGGACGAGCACACCGGGCGGACCATGCCGGGGCGCCGTTGGAGTGAAGGCCTGCACCAGGCGATCGAGGCGAAGGAAGGCGTTGAGATCAAGGCCGAGAGCCAGACCCTGGCATCGACCACCTTCCAGAACTACTTCCGCATGTACGACAAGCTCGCTGGCATGACCGGTACGGCAGACACGGAAGCGTTCGAGTTTCGTCAGATCTACGGTCTCGACGTGGTGGTCATTCCGCCCAACAAGCCGATTCAGAGGACCGACTATAACGACCTGATCTACCTGACCCAGGAAGAGAAATTCCACGCCATTATCGATGAAATCAAGGACGTAACGGCAGAGAAACGTCCGGTCCTGGTAGGTACGGCGTCGGTGGAGGCCTCGGAAGTGCTGTCGACACTGCTCCAGAAGGCACGGATCGACCACAAGATACTCAACGCCAAGCACCACGAAAGCGAGGCCCAGGTCATCGCCCAGGCTGGTCGCCCCGGCGCAGTCACCATTGCGACCAACATGGCTGGCCGCGGCACTGACATCATGCTGGGTGGTAACTGGGAGACCGAGGTTGCCGCCCTGGAGAGCCCCACCCAGGAACAGCTTGCTGCCGTCAAGGCCGAGTGGGAAGAGCGCCACCAGCAGGTACTCGCCTCGGGCGGCCTGCACATCATTGGTACCGAGCGCCACGAATCCCGTCGCATCGATAACCAGCTCCGTGGTCGGGCTGGTCGTCAGGGTGACCCGGGTTCGTCCCGCTTCTTCCTGTCCCTGGAAGATAACCTGATGCGCATCTTCGCCCCCGACCGGGTGAAGAAGCTGATGCAGGCCATGGGTATGAAGAAGGGCGAGGCCATCGAGCATCGCATGGTCACCAACGCCATCGAGAAGTCCCAGCGCAAGGTAGAGGGCCGCAACTTTGATATGCGGAAGACGTTGCTGGAATACGATGATGTGGCCAACGACCAGCGTACGGTGATCTACGAGCAGCGCAACGAGGTCATGGCATCGGAAAACATCTCGGAAATCATTGATGGCATCCGTGCTGACGTGGTGGAAGAAACCGTCAGCGAGTTCATCCCGCCCCAGAGTATGCCCGAGCAGTGGGATGTCCCGGGCCTGGAGTCGCACCTGGCTTCGGAAATGGCCATCGAGCTGCCTGTCCAGCAATGGCTGGATGAGGACAAGAAGCTCTACGAAGAAAAGCTCCGAGAGCGGATCCTGGAAGAGATTGTTGCGGCTTACCGCACCAAGGAAGAAGTTGTTGGCGCAGAATCCATGCGCAAGTTCGAGAAGCAGGTCTTCCTCCAGGTTCTCGATACCCTTTGGAAAGAGCACCTGTCGAACATGGACCACCTGCGCCGTGGTATCCACCTGAGGGGCTATGCCCAGAAGAACCCCAAGCAGGAATACAAGCGTGAGGCGTTTAACCTGTTTGAGTCTATGCTCGACACCATGAAGCGCGACATCACCCGCGTGCTGTGCCATGTGAAGGTGCAGACCCGTGAGGAAATGGAAGAGCTGGAACGCCAGCGCCGTGAGCAGCTTGAGAAAGAGCTGGCGGCCGCCCGTATGCGCCACGAACAGACCAGCGCTACCCAGGCGGAACAGGCCGAGCGAGACGAGAGCGAAGAGCGCCAGGGGCCGATACCGGAAACCTTTGTCCGCCAGGACCGAAAGGTGGGGCGCAATGAGCCCTGTCCGTGCGGGTCTGGCAAGAAGTACAAGCAGTGCTGCGGTAAGGTCGCCTGACGACACGCAGTTTGCAAAACGACAAGCCCGCACCTCCGTGAAGACGGGGCTGCGGGTTTTTTGATAGTGACTCATGTTATTCCGGCGGTCGCTACCGGCGACGCCCAAGGAGGAGAGTATGGCGGTTGGTCCCGCAACATTGCCCGAGCGTTTTTTTCCGGTAGCCGGCGTCCGGCTGGGTATCAGCAGCGCGGGTATCAAGAAGCCCGGTCGCAAGGATGTGGTGGTTATTGAACTGTCCAAGGGCAGCCGGGTGGCTGGTATCTTCACCACCAACCAGTTCTGTGCTGCCCCGGTACATGTTGCCCGGGCTCACCTTGAGGAAGGGGAACCCCGCTACCTGCTGATCAATACCGGTAATGCCAACGCGGGTACCGGGGAGACCGGCATGCGTGATGCCAGTGCCTGCTGTGAGGCCCTGGCCCGAGAGGCAGGCAGCAAGGCGCACTCAGTGTTGCCATTTTCGACCGGGGTTATCGGCGAACCCCTGCCGGTAGACAAGATCGTCAAGGCACTGCCTGCGGCACTGGAGGACCTTTCCGAGAGTCACTGGGCCGAGGCCGCAGCCGGCATCATGACCACGGACACGCGCCCAAAGGGGGCCTCGCGGCAGGTCGAGATTGACGGCAAGACCATCAATATTTCGGGTATCAGCAAGGGCGCCGGGATGATCCGTCCCAACATGGCCACCATGCTGGGTTTTATCGCCACCGATGCGTCGATCTCCCCGCGGGTGTTGCAGAAACTGGCCAGCGAGCTGGGAGAGGAGTCCTTTAACAGGATTACGATCGATGGCGATACGTCCACCAACGACGCCTGTATGCTGATTGCCACCGGCGAGGCCGGGGCGGGTGTGGCCACAGTCGAGGGTGAACACTACCCGGTTCTCAGGGAGGCCCTGCGGGAGGTCTATATGGAACTGGCCCACGCCATTGTGAAAGACGGTGAGGGGGCAACCAAGTTTGTCACCATTGAGGTAGCTGGCGCTGCTGGCCAGAAAGAGGCTCTGGACGTGGCGTACACCGTGGCCCATTCCCCGCTGGTAAAGACGGCCCTGTTCGCCTCGGACCCGAACTGGGGGCGAATCCTCGCCGCCGTCGGACGAGCAGGTGTGGAAGGGCTCGACCTGGACGCTATTGAGATATTCCTGGGCGATGTGTGCCTGGTGAGAAGTGGCGGCCGGGCTGATGACTATACGGAAGAGCGGGGCCAGGCCGTCATGGACCAGCAGGAGATCACCATTCGCATTGACCTTAAGCGGGGCCGTATCGAAGAGCGGGTATGGACCTGTGATTTTTCCCATGACTACGTCACCATCAATGCCGAATACCGCACCTGATATGACGTCAGCTGACCGCAAGGTGATCCATGTCGCTGTCGGGGTGATCTGGCGCGACGGTTGCGTTCTGATCGCCCGCCGCCCGGAGGCGGCCCACCAGGGTGGTCTGCTGGAGTTCCCCGGCGGCAAGGTGGAGCCAGGCGAGACTGTGCAGCAGGCGCTGGTTCGGGAGCTCCTCGAGGAAACTGCCATTACGGTGTGCGCTGAAAACCTGCAGCCACTGATTGGCATTCGCCACGATTACGGCGACAAGGAGGTCTTCCTGGATGTCTGGGCGGCGGAAATATCCACAGGTGAGCCCCGGGGCCTGGAGGGCCAACCGGTATTCTGGATGGCTCCCGGGCAGTTGCAGGCAGGGGATTTTCCAGCCGCCAACCGGCCCATTATCTCCGCCGTCCGCCTGCCAGGCAGGCTTGCCATCAGCGGCGATGAGGTGTCACCCGAAGCGGTGGTTGGGCGCCTTCTGGATCGCTGGAGCCATACGGATACGCCGCTGGCGATTCTGAGGCTGCCGTCCATGTCTGCCCGGGACTACGCTGACACCGTCAGGCAGTGCCTTAGGCGTTTGCCTGGAGCCTCGCTGATGGTCCATGATCGCCCGGAGTTGCTGGCAGACCTGCCGGTCGCAGGCGTGCACCTGAGTTGGCGCCGGGCTGCCGCATTGAAGGAGCGCCCTGTACCGGCGGATTGCTGGTTTGGCGTTTCATGCCATAGCAGCGAGGAGCTGGCCCATGCGGCGGCGGTAGGTGCGGACTATGCGACCCTGGGGCCGGTGTTGCCGACACCGTCCCACCCGGGAAATGCCGGCACAGGCTGGGAACATTTCGCAGACATGGCTGCCCATGCGGTCATCCCGGTCTATGCCCTGGGTGGGGTTGGGCCAGGGCATCTACAAACGGCCTTACAGGCCGGGGGGCAGGGCATCGCGGGGATTTCCTGGTGGTGGCCGGCACGCACAACTGATTCGGAGGCACGATGAGCAAACTGACCCACCTGGATGACCAGGGCGCAGCTCGCATGGTGGATGTGGGTGACAAGTCGGTCACGCAACGGGAAGCGGTTGCGGAGGGGCGTATCCTGATGGACCCGAGAACCCTTGCCATGATTCTGGATGGTGAGCATCCCAAGGGGGATGTGCTGGCGGTGGCCCGGGTTGCGGGCATTATGGCGGCCAAGAAAACCCATGAGCTGATTCCGCTGTGCCATGCGCTGAATCTCTCCTCTGTAAAACTGGCGTTTACGCCGGAGCAGGATCCTTCCTCGGTTCACATCGAGGCCCGTTGCAAGTTGTCCGGTCAGACCGGGGTGGAGATGGAGGCCCTTACCGCAGTGAGTGTGGCCGCGTTGACGCTGTACGATATGTGCAAGGCCGTGGACAAGGGCATGGAGATTACCGGGGTGCGGTTGCTGGAGAAGAAGGGCGGCCGCAGTGGGCATTGGCAAGCTGAATGATTTCGCTACGTGCAATTGGCCTTGGGGGAGGGCAGGTGCCGGAAAGCCCTACCCGGCACCCGGCCTCGAAGTCCGAGTAGGTCATCCGAACCTCCCTGTCTCGCGTATCAGAGGGCGTTCGTATCTCCGCAGGTGGTGTTAGAGGATATCGGCTATCTGGAACTACGCCGGGTGGCCGCCATCTGCTAGAATGCCCCGCTTACTGAACCAGCACTCATGAGGAACCACTGTGGCTGTTCGCTACATCCAGACCTGTCGCCTGCCTACCCCTTTCGGTGTCTTTGACATGCACGGTTTCGAGGAACCGGATACCGGCAAGGAGCATATTGCCCTGACCCTGGGTGATTTGAACAGTGACGAGCCCATGCTGGCCCGTACCCATTCTGAATGCCTGACCGGCGATGCCTTGTACAGCATGCGTTGTGACTGCGGCTACCAACTCGAGGAAGCCTTGCGGAGCATCGCCCGGGAGGGGCGTGGTATTCTGATGTACCTGCGCCAGGAAGGCCGTGGCATCGGTCTGTTGAACAAGATCCGGGCGTACAAGTTGCAGGACGAAGGGGCCGATACGGTGGAGGCCAATGAGCGCCTGGGCTTTGCCGCTGACCTGCGGGACTACACCATGTGCAAGGACATGCTGGGTCATCTTGGCATCAGTAGCCTGAAACTAATGACCAACAATCCCCGCAAGGTGGATGCGTTGCGTTCGCTGGGCATCGATATCGCTGAGAGGGTCCCGCTCCATGTGGGGCGCAACCCCCACAACGAGCATTACCTCAACACCAAGCAGAGCAAGCTGGGCCACTGGCTGGAGACCCATCAGGACGACGATCCCCAGTAGTATGGGAATCCGGGGGACTTTCTGCCGCGCAGACTCCAGGACCTGACTAGCCGATTTCACCCCGCCATATGCGGTCAGTAAGCGTTAACTCAATAGTTTGCCGGTAGTGGGGCGAGGGAAGCACCGAGGCGGCTTATCAGGGAGCAGCCTTGAGGTCAGGCTCACGCCCAACCAGCCGCTTGCGAATCGACGCCTCAATACCCGCAGCACCCAGTCCCACTTCCGCCAATAGCTCGCCGTGCTTGCCATGGTCCACATAGCGATCCGGCAGGCCCAATTGCAATACCGCCTTCGCGATACCTTCCCGGTTCAGGAATTCGGTCACCGCACTGCCGGCGCCCCCGGCAATGGCATTCTCCTCCAGGGTAACCACCACCTCATGGGTGCTCACCAACTCCTTCACCAGGGCTTCGTCCAGTGGCTTCACAAAGCGCATGTCGGCAACCGTCGCATTGAGCTTGTCAGCGGCCTCCAGGGCGGCTGGCAGGCGGGTGCCGAAGTTCAGGATAGCTATCGACTCCCCCTCGCGCACAACACGACCACGACCGACAGGCAGAGGCTGGAGTTGCTGTTCAATGACTGCGCCCGGGCCCGTGCCCCGTGGGTAGCGAACGGCTGCTGGGCCCTCGTGCATCAGCCCGGTCTGCAGCAACTGGCGGGTCTCGTTTTCATCAGAGGGTGTCATGACCACCATGTTCGGAATACAGCGAAGGTAACTCAGGTCAAACGCGCCGGCGTGGGTGGGGCCGTCTTCGCCCACCAGGCCTGCCCGGTCAATGGCGAAGAGTACGTCCAGGTTCTGGATTGCCACATCGTGTATCAGCTGGTCGTAGGCCCGCTGCAGGAAGGTGGAATAGATGGCCACTACCGGCTTGGCGCCGTCGCAGGCCAGGCCGGCCGCCAGGGTAACCGCGTGCTGTTCGGCGATGGCCACGTCATGGTAACGGTCCGGGAAGCGCTCTGAGAACGCCAGCAGGTCGGACCCTTCGCACATGGCGGGGGTAATGCCGACAATGCGCTCGTCCTGTTCAGCAGCGTCACAGAGCCACTGGCCGAAGACGTTGGCGTACTTGGGAAGCTTGGGTTTCGGCTTTACCGGCTCCGGCTTGCTGGCAGGCACCGGCTCGATCTTGTTGATGGCGTGGTAGCCAATGGGATCTTCCTCGGCCGGGGCGAAGCCCTTGCCCTTGCGGGTCACCACATGGAGGAACTGGGGGCCGCCCAGCTCGCGGATATTCTCCAGGGTTTCCACCAGCAATGGCAGGTCGTGGCCATCAATGGGGCCGATGTAGTTGAAGCCCAGTTCTTCGAACAGGGTGCCGGGGGCGATCATGCCCTTGAAGTGTTCCTCGGTCTTGCGGGCCAGGGCCATCAGGGGCGGGGCTGCCTGCAGCACGCGCTTGCTGCTGTCCCGCATCTGGTTGTAGGTGCGGCTGGAAAGCAGGCGGGCGAAATAGTTGGACAGCCCGCCGACATTCTTGGAGATGGACATGTCGTTGTCATTGAGGATGACGAGCATGTCCGCGTCCAGGTGGCCGGCATGGTTCAGCGCCTCGAACGCCATACCGGCTGTCATGGCGCCGTCACCGATAACCGCGATACTGTGACGACCACTCTGCTGCTGCCGTGCAGCCAGCGCCATGCCCAGGGCAGCGCTGATGGAAGTGCTGGAGTGGCCCACGCCGAAGGTGTCGTACTGGCTTTCCGAGCGCTTGGGGAAGCCGGCGAGGCCGCCTTTCTGGCGGATACTGCCCATCCGTTCGCGACGGCCGGTCAGGATCTTGTGGGGGTAGGCCTGGTGACCTACATCCCAGACCAGGCGGTCTTCCGGGGTATTGAAGACGTAGTGCAGGGCAAGGGTCAGTTCCAGCACCCCGAGCCCGGCCCCGAAATGACCGCCGGTCTGACCGACGGTCCACAGCAGGAATGCCCGCAGTTCCCGGGCCAGGGTCGGTAATTCATCATCCGACAGCAGGCGCAGCTGGTCCGGTGCATCAATGCGGTCCAGCAGCGGGGTGTGGGGCCGCTGAGCGGGGATTTCCTTGAAAATATATGTGTCCTGCATCCGTCCGGGTCTTGTGTCGGTGACTTCAGGGCTGTTCGGCATGGTTCAGCGGCCGGCAGTCCTTCTGGCTATAAAAGGGGCATTATAGGCCATGGGGCAGCGGGGGGTCAGTAGCGCCTTGACACTACGAACTCCGCCATGCCCCTGAGGGCGTCTGCCTCGGGACCGAACCCTGACAGACTGTCCCGGCACTGCTCCAACAGTGTGGCAAGGTAGGCCCGGGCGCCGTCAACCCCCATCAACGCTGGGTAGGTGGGTTTGCTGCGGGCAGCATCCGAGCCCTGGGGCTTGCCGATGATGCTGGTGTCGCCCTCGATGTCCAGTAGATCGTCCTGAACCTGGAACGCCAGGCCGATAGCCCGGGCGTAGTGGTCCAGTGAATCATGGTGCGAGGGTCCTCCCGCTGCGGCCGGCACTGACAGAACCCCCAGCCGGACGCTGGCCTCGATCAGTGCCCCGGTTTTGCGTCGGTGCATCTGCTCGAGTTGTTCCAGTGACAGGTCCCTTCCTACAGCCCCCAGGTCAATTGCCTGGCCACCTACCATGCCACCAGTGCCACTGGCCGCGGCGAGTTTCTGAACCATTGCCAGGCGGGTGTCTGCGGTCAGTGAGTGGGCGCCGGCCAGCCACTCGAACGCCAGGGCCTGCAGGGCATCGCCTGCCAGGATAGCGGTCGCCTGGTCGAAGCGGATGTGGGTGGTGGGGCGCCCACGACGAAGGTCATCGTCATCCATGGCGGGCAGGTCGTCATGGATCAGGGAGTAGGCATGGATCAGCTCCACGGCACAGGCGCAAACCAGTGCCTGTTCGGGTTCACCGCCGACAGCACAGGCGGCAGCCATGGCCAGGGCCGGGCGTATGCGCTTGCCGCCGCCCAATACGCTATAGCGCATGGCTTCGTGCAGGCGGCCGGGGGCTTCCTCGGTCGCCGGCAGGCGTTCTTCCAGTGCGTGGTCGGTGAGCGCGGCGCAGGTGGCGAGGAAGTCTTCGGTACGGGCGTAGGGCATGGTCAGCCAGTCTCCCCGCCGCTCTCTGGCGGGTTGAACGGCCGGGTTTCCAGGCTGCCGTCGTCCCGCTCCACCAGTTGCTGTACACGCTGCTCAGCCTGGCGAAGGGCCTGCTGGCATTCGCGAGTCAGTCGGACGCCCCGCTCGAAGGCGCCAAGGGATTGCTCCAGGGAAAGCTCGCCCTGCTCAAGGTCCCGCACCAGGCCCTCGAGTTCGGCCAGTGATTTTTCGAAATCGGCGATGGATGTGGTGTCCGGGGTATCAGCCATGGGGCTCTCCGTCAGATTCACGAAGGGGTGTCCGGGGGTCTTGCAAGACAGGACATCGGGTTCGGGGAGTATACCAGAGCGATCCGTCCTGCCGAACCTCAAGTCACACCAGGGCCCGGTCGCTTCCAGCAGAATCGTTGCTGCTCGCCCTGGCGCCCCTCGCGTTCCCACTGCTGCTCTGTCACCCGGACTTCTCCGGAACGAGCGACCGTGACCACCGTGCTGGCCCGAGTGCCATAGAAATCCGACGTAATAAACGGAGAGGACAGGAAGCGCTCCTGTTCGATTCCGATACCGGTATCCGGCAACAGGTGGTCAGGTGCTGGTGTGTTATCCCCCAGCGGTTCGAGCAGCATGTCGTGTAACGAATCTGGCTGTTGCGGGTTGCAGGTGGCAAGGTTGCTGCGCAGTTGCTCGCGCAGCCTGACCAGCTTGGGCCAGGGGCTTTGCAGCAGGTGGTTGCTGAGCCCATAGGTGCCCCGGTGGAGCCGGCGGCCAGGGTGGGCATCGCGGTTACTGTAATACCATCCCTCCCGGCCGGTTAGCTGGACCAGGTTGAAGCCCGCGTAGAGATTGCCATTGTCGGCCAGGTGCTGTTTCAGTTCATCAACCGGTTGCTCAAGCGCCAGTATCGGCAGCTTGCCGCGAGTGAGTCGCCCTGGTTCACCGCTACCCTCGCGTACGTTGGTTACTGCAGTGATTGTGCCGTTGGCGGATACCGCCAGCCAGGTGCCGCCGGAGCGATCATCACGACCCGCCAGGTAGTGATTGCCAGGCCACCAGTGCATAGGGGTGGTCGGGCGGTCATAGAACTCGTCCCGATTGGCGGCCAGCACCAGGGGAAACTCAGGGTGTTGGTCGATGGCAAACAGTATCAGGCACATAGGGTTTCCATGGCAGTGGCTAAGACAGAGTCAGGTGGGCACGGCGCCGGGCCGGTGCTTGGCCACCATCGTTTGTGTATGATACACGCTTTGTTTTTCAACGAACGGCGGTGCTTATGTCCCTGGTTATGGTATTCGGACTTTACCTCGCCCTCGGCGCCCTGGCTGGCACCCTGGCAGGGCTGTTCGGTATTGGCGGTGGTCTGGTCATCGTGCCGGTGCTGATTTTCAGTTTCGGAATGCAGGGTATCAGTGGCGAGATTGCCGCGCACCTGGCCGTGGGCACGTCCCTGGCGACCATTGTGTTCACATCCATCAGCTCGGTTCGCTCCCACCACCTCAAAGGTGCGGTGCGCTGGGAGGTCTTCCAGCCCATGGTGGCCGGGATTGTGGTGGGTGCAGCCCTTGGGGCCTGGACGGCCTCGTTGCTGAGTGGCCCGGTACTGGAACTGGTGATTGGTGTCTTTGTCATCCTGGTGGGCCTCAAGATGTTGCTGGACATCAATCCGAAAACCGCCCGCCCGGTTCCGGGTCACGGGGGACTGGCCGGTGCCGGTGGCGTGATTGGCTGGGCATCCGCCATTTTTGGTATTGGCGGTGGTACCCTGACGGTCCCTTTCCTGAGCTGGCGAAGTGTGCCCATGCAACAGGCGGTGGCCACATCCGCCGCATGCGGTCTGCCCATTGCCATTGCGGGGGCAACCACCAACCTGTGGACCGGCTGGGGGCATCCGGCACTACCCGACTACGCGGTCGGTTTCGTGTACCTGCCGGCGCTGATTGGTATCGTTGCCACCAGTGTATTGTTCGCCCGTTTCGGCGCCACCCTGGCGCACCGGCTGGATGCAAAGCTGCTCAAGCGGTTGTTTGCCGTCCTGTTGCTGATCGTCGGCGCTCGCTTCCTTCTCTGAGGTTTCTCAATGCTCAATCACCCGCAAATTGACCCGGTGGCCATCTCCCTGGGGCCACTGAAGATTCACTGGTACGGTCTGACCTACCTGGTCGGCTTTGCCGTCGGCTGGTGGCTGGGCAAGCTCCGGGCCCGCAAGGACTGGACGCCGGTGAACGAACAGCAAGTGGGCGACCTGCTGTTCTATATTGCCCTGGGGGTTATTCTGGGTGGACGCTTTGGCTACGTGGTGTTTTACAATTTTGACCAGTTCCTCGGGGACCCGCTTTGGCTGCTGCGGGTGTGGGAAGGAGGGATGTCCTTCCACGGTGGCCTGATTGGCGTGATGCTGGCGATGTGGTGGTATGGCCGTAAAATCGGCAGTAGTTTCTTTCGGATTGCGGACTTCGTGGCGCCCCTGGTACCGGTTGGCCTGGGCGCTGGCCGGATCGGTAATTTCATTAACGGCGAACTGTGGGGCAAGCCGACCGATGTGCCCTGGGGCATGGTGTTTCCCCAGGCGCCCGACGCCCTGGCACGCCACCCCTCCCAGCTCTACCAGTTTGCGCTGGAGGGTGTGGCCCTGTTCGTGGTCCTGTGGCTGTTCTCTTCCAAACCTCGCCCGACCATGGCAGTCTCCGGACTGTTTCTGATCCTTTACGGATGCTTCCGGGTGATCAATGAATTCTTCCGTCAGCCGGACCCCCAGCTGGGGTACCTTGCCTTTGACTGGCTCACCATGGGACAACTGCTTTCCCTGCCCATGGTGATCGCCGGTATGGCGCTGATGGCGTTTGCCTACAGGGGCGCAAAGTCATGAAAGCCTATCTCGAATTGATGAAGGATGTGGTCGCCACCGGTACCGACAAGGGCGACCGCACCGGCGTGGGTACACGCTCGGTGTTTGGCCGGCAGTTGCGGTTTGACCTGGAACAGGGCTTTCCGCTACTCACCACCAAGAAGGTACACCTGCGCAGCATTATCTATGAGTTGCTGTGGTTCCTGCAGGGTTCGACAGACAACAACTGGCTGCGGGAGCGGAAGGTCTCGATCTGGGACGAGTGGGCCCTGGATAACGGTGATCTGGGTCCAATCTACGGCAAGCAGTGGCGAAGCTGGCAGTGCCCGGACGGTCGGGTGGTGGATCAGATCAGCGAGGTGATCGAGCAGATCCGCACCAAGCCGAACTCCCGTCGACATATTGTGACGGCGTGGAACCCGGCGGAGCTGCCGGATGAGTCCATGAGTCCCCAGGATAATGCCCGTGAGGGTCGTATGGCGCTGGCGCCGTGCCATTGCCTGTTCCAGTTCTATGTGGCGGACGGACGGCTGTCCTGTCAGCTGTACCAGCGCAGCGCCGACCTGTTCCTCGGGGTGCCGTTCAATATTGCCTCCTACAGTTTGCTGACCCATATGATTGCTCAGCAGTGTGACCTGGAGGTAGGGGAGTTTGTGCACACCTTCGGGGACTGCCATCTTTACCAGAACCACCTGACGGATGACATTGTGTTCGAGCAACTCAAGCGCAAGCCGGGCCGGTTGCCTACGCTGAGGATCTTGCGGAAGCCGGATTCGATTTTCGAGTATCAGTATGAGGACTTCGAAATCGAGGGGTATGAGCCGCAGGGTGTTATCAAGGCGCCTATTGCTGTTTAGTCCGATTGGTTGGGCAGGCCAGCGTCTTCTCAAGGTGGAGCTTGAGACCTCTTTCAAGTCGGAACCTGAGGCTTTATTCAAACCGACACTCCGGTGTCCACGCACGGCCAGCTGGGGACCCTTTCCGGAACACGCCGCAAGTACGTCCATGTAGGCTCTTCGAAAAGGTCCCTCTTTTCGAAGGTTCCGGAAAGGGTCCCCAGCCACCCGTACGTCCATAGTGACGAGTTCGGCAGATAGTGTTTTGCCCGGTCTGGGCCCGGCTTTGCTGCTCCGCACTGCAAAAAAATCTGATGTTGGCCTCGTTTGTACTTTCAGGCTACGCCAAGGGTTTGAAGGACTGATGTCGGGGGGTGGTTTCCGGGACCCTCAAAAAGAGGGACCTTTTTGAGGAGCCTACATGGACGTACTTGCGGCGTGTCCCGGAAACCACCCCCCGACAGCAGGCCCGCCCCCGAAACCCGAAAACACGGAACAAAGTAAGGACCCTGAAAGATGAGAAAAGCCCTGATCGTAGCCATGTCCCGCAACCGGGTTATTGGCCGTAATAACAAATTGCCGTGGTATTTGCCCGGGGACCTGAAGTATTTCAAGCAGGCCACAATGGGCAAGCCCATCATCATGGGGCGCAGGACCTGGGAATCTATTGGCAAAGCCCTGCCGGGAAGACTGAACATCGTGGTGTCTTCAAACGAGCTGGAGTTGCCACCGGGTGTGGCGAAGGTCGAGACTCTGGACGAGGCCTTCAAGAAGGCCGAAGCCCAGGCCATGCTGGATGGTGTGGATGAAGTGATGGTGATCGGTGGGGGGCAGATCTACGAGGCGGTGCTGCCGGACATCGACCGCATCTACATTACCCAGGTCCATGCCGAGATAGAGGGCGATGCCTTCTTCCCGGAAATCGACCTGGAGCAATGGCAGGAAATCGGACGGGAGGATTTCTCCGCGTCCGATAATAATCCCTACGACTACAGCTTTGTGGTGTACCAGCGGCCTCAGTCTGCCTGACGGCGCTTGGCAGGCTTGAAGCCGTCGCGCTTGCCGCCTGACCTGGCGCCTGGCTTGCCACCGGACTTGTTGCCCCGATAACCGCCGGGTTTGCCGCCCGGTCCGCCCTTACGGAAGTTACCACGCTTGCCACCCGGGCCGCCTTTGCCCCTGGGAGGGTTGGCGGACGGTATCGGCAGCTCTGACGGGGTTTCCAGTGGCAGCGAACCCGGTTGGGCGGACTCCATCCAGCAGGCCAGGGCGCCGGCCAGCATGGCCATGTCCATATCATTGCGTTCGGCAATATCGTCCAGAAGGCCCATGGCCTTGGCCAGCTTGCCGTCTTCAGTGAAGCCCATGAGCTGACTTTCGAACTGCTCCTGGCGGAGCTTCTGAAGTGCCGCCGGAGTGGGTAGTTCGTACGGCTCCATGGGCGAGTTGGTGGCACGCTCCAGGGTGCGTAGCCAGCTGCGCTCACGGGGGGTGACCAGCAGGATTGCCTTGCCGGCACGACCGGCGCGGCCCGTGCGGCCCACGCGGTGAATATAGGCTTCGCTGTCGTAGGGCACGTCGTAGTTGATGACGTGGGTAATCCGTGGCACATCCAGGCCCCGGGCAGCCACGTCAGTGGCGATGATCAGGTCCTTCTTGCCTCGCTTGAGGTCTTCCACGGTCTGTTCCCGCTGGCGCTGATTCAGGTCGCCGTTCAGGGGGGCCACGGAGTGACCGCGGGCCGCCAGCTTCTCGGCCAGCAGGGTGGTTTCTGCCTTGGTGCGCACGAAGATAATGGCCGCATCGATCGGCTCCACTTCCAGGATGCGGGTCAGCGCATCCAGCTTGCGCTCACCGAAGGTCGGCAGTACGAACTGGGAAATCCGCTCAACCGTGCGGGTTTCGCTCTTGATTTTGACTTCCCGGGCGTCGCTCAGGTAGGTGTTGGCAACCCGGGCGATGGCCGGCGGCATGGTGGCAGAGAACAGCGCGCGCTGGCAGCTGTCCGGAGTGCTGGCAAGGATGGCTTCGACATCGTCGATAAAGCCCATGCGCAGCATCTCGTCCGCTTCATCCAGCACCAGGGCCTTCAGGTTGTTCAGCTTCAGCTTGCCGCGACGCAGGTGGTCCAGCAGGCGCCCCGGGGTGCCGACGATGACCTGTGAGCCCCGGTTCAGGGCCTTGAGCTGGGGTGCGAAATCCGCGCCGCCGTAGATGGGGAGCACGTGGAGCTGGCGGAAACCGCTGGCATAGGTAGTAAAGGCTTCGGCGACCTGGATGGCCAGTTCCCGGGTGGGGGTCAGTACCAGAATCTGGGTGGACAGGTCGTCTGCGTCGATGCGGCTGAGCAGGGGCAACGCAAAGGCGGCCGTCTTGCCGGTACCGGTCTGGGCGATACCCAGCAGGTGGCGTCCTTCCAGCAGCACCGGTATGGCCTGGGCCTGGATGGGAGACGGGGTTTCATAGCCAACGGTACGGACAGCTTCGAGCACAGCCGGGTCGAGGCCGAGTTCAGCAAAGGTTTGTTCTGACATTCAATTACCTGGTATTCGGGATGGGGGAGCCACAGATCTGGAGGCCGGTAACAGCCTGAAACCGGAAGAAGGACGGGCTCCTGAAGCTACCGGCTGAGCGCGTCGGGGTAGCCTGTTGAACCTTGGACGGTTCGCGAACCCCATAAACCCGGCTGGTATCGTCACGGACCGGTCGCCGGTTTGGCGTTGGGGTCCGTGGGTCTGGTCATCCTGTTGATGACGCGGCGCAGTATACGCGGTTGTCAGCTGGTTTTATAGCGGTGCGGAGCATCCGGCGGTAGGTAATTGCCCGTGTGACTTGTGTCATGAAGCGCTTTGGGGCAGTCTTTTGGGTTTATATAATACGCATCCTCATCAATTAACCGGAGACACCATTGCCATGAATCTCGAGGAAATCCTGGCCTCGGCGGCCAACAACGAAGTGACTATTCCTGCTGTCTGGGCCCAGGGACGGGCAACGTTCGGCGGTGTCACAGGCGCCCTGGCCTGTGAGCGGATGCAGTCTGTGGTAACGCCGGGGCGTCCGCTGCGGGCCATGCAGGTGTCTTTCGTGGGGCCGGTTGAGCCGGGCATCCCGGTTGCACTTGAGGTGGAACTGTTGCGGGAAGGCAAGGCGGTCAGTCAGGCCATGGTCAGAATGGTGCAGAACGGCACTACCCGGCTGATAGCCATGGGTGCCTATGGTAGTGGTCGCGAATCCTTGGTAAGTGTTGCGCCTCAGCCGGCCCCGCAAGTGCCGGCCCCTGAAGACTGTGAGCCGACGCCTTTCATTAAGGGCGTCACACCCGACTTTGTCCAGTTTATCGAGACACGTTTGTGTTTCGGTAGCCGTCCGTTTTCAGGTGAGAAGCACCGGGATATTGGCGGCTGGATGAAGTTCCGTGAGGCGCCTTCCAGGCTGGACGATCCGGCCATCGTCGCGCTGATCGACGCCTGGCCACCGGTACCCCTGTCTCATCTGACCGAGTTTGCTCCCAACAGCTCGCTGACCTGGTCCGTTGAAATAATGGATCCCCGCCCGGCCATCAAGGTCGACGACTGGCTTCTATACCGGGCAGAAATTGACAAGGCGGATGACGGCTACTCCAACACCCATGCGCAGATATGGAACCGACAGGGTGAGCTGGTCGCCATCAGTCGCCAGACTGTGGCGGTGTTCGGTTAGACGCGGGGGTGCTCCGGCTGGTCAGGCCGCCAGGCTTGGCCGGCAGGCATCGATAATCACCCTGGCAAAGCTCTCGGCGGCGTCTTCCTGGAGGAAGTGCCCGCCGGAGAGGGTGATATGGGGCTGCCCCAGGGCGCCGGGAATCTTGCGCTGCAACGGCAGGTGCCCGCCACGGGTGCCCGGGTCGGAATCGCTGAAGCAGGTGATGAACGGCTTCTGCCATCCCTCCAGGAATCGCCATAACCGCTGGCGGTTCAGTTCCTTGTGAGGTTGCCCCAGGGTGCTGGCGAATGACCGTGCCCCGGCCTTGTAGCGATCGCTGGGGAAGGGGGCATCGTAAGCGTCCCTCTCTGCCCTCGTCAGGGGGCGGGTGGTGCCCAGCTGGATCAGTTGAGGTACCGGGAACCATGGGCTGTAACGGGCAAACATCTGCCACATGCTGTGGGCCGGTGGCCTGGTTTCGTCCTCTCCGGGAACCACGGCATTGGCGGCGATAATCCGGCTGAACCGGTCTGGCTGTCGCATGACCAGTGCGAGGGCGAGCAGCGATGTTCGGTTCTGGCATACCAGGGTGACGTTGTTGAGGTCGAGGGCCAGTAGCCACTGCTCCAGCCAGTCCAGGTGCCGGTCAAAGGAATAGTCTTGCTGGTGCTCCGGCTTGTCGGACCGGCCAAAACCTATCAGGTCCGGCGCAAGGGCGCGCAGCCCCGCCCCTGCCACCAGCGGAATCATGTGGCGGTACAGGTAGGCCCAGCCGTGTTCGCCATGCAGGAGTACCACTGGCGCCGCTTTCTCCGGGCCGTGGTCCACATAGTGAAGGCGAAGCGGAAGCTCTGTGCCTACCTCGACATAGTGGGGCGGGAAAGGAAAGTCCGGCAGATCCCGGAAACGGGATTCGTCGGTTCTGAGAATACGCATACCATCGACTGCTCTGGCTGACTGCAAGCGTGTCCGGAGGACCTGATGGGAACCAGCTTAGAGCAGATGGCAATTCTTTGTGTGGGCTTTACGTAACAGAGCGTTATCGATTTGAATCAGACTGCGACGCGGTTCTCGTCACGCTGCCGTTCTGCGGCAGCCATGGCGTCGTCACAGCAGTTCACTGCGCCGCAGTCGTCAGCCGAACACAGGCCGATGGTGTTGCAGGGAAGGTCATAGCGGTTCTCTCCTTCGTTGGCGAAGATCCGCTTGGCAGGGAGGATAGACCTGCAATGGCCGCAAAGAAGCGTTGGAACCGTGCTGTTTTCAGCCAACACTGCGGTGTAGAAATCGTAATATTCACTCATGGTTGCTCCTTGTTTTGATGTCCATGACGGTCGCCTGGTCCGTGGCCGGTGATCCGGCCAAAGGCGTACCCGTTACACAATAAGGCCTGGATGTGACAATTAAAGGTCCCTTCCTGGCGAGTTTGTACGGCAGGGGTATTAGCGGTGGTTCACTTTCGGAAAGGGCAGTCCGGGATGGCGGTTCAGGTTTCCGGAGGGCGGGGGCGGCGATTGGAGCGTTTGTCTTCCCAGCTCAGTCCTCGCGGATCGTACCAGCCCAGTTCCTGGAGAACCTGGTCACGGGTTTGCTGTGACAGGGTGTCCCACAGTACCGTAAAGGCTTCCACGGCGCGCTCCCGCTGACGCCGCTGCCGGCTGCGCAGGCGCCCGATCAACTGGGGCAGTCGCAGGGCTTCCCCCAGTTGTCCCGGCACCAGCACTTCCTGCCCCATTACCTTGCGGCGATGGGTGCGCCTGGCCAGCACAGCAGTCAGCGCCTCGGCTGCCTGCAACGCTGTTTCTTCATTGAAGTCGTCTGTCACTGTTCCGACCTTTGAAAAAAAGCCCCGGATTTACCGTGTATCCCGATCCACGTTCATCGATGCCGGCCGGTTCCGGAAATCACATAGCCGGCCTTTATCATGAATACCCCAACCGATTACTATACCCTGTCGTGGGCAAAACTGGCCATGCCGCACGCCATGGGCCCATAGCACCCCAACAGAAAGGAATACTGTCTGATGAAGTACGAGAGCCTGGAGCGCTGGACGTTTCTGGGAAGCCTGTTGCTGGTTTCGCTGGCCTTCCTGTTCCTGCTGAAGCCTTTCTTTGGTCCCATATTCTGGGCCGTGGCCATTGCGCTGATCTTCCATCCGGTGCGCCAGCGACTGGCCGGGCGTATGGGTGACCGCCCGAACCTGGTTGCCTTTGTGACGCTGCTGATCTGCATGGTGATCGTCATCATCCCGGTGATGGTGCTGATTTCATCGTTGGTAGCGGAGGGCCTGGCGGTGTACCAGAAAATCCAGGACGGGGACATCCGGCCCGGTGAGTACCTGGATCAGGTTAACCAGTCGTTCCCGGCTATCGAGGCCTTCCTGTCCCAGTTCAACCTGGACTTCTCCGCGTTGCGGGATCGCCTGGTGTCCGGTGTGGCGGGTGCCAGCCAGTTCCTTGCCAGGCAGGCTCTGGGGCTTGGTCAGAACACCTTCCAGTTTTTCCTGAGCCTGGCGCTGATGGTCTACCTGGCATTCTTTCTGTTACGGGACGGCTCGCGACTGGTGGACCTGCTGATCCAGGCGCTGCCCCTGGGCGATGAGCGCGAACGGTTGCTGTTTGCCAAGTTTGCCGAGGTAACCCGGGCAACCGTGAAAGGCAACCTGCTGATCGCCATCATCCAGGGGGCCCTGGGCGGCCTGATTTTCTGGATACTGGGTATTACCGGCGCCCTGCTGTGGGGTGTGGTTATGGCGATCTTCTCGCTGCTGCCAGCGGTAGGCGCGGCGGTGGTGTGGGTGCCCGCTGCGATTTACCTGGCAGCGGTGGGGGAATATGTCCCGGCAATTGTTCTTACCGCCTTCGGTGCCATTGTAATTGGCCTGGCGGATAACCTGCTGCGTCCGATCCTGGTGGGCCGGGATACCAAGCTGCCGGATTACATCGTATTGCTGTCGACCCTGGGTGGGCTGGTGATGTTCGGTATCAACGGGTTCGTGATGGGGCCGCTGGTGGCGGCGCTGTTTATGGCGTTCTGGGGAATTTTCATCCGGGAGTTCAGCGAGCAGGAGCCGATACTGTCACGAAAGGACCAGTAATTCAGCGAGTGCCCTGGCTTGCGTAGCAGATAACGCCAGCGCCGGTCGTTCCATGCCCGGTCGCTGGCGTTTTCGTAACGGTCCGGATCAGTCGAGCCTGGAAAGGTCCCGAACAGCACCCTTGTCAGCGCTGGTGGCCAGCAGCGCATAGGCCTTCAGTGCAGCGGACACCTTGCGTACCCGGGGTGCCGCCGGTTTCCATCCCTCGGCATCGCGCTGTTCACGGCGGCGGTCCAGTTCATGCTGGTCGATTTCCACGTTGATGGTGCGGTTGGGAATATCGATACGGATCAGGTCACCATCCTCGATAAGGCCGATGGCCCCGCCTGCAGCCGCCTCCGGGGACGCGTGGCCGATAGACAGCCCGGAAGTACCGCCCGAGAACCGGCCATCGGTGAGCAGGGCGCATTCCTTGCCCAGGCCCTTGGACTTCAGGTAGCTGGTGGGGTACAGCATCTCCTGCATGCCCGGTCCTCCCTTGGGTCCCTCGTAGCGGATGATGACCACCTCGCCGGCTTTGACCTGGTCACCAAGGGTGCCCTCGACCGCAGCATCCTGGCTTTCAAAGACCCGCGCCGGGCCTTCGAAGACGTAGATACTCTCGTCCACACCGGCGGTTTTCACCACGCAGCCGTCCCGGGCGATGTTCCCGTAGAGCACGGCCAGGCCGCCCTCGGATGAATAGGCATGCTCCACCGAGCGGATGCAGCCGTTCTCCCGGTCACCGTCCAGTGACGGCCAGCGGGTGCTCTGGCTGAAGGCTTCCTGGGTGGGTATGCCCGCAGGTCCGGCCTTGTAGAACTCCACAACGTCTGCGGGCGGGTTACGCATGATGTCCCACTTGTCCAGGGCTTCCGCCATGGTGCGGCTGTGTACTGTGGGCAGGTCAGTATTGATCAGTCCGCCCCGTTCAAGCTCCCCGAGAATCCCCATGATGCCGCCGGCCCGGTGTACATCTTCCATGTGGTACAGGGGAGAGTTCGGGGCCACTTTACAAAGCTGGGGCACCCTGCGGGAAAGCTGGTCGATTTCATTGAGGGTGAACGGTACGCCGCCTTCCTGGGCGGCAGCCAGCAGGTGCAGGATAGTGTTTGTGGACCCGCCCATGGCGATGTCCATGACCATGGCGTTTTCGAAAGCCGCCATGGACGCAATGCTCAGGGGAAGAACGCTGGCGTCATCCTGTTCATAGTAACGGCGGGCGTTCTCCACGATCTGCCGGCCAGCCCACAGGAACAGGCGTTCGCGGTCGGCGTGGGTGGCAAGGGTAGAGCCGTTGCCGGGCAGGGCCAGGCCGATGGCTTCGGTCAGGCAGTTCATGGAATTGGCGGTGAACATGCCGGAACAGGAGCCGCAGGTGGGGCAGGCGCTGCGTTCGTATTCCTCTACTTGCTCGTCACTGGCGTTGGGGTCTGCCGCAATGACCATGGCGTCCACCAGGTCCAGCTTGTGTTCCGAGAGCTTGGTCTTGCCAGCCTCCATGGGACCGCCGGATACGAAAATGGTCGGGATGTTCAGCCGCATGGCGGCCATCAGCATGCCCGGGGTGATCTTGTCGCAATTGGAGATGCACACCAGGGCGTCGGCACAGTGGGCGTTGACCATGTACTCTACCGAGTCCGCGATGATTTCACGGGAGGGCAGGGAATAGAGCATGCCGTCGTGGCCCATGGCGATGCCGTCGTCCACCGCAATGGTGTTGAATTCCTTGGCGACCCCGCCGGCGGCCTCGATCTCCCGGCAGACCAGCTGGCCGAGGTCTTTGAGGTGCACGTGCCCGGGCACGAACTGGGTGAAGGAGTTGGCTACGGCAATGATGGGCTTGCCGAAGTCATCGTTTTTCATCCCGGTAGCGCGCCAGAGGGCCCGGGCCCCCGCCATGTTGCGGCCGGCGGTTGAGGTGCGTGAACGATAATCTGGCATGGCTGTTCTCTCGTTTTATCCTGCTTTCAGTTAATGCCACGGTTCGTCCCGAGCTGGTCATGTCACGGGTGGGCAGGGCCAGGCGGGCGGGTTGCGGGCTGTATGCAAACCGATGAGGATACCAGATTAACGGCTTATCGCATGGTTGTTTTCACTGGCGGTATTTACAATACTTCAGGAGCCAGCGTTCCATTGCCGGAATGGCCGGGACATCAGCGGGTGCTGGTGGCTGTTGACGTACAGCCGGCCGCGGTGTTCGCTTCGGCAATGTTTACCGGGGTGATTGTTTGCGCTGTCCGGAACAGGGAGTTGTCAATGAGTGTTCGAGAAAGCCTGGCACTGGGCCGGCTCAGGGAGTTTCACCCACTTAACCGCCTGACGGACGAGCAGCTGGTGGTGCTGGTCAGTCGGGCCGAGCGGCGCGTACACCGGCCCGGCCAGCGAATTCTCGAACGGGGCGCCCGGGACGGCATGGACTTGTTCCTCCTGAAAGGGGCTGTGGAACTGGTATCCGCGGATGGGCGCCAGGTAACGGTCAACGCGGGTACCGAAAAGGCCGTTACCGCCATCGCCCGCCTGCAGCCGCGTATGTTTGACGTTACGGCGGTCCAGCCTTGCGAGTTCCTGGTGATTGAACAGGCGGTGCTTAATAAACTGCTCCAGGCCGCCCCCCTTGAATACTCCGATGACCACAGTGGCCGTGAGGCAGACACGGATGATGAGCACCGGTTACTGATGGAGTTCTATGCCGAACTGAAATCCAATCAGGTCAGCCTGCCGAGCCTGCCGGATGTGGCCTGGAAGGTTCGCCGGTTGGCAGACCGTGAAGATTCCTCTGCCGAAGATATCGCCCGGGCCCTGACCGCTGATCCAGCCATGTCTGCGAAACTGGTCCGTTCCTGCAACAGTGCGCTGTATCGTGGATTCAGCGAAGTCCGCAATGTCCGGGACGGGGTGGTACGCCTGGGCGTGAAAACGACCCGGCAGCTGGTGACTGTGTTTGCCATGCGTGAAGTATTTCGCAGCCGGCAACCTGAATTGCAGCAAGCGATGGACAAACTGTGGCGGGAAGCGCGCACCGTGGGTGCCCTGGCCTGGGTGCTTGCAGAGTCGTCCACCCGGGTTGAGCCGGAGGAGGCGCTGCTGGCGGGGCTCCTCCATAACATTGGCGCGGTGCCGGTGCTGGTCCATGCGGAGCACCATCCTTCGCTCCTGGCCAGTCCGTCTGCCCTGGAGCGGGCGATTACTGCGTTACAGGCCGATATTGGTGCCGCGATCCTGCAGAACTGGCACTTTTCGGCGGCATTCGTTGAAGCCGCCCGTCATGGAGACGACTGGTTCTATGAGTGTGCCGAGGAGCAGCCACAGCTGGTCGACCTGGTGATCGTGTCCCGGTTGCACGCACGTATGTCTGAGAAGCAGAACGAGGGCCTGCCCGAGTTCGAGCAAGTGCCAGCCTACCGCCGGTTGGGTGCGCTGGAGTTGACCGCTTCCCGGAGCCTTAAGTTGGTGGAGACAGCCCGTGAGCGACTGGACGAGCTGCAGAGATTGTTGGCGGGGCATTGACCATGGCCCTGGCTGAGCAGCAGATGTTGGGCCATGTGCCCTTGTTCCCGCTGAGCACTGCGGTGCTTCCCGGTGGCCGTATTCCGCTCCAGCTGTTTGAGCCCCGGTACCTGGACATGCTGGCCAGGTGCCTGCGGGAGCAACGGGGATTTGTGGTGGTGCTGTTGCGGGAGGGGGGCGAAGTTGGCAGTCAGGCGGTGTTCTACGATATTGGCACCTATGTGCAGATCGTGGATTTCCAGCAACTGGATAATGGCCTGCTGGGTATTACCGCTGAGGGCTTGTGGAAGGTCGCAGTCAACAGGAGCTGGCGCGCCCCGGATGGCCTGAATCTGGGTGACGCGGAGCGTCTGCCGGAAGAGCCTGAAGAGGCAGTTCCGCCAGGCCACTCTGAACTGGCTGCTGTACTCCGCGCCCTGCTGCGTCATCCGGAGGTGAACAGGCTGGACCTCCGTGTCGATTTCAGCAGCGCCCGGGAAGTGGGCTGGCGACTGGTGGAACTGCTGCCCCTGGACGGCCAGGAAAAACAGCGATTACTGGAAGTCCAGGACCCCCTGGAGCGACTGGACAGGCTGTCCTCCCTGCTGGAGGCCATGGACTGAGCTCTTACCCGGTAACCGTATAGGCAAGCCGGGCTGCTGGCCACTGCCACCAAAGGTACCCCGCGACAAAGGCGCCCCACACCAGGGCTGCCAGGCCGGTCAATACATCCACCGACAGTGGCAGGCGGTCATATCGACTGTAGCTCGCCCGGACCAGGCCGCAAATGGCCAGGCCCAGCAATAGCCCTCCGACAACGTCAGTAAACCAGTGAACGCCCAGTGCCACCCTGCTGGTAGCAACCAGTACCATCGGCATACTGAGTGTGAGGTAGACCTTCCAGCGCCTGGAAGGTCGCCATTCCCGGGCTACGAAGGCAGCCGTAATACCCGCAAAGACGGTGATGCCGGTGGCGTGGCCGCTGGGGAATGCAAAGCTTGAGGGTGGTTCGTTTACCAGTGTCGGGCGGTCTACCGCGAGGCCGTTCTTCAGCAGGGTAACGCTGACCGATGTGAGTGCCAGTGCCCCCAACAGGTGAAGGGCAGCGCTGTAATAGCCGCGAAGCAGCAGAGCTGCAGCCATCAAGACACACCCGGTCGCCAGCACAGGAGGGTCTCCAAAGAGTGTCAGCAGGATCAGCGCCGGGTCGGTGACGGGTGAACGGAGCAGGCCCGTCATGTGCTGGAAATAGTGGTCCAGCGGAAGTAGCAGGCTGGTGCTCTGACTGAACAATGCCCACAGCGCAAAGCCTCCGGTGGCGCCAAGGGTGAGGCTGAGCGACGCCAGCGGAAATTCTCCGCCCTCTGCAGGCCGCTCGCTGTAGAGTGCTCGCCAGAAACGATGAGTGGCGTTATAGCTGCTCATCGCGTGCTCCAGCCACTGATAGAATCGGCTGCGGCTGCGCAGCCCCAGTTGCAGTCTGACAAACAGGAACCAGGCTATCAGTATGACGACAGCCCCGCCGGCGCCCAGGGCATAGATTGCCGGCGGGATGGGCTCAGGCCCGGAGAGTGCCGCCCCTACCGCGTAGCCCGGCAACAGGTAGAAGGGGGCCCAGGCCAGTGCGGAAGCAACGTTGACCATCACGAAGCGGCGGGCGGGCATGTTGAATGCACCCGCCACCATGGGAATGAAAGGGCGCACTGGCCCAACGAAGCGTCCGATGACAACGCTCTTGCCGCCATGGTGGGCAAACAGGTTCTCTGCACGGCGAATCATCACCGGGTGGCGCCGGAAGGGCCAGACCTGGTGCAGTCGCCCCTGAAGTTGCCGGCCCAGCCAGAAGCTCAGCAGGTCACCAAGAATGGCACCCGCTGCGCCCCAGCCGAGAATCTCCACCAATGGGGTGCCGACCTGGCCGGCCATGGCGGCCGCCGCAAACAGGATCGCCACGCCCGGCACCAGTATGCCGGCAATCGCAAGGGATTCCAGTAACGCTGTTGCGAAAATCACCGAGGTGAGCCAGCCCGGGTGAACGGCCAGCCACTGGGTCAGCTCCTGGATCATTTGTTGCCTCAGGCTACCTGGTGGACATCGGCACTGAACCAGACATGGTCATGGCCACGGCGACGGGCTTCCTCAAGGGCGTCAGTAGCGCGCTGGCGCAAGCGCTCGCCCAGGCTGTCCTGGCTGATATGGGTGGTGGCCCCCATGCTTACCGTCATACGTCCGACATGGGGCCAGGCTGCTTCGGCGATACTGCGGCGTATCCGTTCGCCCGTAACCCTGGCGCCCTCTTCCGGTGTAAATGGCAGGATGAGGCAAAAGCGGCCATCCCCGAGGAAATACAAGGTATCGCCTGCACGAATCAGCGTGAAAAGGTGCTCCGCCAGCCTGCGGTACAGCAATGGCATTTGTTCCCGGCCAAGCATGTCGCTGATCTGGTCGCGGTGGTCGATATCCATCATCAGTATCGATACCGGGTGAGTCGTGGCCTTGGCCCGGCTGATCTCCTTCTGCAGTGTCTCGTCGAGGTAACGGGCGTTATGGGCCCCGGTGAGCGGATCGATGATTGCCAGGTCCTCGGCAGACTGCGTCATGTGGTCGTAGTGCCAGCTGGCCAGCCCCGCGCTGGCGACCAGCAGCCATAACGCTGCGATAGCCGGCAGGCTTTCACCGGCGGGTAACTGCCAGGCCAGTACCAGGGCGAGCAGGGCAGCTACCGGCAGCGTGAGCAGGGTAGCCCGGCGCAGGGGCAGTACCAGGTAGGTCAGGACCAATACGGGCAGGCTCCAGGAAATACCGCTTGCGCCGGCCTTCAGGGCGCCTGTCAGGGCCAGTCCATGTAACAGCAGCAGCACCGGCAAGTGCCCCTTCGCCCGGAGCTGGTAGCGGCTTGCTGAAAGGGTGTAGGCACAGCCTCCCAGGCTGATGGCGCTCAGCCCGGCCGCCGGATAGAACAGGCCGTAAAAGCCGTAACGCAGGTTCTGCAGTGCGAGCAGGGCAAAGACGGCGGAGCCCAGGCCGTAGGCCAGGGCGCTGGTCAGTGTTCGCAGGCGGGTTTCTGTCACGTGACCGGGCTCCCCTCGGTATCCGGGGGCGGCGTATGAGACCAGGTGCTCCAGGCCTGCACCCGGTTGCCGCCTTTCTTCTGGGCCCCCTGCAGTGCGCTGGCTACGGCCTGCTGCAGGGTGTCGGCGTCATCGCCGATATTCAGTCCCGCGACACCGGCACTCACGGCAACCTCGAGGCCATGGGATTCAAACAGTGACATCAGCCCCAGGCGGATCTGCTCCGCCCGTTTGCTGGCGCCTGCGGTCGGCACGCCGGGGAGAATGACCAGGAACTGCAGGTCCGCCACCCGGTACCAGGTGTCGAAGTCACGCAGTCGGGAGTGCAGGTAGCGACCGACCCGGGGAAGCAGGGCTTGCAGGTCGGTATCGGTTTCAGGTTCGCTGAGGTGGGTGTCCAGGCCCAGCATGACCACCGAGAGGTCCAGGCCTTCCCGCTCGCTGCGCTGTATTTCCTTGTAGAGGTCGGCGGTGAGGTAGTCCCGGCTTGCCGCCTGGGTCAGTTCGTCCGAGTGCCGCAGTGGAGCGATTTGCCGGGATTTATAGTGCCACAGCAGGAAGAACACGCCGGCAAGGGCGGTGGTCAGTATCAGGGGGGCGATGACCTGGTGCCGGGCCGGGTCGCCGGTAAGGGCGCCCAGCCCCGCAAGGATGACCGCGATGGCTATGACCGTTAGAGGGAAGCCAATGCGAGCCGGCAGCAGGCCAAGGGTGATCAGGGGCAATGCAAACAGCCAGTAGAGTAACGTTGAGCTGTCGAACCAGAGACCGCTTACCAGTACCAGGGCCAGCGTAAGCACCAGCATGTGGTTTATCAGCTGCCAGGCCCGGGTGGGTTGCGCGAGGGGTAAGGCAGGACTGGTCAGGACAATGCCGGAAGCGACAAGGGCGGCCAGGGCAGTTGGCAAGTCCCTGACAACCAGGCAGAAGGCAGACAGAGCTATAAGGGTCAGGGCGCCCAGCCAGGCCAGTCGGCTCAGTAGAAATCGCTCGGCCTTCTGGGCCATGTTCACGTCCTTCCTGAAGTGGGTTCCATTGGACTGTCAGTTTACTGTCAATGATAACATCAATGTGCCAAACGCGCCGACGTCGGGCATAATAACGCCCTGATTTTTATTGATGCACCAGTGTTAAAGCGGAGTGATTGATCCATGGATATTGCAGCCTACATGGCGGAAGTGGGCCAGCAGGCCCGCCAGGCAGCCAGCGCCATTGCCCGTTCCTCCACGGCCACCCGTAACCAGGCGCTGCTGGCGACGGCCGAGGCGCTGGATGGTGCCCGTGCCGAGCTGGCGGAGGCCAATCGCAAGGACGTGGAGAACGGCCGCAGTAACGGGCTGGAGGCGTCCATGCTGGATCGACTGGAACTGACGCCGGCTCGCATCGATGCCATGATTGAAGGCCTGCGCCAGGTGGCGGGCTTGCCGGACCCTATTGGTGCGATTACCGATATGGCCTACCGGCC
Organism: Marinobacter bryozoorum; assembly: GCF_023156245.1. Classification (GTDB taxonomy): domain Bacteria; phylum Pseudomonadota; class Gammaproteobacteria; order Pseudomonadales; family Oleiphilaceae; genus Marinobacter; species Marinobacter bryozoorum. The sequence continues at coordinate 75,204 of NZ_JAKZAH010000008.1, forward strand.
TTCCGGTATCCAGGTCGGCAAGATGCGGGTACCGCTGGGTGTGATTGGTATTATCTATGAATCACGACCCAATGTGACCGTTGAGGCGGCCAGCCTGTGCCTGAAATCCGGTAACGCCACGATCCTCCGGGGTGGCTCGGAAGCCATTCATTCCAACCAGGCGATTGCTGCCTGCCTGGTGGTCGGCTTGAAAGAAGCAGGCCTGCCGGAGACCTCGGTTCAGGTGATTCGTACCACCGACCGTGCTGCAGTCGGTGAGTTGATCACCATGCCCGACTTCGTGGATGTGATTGTGCCGCGGGGCGGCAAGGGATTGATCGAGCGTATCAGTCGGGATGCACGTGTACCGGTGATCAAGCACCTGGATGGCGTGTGCCATGTCTATATCGATGCCCATGCGGATCCCGAGAAGGCGCTGAATGTGGTGGTCAATGCAAAAACACAGCGTTACGGTACCTGCAACACGATGGAAACGCTGTTGGTGGACCGGGAAATCGCGGAGGATATCCTGCCGTTGCTGGCCGCAACCTTCCGGGAGCATTCGGTAGAATTGCGTGGCTGTGACACCAGCCGGTCAATTGTGCCGGACATGGTGGCGGCGACCGAGGACGACTGGTACGAAGAGTACCTGGGCCCAGTGCTGGCGGTCCGGGTAGTGGATGGTCTCGACGGTGCCATTGCGCATATCAACTGCTACAGCTCGCAGCACACTGACAGCATTATCACGGAAAACTATACCCGCGCCCGGCGGTTTATCACGGAAGTGGACTCCAGCTCGGTGATGGTCAATGCGTCCACCCGCTTTGCGGACGGTTTCGAGTATGGCCTGGGGGCAGAGATCGGTATTTCCACCGACAAGATCCACGCCCGTGGCCCCGTAGGCCTGGAGGGACTGACGTCGCAGAAGTACGTGGTGTTCGGAGACGGGCATATCCGTACCTGATTATGCACATTATCTACGGCGGTACTTTCGACCCGATTCACAATGGCCACCTGCGGGTGGCCATTGAGCTACGGGAGATGCTCGGGGTTAACCGGATTGACCTGGTTCCCTGCCATATTCCGCCCCACAGGGGCGATCCGGGCGGCTCCAGTGAACATCGCCTGGAGCTGCTGAAGCTGGCGGTCGCGGAAGAGCCTGGTCTTGGCGTGGATGACCGGGAGCTGGTCCGGGGCGGCTCATCCTATACGGCGGACACACTACGTCACCTGAGGGACGAGCTTGGCCCAGACGAGCCCCTGGTGATGGTGCTGGGCACCGATTCGTTCTCAGGCTTTGATCGCTGGCAGGAGTGGTCAGTGATTCCGGAACTGGCACACATCATCCTGGTCTCACGGCCCGGGCCCGGCCTGGCGCCGGACTCTATGCCTTCGCGGTTGTTGTCTGAGCGTTGGGTGAGCGATATAGCCTTGCTCCACACCGCCCCGGCCGGCTGCATTCTGGAGGTCGAGCCACCGCTGCTGGATATTTCTGCCACGGGTATCAGGGAGCGCCTGGTTACTGGCCGCTCTGCTCGATACCTGGTACCCGATGCAGTTCTGGCGCGGATTGATGAATTGGGGCTTTATGGCCGCAATGGCAATGAGCATAGGGGTTGATTGGTGATACACTAGCCAACTCGCACTTGCCAACTTACCCCATGCCCCTGTGCCCGGCCGCAACCGGGTGCACATTACAGGATTATTATGCAGGCAGAAGAACTGAAAGATATTGTTGTCGAAGCACTGGAAAACCTTAAGGCGAAGGACATCAGTGTCCTGGATGTGACCGATCGCACCAGTGTGACGGATTTCATGGTCCTTGCTTCCGGCACCTCCGGCCGGCACTTGCGTTCACTGGCTGAGTCAGTGACCAGGGAGCTGAAAGACCGCGGCATTCGGGAAGCGAAGGTCGAAGGCGGCGACTCCAGTGACTGGATCCTGGTCGACCTGGGCGATGTGGTGGTCCACGTCATGATGCCAGCGACCCGCGAATTCTACGACCTCGAGCGCCTGTGGCGAGACGCCCCGGGGCTGGGGGCTGCCGGCAGCGAATAACCATGCGGCTGAAGTTGGTCTGTGTTGGCCAGAAAATGCCCGGCTGGGTCACCGAGGGGTTCCGGGAGTACGCACGCCGTATGCCCCGGGAGTTGCCGCTGGAGTTGAGCGAGATCGCCATGCCCCACCGGGGCAAGAACCCGGACATCAGCCGGCTGATGCGTCAGGAGGCCGGTGCCGTTCTGGCGGCTACCGATGACAGCGACCGCGTGGTTGCCCTGGAAGTTGGTGGTCGCCCCTGGTCCACGGAACAGCTGGCTGGGCAGCTTGAAAGCTGGCAGCTGGAGGGCCGCGATGTCAGCTTCCTGGTGGGCGGGCCCGATGGCCTCCATTCGTCCTGCCGGGAAAGGGCCGACCAGCAATGGTCCCTGTCTCCGCTGACCCTGCCCCATCCGCTGGTACGGATCCTGCTCGCCGAGCAGCTGTACCGGGCGTGGACCATCACCCGAAACCACCCGTACCACCGCGCGTAGGACCTTCCCATGGCCTGGGGCGAATTCAAGGACACAGCCGCTGAACGGCGACTTTTCCATCGTCGCACCCTGGTGATGTTGGGGCTGGTGGTTGTGATGTTCGGAATCCTGGCGGGCCGTTTCTACCAGCTGCAGGTCATCGAACACGAAACCTACACCACTATCTCTGACCGCAACCGGGTTCAGGTTCGCTCTGTGCCGCCGACCCGCGGCCTGATCTATGACCGTAACGGAACGCTGATCGCTGAAAACCGCCCGGTTTTCAGTGTAACCCTGGTGCCCGAGCGGGTAGAGGACATGGACGCCACCCTTGAGCGGCTACAGTCCTTGCTGACCGTTTCCGACGAGAATGTCGAGCGGTTCCGCCGCCGGTTGAAGGAGCCCCGCCGACCCTTCCAGGAGTTGCCACTGCATTACGACCTGACCGAGCAGGAAATTGCCAGCATGGCGGTTCACCGGCACGAGCTACCTGGTGTCGAAGTCAGCGCTGAACTCGTTCGTCACTACCCGTTCGGTGAACTGAACGCCCATGCCCTGGGGTATGTCGGGCGGGTCAACCGGGAGGAGTTGCAGCGCATTGACCCGGTGAATTACGCCGGAACCAACTACATCGGAAAGTCAGGTGTCGAAAAGGTCTATGAAAAGGTGCTTCATGGCACCGTAGGCTACGAACATGTAGAAACCAATGCACGGGGCCGGACGCTTCGGGTGCTTGAGAGAGAAAGCCCAGTGCCCGGGGAAAACCTGGCCCTGCACCTTGATATGCGCATGCAAAAGCGTGCCTTCGAGCTCCTTGAGGGGCACCGTGGTGCGATTGTCGCCATTGACTCCCGTACTGGCGGCATCCTGGCGCTGGCCAGTGTTCCCGGCTTCGATGCCAACCAGTTCGTAACCGGAATCAGCGTGGACGATTACCAGAAGCTCCGGGATTCCAGGGATAAACCGTTGTTCAACCGGGCTCTGCGCGGTCAATACCCACCGGGGTCGACCATAAAACCCATGCTTCTGATGGCAGGGCTGGACAGCGGCACGGTGACACGGGAGACCTCCATCTGGGATCCCGGCTATTACCAGATCAATGACAAAGGACGTCGATACCGGGACTGGAAACGGGGCGGTCATGGCTGGGTTGATGGGCGCCGGGCGGTGGCGGAATCCTGTGACATCTATTTCTATGACCTAGGTGTTGAAATGGGTGTTGATGGCATGCATCGGTACCTTGCCGGGTTCGGGTTCGGTATGGACGCAACCCTGGACGTTAGTGGTGCCCTGCCAGGCCTGTTGCCGTCCAGGGACTGGAAGCAGGGCATGCGTAACGAACCCTGGTATACCGGCGATTCAGTGAACATGAGCATTGGCCAAGGCTTCTTCCTGGCGACGCCCATGCAGCTGGCAACGGCAACCATGGTGGTGGCGAACCGGGGACGGTGGGTTCAGCCACGAATGCTCAAGGATGTCGAGGGTGACACACCCCTGGAGGCGGTGCTCCCGGGCGAAACCATGGCAGACCTGACGGTGGACAACCACGACGACTGGGAGTTTGTCGTCGACTCGATGGAGGATGTCATGCACGGCCCCAAGGGCACTGCACGCCGGGCTGCGGAAGGCGCAGACTACCGTATGGCAGGCAAAACCGGCACCGCCCAGGTGTTCAGCCTGGCCGAAGACGAGGAATACGACGAAGAGGAAGTGCGGGAACGTCTGCGGGACCACGCGCTTTTTATTGGCTTCGCCCCGGTGGATGATCCCCGCATTGTGGTTTCTGTCATCGTCGAGAACGGTGGTAGCGGCAGTGGTACCGCTGCACCGGTTGCCCGCGCCATGTTTGATGCCTGGCTGGAACGCCCGGATGATGAATCCCCCGTGATCAGTCAGGCCGGGGGGACTCAGCCATGATGGGACGGACGGCCAGTGCCCAGGTCAGTGGCAGCCTGCAACGGCCCATGGGCTTTTGGCACCGCCTGCACCTGGACCCCCTGCTACTGTTGCTGCTGATGTTGCTGGCGGGTGGGGGACTGGTTGTTCTCTATAGCGGAGCCGATGCCAGCATGGCTGCGGTCAAGTCACAGGCCATTCGGTTCGGGGTTGCGTTTGTGGCCTTGTTTGTCTTTGCCCAGCTGGATCCTTCCGTATACCGGCGCTGGTCGCCGTGGATGTATGCCGCGGGCATGGCGGGCCTGATCGCAGTGTTGCTGGTAGGGGTGGGCGCCAAGGGTGCGCAGCGGTGGCTGGCCTTACCGGGATTGCCCCGGTTCCAGCCCTCGGAAATCATGAAGCTGGTGGTTCCGATGATGGCGGCCTGGTACCTGTCCCGGCACTACCTTCCGCCTCGTTTCCGGCACGTTGTGCTCTCGGTAGGGCTGGTACTGTTACCCATGGGGCTGATCATTCAGCAGCCAGATCTGGGAACGGCACTGCTGGTGGGGGCTGCGGGTATGTTCGTGGTGTTCTTCGCGGGGCTGAGCTGGAAGCTGATCGCCGGCTTCATTGCTTTGCTGGGTGTGGCGGCTCCGCTGATGTGGCACTTTGTGATGCGGGATTACCAGAAACAACGGGTGCTGACTTTGCTGGATCCCCAGAGTGATCCGCTGGGTGCGGGCTGGAATATCATTCAGTCCACTACCGCTATCGGGTCCGGTGGCTGGAGCGGCAAGGGCTGGCTCCAGGGTACGCAGTCCCATCTCGAGTTCCTGCCAGAAAGCCATACCGACTTCATCGTGGCGGTACTGGCCGAGGAATTCGGCTTTGTCGGGCTTCTGACCTTGTTGGCAGTCTACACACTGATTATCCTGCGCTGCCTGTACATTGCCGTTAACGCACAGGATTCTTTCAGCCGATTGCTGGCTGGGGCCCTGACCATGACATTCGTTGTCTACATCGTGGTGAACATTGGAATGGTCAGCGGTTTGCTGCCCGTTGTCGGGGTGCCGCTACCGCTGGTCAGTTATGGTGGTACGTCGATTGTGACGCTGATGTCCGCCTTCGGCGTTCTGATGGCGATCCATACCCACCGAAGGATGATCACGGCGTAATGTCCGGTAATGGTGCGCTCTGTAACCTCGTGGTAACCTGCCGGCAAAAAGTTGGCTGTTTTATGTCCATGAAGTTCCTGAATTGGTCGTTTTTTCCCCTGCTATTCCTCCTGGCCGGACCGGTCCTTGCCGATGGCGACTATGTCACTACGTCTGAAGGCAAGGCGCTGATCCGCGAGCTGGTGGACGAACACGGCTTTGACCGGGACTGCCTCCGTGACTGGCTCGCCGGCGCGCAGCGGAATGACCAGGTACTTGACCACATCAGTTCCCCGGCTGAAAAGACGCTTACCTGGCGCGAATACAGGGAGATCTTTATCAAGCCCGAACGGATTGCCCAGGGCATCGATTTCCTGCAGGTCCATGAGGCGGCGTTCGATCGCGCTGAGGCCGAGTTCGGGGTGGCCCGGGAAGTCATCGCCGCGATTATTGGCGTGGAAACCTGGTATGGGCGCTATCGGGGATCCTATCGGGTGCTGGATGCCCTGGCGACCCTGGCCTTTGACTATCCGCCGCGAAGCCGGTTCTTCCGCAGTGAGCTCAAGCAGTTCTTCCTGATGGTGAGGGAACAGGGCTTTCAGCCAGAGCAGCTGAAGGGCTCCTATGCGGGAGCCATGGGGTATGGACAGTTTATTGCTTCCAGCTACCGTCACTACGCCGTGGATTTTGACAACGATGGCGTGGCCGACATCTTTGACAACCCGGTTGACGCCATCGGCAGTGTGGCCAATTATTTCCACCAACACCGCTGGCGACCAGGTGGTGCCGTGGCTACCCGGCTGCCGGTGGATGTGGAAATGCCGGACAGGCTGGTTAGCGGGGAACTTAAACCCCGTTTTACGGTCTCTGATTACCATGCTGCAGGCCTCGACCTGCCCGCAGGAATCGCGGAAGGTGAACCAGCCCGGGCAGTAAGGGTAGAAGGTCCGGACGGGGTCCGGTGGTGGCTTACCTACCACAACTTCTATGTGATTACCCGGTACAACCACAGTCACCTTTACGCCCTTGCCGTGAACGAAATGGCCGAGCAGTTGAGGCAGGGCATATCAAGGAACTCAATGGCAGGAAAAGAACATGACCAAGACGCTCTCTGACCTGCGCCTGGCAGCGGCCCTTGCCGTGCTGGCACTGGTGGTGGCTGGTTGCTCTTCCACGCCAACGGAAACGGATCATTCCGGGCGCTACACCATCGCCCAGGACCACGGGCCAGCGCAGGACGTGGACGTCAGTGGCACCGGCAACGCGGTACCCAGGTATGAGGCGCCGCGGTCCGCAGGCAACAAGTCGCCCTATACGGTCTGGGGCAAGCAGTACCGGGTAATGGCGGCAAACGACGCTGATGGATATGTTCAGCGGGGCATCGCCAGCTGGTATGGCAAGAAGTTCCATGGCCACAAGACGTCCAATGGCGAGATCTACGACATGTACGAGATGTCCGCCGCCCACAAGAGCCTGCCGCTTCCCAGCTATGCCCGGGTCACTAACCTCGATAACGGTCGTTCGGTGATTGTGCGGGTCAATGACCGGGGGCCCTTTCATGGTGACCGTCTGATAGACTTGTCCTGGGCGGCTGCCAAGAAGCTGGACTTCCTGGGGCAGGGGACTGCCCGGGTGGAGGTGGCTTCTATTACCGTCCTACAGGATGGCTCCATGACGCTGGCTGGCCAGTCCTGGTCGCCTGAAGGTAGTAATGCAAGTGCCGTCGTGGCGGAAGCGACCGGTGCCCAGCCAGAACCGTCACCGCTGGACGGGAACGCCCTGTTTGTGCAGTTGGGTTCATTCAGTCAGGTAGCACCGGCCCGCCGTCTGGAGCAGGCCGTTCGGAGCCGTACCGGCGAACCGGTACGGGTGCGCCAGATCACAACCGCTTCCGGTGATTTTCACCGGGTGCAGGTAGGTCCGTTCGGCGACTCTATCGATGCGGAGCGCGCCATGGAGCGGCTGGCATCTGAAGGCTTCCGCCAGGCAATGGTACTGACAGACCGACACTGAACTCATTCCTCGCCGGCCAGGTGCCGGCCAATCCACTGACCCGGAAGTAATGTGACCAAACCCATGACTCATAAAGCCATGCCTCGCCTGTTGATATCCCTTGTCCTGGTGGCTTTGTTGCCACTGGCCGCCCAGGCTCAACAGGTATTGATCCCCTCGCCGCCGCAGATCAATGGCAGTTCCTACGTGCTGATGGATCCGGCCAGCGGTAAAGTCATCATGGAAGCCAATAGTGATGAACGCCTGCCCCCCGCCAGCCTGACCAAGATGATGACGGCCTATATCGTCGAGCGGGAGCTGGATGAGGGGCGCCTCTCTATGGACGAGATGGTGCCCATCAGCGTCGAAGCCTGGAAGACGGGTGGCTCCCGGATGTTTATCCAGGAGGGGTCCCGGGTCAGCGTGGAAGACTTGCTCAAGGGGGTTGTTATTCAGTCCGGCAACGATGCCTCCGTGGCCCTTGCGGAACATGTCGCCGGCTCCGAGGGTGCCTTTGCGGATGTCATGAACCAGCAGGCACAGCTACTGGGTATGAATAATACCCGCTTCGAGACGGCCACCGGCCTGCCCCATGAGAGCCAGTACTCTACCGCCTACGACCTGGCACTGCTGGCGGCAGCGATTATCAACGATTATCCTGAGAACTACCCCCTGTACTCGGAGAAGCACTTCACCTACAACAATATTCGTCAGCCTAACCGTAATTCACTGTTATGGCGTGACCCCTCCGTGGATGGCCTGAAAACCGGACACACCGAGGAAGCCGGTTATTGCCTGGTGGCTTCGGCTGAGCGTGAGGGTAGCCGCCTGATTGCTGTGGTTATGGGCACAGACAGCAGTGAAGCCCGGGCCCGGGAAGTGCAGAAGATGCTCAACTATGGGTTCCGCTATTACGAGACCGCGAACCTGTTTGACAGCGGTGAATCCCTGCTCGAAAGCCGTGTTTGGGGTGGTGAAAAGGACCAGCTGAACCTTGGCCTTGCTTCCGACATGGTGCTCACGATACCCCGCGGTGCAAGGGATTCCCTTGAATCCGTGGTGGAGGTCGACTCGGTGATCAAGGCTCCGGTGTCTGCCGGCGACGAGCTGGGCACGGTAACCATCAGCTTTGATGGTGAGGTGCTGGCAGAGCGGCCCCTGGTCGCCATTGAACCGGTGCCTGAGGGGGGCTTGTTCAAGCGCCTGCTTGACTCCATCAAACTGTTCTTCCATAACCTGTTTAACTGAGCAGGTTCTGTGACAGGTATTAACAGGAGGGACGGTTCCATGTCTCAACCTACTGCGCCCAAAATTGAGTTCCCCTGTGACTATGTCATCAAGGTCATCGGGAATGCCGCGCCGGATTTCACCGATTTCGTGGTCTCTGTGGTAGAAGGGCATGCCCCGGGCATCCGTGACGAACACATCACGGTTACCGACAGCCGCAACGGGCGCTTCACGTCCGTCCGGCTGACCATCGTTGCCACTGGCGAGCCTCAGCTAAAGGCCCTTTTCGAGGATCTCAAGGCCAGTGGCCGGGTTCACATGGTGCTCTGATGCCCGATTGTTCGACCCCGCTGATCGTTCGTGACCTGGGGCTACAGCCCTATGAGTCTGTCTGGGAAGCCATGAAGGCGTTCACGGCGGAGCGGGATCGTACGGCGGCCGATGAACTCTGGTGCGTCCAGCATCCCCCGGTCTATACCCAGGGCCAGGCCGGAAAGGCGGAGCATATCCTGGCGCCCGGTGATATCCCGGTGGTCCAGGTAGACCGTGGTGGCCAGGTAACCTATCACGGCCCCGGCCAGCTGGTGATTTACCTGATGATCGACCTGCCCCGGGCGGGCCTTGGTGTGCGCCAACTGGTGGATATTATCGAACAGTCACTGGTTGCCGTGCTGGCCAGGCACGGGATTGCCTCAGCGCCACGACCGGATGCCCCGGGAGTGTATGTTGACGGCGCCAAGATTGCCTCCCTGGGACTCAGGGTCCGACGGGGCTGCTCCTTCCATGGACTGGCACTGAACGTGGACATGGATATGGAGCCATTCAGCCGCATCAACCCGTGCGGCTTCTCCGGATTACCCATGTGCCAGGTGAGGGATTTCAGCGCCACCGTCGCTCTCCAGGAGCTGTCTGAGCAGCTTTCAGATACCCTGGCAAGGGCGCTGGGATATGACGACAGCAATATTCATCGGCCCGCCGTTCACGAAACCGCCTCCTGAGGCTGGTATCCTTTTCCATGTACAGCCAGGGTTCTTATCCAGGCAGGATGAACCGGGTAGCTGATCATCTCTATCCACCTCGGATAACGACGACCTGTCAGGTAGGCCATGTCCAGATCCCGTAAAGGAAAAACCGTAGCCCGCATTCGCACAGGCAGCTTCGAGCGCCGGCTCAGCATGACCCGGGCCGGCCTGTTTGCGGGCACCCGTATGGCTTCCCACATGGCCACCAACTGGCTTTCCAGTGCGGACCAGCGGGAGCAACGCCATCGGGCCATGCTGTCGAAGCAGGCACAGTTCCTGGTCGACGAGCTGGGTCAGCTCAAGGGAAGTGTGGTCAAGATTGGCCAGATGATGGCTTTGTATGGTGAGCACTTTTTGCCGGAAGAAGTAACCGAGGCCTTGCATACCCTCGAGGACCAGACCTCTGCCCTGGAGTGGAAGGCGGTGGAGAAGGTCATTCGCGAAGAGCTGGGGCCAGGGCGTAAGGCAGAATTTGATGTCGATCCGGAGCCTATCGGGGCTGCATCCCTTGGCCAGGTGCACCGGGCGAGGCGCCGGTCTGACGGACTGGAACTGGTGCTGAAGATTCAGTACCCCGGTGTGGACCAGGCGGTTGACAGCGACCTGGATGCCGTTGCGCAACTACTTCGGGTGGCCCGCCTGGTGTCCTTCGGCCCTGAGTTCAACGACTGGCTCGAGGAAGTCCGGGAAATGATGCACCGGGAGGTGGACTACGCCCTGGAAGCCGCTACCACCGAACGCTTCCGGGAGCGGCTGGCGGGTGATGGCCGTTTCGTGGTACCCCGGGTGCTGCCGGAATACACCACGCCTCACATCATCGCCCAGACCTATGAAAGTGGGCATCCAGTAGGCTCCGAAGCAGTCGCCGCGCTTTCGCTGGAACGTCGAAGTGAGTTGGGTAAGGCAGCCCTGGAGTTGTTCTTTCGGGAACTGTTCGAGTGGGGAGAAATCCAGACCGATCCCAATTTTGGCAATTACCGTATTCGCCTGGCCGGGGAAGGGGATAATAACCAGGATCAGGTCGTACTGCTGGATTTTGGTGCGGTCCAGCAGTACAGCGATGATTTCCTGGACCCGGTTATCCAGATGATCCGTGCATCCTATGAGGAGGACCTGCCGGCGGTCATCGACGGCGGTGTCCGGCTGCACTTCATGAAGCGGGAGTGGCCGGACGAAGTGCTCGACAAGTTTGCCGAGGTTTGCATGTCAGTGCTTGAGCCATTGGCGCCCGCTACCCGGGGCTGGCCAGACTACGCGGTTAACGAGCAGGGCCAGTACCGCTGGAAACAGAGCGACCTGCCTTCACGGGTGGCGCGGGATGCTGCCAGGTCGGCGATCAGTCGGTATTTCCGGGTGCCGCCGAAAGAGTTCGTCTTCCTTAACCGTAAACTGATCGGTGTCTACACGTTGATTTCGGTGCTGCGGGCAGAGTTCAATGGTGAGTCATTGTTACGGGCTTTCCTGTACGGTACTGACCGGTAGGGGCCTGGCGAGTCGTGCCTGGCGGGTAATCGGGTATTGCTATCGACTTAATTCAAAGTATTAACTTTTTGCATGAATGGATTGGCGCCATGATTGCAGGCATCCATTTTCAGAATAACCCGGAGGTGAGTCTTGGATAAGGTAACGATATACGGTCGCATGAGTTGTGGATTTTGCGCCATGGCACGCCAGCTCTGTGATCAGAAGGGTTTTGAGCACGAGTTCATCGATATGCCTGCGCTGGGCCTTACCAAGGAAGACGTCGCCGCAAAGGTCGGTCATCCGGTGTACACCGTGCCGCAAATTCTGGTGGGTAGCGAGTATGTGGGTGGTTTCGACGAGTTTTCCCGTTATGTTGCCCGCCAGGCGGGTCAGTAGCTGTTTAGCCAGGCCCCGTCCGTTTATAAAGAAACGTCCCGAGCGTAATGGCGGCATGACGTGAGCGGGTGTCGGGCTGGGGCTTTAACGCCGGTCGTGGTATATAGACCACCTGAGACCACCCGGTATTGCGAGGACCACATGCCAAAAGCCAGTGAGATCAAGAAGAACCAGGCCATTGAGTACCAAGGAAGTGTCTATTTTGTAAAGGATATCGAACGTTCTGTGCCCCAGGGCCGGGCCGGGGGAAGCCTTTATCGTATGCGAATGTACGATGTGGTTACCGGAGCCAAGCTGGATGAGACCTTCAAGGATTCGGACATGCTTAACCTGGCGGACCTGGTACGCAGACCGGCCACCTTTTCCTATTCCGATGGCGACGAATTCGTGTTCATGGATGTCGAGGATTACACCCAGTACAGCCTGAATCGCGAATCCATCGCCGACGAGTTGCTGTTTATCAATGAAGAGACCCAGGGAGTGATGGTGGTCCTGCTCAACGATGCCCCGGTGGCGCTGGGGTTGCCACCAACGGTAGACCTGCCTATTGAGGAGACGGACCCGTCAGTCAAGGGAGGTTCCGCCACCGCTCGTACCAAGCCTGCCAGGCTGTCCACCGGGCTGGTAGTGCAGGTGCCCGAGCATATTTCCACCGGTGATCGTATCCGGATCAATGTGGAAGAGCGCAAGTTCCTGGGACGCGCCTGAGGGCGTCGTTGCTGACAAGGAAAAAGGGCCATGGCATCTGCCATGGCCCAAGGGGAGGTTCGGTTCAGATAGCCTTTCTTTCAGTGATCAGATAACCAGGCCTCAGTAGGGGCAGGTGCCCCGGTATTCGGAAATATCCCAGTCTCGTTCGTGGTCCGGACCACACAGGAACTGGTTGTAGCGCTGATCGTTATCCAGGTGCAGCTTCATCCAGGACACACCGAAGCGGCTCAGCACGTCGTTGTAGCTGTTGCCACCATTACCGCAGTAGTGACTGCCGTTATTGATCTCTACAAAGGCCTTGTCGGTCGACGATGGAATGGCATTGTAGAACGGGTCGGCGTGACTGCGAACTGGCGCTATCACGTCCGATTCACAGGCGATGATCAGGGTGGGTGTGTCGATACTGCGGAACCGGAAACTGGAGGTATCCCAGGGTGCCAGGGGAATAGCAGCCTTGAGGCGGCCTTCGGAGGCAACCCGCAAGGTACCGCCACCGCCCATGGACCAGCCTATGACACCCAGGCGGCTGGTGTCGATCATGCCGGAAATAGCGCTTGACCTGCTGTCATTCTCTTCAAGCAGGTAATCCAGGGCATTGTTGATCTGGGTTGCCCGGCTGGGCGGCTGATCAAAGCCGCTGTTGGTGTCGATGGTCATGACGACGAAGCCATGGGAGGCCAGTTTCGGTCCCCACCACTCGATTGAGGACTCCGCCGAGACGAACCCGGGAATGACCACGACTGCGCCCATCGTACCGCTGGTACCAGTGGGATAATGGATGGTGCCTCCACCGAAGCCACCGACAAAGCTCGATACCCTTTCGGTACGAACGCTGAACGGTCCGCGGGAAGCTTCGAGGAAGGATTCGGTGGGATCCGGACCTCGCTCGAAACCACAGTTACTGGTGCAGCTGTCGTCTCCGCCGTCGGAACCGCCGCCGCCGACAGCGAGGGCCGAAGCAGAGAACACCAGTGAGGCGGCTGCGATGAAAGACCGCAGCGGGTTATTGGCAAATTTGTGAGACATTTTGTTGTTCCTGTTGCAGTGCTTTGTTGTGGATTGTTTTGCAGAAGTGGCAGGGCTTTGCGCGGTAGGAAAGTTGCACAGTTCCCTGCACCCGGAGCTCACAGTAGTTCGGTGGCGCGGCAGAGGCTTTCACAGATTGGCACCGCAACGGAATCAGTTCACGCTTTGATAGCCGGGGTTTTCGCGAGGCGCCCGGTGGTGTGAGAAGTGGTCGGTGAGGTCGCCTGTCCAGGGGTTCGATGTACAAACTGTAATCAGTGCCCCGGTTGATAGGGGCCCGGCGGTTGCCTCGACCTAACCGGCTCCCGGCAGGTTCTTGAGCCGCTCCAGCCATCGCTGCCCCCGGGCCGAGGCAACACCGTCGGCCCAGCGGGTGGTTTCGGGTAGCCGGTAGCGGGTGAGGCAGGCCATCACGTACTCGATGGAAGTGGCCAGGCTGATGCGATGGCCCGGTGAAATATAGAGTGGCTTGACGCCCGCCCGGGTGCGCAACACTGCTCCAATAACCTCGCCCCTGTCCTCCAGTGGCACCCATGCCCCTTTCCTGTCTGGTACCGCGTCATGTTCGCCGGTGAGTCGGCTCTTGCCGACACCAATGGCTGGCAGACCTGTGAGCAGGCCGGTGTGTGAAGCGACCCCGAGCCGGCGGGGGTGGGCGATGCCCTGGCCGTCGCAGAGCAGCAGGTCCGGCCGTATAGTGAGTCTGGACAGGGCGTCGAGGATGGCTGGACACTCCCGGAACGACAGCAGCCCGGGGATATAGGGCATAGCGACCGGGAGGCGAGCGATGGCATAGTCGAGCGGTTCCAGGTCGGCCAGTCGCAATACAACAACGGCCGCACGGGCTGTGTCGCGGTTTTCAAAGCCCACATCCACACCGGCCACGGTTTTTATTTCCGGCAAGTCGTCCCGCTGGATGACCTGGCTGGCCAACTGCCTTTGCAGGTCAATGGCCTGGCGGGGGCTGAGCTGGCTCCAGCTGTCAGTAGGGTTGGTCAATATCGGTTCCTTTCCCGGCCTGTTGAGGACAACCATAGCAGCTATTGCCGGCTTCTCCACGGGGTTCAGGCGACGGGTTGCCCCTCAAGTAGCGGGTTGACCAGCTCGATGGCGGATTCATCAATGACGGAATCGAGGTACGGAGGGCTCAGGAAGGTGGATGAGGGTGTTAGACCATTGACCTGACGGTAGCAGCGGGACAGGTGTGCAGAGTTTGAAAATCCCGCCAGTAATGCCGCCTCGGTCACCGAATACCCTAGCGCCATGATAATGGTGCTGATAAACACCCGGTAGCGAACCCGGTACTGGGTGATGGGCAGCCCTGCCTGCTCCTTGAAAAGCTTCTCCAGCCGTGACTCCGACAAGTCCACCTCCCGGGCCAGCCGGGCAAGGGGTGGTGCGTTGTGCAGGGATGTGCGTATACGCCTCGCCACAGCGAGTACACGGGGGTCGAATTCACGGAAGGTAAGTCCCCGCAGGCGTTCCGGAATCAGGGCTTGGCGAATCCGTTTCACCGCAGTACCTGCAGAAATTCCCGGCTGGTTGCGGGCACGGGTCATGGCTCTGATTAGGTCGTCTTCGTCGGGGTGTCGATAACAGATACCCTCTTCAAGGGGCACCATCAGGCTGGCCAGGGCTGGATAATCCTGGGAGAAGGGCTGAAGAAAGCAAAGCCCCATGACTGCCTTGCGTGTGTCGATCCGTGTCTGGTCAAGCAGCACGCCAGGAGGCACCAGGCAGCTACGGGTAACGATGGAATTGCCCGCACCGGGCTGGATAACCATCTCGCCGTGCAGGCATACCAGCATCAGTTCCTGGGTCGTCCTGTAGACCTCCTGACGACTGAGGCAGGTGCCGAGAAAGGCGGCTTCCCGACCGAGAATCACCAGGCGAGGTGTGCGCAGACACTGACTGGTTGCATTGTTGTTGTTAGCCATGTTTTTCCTGTGCCAGCAGCGGTTTCTGTTTTCCAGGCGCCGGGCTGACCGGATCGCCCCCAGCTATTGACCGCCCTGGCAGGACTTTAGTCCAGGCCTCCGGGGCCGTCTTTCACGATTTGGCACTCGAACGTAACTGCATCACAGAGCGTTATGGCAACAAAGAGTCTGACCTCTATATCAGTGGCATTTATGGAAACTCGGGTCACCTCTGCCCTGAATGTAATAACAATATTGGCGCTCACCGTTGCTTCCTGCCATTGGCGGCGACGGGCTTTACCGATAGAATCCGGCCATGTCCATTCAACACGCCTTGCTCACTTCGCTCCTTGAAAAACCTTCCACCGGCTATCAGCTCGCTCGCCGCTTTGACCGGTCCATTGGTCACTTCTGGCAGGCAAGCCACCAGCAGATCTACCGGGAACTACGCCGAATGGCGGCTTCCGGCTGGGTTGAGGTGGAAGAGAAGGGCGATGATGGCAGTCGCAAGCGCAAGGTCTACCACGTGTTACCTGAAGGGCGTGAAGAGCTGCGCCGATGGGCGGCGGAGCCGGGCAGCTCCGGTGAAAGCAACGAGGCGTTGATGGTCAAGCTGCGGGCGGAGGCCGTGCTTGGTCCGGTGGGTGTCCGCCAGGAGCTGGAGCGCCTTATTCTCTGGCACGAAGATCGCTTGTCCACCTACCAGGCCATCGAGGCCAGGGACTTCGCGGCAGAAAGCCCGACCCGGGGGCAGCGCCTGCAGCACCAGGTGCTGCGTAAGGGGATCTCGGCAGAGGAAGATTGGCTGAGATGGGCAAGGGAAACACTGGACGTACTTTGACCCGTAGATTCAATGCCTTCCTGGCTGGGTGAATTCCCGGGGGCGCCTGAGCCTGAAGCGACTCTGAAATCCGTTTTCGTACCGGTGAGCGAGTTTGGAGTAACTTGACTGTCTGAAGCCCGCAAGCGGTTTTTCGACAGGGCCGGGGAAGGCGTATCAAAACATAAACGGGGGCCATAATGGCCCCCGCAGTCTGGCCTGGTATCAGGCGGGTTCGGTTGTGGGCTTGCGCTCGGGTACCTGGAGCCCCAGTCGTTTGCGGGCTTGCTGGTACTCGGCGATCAGGCGGCTAACGAGTGTGTCGACGTTGCCCACCGACTTGACGGCGCCAACGCCCTGGCCTGCGCCCCAGATATCACGCCATGCCTTGCTCTTGGACTCGCTGCCGGAGCCAAAATTCATCTTGGAGGGGTCTGATTCCGGCAGGGCAGCGGGATCCAGGCCGGCGTTCTCGATACTCTTCTTCAGATAGTTGCCGTGGACACCGGTAAACAGGTTCGAATAGACAATATCTTCCGCTGTGCTGTCCACGATCATCTGCTTGTAGGCCTGGTCGGCGTTGGCTTCTTCGGTGGCAATAAAGGCGGAGCCGATATAGGCCAGGTCAGCACCTGCGGCCTGGGCCGCCAGTACCGCATTGCCGTTGGCGATGGAGCCGGACAACAGTAACGGGCCGTCAAACCACTCACGGATCTCCTGGACGAGTGCGAAGGGGGACTGGGTGCCGGCGTGGCCGCCAGCGCCAGCGGCTACCGCGATCAGGCCATCGGCCCCTTTCTCGATTGCCTTGCGGGCGAAGTTGTTATTGATGACGTCGTGCAGGGTGATACCTCCCCACGAATGGACTTTCTGGTTCAGGTCTTCCCGGGCACCCAGGGAGGTAATAACGATGGGCACCTTGTACTTGGCGCAAAGATCCAGGTCGTGTTCCAGGCGGTCATTCGAGCGATGCACAATCTGGTTGACGGCAAAGGGCGCGGCTGGCTTGTCCGGGTTCCTGGCGTTGTACTCCGCCAGTTCCGTGGTAATTCGATCCAGCCACTCGTCGAGTACGTGCGCCGGGCGTGCGTTCAATGCCGGGAACGAGCCAACAATGCCGGCCTTGCACTGGGCAATGACCAGGTCCGGGTTGGAGATAATGAACAGGGGAGAGGCGACGGCCGGAAGGGACAAGCCCTTGAGGGAATCGGGTAACGACATGACAGCTCCTGAAAGACTGATGCCGCCTGCGTAGAGTTTTTGTTGACGCCTGCGGCAATGGGAAACGGTGATACAGGTGGCTGAGAGCGCCCGGCGATGTCCGAACGTCTTAATGCAACCAGTTGCACAAAATTACCAGCGGTCCGGCGTGTGTGCAACTGGTTTCATACATGTCGACGTGACGTCAGATCAGTGTTCGCTTTCTGCAACTGCAGCCTTGCGCAGGTACTGCACCAGCGTGTCAGGCTCCTGGGCGCCGGGCACCATGTAGCGGCGGTTCAGCACGAATGCCGGGACGGCACTGACACCGGCCTGTTGCCAGTAGGCCTCATCCTCGCGCACAGCCTCCCCGTAGCGGTCAGATGCCAGCACATCGTTGGCTTCCTTGGCATCCAGGCCGATGCTTTCCGCCCGGGAGCGCAGTACATCGGGGTCAGCGATGTTCTCTGCATGGCCAAAGTAGGCATCGAACAGGGCGAGCTTCATCTCCGTCTGCTTGCCATGTTCGGCTGCCCACTTCACCAGCCGGTGCCCGTCAAAGGTATTGCGGGTATAGCGTTCCTGCATGCGGTTGAAGTTCAGGCCCAGCCCGTCAGCTATGCGCATCATGTCCGCCTGGGCGGCTTCCACCTCTGCGGGGCTGCGACCGTACTTCCTTGCCAGTGCTTCGAGGATTGGCTGGCCGTCGCCGCCGGGGTCGGGGTTCAGTTCGAAGGCGTGCCAGCGCACATCGAACGTCATTTCGTCAGCCAGTGAATTCATCGCCTGTTGGAGCCGGGCGTAGCCGATGGCGCACCAGGGGCAGGCGATGTCTGACACGATATCGATGGTGAGGGGTCTCATGGGTTATTTCTTCGCGATGACCCACACCGCATGCACGATGCCCGGTATGTAGCCGAGGAGTGTCAGCAGTATGTTAATCCAGAAATGCTTGCCAATACCCACCTGCAGGAAAACGCCGAGCGGGGGTAGCAGGATGGCGACCAGAATTCGAATCAGGTCCATGAGGCAGCTCCTTGTTACGGTTTGATTGGTGTTGGCTTCCTGCCGTTCCGATAGCTATCCCTGAAGTTACCTATCTTGTAGTGAAGGTTAGCAATAAAACCCCGGTTGGTAATTAAAATTCCGAAAGCCCCTGACAGAGTCGTGCCAAGTGGTCGACTATGATGATAGCAATTGAAGAGCGTGAATCACTGAAGAGGGGAGGGCAGGCGATATGACAATCCGACTTGAGCGTGTTTATGAGGAATCCCGTCACAAGGGTTACCGGGTGCTGGTGGACCGCATCTGGCCCCGTGGCATTTCGAAGGAGTCACTGGCCGCTGACGAATGGTTGAAGGAAGTAGCGCCCTCGTCCCAGTTGCGTAAGGACTTCCATGCCGGTGATCTTTCATGGGACGAATTCAGGCGCAGCTACCTTGCTGAGCTGAAAGACCATCGGGACATCCTGCGCCCACTTGCCGAACGTGCCAGGGGTGAGGCAGTGACACTCCTGTACGGTGCGAAGGATGATGAGCACAACAACGCCGTGGTGTTGAAGCAATACCTGACCATGCTGGAATAACCAACCAGGCGGGGCGCTGTTGTCAGGCCTTGAGGATACCTGCCACCAGACGCCCCGCCAGGGCAATCAGCAGTACACCGAAAAACCGCTCCAGCCAGACCACGTTCCGTTTCAGGCTTGCCAGCAGGCGGGGGCTGGAAAAAAGCCAGGCCACGATCATGTACCAGCCGATGTCGATTACCATGGCTGTCGCCGCATAGGCCAGCTTTGCCATCAGGGGGGTATCTGGTCCCACCACCTGGCTGAACAGCGCGATGAAGAACACCGCCACCTTGGGGTTCAGGAAAGCGAGCATGAAGCCATCCCGGGCTGCGCTGGCGGTGGTGGGGACCTCCGGCAGTTCGCCTGCTTCGCCTTTCCGGGCTGTCAGGCCCTTGAAGCCGAGCCAGGCCAGGTAGGCCGCGCCGCCCCACTGCAGGGCAGCAAACAGGGCCGGGGAGGTGGTAATCACCGCAGCCAGCCCGATAATGCTCAGGAAAGCGTAGAGCCCGATTCCGATACCGTGGCTGGCGGCCACGATCATACCGTTGCCCCGGCCGCCGGCCAGGGTCTGCTTCAGGACCAGTGCCAGGGAGGGTCCGGGAGACATCGCCCCCAGGGTGCAGATTGTGACGACTGCAAGCCAGGTAGTCAGGGTCATCGCAGGTTACCTCGTGATCGTTGCCCGCCGGGCGCCCAGCAGGGTTTGGAAAACCGCAACGCCGAGCCCCCAGAAGCCGTTCAGTACCAGGCCTCCCACCCAGGTTTGTGCGGTAACATCGATGCCCTTGAGGGGGAAGACCACCAGCATGGCAACGGCTGTCGGACCGACGGCCCCCAGTAACACCATCAGGGACCAGAACGCCCCGGTAGCCAGCCGTCCGACGATTGCCCACAGAACGAGCCCCCACAAACCTCCGAAGAAGGCGAGGGAGATAACCGCCGGAACACCCAGTGGCGGTACCGGTGACAGATTGAAAGGGGCTGCCGGGACCATTCCTGCCAGCCAGAACAGGGCATAGAGCCCCTGATGGAAAACCAGTGTGGCGAGGAAACCGCTGATAAAGGCCTTGATCCAGGGCATGGGAACTCCGCGAGATGAAAAGGACAGTTTACTGGTTTGGCGTAGCCCCTGCACCGGGGGGAAACGGCTTTGACGTCGCAGTAACAATGAAAAGGGCCACGCTGGCAGGCAGTGGCCCTGAAAATCAGTCTGTCTGCAACACGCAGCTGCGGGACTTTCTGCTGCGCAGACTCCTAGTCAACGCGGGTCAGGGTGACGTCGATGTTGCCGCGGGTGGCATTGGAATAGGGGCAAACCTGGTGGGCCTGCTCGATCAGCTGGTTGGCCTGGTCCTCATCCATGCCTGGCAGGGAGATCCGCAGTTCGACCTGGATGCCGAAACCACCGTTGGTGGCGCCGATACCTACCAGGCCTTCTACGGACGCAGCCTCTGGCATGGGTAGCTTCGCCTTGCCAGCAACCACTTTCATGGCACCGATGAAACACGCCGAGTAACCGGCGGCAAACAGCTGCTCCGGGTTGGTGCCTTCGCCACCGGCACCGCCAAGTTCGCGAGGTGTCGTCAGCGCCACATCAAGGACGCCATCGGAAGAAATGGCGCGACCATCGCGGCCGCCGGTAGCTTCGGCAGATGCGGTATAGAGTACTTTTTCCAAAGACATAGAAGGTTCCTTTTGTGGTCCGGAAACGGATTGTTGTCCGGCGTCGGGTCAGACTCTGGCCGGATGAAAACACCTTACTCTCGACAAATATTTTTGTCAATTAAGTTGTGCACAATATAAATGGACGAACCGGTTCGTACGAAGCCATGACGTGCTACCGTCAATCCTGGTATTGGTCGAGCAATGCGATGATGTCGGTAGCCCCCTGCTTGCGGGCAATATCCGCCGCGGTGTCCCCCCGGGCGTCTTCCAGCTTCGGGTCGACACCGTTTTCCAATAACAGGCGGGCGGTTTCGATATGACCATGGCGTACTGCCAGCATCAGCAGGCTTTCGCCCTCACTGGTACGAACGTTCACCGGCACACCGGCGCTGAACAGGGTGGCCAGGACCCCGGCCCCACCATTACGGGCCAGTTCGAAAATTCCCTGGGCGAAGGCGACGGCATCTTCATCGGACTCACTCTGCGGTTTTTGTGGCCTGGTTGGTTTCTTGCTGCTCATTCTGTCTCCAGTGGTGACTGTTCAGGATGATCCATTAGCGAGCATGGACAGGCCCCAGGCAAGGGCGACTACCAGGGTGATTATGACCATGGTTTTAAGCTTGTGCCTTTCGAACAGTGCCTGGGCCCTGTTGCCCGCGATAAGCACCAGCAGTGCAAGGCCGAAATAGCGAATTGCCCGGGAAATCGCCGATGCCACCATAAAAAGGGCAAAGGAATATCCGGTGGCGCCAGCCGCCAGCATGGCGATCTGGAAGGGTACCGGTATCACGCCGACACTGAGCACGAACCAGAAACCACCGGATTCCATGTTCTGTCGTACCCGTTCAAACTGCTCCGGGGTGGAGACCCACTCCACCAGCTGCTGGCCGATGGCTTCAAACACGAAATAACCCACAGCATACCCTGTGGCGGCACCCAGCAGACAGCCAAGCAGGGCAATGCCCGCGAGCAGGAACAGCTGGTGGCGCCGTGCCTGCATCAGCGGGATCAGGATCGCTTCAAGGGGAATGGGTACGATGATGGATTCCAGGAAGGATGCAAGCCCCAGCCCCCAGAGCACATGGCGCGACTCGATCATTCGCTTGCCCAGCTGGTACAGGCGGTCTCTTTTCCGGTTGGGTTGGCGGGGTGGTTCGCTCATGGGCCGGCATCCTGTCTGGCTGAGTGGGGGGAGTGGAGTCGGACCCTGCCAGCACCGGCGAATCCCTGTATCATTTCCACCCGTTTTGCCGAGTATAACCCGGGAGCTGTATCGGATGTCTTCACTGGCCGCCTACCAATATGTCCTTATTGCGCTGATCTTCGTCTGGAGCGGATTTGTGCGATCCGGGCTGGGTTTTGGTGGCGCGGTGCTCTCGTTGCCCTTCCTGTTGCTGGTCCATGATCAGCCGTTGGTCTTCCTTCCCATTATCGCCATTCACCTGCTGGTGTTCTCCTCCCTTACCATCTGGCTGAATAACCGCCGTACCGGGGCGGAACGGCGGGCCGGTGAGCGCCGCGAGAGTACCGTGGACTGGCGTTACCTGTGGTACCTGCTGGCCGTGATGATGGTGCCCAAGCTGATCGGCGTGTTCGGCCTGATCACGCTGCCATCGAGGGTGCTCAGCGCCATTATCTTTGTCATCGTGGCGATTTATGCCCTGTCGTATGTGTTCAACCGGCCATTTCGCAGCAATAACCGGGCGGTGGACATCCTCTTTCTGATGGTTGGCGGTTATATCAGTGGTACCTCTCTGATCGGTGCGCCCCTGATCATCGCCGTGGCGGCCCAGCAGGTGGCGAAGGAGAAGCTCCGGGACACCTTGTTTGCGCTCTGGTTCATCCTGGTGTTCATCAAGCTGGCTGCGTTTATCTGGGCGGATGTGGACCTGCAACTGATCCATCACCTGTGGCTGTTGCCCTGCGCGGCCGTCGGCCATGTGATCGGGCTCAGGGTACACAAGAGGATGTTGCAGGCGGAAACACCGGTCTTCTTCCGGGTCCTGGGTATCGTCCTGCTTGTCGTCAGCGCAGCGGGGCTGGTGCAGGCGTTTCTCTGACAAGGCTCACCTGGTTTCAGAACAGCCCCATTTGTTCGCCGCCTGGTCGGCGGAACAGGTCAGTTCGCAGGGCCGGTTCGGGCTCCCGGTTCAGGCCGGTGGCCCGGGCCTGCCGATTGAATCGCTGGCGTATCAGGTCCGCGTAGGGGCCGGAACCGGTCATCCGCTGGCCGAATTCGCTCCGGTAGCTTTTGCCACCGCGGAGGTCGCGGATGCGGTTCATCACATGTTCCGCTCGCTGCGGAATATGCCGTTGGAGCCAGTCCTGGAAGAGTTCATCCAGCTCCAGCGGCAGCCTCAGCATGATCCAACTTGCCCGCTTTGCCCCTGCCGAGGCGGCCGCTTCCAGGACTCGCTCCAGTTCATGGTCGTTAACGAAAGGAATCACCGGCCCCATGATGATGCCGGCAGGCACGCCTGCCGCTGACAATTCCCGCAGGATTTTCAGGCGGGTCGCCGGTGCAGCGGTACGAGGCTCCATGATCCGTTTGAGGTCGTTGTCCAGGGTGGTAAGGCTGACACGAACCGAGCAAAGCCCCTGGCTGGCCAGTTCAGAGAGCAGGTCCAGGTCCCGGAGGATCAGCCCACCCTTGGTGATAATGGACACCGGGTGCCGGTATTCCAGCAGAACCTGCAGCACTTCCCTCGTGATCCGCCGTTCCCTTTCGATGGGCTGGTAAGCGTCGGTGTTGACCCCCAGGGCAATGGTGGCGGGCTGATAACCCGGCTTGTCCAGTTCCTGCCGTAGTCGCATTGCCGCGTTTGGCTTGGCGATCAGGCGGGTTTCAAAGTCCAGCCCGGGAGACATGTCCCAGTAGGCATGGGTCGGCCGGGCAAAGCAATAAATGCAGGCATGTTCGCATCCCCGGTAGGGATTGATGGACTGGTCAAACGGCACGTCCGGCGACTGGTTACGGCTGATGATCGTGCGAACGGCTTCTTCTGACACCTGGGTTGCCATGGAATCCGGAGAGAGTTCATCTTCCGGATCACGGTACCAGTCATCGTCCACTTGGCGGTCGGTGGCAATGGGCTGGAAGCGATTATGGGGGTTGAGTGCCGTGCCCCGGGTTTTCATTCAGCTCACCATTACTGGTTAAATATACAGTATCGGTGATCTTATCACGAAAGGGGCCAACCGCAACCCCGCTCAGCGTCCCTGCTGCTGTTTGAGGAACAGCACAATGGCCGGCGGCAGGTGTGCCACGCCAACTGCAGTCAGGAAGGCGGCAATACCGCCACCTTCCTCTGCGCCCATGTAGACACCCGTGACTGCCCAGCCGAACGTTACGGCGACGAACGCGATCAGGCCATGGCCGAGCCATCGCCTGGGGCTGGCAGGTACCTGGTGCGCCAGCTGCCAGTGGGCGTAGGCGGTGACGGCTATCGCGGCCACCATGATAATCAGTGTCAAAACCAGTCTCATGGGCTTCTCCCTCAGGCCGCTATCGCATAAGCTGGCCAGTCTGAATCATCTCTACCAAGAACAATGACGCCGGTATGTGCAAGTTCAAGGGACCCGGGGTAACCGGGTTCAGGATAGCGGTTACCGGCCACAATCAGCAGGATTAACCCATGTCAGAATCCAATGTCGTTGCTGGTCTGTCGCTGGACCGTCTTGAAAATATCAGTCGCCACCTGGAGGAGCGTTATATCTCTGCCGGCAGGTTTCCCGGCGCCGTGACGCTGGTGGCCCGCCGTGGTGAGGTTGCCTGGGTCAAGGCGCAGGGGCTGATGGACATCGAACGTAACAAGCCAGCACGGCGGGACACGGTGTTCCGCATCTATTCCATGACCAAGCCGGTCACCTCCATCGCCATGATGCAGCTGTACGAGCAGGGGCGCTTCCTGCTGGATGACCCGGTACACAAGTACATTCCGTCCTGGAAGCACCTGCGGGTCTACGACAGTGGCATACACCCGAACTTCATGACCCGGCCGGCGGCGACCACCATGACCATCCGGGACCTGTTCACTCACATGTCCGGTCTCACTTACGGTTTTCTGTGCCGCAGCAATGTCGACGCCGCCTATCGGGCGCTGAAGCTGGACGGTAGCCGGGAGCTGACCCTGGACAAGCTGATCGAACAGCTTGCCAACATGCCCCTGGAGTTCGACCCGGGAACGGCCTGGAACTACTCGGTTGCTACGGATGTATTGGGTTACCTGGTACAGCTGCTCTCCGGTCAGCCCCTGGACGAGTACTTCCGCCAGCATATCTTCGAGCCGCTCGGCATGGGCGACACTGGTTTCCGGGTGCGGGATGACCTGCTTGAGCGGTTCGCCGCCTGCTATCTCTATCAGCCGGGGGATACCATGTCCTTGCAGGATGACCCGGAAACCTCCCACTACCGGAAGGCCCCCAACTTCCTCTCAGGTGGCGCCGGCCTGGTGTCCACCGTGGACGATTATTTTCGATTTGCCCAGGCGTTGTGCCAGGGAGGGGAGTTGGATGGTCAGCGCATCATCGGTCGCAAGACCCTGGAGTTCATGCGCCTGAACCATCTGCCGGACAACCAGGACCTGCCGGGATTCTCCACGGG
The DNA here is from genome assembly GCF_023156245.1 of Marinobacter bryozoorum. Lineage (GTDB taxonomy): Bacteria > Pseudomonadota > Gammaproteobacteria > Pseudomonadales > Oleiphilaceae > Marinobacter > Marinobacter bryozoorum. The sequence continues at coordinate 100,334 of NZ_JAKZAH010000008.1, forward strand.
GGCGTTCAGTGAGACCCCCTATGAGGGAAGCGGGTTCGGCCTTGGCTTCTCGGTGAAAACGGACGTGGCCAAGTCCCGCACCAATGGCTCGGTAGGAGAGTATGGCTGGGGTGGCCTGGCCAGCACCAACTTCTTCGTGGACCCGGTAGAGGAGCTGGTAATGGTCTTTATGACCCAGCTGATTCCCTCTTCGTCCTACCCGGTGCGGGAGGAATTGAGGGCGATGATCAACGGGGCCCTGGTTTCGTAGCGGGCTGTGGCTGAGGTTGTGCCGGATCGCTCTGGTGGCGGATGTGCTCGGCCAGGCTGAAACCATTGGCGCCATCCGGGAGGGTCTTGCGAATAGTATAGATAACGCCTTCGTCGGCCTCGGGGCTTTCACTCAGGTTGAGTACCCGGGGCAGGCAGGGGTGGCCGTCCCGGTCCAGCACCACTTCCACCAGCGGGTGTAGCTTCTTGCGAGGACTGGTGGCCAATACCACTGCTACTTCCCCGGTGTTCAGTTCCACCAGCGAGCCGGGAGGATAGATGCCGATCATTCGGATAAATGCCTCAACCAGCACATCGTCGAATTGCTCGCCCCGATTCTTGTAGAGGATAGACAGGGCGTCAGACGTCGGCATTCCTTTGCGATACACCCGGTCGGAAGTCATCGCATCGTAGGCATCGATGATACTGACTATTCTCGTGAACTGGGTGATCGCTGAGCCATCCAGGCCGTGGGGATAACCTTTACCGTCCAGACGCTCGTGGTGGGAAAGGGTTGAAGTAAGCACGTCGGGTTCGAGCTGATGGTCCGAGCTCAGTAGACTGTGCCCGAGCTCGGGGTGACCGCGCATCACCTTCCATTCGTCGACGGTCAGGGCCCCGGGCTTGTTCAGTACTTCCGAAGGGACCCGCATTTTGCCGACATCGTGCAACATGCCGCACAACCCGATCGTTTCCAGCTGCTCATCGCTGAATCCGATGAAGCGCCCGAAGGTAATGGCGAGAATGCCTACTCGTACACAGTGTTCAGCTGTGTAGGCATCGCGATGCCGAATACGGGTCAGCCAGAACATTGCGTTCGGGTTGTTGTCGATGCTCTGCACGCATTTGCGTATAACGGTCCGCGCTTCCTCCAGAGGAAGCTGTTCGCCCCTGGCAACCTTCGCCAGCAAGTCATCAATGTAGGTTTGGGCATTGCGGTAGGTGCTTGACGCGTGGGGCAGCTCCTCAGCCAGAGGGCGCTTCGCCTCGAAGTCTGAACCCGCTGCTGTGGCCTTAAGGTGTGCCAGGGCTTCCTGGGCAATCTGCTCTGTCCACGCGGTTCGCTCGACAGTGATCCACTGACAGTGGGTGCGGAGGATTTCCACCTGCTCAGGCTTATCGATCACGAATTTCTGGAAAAGAACCGGGACCTGCTCCCACGGGCGGTCCAGGCCCACCACGTGCATGCCGATACGGGCCCGTGAGGCAGGAATATCCACCTGTCGCTGGATGGCAACTACTTTGGACAGGCGCTTCCGATTCGGCGACTTGCGAAAAAACAGCGGCATGCAGTACCAGACGTCGACTCAAGATGTATCTCTAGTATACGGTTTAACAGGTTTCGGGGCTGACAACAATTGTTAAACCGTTCTCTTTTTGCCGCTGTTATTACGGATCTGGAAAGGCCAGATCAGCTGGCCCGGCCAAACATGCGCTCAAGGAAGCCTGCCTCCCTTACGGTGGGCACTGGCAGTCTGGTCAGTGACTCCGTCGCCTCCCGCCAGAAGCGGCCAGGTTGATCCAGGCTGGCCACCTGTTCCTTCTCTTCCCGGGTAAAGGAGTTATGGTCGCCGGCCAGGCCGGAATCGATAACCGCCGTTGTCCACAGGTAGAGGGTGCCGCGAATGGTGCGGATGACATCGCAATAGGTGGTACGGCTGACATTGATGGCCAACTCGGCGGTCAGGTTAATTTTCTGCTGCAGGTCCCTCAGCTGCTCCGGGGGCAGGGCGATACGATGCCCGTTGCCTTTTTTGCAGTTCATGCAGGTCTTCTCCAGCTCGGAGACACCTTCGCGCAGATCCAGGTGGCCGAATTGCTCCAGCTGATGCTCGTCCACCGGTGCCGGAATCCAGCCGTACTGGGGGGAGCGTGCCACAATGTGTCCGCTGACATCGTGGCGATATCCCGGCAGTTCGGTCTCTGGGGCATAACCCTCGAACTCACGATGCAGCCAGGCGGCCATGGACCGGTGGCGAAGCATCATTGCGAGGGTGATGGCTGAGGGCATGATATCGGTGAGGGTTTCACCGGCATCGAGAAGGCGTTCCTGAAGATGATCAACAGGTGCAGACATGATCGACGACTCCCATCCCGGATCAGTCAGTGTCCGGTTTTGTTGTTGTTTATGGGTAATACCTGATTTGTGTAGCCGGGCTAGTCATAAACCAGCCCTTGATATAACACTAGACCCGGATGGCTCCGCTGTCTGTTCCAGAAAGTAATGACTGGGTAACAGATTGTACAGTTACTGATCGCCCGAGAGCGCCTTTATACGCAATTCGGGTGTGTCGGGTAACAGGTTGGGGTAAACACCGGATTATTTGTACGGTCAGGCAGGCTGGCTGCTGGCCGGGGCACCGATGTTCTTCAGCAGGCCTTCCACGTCTGCGTCCAGGTACTCAGGGTCAAACCCGGCGACGTCTTTCAGACCGTCCCGGTCGAGCAACGTAATGCCGTCAGGGCCGAGCGCGGTGAGGGATTCCTGTTTGAGTTCATTAAGGGTCCGGTTGGCGTGCACAGTACTCATGCCCAGGGCATCCGCCAGCAATACCTGGGTCAGGGGCAGGTGGTTGCAGTCGTGGACGTCCATGCAGGCCTTGTCCAAACGGTGGGCCATTTCCAGCAGGAAGTGGGCGACTTTCTCACGGGCTGTTCGGCGTCCCAGGTTGATCAGCCGTTCCACCAGGATCGCCTGGTCCCGGGCGGCAATCAGGAAGAACAGGTTACACAGCAACCGTGACGTCGAAAACACATCCGTCAGGCGGTTCTTGGGGAAGGGGCAGAGGGTGGTGTTCGTCACCGTGAGGAGGTTTGAAACCCGGCGGCGAAACGCAAATTCCCGCAGACCGACTATATCCCCGGGTACATACAGGTCCTGTACCTGGCGTGAGCCATCTTCCATATTGCGAAAACTGCAGGCCCAGCCACTACGCACCGTGTAGAAGTGGTCGGACTCCATGCCCTGCTGCCAGATTAGCTGTCCCTTGGAAAAGTCTTTGGGTGTTTTTTCCAGGGAGTCGAGCAGTTCCCGGTCGTCCTGTCCTAGCTCCGCATAGTGCTCGAAATGGCGAATAATGCAGCTGTCCGTCATGGTTGCTCCTTTCGCGTCCTGAGGGTCGGCTTTCTCGCGCCGGTTTCATGATTCTGTAGGCTTTGTCTTTCACTCTCTATTACGAAAGGGTCATAATCCGGAAAGGAAGACAGCGGTCCTGACCGAACATAACCTATGTTATGTCGCAGTATGTTGCAGAGTGTTACATTATGTGAACCAGAATTCATGGTTTGGACAGGTTGTCTTGCCAGAAGAGTGACGTGGAGCCCCGAACAATAAATCCTGTAACGGAAGGCACACACCACTGTCACTCTCCGGTCGAGATGGAATCTCCGGTTTTTTGGGTCGCAAAAGGTATCTTCGCGATGCCTTATGACCACCTTGGAGGACAGCAATGGGAATTGTCCGCAGAAAATCCGAGCTTGAACCAGCCCGCTGGATCGCCTTAGCCGGCGGGCTCAAACGCTTTCTCTCCACTATCCCGCGCTTGCATGAGGCCCGAGGGTTCCGGCTTGTCAGTTACCTGGTCGTGGCGGCAGCAGCGATTGTTCCTGCCCTTGTGTGGAACAGTCTTACTGTGCCCGGAGACAGCTGGCGAGAGCCGGGACTACCGGTTTACGGTCCGTTCGTGCTGATTGGTGGCATTCTGGTGCTGGAGGCGGCCCTGATCCTGTGGATCAAGATGCTGCAGTTCGGTAACGAGCGGGTGCGGCGTCGCCGAGAACGAAAGGCGGCAGCCAACTCCCCGGTCGCGGATATCAGGGTTGATCCCTGGCAGTCCCATAACAGCGAGGCAGACGATGTTACGCCGGAGGCGCAGTCACTGCCACGGGTGCTGGTGGTGGATGATGACCCCATTAACCGGATGATCCTCCGCAAGCAGTTAATCCGGCTGAATGTCGAGCCCGTCAGCGCCGCGGACGGCATGGAAGCCCTGGAAACCGTCCGGGAAGGCCACTGGGACCTGGTGTTGATGGACGGCCAGATGCCGCGACTCGATGGTCCCGAGACAGCCCACGAGATCCGTCTGCGGGAGCTGCTGCCGTCAGACGTGCCTATCGTTGGTATTTCCACCAACGACACCCCCGAGTTTCGGGAACGCTGCCTGAAATCCGGCATGCAGGCCTGTTATCACAAGCCCGTTCGCCGGTTTGTTCTTGAGAAATTGGTAGACGTATATATCCGGCGCCATCAGGCGGAAACACCGGATCATATCGCGGACCGGGCATTAACCTCCGAATCGGCACCGATATAGCGATTGACGCATCCTCCCCTTAGCCGGACCTGTCGGGAAAGCTACCTCCCGATTAAGGTTTGGTTATTAGTGCCCCCGAGCCTCCCCGACACGGTTGGTCATAACCTGTGTTATATCTGCCTCAAAATGCCTTTGTTACGTTTCTTTACATTCCAAAAGCCGTTCCACCCGCGTTATTCGGGGCCTACGGAACACTTCTGACACCCAATAGGGAATGTGGAGAAATTAGAAATGTTACAGAGAACCGATTTTTATCCGACCCGAGATGACTTCGTACCGGATATGTTTCCCCGCCAGGAGCCGGTCGTTCACAGCGCTGGCGCAACACGGGAGCGTGGTCCCCTGGATCGCGAACAGCTGGATCGTTTTGAAAGGGATGGCTTCCTCTGGATGGAAGGCTTCTTTCCGGAGACCGCCGTGTCGCCCTTCCTGGAAGAGTTGCGTGATATGGCCAGCCGCAGGGATATTACGGACCTTGAGCAGGTCGTCATGGACCAGGAGCGGCAGGAGATCCGCTCTGTATTCGCCATGCACGAGCTCTCCGAGGCATTTGATCGCATGACCCGTGACCCCCGCTTGCTGGATATGGTCCGGCAAATCCTGGGTTCCGAGGTTTATATTCACCAGTCCCGAATCAACAGCAAGGCCGGATTCTGCGGTAATGGCTTCGAGTGGCACTCGGATTTCGAGACCTGGCACAGTGAGGACGGCATGCCCGCCATGCGAGCCGTGAGCGCGTCCATCATGCTGACGGAGAACAATGCATTCAATGGACCGCTTATGCTGATTCCCGGCTCGCATAACCAGTTCGTACCCTGCGTGGGGCGGACGCCGGATGAAAACTGGGCCAGTTCACTCAAGCATCAACAGGTGGGCCTGCCGTCCCGGTCAGACATCGAACAACTGGCAGGCACCGACAGTATCCAGGCGCCCACGGGGCCGGCGGGCTCGCTGTTGCTGTTCGAATGCAACACGCTGCACGCGTCCAATCGCAATATGTCGCCGTGGCCCCGGGCCAACCTGTTCTTCGTCTATAACAGCGTGGAGAACCGGTTGGCACAGCCTTTCGCCGGCACGCCGCCGAGGCCCTGGTACCTGGCCGAACGGGAGAACACGCAGCCCTTGATTGACAGTCGCCCTTAACGGATTGTTACCGCCGTTATGGCCGGATGCGTTAACCTGAAGGTTCACCCCGCAGGGGGCGCAACCGGTATCGGAGGACCATAATGACAGACTGGCTGTTGGCAAACCCCCATGCCGGCGACGGCGAGTGCAACGGGGATTTCTGGAAGTCGCACCTGGCCGAGGTCGGGATAACCGACCTGAGGGTCTGTGACCTTGAGGACCAGCGTTGGGTTGATGCCCTGGCCCCGGGTGACCGCCTGCTCGCCGCTGGTGGCGATGGCTCGGTGAATGCGGCCGCGAAAATCTGTCTCGATGCCGGGGCAACCCTGGCGGTACTGCCCTCCGGTACCGCCAACGATTTTTTCCGTAACCTGGGCATCGAGAATATCCCGGATGCCATCTGTGAGGCTGTCGCCGCAGACCGGGCCGAATGGGTCGATATTGCCGAATACGATAACGGCATCTTCCTGAACGTCGCCCATGTCGGTCTGGGTACCATGCCTGCCCGTGACGCCAATGCTGACGGTTCATCCAAGAAACTCTTTGGCCAGGTCAGTTATGCCCTGTCGCTGGTCCGGCGAATTTTTTCCAGGCGGGGATTCCGGGCGGTTATACGTACTGATCAGGCGACGCTTACGGGCCGGTGGCTATCCATCGCCGTGGCCAACGGTGCCTATTTCGGTGGAGGCAGTGAGGTGCCTAACGCCGGTATCACCAACGGTGCGCTGGTGATCGTGGCCATCCGGCCGGCGTCCATACCCGGCCTGCTGGCGGCCTTTGTACTGACGCGCCTTCTGGGCCGTCCGCCCAGGGACAATCGTACGGTGGTTGAAGTGCATAGTCCCTGGTGTCGGATCAGCACCCGTCAGCCAAAAACGGTAACCGTGGATGGCGACGTCGCGGGGCAGACGCCATTCAATGCGTCCTGCCATCCAGGCAAGCTGCGGGTGATCACGGGGGAGTTCAGTAACTCGAGTAAGTCTCCGGACGCCACCGCGCAAGTTGCTCACTGACGGACCGGGGGGCTGCATCGATATCGGTTGCCTGGAACTCTGCAGTCAGTCGATGGTCGCGTAATTCCTGGACCAGCAGGTCGAAATCCTCTTCCAGCTTCGGGCGCAGGTTGGCGCGGGGCTGGTTATCCTTCCGCAGTACCGGCAAGCCCTCCGCCAGCGCCCCGGCCACTTTCAGCAGCTGCACCTCGCGGGCGCCGTGATGCAACCAGGCGGTTTCACGCAACTGTTTCCAGTCGGCAGGTGCACTGTCATGCAGGCGGTAGATAATGCCGGTGTTGGCCAGGGCGTCGACAGGTACCACAAGCACCCTGGCCGCAGGGATCCGCCGCTGGTCAAACAGCGAGCCGCTGCCGAACCTGGGTTTGACTGTGAGCGCAAGCTCCGGGAACGCGAGGTTCAGTAGCTCCATCTGGGCGAGGAAAAACGCCCCGATACCCGGTTCGATGAACAGATGGCCATGCAGGGGATGTTGATCCAGGAAGCGGCTGTCGCCGGTATCCCGGTAGCATTGTCGTCCCAGCATGGGAATCATTTCCCTCACCAGAGCGCTCCGCAGGGCCTGTGGGTGGTCCCTGAGACGCGGACTCAGGTTGATGGCACGAGGGGTGAGGTTGTCGGGGCAGGTGCGCAGCCGCGCCAGGTGCTGGCCGGTGTTGCCATAGCGCACGCAAAAGCCATTATCCGGGCGCAAAGCGTAGTTGAAATAACGCTCATTACACAGTTCAAACAGTGCGCTGGGGTTATGGCAGGCGATGGAATCGGCGCCGAAGGGCATAGCCGGCGTCCTCCGTGTTGAGACTGGCTGCTCCTGAGTATAGTGAAGTGTAGTTAATCTTCAGTGCAGGTGCCGTAACGGGGCGTAACGCTTTGTGTAAGAAGACGTCGGTCGGGTGTCTGCGGGCGGTCCATCAGGACGTGAGCAGGGAACGGATGGAGTGAGGGTAACAGCGCGCCGGGTCTGACAAGTCCCGGCGCGCTGACCTGAAACCTGAATCAGTGACTTCGCTCGCCAATATACCCGTCAAGCCCACCTCTGCGCCAACAAGAGGCGATAACTGGGTGAGATTCTGACTTTGAGGTCAGGAAGCAAAGAGCGGGAGCAACCGATGGTCCGAGATTGGTTGATAAATAACCAGCATGCAGTGTTTAGGCAATAGCGGGCTGTCCCGGCAGAGGATTCCGGGAGGATTGTTTTTTGCCAGTGGTTGAGTTGGCCTATCCGGCGGAAGCAAGGCCCCGATAAAGATCTCGGTAAACCGCAAAGCCTGGACAGTGCCGACCAAATCTCAGGATCCACTGCCGGCCGCTGTGTACCAGGCGGCAGGCCATAGTCATGATTTCCTGCATCACGGTTCTCAGGCGGCGACGCTTGGCCGGGTGGCGAACCGGTGCATCCGGGCCGGTCAGTCGCAGACCCATCCAGCGCAACACGTTGTAACCCATCGTCGCGAAGGCCATGACCAGGTTGTTGGTGTCGAATTTCCCGGACGGAAGTCGTTCCAGGTCCAGGTCGGTCTTGAACTCGCTGTGGAACTGCTCACTGGTGGCGTGATCGCTGTACAGCGCCATGATGTGTTGCTCGTCGGCTACTTCGGCCGGCAACGAGGTCACCCAGCCTTCGAGGCTGACTTCCGGTTCGAGATACAGCTGGCCCTCGGCATCGCAGGTACGAACGGTGACCTTCACGATGCGGCGCAGACCGGGCTCGTCCGGAATCGTTTCTGACAGAACCGCTTCCATTTTGCCGTCGCGCTCCAGTGACCAGGCTTTCCGGGCCTGGGCCTTGTCTGCCCAGACGAGCGGATCTTCTTTACGAGGGTTCCACTTGATCAGGAAGTCGATCTGGTCCTGCTCGCGCAGGAAATCGCGATTGGCACGGGCATCGTGTGCGCTGTCCAGGCGCAACAAAATGGGCTTATCCGTCAGTGATCGAGCCCGGGGTAACACCCGTTTGAGGGTATCGAGAAATCCCTTGTTGGCGTGCTGGCTGCCAGGGCGCAGCTCGCAACCCAGGCACCAGCCTTCCTGCCCCAGGTAGGCGGCCAGCGGTGCATAACCGTCGTAGCCCTTGTAGGTGTAGCTGACACCCTCCTTATGAGTCTGGCTGTTGTCCATGGGAAAGACATCCATATCCAGCGCAACGTGGCCCATCGCCAGAGGTGACACCGGAGCTTCGACGGACTGAAGAAACTCGACGCTGGCATCGTCCAGCAGGGGGGTCAGGCCTTGAGCGTCTTCATCAAATCGCTGGCGCAACCGGGCCGACGATGGCGATTGCTTGATGCCCAGCGCAGACTTGAAAAATGGGTCCGTTCGAACCGGCTCGGCCGCCTCGAAGTCACTTTTGCCCAGCGTGATCAGGCCAAGATAGGTCCGGATCAGTTCAATGTTCGGAATACCGTGCCGCTTGACGACGGTGCGGGCGGTTTTGGTGAGCGATGTATGCCGGTTCAGCCAATGACCGACCAGGGCCAGCCCGCCGTTGGGTGTATAGACTTCGGTTCGGGATTGCTGGAGAGTAAAGGTACGCATGAGCCGAAAGCACTAACTGGGTGAATGGATGTCAGATGCTATTATATCGCTCTAAGCCTTGTTATTGCAGGCTTTGGGCGTGAGTTCAGCTCGTTGAAGTCACGGATTCAGGTGAAAGGTTACAGGTAAGCTTTCAGCACTTCCTTGGCAATGGCGTTACGGTGAACCTCGTCGGGGCCGTCGGCAGTGCGCAGGTGACGGGCGTACACCCACATGTCCGCCAGCGGGAAGTCCTCGGTGTAGCCGCCGGCACCGTGGGCCTGGATAGCCCAGTCGATGACCCTCAGGGCCATGGCCGGCGCGGCCACCTTGATCATGGCGATCTGCTGCTTGGCGACCTTGTTGCCCACCAGGTCCATCATCTGGGCGGCCTGCAGTACCATCAGGCGGGTCTGGTCGATGTCGATCCGGCAGTCGGCAATGCGTTCACGCCAGACGCCCTGGTCGGACAGTTTCTTGTGGAAGGCCTGGCGTGATACCAGCCGCTGACACATGATTTCAAAGGCGCGCTCAGCCTGGCCGATCACCCGCATGCAGTGGTGAATCCGGCCCGGCCCCAGGCGGCCCTGGGCGATCTCGAATCCACGGCCCTCGCCCAGGATCAGGTTGCTGGCCGGCACCCGCACGTTTTCGAACAGGATCTCCGGATGGCCCTTGGGAGCATGGTAATAACCATACACCGGCATGTCCCGGACAATGGTAACCCCGGGAGTGTCTTTCGGCACGATGATCATCGACTGCTGCTTGTGGCGGTCGGCGTTATCCGGATCCGACTTGCCCATCACGATGAAGAACTTGGTTTCTTCGCCACAGCCACCGGTAATAAACCACTTGCGACCATTAACAACGTACTCGTCACCGTCGCGCTGGATACGGGTTTCGATATTGGTAGCGTCGCTGGAGGCTACGGCAGGCTCGGTCATGGCAAAGGATGAGCGGATCTTGCCGTCCAGCAGTGGCTGCAGCCAGGTGGCTTTCTGCTCCTCGCTGCCGTAGCGGGCCAGTACTTCCATATTGCCGGTGTCCGGTGCGGCGCAGTTGAACACTTCAGACGACCAGAGCACGCGGCCCATGATCTCCGCCAGCGGGGCGTACTCGAGGTTGGTCAGGCCGGGGCCGTACTCCTCTTCTGGCAGGAACAGGTTCCACAGGCCCTGGGCCCGAGCCTTTTCCTTGAGCTCATCGACGATGGGCACCCTGGCGTAAGCCCGTCCCCGTTCGTTGTTCTCTTCTTTTTGCTGCTGGTAAAGCGCTTCGTTGGGGTAGATGTGCTCATCCATAAAGTCGGTTAACTGTTTGCGCAGCGACTCGACCTTGGCGGAATACTGAAAATCCATAGATGCCTCCAGGCAGTGGACGTGGGTTGTGTATGTGTAGGAGCCACTATGAAACCGGGCGTCGAATCAATCAACTGAATTGTTCTGATAGCTCTGCATTAGTTATATTTATTTTTCGGGAGAGGTGAAGGTTTTCCCCGCGCGAGGGTGGCAAGTTGGGCCTTTATTCAACCATACTGAGAGTACATCAACCCCCTGAACAGACCCGAGGCAAAGCATGACTAACGAAGAACTGCAAAAGCTGAAAGAACGGTACGTGGCCGCCGGTGCTGCCAGCCCGAACGAACAGTTTGCGGATCACGCCCGCAATGCCGAGCTGTGGGATGCCAACGGTAAACGGATGATCGACTTTGCCGGCGGTATTGGCGTCCTTAATATTGGCCACCGTCACCCGAAAGTGGTTGAAGCGGTCAAGGCCCAGCTGGAAAAGTTGATGCACACCTGCCAGACGGTCATGCCCTATGAAGGGTATGTTCGCGTGGCCGAAAAGCTAAGCCAGGTGGTGCCGGTGCGCGGCCACGCCAAGGTAATGCTGGCCAACTCCGGCGCCGAGGCCCTGGAAAACGCCGTCAAGGTAGCCCGGGCAGCAACCGGTAAGACCAACGTGATCTGCTTCGATGGTGGCTATCATGGCCGTACCTTTATGACCATGGCAATGAACGGCAAGGTAAACCCCTACGCGACGGACTTCGGCCCCATGCCTGGCATGGTTTTCCGGGCACCGTTCCCTGTGCCTTACCATGGCGTATCCGAGGATGAGGCCATTCGTGGCCTGAAAATGACTCTGAAAACCGATGCCAACCCGAAAGACACCGCGGCGATCGTCCTTGAGCCGGTGCTGGGTGAGGGTGGCTTCTATCCTGCCCCGACGAGCTTCCTGAAGAAAGTCCGTGAGATCTGTGACGAGCACGGCATACTGATGATCGTTGACGAGGTGCAGAGCGGCTTTGGCCGAACCGGCAAGCTGTTTGCCATTGAGCATAGTGGCGTCGAGCCGGATATCATGACCATGGCCAAGAGCATGGCTGATGGCATGCCCATCTCTGCCATTGTCGGCACCGACAAGGTGATGGATGCGTCCGGCCCCAATTCCCTCGGTGGTACCTACACCGGCAGCCCCACTGCCTGCGCCGCAGCCCTGGCGGTGATGGAAGTTTTCGAGGAAGAGGACATTCTCGGCAAGAGCCAGGCGCTCGGCGATAAGCTGGGCAAGCGGTTTGCCCAATGGCAGGAGAAGTTCGGCCATGTGGACAATGTGCGTAACCTGGGAGCCATGGCCGCTATCGAGCTGGTGACCGACAAACAGGGCTGCGAACCCCGCGCCGACCTGGCGGCCAAGGTTACGGCCTACGCCAAGGAGCATGGCCTGATCCTGCTCAGCTGTGGCATGTACGGCAACACTATCCGCTTCCTGATGCCGGTTACCATCGAAGATGAGGTGCTGGAAGAAGGCCTTCAGATCGTTGAGGATGCGCTGGCGAGTCTCTGAGTCAGCTACCAGCCGTTTCCGGGAAGGGGTGCCTGCGGGCGCCCCTTCCTTGCGTTTGGGCCCCGCCGGACGCAGTGGTATAAAGAAGTAACTATCGACACAGACTGAGTATTACAACATGAGTGAAACAGCTGCGGATTCCGTGTTTATTCGCGACGGTGACCTGTTTGTTCCGTCTGAACTGGGTCGCGGCCCCTGGAGCCCTGACGCCCTCCATGGTGGCGCGCCTGCTGCCCTTTTGGCCGGCTATGCCGAGCAAATGGTGGGTGATCCCGAGCTGCTGCTCGCCCGTCTGACCATGGAGCTGGTGCGTCCGGTGCCACTGGCGCCACTGGAAGTCACTGCAACCATGGGTCAGGGCCGCTCGGTACGACGTGTGGAACTGACCCTGTCTCACGGCGATACCGTAGTCGCCCGAGCGATCGCGCTTTTCCTGAAGGGGGAAGACCAGGGTATCGAGCCAAGATTGGAAGGCCACCCATTGTCCGGGCCGGAGCGTTGTCACGAACCCTTCCTGGTACCGGGTATGGAGCAGGTTACCTCATTTCACTATACGGCCATGGAGGTCCGGATCGCCCACGGACAGACCGTGGGACCGGGGCCCGCAGCGGCCTGGTTCCGCCTGAAATATCCGGTGGTCGCTGGCGAAACCGTGTCGTCGGCCATGCGCGCCGTGGCCGCGTCGGATTTCGGCAACGGACTGAGCTGGATCCTGCCAATCGAGGAATACACGTTTGTTAACACGGACCTGACGGTGTATCTGAACCGTCATCCACGGAGCGAGTGGGTGGCGCTGGACAGCCGGATGACGGTAGAACCCAATGGCATTGGCCTGGTACGCTCGGATGTCTACGATGAGCAGGGGCTGATCGGTGTGGCGCAGCAAAACCTGTTCGTGAGGGCACGGCAGGGCTGAATTCGCGACATGCCTGCTACCTTTCCCAATCCTGTCCAAACCGTCACTGAAACCGACGCGTTCGGCCTTGTCCGGTTGCCGGGCGCGTGGCATAAACGGGGCTGACTCTTCTGGCAGGACAGGTATATGCAAACTTCAGTTGGACCCATTCACGTTTTTAACGTTACACGCGCACTCAGGGCCTGCATGGTGCTAGTGGTATTGGTCGCTGCCATCGGCAGCCCCGCAGCGTCGGCTTCCTCAGAGGCCGAGGCAGTGGTCCGTCTCTCACCGCTTGGTACGATTGCGGAACAATCCCGTACCATGATCCGGGCCGGTATCCGCGACGGCCTGGCTGCCACCGGGCAGGTCGATCCGCTAGTGGCTGAAACCATCGCAGGTTTTGGTGCCAGCGCCTTTGACAGCCGCCGTATCCAGGCGCGGCTGGTTCGTGACCTGGAGGCTGACCTTGCCGGCACGGAGCTGCAGGCTGTAAACGACTGGTACGAATCGGACCTGGGACAGCGCCTGTCCCGGGCCGAGTCCGATGCCGCCTTGCCGGCAGCCTGGGAATCCATGTCTTCCGAGGCCGCGGCCCTTCGCAAGCAGTACGACGGTAGCCATCGCCATGAGCTCTACAACCGTTATGACCAGGCGTTGGATGCCAGTGAACGTGCCGTTGAAACCGCGATGGCCGTCCAGCTTCAGCTGGCCGAGGCGCTGGCGGCCCTCAGTGCCGGCGATACAACGCAGTCAGTGCAGGCCCAGGTTCGCGCCAACCGCCCGATGATCGAGCAGCAAATCGGCGAACAGGTTTACCTGGCGTACCTTTATACGTACCAGTCTTTCTCTGACCGGGAGCTGGAGCAGTACCTGGCTTTCCTTGAATCTCCGGCCGGGCAGGCGTTTACAGAGAGCGCCAGCCGATCCATTCATGCCGCTGTGATGGAGCCGGTTTCGGCCGTGGGTACCCAACTTGTCAGGCTGCTGGGACCCGGGGGCGAATGACGCTGCTGAAGACGGTTTTACGGTGGGGGGTATGGCTGCTGACAGCCTGCCTCCTGCTTGCTGTACTGACCATTTTCCTGTTCCGCTACGTCAACCCGCCGACCACAGCCTTTATCCTCGCCTGGCAGATTGACAACCAGACCGGCGTCGAGCAGCACTGGGTGCCGCTGGAGAATATCTCACCCTGGATGCCCCTGGCGGTGATTGCCAGTGAGGATCAGCGATTCCTGACCCATTGGGGGCTTGACCTGGATGCTATCGCCACGGCGGTAACCGCCTTCCAGGAAGGGGAGGGCTTGCGGGGCGCCAGCACCATAACCCAGCAGACCGCCAAGAACCTGTTCCTCTGGAGTGGGCGAAGTTTCGTCCGGAAGGGACTTGAGGCGGCGTTTGCGGTCGGGATCGACGGGCTCTGGCCGAAGCGGCGTATTATGGAGGTTTACCTGAACGTGGCCGAGTTCGGCCCGGGTATTTACGGTATCGAGGCGGCCAGCCAGGCCCACTTCGGGATCGGGGCATCGCAACTGAGTCCTGAGCAGGCCGCCAGGCTTGCGGCGGTGCTACCCAATCCCCGTGTCTATAACGCCGCCGCCCCGTCTGACTATGTCTGGCAGCGGGTTTCCTGGATTCGCGGCCAGATGGGGCAGCTTGGCGGCACCAAACTGGTTCAGCCGCTTTACTGAGACCGGTCGTTACCGGCAGAGGCTTGCGGGCTGCCCTGATCGTCGAGCACTTCCTTCTCGAAATGCCCCAGCACCGCAATGGTGATCAGTGCAAAGGCCGAAAGCAGCCCGGCCAGGGGCAGGTTGCCTATACCGCTGGCTACCCCGACCGCCCCGGCAATCCAGATACTGGCGCCGGTGGTTATTCCCTGAACGCTGCCCCGGGCCTGGATGATGCAGCCGGCCCCGAGGAAACCAATACCGCCAATTACGCCTTCCACAATACGGGTTGGGTCGATACGCGCGGACGGATCCCCGGTTGCCGTGGCAAACAGGATATGCATGCCCACCATGACAAACGCGGCGGCGCCCATGGCAACCAGCATATGGGAGCGAAGTCCCGCAGGCTTTCCCCGCAATTCCCGTTCGAGTCCAAGCAGGAAACCGAAACCGGTGGCTACCGACAGGCGGAGCAGCATGTCCATAAACGGCAGTTCTGATGAATCCATTGCTGGGGCTCCCAAGCAACAACAGAAAAACGGGTCCGCGACACACAGGCACGCGGACCCGAAAACCTGAGTCAATCATAGTCGCTCCGCAGCAAGGTCGCACCCCGGTGCGCTGTCATCCAGGCACGCCGGGTGCAGCGGGCGGCGTCATTGCCCCACCCGCCGCGGAGTACAGGCACCCGGCATCCTGCCAGGTGTGGGCAGATCAGAAAGTGTAGCGCAGGCCGACGCGGGCGGTATCAAACTCCGGACCATCATTGGTGACCTGGCCATTGAAGTCGTCTTCGTCGATGTCCACGTTGTAGCGGTTGTACTCGGCGAACGCTGTCAGCGAGTGCGTCATCATGAAGTCCACACCGGCACCGACGAACGGGCTGACCTCATCGTAGGTCTCGTCTTCGTCAAAGGCACTGACATCCATGTCGGATGCGAAGGCACCCACCTTGCCGTAGATGCCGAAGGCGTCAGTCAGAGGCAGCCGACCCTTGGCTGACAGGGCCAGGCCCTTGAGATCCGAGCGCACTTCGTCGTCACCAAACTTGCCAAAATCGATGTAATCGGCTTCGAGGGCGAAGAACGGGTTGAACTGGTAACCGGCGGATACGCCATACAGGTCCCGGTCGTCGTCAAATTCACCACCATGGGCCTTGTAACCACCGTAACTGCCACTGATAAAGAAGCCGGAATTATCCCGCTCGCTGCTCTGTGCCATGGCTACAGGGGTAGCGACGGCAGCGGCGGTAAAGAGCGTAAGACATGCAACACTGGACTTGATGCGCATAACACAGACCTCCTGGGTCATCTGTTGAATTCTTGCTTCCTTTGCGTGTCGGTGTGCTCGACATCACATTATCCAGCCTAAATAAAAATCGGTAGCATCCAAGTTAAAACCTGAATACGCTTTGGTAATGCAGGATTAATATTTAAGGCTCTCTTTCATTTCGTGTGGAATCGGTCGCCAGCTAACGCCTTTTTGAGCCATACTCCCTGATATCTTCTGACCTCCAGCGAACA
>NZ_JAKZAH010000080.1 GCF_023156245.1 Marinobacter bryozoorum
ATTGCAGTCCTTTTTTGGTCATCCAGATTTGGCTTACATCTCCGGGTGATGTTCGCTTACTTTATTTCGGATTAGTACTATCCGTGTCATGAAAACGTCCGTTATCCTTGAAGACCTCGACAAACTACATCATCCGCGGGGTCGTTGCCAGCCAGGCGGTCACAGCTATAAGAAGGAAGAATCCAGTAGAACCAATCCAGCATCTCCACCGCACCGCATTCCGCGTTACACTGCCGCCCTGTCCCATTTCCCGAACACGACAAGATTGCCATGACACCCGACCACAACGACCTCTGGTTCCTGCCCCTTGGCGGCACTGGTGAAATTGGTATGAACCTCAACCTTTACGGTCACGACGGCCAGTGGCTGATGGTGGACTGTGGCGTGACCTTTCCCCGTCCCGGTCGGGTGATCGCTGACGGCACGATGCACAGGCGTGGTGAACCGCCGGTACAAATGGCGGATCCGGCCTTTATTGCGGATCGCCGCGAGCAGCTGGCCGGGCTGATCATCACCCACGCCCATGAGGATCATATTGGCGCCGTGCCCTACCTGTGGCCACTGCTGCAATGCCCGGTGTACACCAGCCGCTTTACTGCCGAGATCCTGCGCCGCAAGCTGGCGGAGTTCGACCTGTTGCACCGGGTGCCGATCCACGTGGTGGACGTGGATGAGCGCCGCACCATCGGCCCCTTCGAGGTGCAGTGGCTGGCGCTGACCCACTCCATCCCCGACCCCAACGCCCTGATGATCCGCACCCCGGCGGGCCGGATCTTCCACAGTGGCGACTGGAAGCTGGACGAAGAGCCACTGGTTGGCCACGGTTATACACCGGGGACGTTCAAGGCGCTGGCGGAGGAAGGTGTGACGGCCATGGTGTGTGATTCCACCAACGCCACGGTGGCGGGGCATTCCATGTCCGAGTCGGCACTGGAGAAGGGATTGCTGGCGGCCACCAAAGACGCGCCGGGGCGGGTTATCGTGGCCTGTTTTGGCAGCAACATCGCCCGGCTGCACACCCTGGCCAACGTGGCCCGGGCCACTGGCCGTTACATGGGCCTGCTGGGGCGTTCGCTGGTCAACATGAGCGGAGCTGCCAAGGCGGCCGGGGTGTGGAACGCGGACGACCATCTCATTCCTCCTGCCCACCTGGGCTACCTGCCACGGGAGGAAGTACTGGCCGTGGCCACCGGCAGCCAGGGGGAACCGCGGACGGCCCTGCGTCGCATGGCCACAGGCTCACACCCTGATGTGGAACTGGAACCGGGCGACCGGGTAATCTTCAGTGCCCGGGCCATCCCCGGCAACGAGGACGCCATCGAAGCGCTGATCACCAGTTTGAAGGAACGGGGCGTCGAGGTCATCACCGCCGAGGACGCCGACCTGCCCATCCACGCCTCCGGCCACCCGGCCCAGGACGAGTTGCGTGCCATGTACCAGTGGGTTCAGCCAAATATCGCCATCCCCGTACACGGTGAAGCGGAGCACATGGAAGCCCACGCCAGCCTGGCGCGGGAATGCGGCGTGCCCAAGGCCCTGCTCGGCCGTAACGGCGATCTGTTCATGATCCGACCGGTGCCCGGAATACGCCGCCAGGTAGTGGAGACCGGGCGGCTTGGCTGGGAGAAAGGGGAACTGGTCCGGGTGGTTTGACCCCCGGTGTCCTTATTCCTTGAAGTAAACGACCTGGTGGGTGGTCGCAAGGAGTTCCCCGCCCGGGCTCCAGACTTCCGCACTCTGGTCGAAGAAACCCTGGCCAAAGTGGTTGGCGCTGGCCACACCGAGCACCGGCTCAGTGCCGACGGATGCCAACTGCTCGCCAGTCACATGGAAGTAAGTGGTCAGGGAGACCGTTCCGATAGGCACCAGCTTGGGCCGCCGGACGTAAATGCGGGGGAAGAAAGCATCGCACAGCGCCGACAGGGACAGGAAGTCCAGTGGCCTTGCTGGCTGGTCCTTCATCCATACCCGGCTCCGTGACGGGTAGTCCGGGTGCGGGTGTGGCTCCCCCATCAGTGCCCCCTCCACGAACCGCATGTCGTAGTTCCGGGTCCATTTCGGGCGACCCTCCTTCGAGGCATCGCTCAGTTCGGAGGCCGGTGACACCTCCGGGAAGCTGCTCTCCGTGCTGGCCCAGGTCTCACGCCGGCGCGCCGTCACGGCAGTGGCGAAGGCCACGGTCTCACCACCCTGCAGCATTTCCACCCACCAGTGCTGGCTGTTGCGGTTGGTCCGCACCGGCCGGGCACTAACCTCAAAGTCACCATCCGCCACGGGTGCGGCGAAATTGACGGTCAACGACACCGGCTCACCCAGCAGCTGCTCGTGGCAGAGCACACCATTGAGCAACGTCGCGCCGGTGGTGCCGCCGAAGGGCCCTACCATATTGGCGTAGGCCGGGCTGGTGGCACCCTGCCAGCGCCCGCTATCGATCGGAGTCAGGGCAACGGCCTGGTCGAGGGGGTGAACGGGGGTATTTTTGTCAGTCATGGTGGCCTCGTACGCAGATAAATGGTTGACCCGGGGGCCGGATCTTGACGGCGATAATTGCATATACAATACTTGCAGCTACAAATACTATCCGGAGCTTCCCATGACCGTCAAATCCCCGGTACCCCACAAGGCCCGGCCACAGGGCTGTACCAACTACCGCATACGCCAGCTGATGCGGCAGGTGTCGCAGTTCTACGATGCCGAACTGGGTCAGGCCGGACTCAAGGGCACCCAGTATGCCTTGATGGCCCACGTCATCCAGCTGGGCCCGGTGCGCCCGGGGGATCTCGCAAAGGCCATGAAAATGGACGCTTCCACCCTTACCCGCAATCTGAAGCCGCTACTGGACGCCGGCTGGCTCTCCCAGTCCCCCGGTCCGGATGGTCGCAGCCGGAGCATATCCATCACCGACGCCGGTCGGGACAAGTGGCACCAGGCCAGGGCGCACTGGAAGCAGGCCCAGCAACGCATCAACGGCATGCTCGGCGAAGACCGGGTCGTGGCGTTACACAGCCTGATCGATGAGTCCCTCGACCTGCTCGCACCCCACGAGCCGGCCGGGGCGGATTCATGACAGCTTCCGCGCCGGGAACCGCCCGGCCAGCCACCATGACACGTACCGAACAGATGCTCAGCCGGCCGGCGCTGCCCCTGATCCTTGCCATGGCCGCCCCCAATGCCATCGCCTTCCTGGTGCAGGGCACAGTGAGCATGACTGAAGTCTGGTTCATCGGTCACCTCGGCACCGCTGCGCTGGCGGCCATTGCACTGATGTTCCCGGGACTGATGCTGATGCAGATGCTCGCCAACGGCGCCATCGGTGGTGCATTGAGCAGTTCAGTGGCCCGGGCTCTGGGCCGGGGCCGCAAGGACCAGGCCGAGGCGCTGATCTGGCACGGCATCGTGATAGCGGTGGCCGCGGGCGGTCTGTTCTGGATGCTGTGGTGGCTTGGCGGTGCGGCTCTCCTCAATCAACTCGACGTCACCCCGGCAGTGATCGATGACGCGCTTCTTTATGGCCATATCCTGTTTGGTGGCAGTGTGGCCCTCTGGCTGATGGGTATTATCGCGGCGGTTTACCGGGGCATGGGGGAGATGCGCTTTCCTGCCGTGGTGATGGTACTGGGTGCCTTTATCCAGATTCCCCTGTCCGGTGCTCTGATCCTGGGCTGGGCCGGGCTGCCGCAGCTTGGCGTGGCTGGCGCGGCGGTTTCCGTGGTGGTGACCATGGGCCTTATGGCAGCGGTGCTCCTGGGCCGGCTGTCTGGCAGCAGCCAGGTGTTGCAACTGCACCTGTCCAGGTTTGCCCTGCAGCGGGCGCTGTTCGCCGATATCTTTCGGGTCGGGGCACTGGCCTCGCTGTCCCCGGTACTGACCGTGCTGGCCATTGCTGCGGTGAACGTGATTGTCAGCGGCTTCGGCGCGTCTGCCCTAGGAGTCTGCGCGGCAGGAGACACCTTCTGGCATAATGCGTAAAAATTCTTCAGCACCGGAGAATCTGATGGG
>NZ_JAKZAH010000081.1 GCF_023156245.1 Marinobacter bryozoorum
GATTGCCGGATCAATGCGTAGATCCAGCCGCGCGCTTGTCTTTGACATGCGATATTCCTCCTTCCCGAGGGCGGCCAACTGGCCCACCCCCAGTGGGTTGCTCTCCAGCGTTCATGCTGACGATAAATGGCCACTATGAACGTGTACGGCATATTTCCGTACATGAACACTATCGGCTTAACGGAGCCGGATGTCAATTCAGTAGCGCCACCACCGCCCTCCTCCCGTACATGGATGAGTTGCCGTAACGAGAGCTTTATAGGCCGATGTATCGGAACAACAGGGCTTTGCCTGCCTTCTTGTCGAACGTGGCCGTTTCCTCTGCCCCTGCTGCTTTCCCAAACCAGGCAATGACGTGATCCGGAAAATCCGCGCCAGACTGCCGATAATCCACCAGGGCTCTGCGAACCAGTTCCCGGTCTGGAACGTGAAGCTGCTGGGCATCGAGGAGCGCGGTTATCTGGTCAGCAATATCCTCCCGGGAAACCTTGTAAACCCGCTGGAGTACCCACGCCAGTTCGCACAGCGCGATGGTTGAGACAGCGCACGGGGAGTCCACCGTGCAGTGGGTCTGGATGAAATCCGCAGCAATACCATGCTGTTCGGGGTCACCCTCAGCATCAACCAGAAACCGGACCAGCACATTGGTATCCAGCCCCTTCATTCGCCAGAGGCTCCCGCTTTAATCGCCTCATCCATTTCCTCGACGGATACAGACCGCCCTCCACTCTTGATCCGTCCTTTCAGCGCCATCAGGTCGCCCTTGGCTACAGAGACCCGAATAGTGCCATCGTCCTCGACGATCCAGGCGAGCTTGTCACCCCGCTGAACATCCAGGGCCTTCCGGATTTCCCGGGGAATGACCAGCTGGCCTTTTTCACTGACGGTAGATTCACCCTTGATCATTTTCTCAACCTCCCGGTCGGATTTCTCGTTCTACCCAGTGTAGTCTCTTACTTTTGGTAAGCCAACTAGTAAGAACCGCGGTGGGGCTATCCCCTCTATTGGTTTATTTGGGTATACCCCAGTAACCCCTACGCTCAGAACACGGTGGTTCATACCCATGAACGATCTATATGACCCAGGCTCACCGGTGCAACCCATATGAACCATGCACTTATTCTGTTTTTACCGGTACCGTGATTGCTTTCCGAAGTTCCTGTTCGGTGATCACGCCCCCCTTGTATTCTTCCAACAGTGCCGGCAGAACTGTATCCAACATGCAATTTAGAACCGGGGGGGAAAGTGCCTTCTCTCCCCGCTCCCACTGACCAATTCGCCCGTGATAGATCGAGCTCCTGGAATACCCAGTCACTGACAATAAAACTTCGATGGCCTCCCCAAGGGAGAGGCCTTCATGTTTGGTGATTCGCTTCCAGGTGTTAACCAGGTTAGTGCCGGCCAACCCACGCCCTTCTAAAGACTCTTTAGCTCTCAACAACCTCTCTCCTGTTTTGGGAATCCGCCGTGTTTATTCCATGTGGTTCCCGGTCTACATCCACCCGGAAACCCTGGAACTCGAAATGGCTACCACCAGCCTTCACCGAACTCACAACCTCAACCAGCTGTGAATCACCACCAGAAGCTGGCAAACCGCCTTAAAGCCAGCCGTTGGATCAAGAGGTATGAACCGATATCGGATCATCTCCTCTTGCCTGGTTCGCTCAATAGCAAACCCAGAGCATTGGCCAGGCTTTCCATCCGAGACAAACCAGGCCGCGCAACTTTCGACAAATACACGACCAACTGAAAAGACAAGCTGCCAATCGTGGCGGGATTCAATGGCGTTAATGCGTTCATAAGATTTCATTCCGGGCTCTCCCAAAGTCGAAAGATCAGGCCAGCCAGGGAAAAGCTGTGGTGGTATCCCCGAGTAGCAATAATATTTCAATGCCGTTTCGGCATCATGTCAACAGAGAGGGATTATTGCCTAGGGATGGTGGAAGTTGGCCAAGGTAACGGAAAACCGCTTTGGCTCCGCCCGCCCTTCGGGCTCCTGGGAATCGCTTCTCGGAAGGCTCTCTGTGAGAACCTCCCTCCTGCACGATTTCAGGTCATTACGACAAGCCCCATAACGATACCGGGCCATAGCCTCCTGCTGTTGAACGGCTCGGCACCGATGACCTGCGTAGAATCTGATCACCCCTCATTCCGTTCGCGAGCCACTTTCAACGAGGCTGACGAAGGCTCCTGGGCCAATAGCAAAGTTTGTAACCGTTATAGAAGCTTGCTAAATTAGCGCTTCGTTGGGGAGTAGCCTGCTTCCGAAATTCGGAAGAGTTCGTATCAACATAATTGGCCACATGCCATGGTGCGGACACCTCTCGGTTGGCGAGACCATCGATATAGCCATGCCCAAGGTCGGGCGTGTGGTTATATCGTGGACTCGAACTGCCCGACCGGAGCCAGTTTCATGAACCCAATTGCCCTCCTTTTGCTTGCCTTTGCCATGTCCACCGATGCCTTTGCGGCTGCGATTGGCAGAGGGGCGAGCCTTAAAAATCCCCGTCTCGTCGAAGCCTTTCGAATTGGGCTCATCTTTGGCTCGATTGAAGCCGTTACTCCACTGTGAAGATTCTGAGCCACTGGGACGACCAAGATAACCGGTGAATTCTTTAAGGCTCTCTGCGAGAATCATAAATGGCGTTTGATTAGTATCAAATACATCAGGAGATGTTTGGGGTATGCTTGACCTGCGATCTACTCAAAGGTTTTATTATCAATTTTGGCATAAGAAATTCTTAAACACTGGCAACAAATCAGCGCCTGTTCGCCAGCGTTGAACAGCCTCGACTGGGAAGCCATCATGGGGATTCGCCAGCTTATTGCGACATTTCTGAGCATTCTGCTTTTGGCAGGCGGCCCCACGGTGGAGGCTGTGCCAGAGCTGGATAGTTTTAGCGAGATGTCAACGATAGAGGGTGCCAATTGTGGCGACCTGGGTCGCGAGGCCTCCGTTAACTGCAACGACTTGCAGCAATCACACTGCCTTCTCAGCGCTCCTCACTGCTCTTTCACTTTTGTATACGGTGTCGTGGGCGGTTTTCCGGCTACACTACCCAAGGTTCGCGACCTGTTCGCGCCCTCAGCGGTGCGAACGGCTTACCAGAGCCCCATTCCTGAGGTTCTCACACCTCCCCCAAATCTCCTTTCCTGAACATTACCCAGAGATGGTACCGGGCAGACATTGCCGGGTAATTCAGAACTGTTCAGTTATCCAGAGGCGTGCCTCAATAGCCGCTGGCTTCATGACCGCACGTCCGAGAGGAGATTCCAATGAAAAGTACGAAACTCAGAATCGTTGGCGCTGGCGTGGTATTCGCTGCTGCAATCGGTAGTGTCGCCGTTTATGCCCACCAGTCCGAACACGGTGGCATGGGCATGATGGGTGACCATATGGGCAAGATGGAAGGTATGGAAGGGATGATGACGATGATGTCTTCCATGTCCGGCGAGGAGCATGCCGCGATGCATGAAGCCTGCCTGAAAATGATGGATGGTGGCGAACAAGCCGGCCACTCCGACCACCATGATGGTTCAACCGCCCAGTAAGCCAGACCACCGGCACCTGTTATCCAAGGGTGCCGGTCGTTACCCTCTTTTTTTAGAAGGAAATATCCATGAAAACTCAAGTTACCCTGGGCCTGATGGCCCTTGTTATTGGCACCACCGCGATCGGTTTCAAACTGCAGGCCGCCGAGTGTTAGTGGCCAATTAAAATGACCCACTACTGGCCATTAATTTTGACCCACCCCCGGGTGGCCGTCAGGCCACAGA
>NZ_JAKZAH010000082.1 GCF_023156245.1 Marinobacter bryozoorum
CCTTCGCCACCGCGCCTAGCTCTCAAGGCTCTCAGTGGCTCAGTAGATCAGCGAATTAACCAAACGGGACACTAGTGCCCGGGAGGGACCCTGCGGAAGTTTCTGCCGCGCAGGCTCCTGGCAGCTTTTAGCGACATATCATTGGCCCCCATTGGCGTTTATCCTGGGTTGGCTATACTTGTCTGTAACGGCAGGCTCCAGGGCGTATAGTAAAGCCACCGCGGAAGGAGTGGTAAGCCCTGGGGCTCCATTCCGTTTCAGCGACTAACAATGATGATCAAGGAGCAGAACATGAAAAAACTGATCGCAGGTGCCATCCTTCTCGGCGCATCCAGCATGGCCTTCGCACAACCGGGCTGTGGTGTTGGCGCCATGATCTGGAAGGGGCAGTCAGGTATTGCGCCCCACATACTGGCGGCAACCACCAACGGCATTTTTGGCAACCAGACCTTCGGTATGACCACCGGCACCCTCGGCTGCCAGACCAACCAGTCTGTCCAGTCCATGGCGATGTACATGGACAGCAACATCGACAAGGTCGCCCGGGACATGTCCCGCGGCTCTGGTGAAAACCTGGAAACCCTGGCCGTCCTGCTGGGCGTTGACGAAGCCGACCGCGGCGAGTTCAGCCAGCTTCTGCAGGACAACTTCGCTACCATCTTCCCGTCTTCTGACACCACTTCTGACCAGGCGGTGGATGCCATCGTCGCACTTCTCGAGCGAAACGAGCGCCTGAGCAAGTACGTCGCCTGATCCTTCAGCCCTCAGCGGCAGCCTGCCATTCGGGCAGGCTGCCTACCCCCTACCGAGGGCGCCACGCCAACCGTTCACCCACACGACCCCTTGCTGCATGCCAACCCGCACCTTGCCAGCCCTGATTGTCGGGCTATCGCTTTGTACCACGACCCAGGCAGGCCTGCCTGACACGACCACCCGACTTGCCAACTCGGATGCCTGGTTAACACTGGGACACTATCACCCGGATACCCTGGGGTCGGGTTACACCAGCCAGGCCGATGATGACAGCTTCTTCCTGAGCCCGGATGGCAAGGCCGACCCGGAGGCCGAGCTACGAGCCACCATCGAGGCCATCACCCGACCGGCTACGGCAAACGACAACGATCACGCTCGTTGCGAGTTTCCGGCACGGGACGCATGGATCCGCTCCCACCTGTCACTCCCGGAACCGGAGGTGAAGTGTTCCGCTTTCAACGAATGGAAAGCCGAACTCAATACCGAGGCAGTCACCCTGGTCTTTGCCGCCTCGTACCTCAACAGTCCCTCCTCCATGTTCGGGCATACCTTTCTGAGGCTGGACCCGCCACGGCAGGATGGCGATACCAACCTGTTGCTGGCGAACACCATTTCCTACGCCGCAGACGCAGCCGAGCATGACAACGAAATCCTGTTTGCCTACCGTGGCATCGTCGGAGGCTACCCCGGTATCACCTCAGTGCAGCCCTATTACGAGATGATCAAGGTCTATTCGGACATCGAGAACCGGGATCTCTGGGAATACCGGCTCAACCTTGCCCCGGAGGAAGTGGAGCAGATGCTGGCCCATACCTGGGAGATCCAGGATCGCAACTTCGACTACTATTTCTTCGATGAAAACTGTGCCTACCGCCTGCTCGCGCTGATTGATGTGGCCCGACCTGGCACGCAACTGCTGGATGAAGTCAGCACCCACGCGATTCCGTCGGACACCATTCGCTGGGTTGTGGACCGGAACCTGGTCGACGAGATCCACTACCGACCTTCCGCGGCTACCCGCGTTAACCATTTCCTCGACGAATTGAGCGCCGACGAACGTCAGCTGGCCGCAGCCATCGCTAATGGCTACGTGGCGGTAGACGACAAGGAAGTGCAATCTCTCGCGCCCCCGGCACAGGCGCGAGTCCTCGACGCAACCTACGACTATGTCCGCCACCAGGCCCAGGCAGAAGAATGGCCCCGGGACTTCGCAGCCCCTCTCTCCCATGAGCTGCTGATGGCCCGCAGCCGGCTGCAGGGCCAAGCTCCCCTTACTCCGCCTGAACGGCCCGACGTTCGCGACGACCAGGGCCATGACACCATGCGGCTGGGTGTGGGCACAGGCAACACCGGCGAACGCCATTACAGCGAGCTTTCCGTTCGGGCGGCCTACCATGACCTGCTTGACCCACCCGCCGGCTATCGCCCTGGTGCGCAGCTTCAATTCCTGAGAATCGACGCCCGCCTTTACCACAAGAACCAGGAACTTCAGCTGGAAAACCTGGTGGGTGTGGAAATCCGCTCCCTGACACCACGGGACGATTTTTTCAAGCCCCTGTCCTGGCAGGTCGGCTTTGGCGGCCGCCGCACAGCACTGGAAGGGGGCGAGCGGGCGTTCACGCCGTACCTGGATGGCGGGGCAGGCGGTACCTGGAGAATCACCGACCGGATACAGGGCCTGGCCATGCTGACCGGAGACCTGGAAATCAGCAAGCACCTGTCACGGGGCTACGACATCGCCCCCGGTGCCGACCTCGCCCTGCTTCGCCAGGCCGACAGGCTCAGCCTGATCACCGGTTTGCGTACCAGGTCGTGGATAGTCAGCGACCATCACCGGGAACATGAGCTTTACCTGCACGGCGCATGGCACATTGCCCGGGATTACAGCATCGACGCCCGCATCAGCCGAAACCACCACTACGACAGGTACCAAACCTTATGGAACCTCGGATTCCACGCTTTCTTCTGATTCCGGCGATTGCTGCGATGGCAGCCTTTCAGGCCGGTTGCAGCGGTTTCTTCTTCTATCCGGACCAGCAGGTGTATGTCACCCCTGACCGCCTTGAACTGGCCTATGAAGACGTTTGGCTGGACACTCCCGACGGCGAACGCCTCCATGGTTGGTGGTTACCCGCGCAGGGCGAGCCGCTGGGCGATGTCTACTTTCTCCACGGCAACGCCCAGAACATCAGCAGCCATGTATTTAACGTCGCCTGGCTACCTGAGGCGGGTTACAACGTCTTTCTACCTGACTACCGGGGGTACGGCAGGTCCACCGGAACCGCGGACCTGGAGGGTGCCCTGCAGGACGCAGAGACGGGGCTACGCTGGCTCGGCGTCCGTGTCGGGGACAGCCAACGCCCACTGTACCTGCTGGGACAGAGCCTCGGCGGCGCCCTGGCGATCACCCTCGCAAGCGAGTGGGTCCCCCGAAAGGAAACCCCCGGGCTTACGGCCGTTATTGCGGATAGTGCATTTTCCGGCTTCCGGGCGATTGCCAGGGAAAAACTCGGCGGGTTCTGGCTTACCTGGCCTTTCCAGGCTCCCCTGAGCTGGACCATCCCGGATGAATACGTGCGTAAACCGCTGAAGGTTGCCACCCATTCCACGTGAAGCCTGCCACCCGGACCGGAGCAAGGCTGCCACCCATCG
>NZ_JAKZAH010000083.1 GCF_023156245.1 Marinobacter bryozoorum
CGCGGCTACGGCACGGCGAGCCACTTCATTGCCATCTGCTTTCTGATTGCCGGCAAGCTCAAGCATCTGCCAGCAAATCCGTTCCAGACGCCATTACAGAGAATGGTTGCAAGCTAATGTTCCACACAAAACGGAAGAGAGCCGATTATATTTAATCATTGGTTTCTGAAATGGTCCTGAAAAAGAAAAAATAAAAATTATTTTAAATTTGTGGTTGGGTGGCTTAAAAATAGTTGGACAGATAAACGGTATAAAGATTTAGGATAGGACATTAATGAACGCCAAAGTAGCGGGTTCGCGAGGCTGGTGTTATCGCTATTGGCTCTCTGTCGCCTGGTACTCTTTTTGTTCATCGGTCCAGAGCGTTTTCAGGTATTCAATGACTGACTGAATTTCCTGTTCAGTGAGAGAGTCTTCGAACGCTGGCATGGTCAGCCGATCGGTCTTGTTGAAGGGGTGCCGCCAGCCCTCCGCGATCATTTTGAACAGCATGGCGTCGCTGTGGCGCCAGGTGTGGCCGGTTTCATCGTGAGGCGGTGGCGGCATTTCGCCCTTCTCATCCGGCTTTTTCCAGTTGGCAGCGCCCTCAGCCTGCCGTCCATGGCAGGCGGCGCAGTATTGTTGATAAATTTGTCGACCCTGCGCCACATTCGCGGGCGCAGGGTCGGTACTCGCTGGCCGGCCGGACGCGATCGCAATGGCCGGCACAACGAACAGAATCAGCAAGCCGATCCACTTATTCATACACTGGCGTCCATTCGCCGACGTCGCCATGGGCAAACAAGTTGCCGCCCTCAACGGCTGTTACGAACCCATGAACTGGCGAGAAAGTCAGCGCCGTCACGGTTCCGGGTGCCTTAACGTTTGCCCAGGTTTCGCCGCCATCGTTACTGTGATGGAGCTGTCCCTCGACGACCGCATAGACGTTTTCCGGAGCGGCGGGATCATAGCTGATGGCAGACACGGTACCTCGCAGGTCTCCCGCATCGCCCCAGAAGCAGAAACAGTCCATGGAGCGGGCGACGCCGCGCGTCGTGCCGGCAAAAAGCCAGCCACTTTCCATGCTGCCGGGCATGTCCGAGTGCAGGAATGCCTGCACCGGTTCCCGGGGGCCACCATCGACTTTGACCCATTCGGCGCCGCCGTCCCTGGACCGGAACATGCCATCTTCTCCGAGGTACGCGTAGAGAGTTCCGGCTTGGGTGGCATGAGTGGCCATGGCAGTGACGCCGAGATCGGGCAAGGTGTCATTGAGGGCTTGCCAGCTATTGGTGGCACTGTTGTAGCGCCAGACGCCCAGGCCGGGACCGGCCAGGTAAATACTGCCATCGGCTCCTTTTGCCAGAGACGTGGGCTGCGCACCGGCATCCGACGTTGGTAGCGGAATTTCAGTGGACGTACCACCGCCAATGGCAAACAGGCCGCTGGCACGCAGCACTACAAGGGCCCCTGACGGGTTGCTCGTCAGGGCCTTCACTGATTGGCTATCGCCCGTAGACTGGGCATGAGCCAGCGTCGGCAAGACAACAGCCAGAGTGATCAGGAAGAAGCGCAAGAGTGCGGACTTCAGGCGAAAAACGATCGCGTTCATGGCGCTGACCTCAGTAATCCTTGTATTCGCGGAAAACGCGCTGCTGGCCATTGGCGCTGAAAGCGATGACCTGATAATCCTCTTTCCGGCCGGTTTCCATGCCGGGGCTGCCCTGGACCATGCCGGGCACAGAGAGACCAAGGGTGTTGAACTGCGGGTTTTCGAGGTAAGCGACAATATCATCCGCCGGCACATGGCCCTCAATCACCAGATCGCCAATCAATGCGGTGTGGCACGACGCCATTTCGCGGGGCACGCCATGAGTCTGCTTGATTTGATTGAGGTTGTCGGTTTCAACAATGTCGGTCTCAAAGCCATTGGCCGCAAGATGCTCAGCCCAGGACTGACAGCAACTGCAATTGGGGCTCTTGTAGATGGTGATGGCTGTGCCAGTCTCTGCAGTGGATGCGACTGCGGATGATGGCTCGGCAGACTCACCAGCCTGGATTGCCAGTGTGGTAGCGCCTGCAACGAGAACGACAGCGGCTACACCTGTAAACAGGGCAAGTTTCTTGGTTTTCATGGTAATCCTCGATGTGATTCGGTCATCGGCGATGCAAGGCCCGGGGCGGGCACATTGGCTTCCCCGGGCAATGGGTTTTGGTTTAGGCGTCCTGGTCCTTCTCGCCGCCGCTCATATTCATTTCATCGCCGCCATGGCTCTGCATCATTTTCATGCAGGCTTCCGTCATCGCTTTGCGATCTTCCGAAGACATGTCGGACATCATGCCCATCATGCCACCCATTCCGTGCATGCCTTTGGAGGACATCATTCCATTCTCCTCGGAGTCAGGGTCCATCATGCCGTTGCCTTCGGCATGGGCGAAGACAGAGAAGAAAGCAACACTACCCGCGAAAATGGCAGCGGTGATTGAAAGCTTGATATTGGAATTGCGCATTTGGTTTGCTCCAGTTAAAGACTCGTGACGAATAGGTATGAACACGAGGCTTTCTTGTAAGAATTAACGTTAATGACATTGCCGCAATGGGCAAAAGTCCGGGTTAAGACTCAGGAGCGAAATTGTGGAGGGGGTGTGATAGAAGCCAGGAAAGGATCCTGGTAGTCGTTCTCAAGGGCGCTTAAAACCGGTTGGGAACCGGCATCAACCAAGCCGCTGGGGCCTGTTGGCAAAAGACCGATACTGACACCACAGCTGTTCAGCCCGCTGGCGGTCGGACAGGCCATGTCTGAACCTGTGAAACAACTGATCCTGTCATCAGAGGCAGATTCACTGGTTCCGGTTGCATCGGACATCATGGAACCGCAGTCCATCATGGACGCCTCCATCTGACCGTCGGCCATTTCAGAGACGGCCAACGCCGGAGTGCTTATCACCATTATGAGTGATAGCAACAACGAGAAAATTTGGCGTTTCGTTATGGTCATCTTGATTTCGGGCACCAACCTGTCGATCTTCACCGCTGTGACAAAACCTTCGTCACGTAGTTCACCAGATGCTAGCAGCCTGTCGGACTTGCACCTGACAGGCCTTATTTAAAGTTGTCTTGTCTGCCTGGTTTCCCGAGTTTGACCG
>NZ_JAKZAH010000084.1 GCF_023156245.1 Marinobacter bryozoorum
TCAGCAGTGAAACAGACCAGCGCCGATGGTAGTGTGGCTTCTGCCCATGCGAGAGTAGGTCATCGTCAGGCTCTTAATCCCAAAACCCCGACAGCGAAAGCTGCCGGGGTTTTTTTATGGGATTAAGAACCTGACGATGACCTACTATTTTGGAAGTTAACGCCACAAAAAAGCCCCGACACTTCACAGCATCAGGGCTTCGTCACTCATTCCTTGTATCACCTCAATCCCGCAATCCCCCAAACCGTTTGTAGAAGCCCTCATTGGGCCCTGGCAGAGGCCCTGAGGCGTTCTCCAGGGTCTGGTCCAGCCATTCCTCTGCTCTCTTATAGATCTGACGGTACAGGTTACGACAGAGCTGTCTGGCGCTACGGCCTTCCCAGTCGCCAGGAAGCAGTGCATCCGGTAGCTGGGGATCGCGCAGCAGGATCTTCCGGTATTCGTGAATCAGAAGCGTGCGGGCAATCAGGCAGTCTTCTGGCGAGAGCGTGTCCTCGTCCTTCAGTTCCTGCCATAGCGGCCTGAACTGATCCAGGAAGCGTCGGTAGCGTCCTCCGAGCTCGTCCAGGTTCCAGCCTTCCCTGACTTCCCGGCGCATCGCCCTGGAGCTCAGGGGCTCTACCGGATGCGTCTGCATCACGATCGTGTCGTCGAGGGCGTCCCACTCCTGTAGCAACGGCAGCAGTTCTTCCCTCTGTATGCGCGGATGAATCATGACGCCCTGGCCGATGCTGCCGAAGCTCAGCCACTTGAGTTCTTCCCTGACTCGTCTGCGGGCGTCGGCTTCCAGTTGGGTGAGCAGGGCCAGGGTCCAGCTGCCGGTCCACTCCCAGGTGGACATTTCGTAGACGTGCTTGAAGGCCTGCTCGAAGCGCCGGAGTCCGGGGCCGGTCAGGCTGTAGTAGCTACAACGGCCGATTTTCTCGGCCTGCAGCCAGTTTTCCTTCACCAGTCGGTACACCGAAGTTCGTACCAGTCGCTCGTTGATGCCTACAGGCTCCAACAGCCTGGCCAGGCTGCCCAGCCACACGGTGCCGCCCCTGGGAACGATCGCATCGCCGTACAGGGTGATGATCAGGGAGCCGGCCCGGATGGGGCGCTTTCTTTGGAACTGGCTGACAAGGTGGTCGAGTTGTTTTTTTGCTGGCATAGGCTGGGTGGTTCGCTCGAAGGACACTATGAAAGTTCGGGTGCTTATTATCCTTATCCAATGGTTGCGGGTAAAACAACCATTTAGCAAAACGCAGTGTCGACGTTTGGCTAAAGCGGTTGACACAAAGAATACGATACAATAGCGTTAATTGTAAGTCTTGATATGTGTCAGGAAGCAGGAGTGCCGTAGTGATCAGCATGCTTACTGGTTGCGGTGGTTCTCAGAGTAGGGAGACTTGATTTCTGAACACCTCTGGGACTTTTTGTGCTGGAAAGTGAATCATAATCCGATAATGCGCTTTCCGTTAGGTAACAAAAACAAAGAGGGCACTTTGTGCTCCAGAACCTGGGAGAATAACAATGGCCAAGAAAAGCCTCTTGCGTCGTGCTGGTGTGTTGGCGGCTACGCTGGCAACCAGTCTGCTTGTGTCCGCACAGGCGGCCGAACCTATCAAGATCGGTTCGTTCCTTTCGGTAACCGGTCCCGCCTCGTTCCTTGGCGATCCGGAGCTGAAAACCCTCGAAATGTACGTGGAGAAGATCAACGAAGAAGGCGGTGTGCTAGGTCGCCCGCTCGAGCTGATCCACTACGATGATGTGGGTGATGCCTCCAATGCCCGTAACTTTGCCGGTCGCCTGATCCGCTCTGACCGGGTCGACATTATCGTCGGTGGCAGTACCACTGGTGCGACCATGGCTGCGGCCCCTCTGGTCAAGCAGGCCCGCATTCCCTTCATTTCCCTGGCAGGTGCCGTAACCATCGTAGACCCGGTTCAGGAATGGGTCTTCAAGGTGCCGCAGTCAGACCGTATGGCGGCCGAGCGTATCCTGTGGGATATGCGCCGTCGTGGCTTTGACAAGATCGGCCTGATCTCTGGTACCGGTGGTTTTGGCGCTTCCGGTCGTAAACAGACCCTGGCGGTCGCCAGTGAGTATGGTATCGAGGTGGTTGCCGATGAAACCTACGGTCCGTCAGATTCCGATATGACCGCTCAGCTCACCAATATCCGTAACACCGAGGGGGTCGATGCCATCCTCAACTTCGGATTTGGCCAGGGCCCGGCGATCGTTACCAAGAACTATGCGTCGCTGGACATTGACCTGCCGTTCTACCAGTCCCACGGCGTCGCCTCCAATGCCTTCCTCGACCTGGCGGGTGATGCGGCTGAAGGATTGCGCCTGCCAGCATCTCCGATCCTGATCCCGAACTCTCTGCCGGAGGATGACCCCCAGAAGGACGTGGTCCAATCCTATACCCAGGACTACCGGGACCACTGGGGTAGCAGGGTCTCCACCTTCGGTGGGTACGCCTATGACGGTCTGATGCTCGCCGTGCAGGCTATCGAAGCTGCAGGCACCACCGACAAGGCCGCGGTTCGTGATGAACTGGAAAACATCATGGGCTTTGTGGGTGTGACCGGTATCTTCAACATGGCACCGGATGACCACAACGGCCTGACCCCGGAATCGTTCCGCATCCTGGAAGTCAAGGACGGCGACTGGATGCTGGTCGAGTAATAGCCTGACCAAACCTCTGCCCCCGGCCTGCTCATGGATGGGCCGGGGGTGCCTGACGGTATCTTCCTATGTTCTCAGAATTTCTTCAGTACCTGTTTACGGGTATTACGATCGGGGCTACCTATGCGTTGGTGGCTCTGGGTTTCACCATCATTTACAACGCCAGTCACGTCATCAACTTCGCCCAGGGTGAGTTCCTGATGATTGGTGGTATGGGTACCGTGGCCTTTATGGGGCTGTGCGTATTCCAGACCAAGGTTGCCACTGATTCCAGACGAAGCCTGCCACCCATTCCACGCGAAAGCTGCCACTGAT
>NZ_JAKZAH010000085.1 GCF_023156245.1 Marinobacter bryozoorum
TGCGTATTCCAGACCAAGGTTGCCACTGATTCCAGACGAAGCCTGCCACCCATTCCACGCGAAAGCTGCCACTGATTCCACGGCAAAGCTGCCACCTTGGCAGGCTGCCTGATTTCCCCATCAAAACGTCCGGCGCGGGATAACTAACGGTACTCTGCTCCTTTTCATCCGGAGAGGGCCAGATGCCAGCGAAGAGGTTATCCATGCGTAAAATCAAAGAAGTCCTTCGGCTCAAGTGGGAGCGAGGTCTGAGCAACCGACAGGTTGCCGCAGCCTGCGGCATCAGTCGCCCCACCGTAAGCGAGTATCTGCGGCGTGCCGCCGAAGCGAATCTTGGCTGGCCGTTGCCGGAAGGTCTGAGTGAAGCTCAGTTGGAGCGGCGGTTGTTCCCGCCACCACCGGATCTACCGGCACAGGTTCGGGGCATTCCAGACTGGCAGCGGATCCACGATGAGCTCCGGGGCAAGAACGTCACCCTGTTCCTGCTCTGGCAGGAGTACCGGGAGGCCAATCCGGACGGTTATCAATACAGCTGGTTCTGCGACCATTACCGGGCCTGGCAGGGCAAGCTGGACCTGGTAATGCGTCAGGACCACCGGGCTGGGGAGAAGCTGTTCGTGGACTATGCCGGGCACACGGTGCCCGTCATTGACCGCACCACCGGTGAGATCCATGACGCGCAGGTCTTTGTGGCGGTGATGGGTGCGTCCAATTACACCTACGCCGAAGCCACCTGGAGCCAGACCTTGCCGGACTGGATCGGCTCTCACATCCGGACCTTCGAGTTCCTGGGCGGAGTGCCGGAGCTGGTGGTTCCAGACAACCTCCGCTCCGGCGTCAGCAAGGCCCACCGCTACGAGCCGGATCTCAACCCGACCTATCAGGATATGGCCGGCCATTATGGTGTGGCCGTTGTTCCCACACGGGTTCGCAAGCCCCGTGACAAGGCCAAGGTGGAAGGTGGTGTATTGATCGTCGAGCGCTGGATCCTGGCGGCCCTGCGCCACCGTCAGCACTTCTCCCTGGGACAGCTCAACGCCACCATCCGTGAGCTGTTGGAGCGGCTCAACAACCGCCCCTTCCGCAAGTTGCCCGGGTGCCGGCGTGACCACTTCGAACAACTGGACCAGCCGGTTCTACAACCGCTACCCGCCGAGCGGTATGTCTACGCCGAGTGGAAGAAAGCCCGGGTGCACATCGACTACCACGTCGCCATCGACGGCCATTACTACTCGGTGCCCTACACCCTGATCAAGAAAGAGGTGGAGGTCCGGATCACCCACAACACCATCGAATGCTTCTACCGGGGTGACCGAATCGCCAGCCACCGGCGTTCGGATCAGAAGGGCCGGCATAGCACCATCGCCGCCCACATGCCGGAATCCCATCGCCAGGCCGGCGAGTGGTCACCGGAACGGCTGATCGAATGGGCAGCCAAGACCGGACCGGCAACTGAAAAGCTCATCCGCTCCGCGCTGGGGGCGCGGAAGCACCCGCAGCAGGCCTACCGGTCCTGCCTGGGAATCCTCCGACTGGGCCAGAGCTACGGCGAGGCACGATTAGAACGTGCCTGCCAACGCGCCCTGATGCTAGGCAGTTATCGATACAAGAGCATCGAATCCATCCTCAAACACCGTCTGGATGAGCAGCCCCTGGAAGAGCAACAGGAGCTGGCCTTGCCCGACACACACGACAACATCCGCGGCCCCGCCTACTACCACTGAAGGAACCTGACATGTTGAAACATCCCACACTGGATAAGCTCCACGCCCTCAAGCTGACCGGCATGGCCGCCGCCCTGGAGGATCAGTCGGCCACCCCCGACATCACCGATCTGAGCTTCGAGGAGCGCCTCGGGCTGCTGGTCGACCGGGAAATGACGGAACGGGACAACCGGCGCATGAGCAGCCGGCTACGCCGGGCCAAACTGCGACACGCCGCCATCCTCGAAGACATTGATTACCGGAACTCACGCGGCCTGGATAAAGGGCTTATCCAGGGCCTAGCCAGCTGCCAGTGGGTGAAGGAACACCTGAACGCGCTGATCACCGGTCCCACCGGGGTCGGGAAAACCTGGTTGGCCTGTGCTCTGGCACACAAGGCCTGCCGGGAGGGTTACACCGCCCAGTACGTCCGCCTGACCCGATTGCTACGGGACCTGACCATCGCCAAGGGCGATGGTCAATACTCAAAGCTCCTGACCAGCCTGGCCAAGGTCGACGTACTGATCCTGGATGACTGGGGGCTGATGAAGTTGAGCGCCGAGAACCGAAGGGACTTGCTGGAGGTGCTGGAAGACCGACATGGCCGGCGCTCCACCATCGCCACTAGCCAATTACCCATCGAGGAATGGCATGGGGCGATCGGTGACGCCACTCTGGCAGATGCCATTCTGGACCGGCTCGTACACAACGCCTACAAGATCAATCTGCGGGGCGAATCTATGCGAAAACAACAGGCAAAGTTGACGGCCACCGAGACTTCGGAGTAAGAAGAGAAACCCCGCGTCGCTACGCTCCGATGGGTGGCAGCCTTGCTCCGGTCCGGGTGGCAGGCTTCACGTGGAATGGGTGGCAACCTTCAGCGGTTTACGCA
>NZ_JAKZAH010000086.1 GCF_023156245.1 Marinobacter bryozoorum
ACCAGGCGATATCCAACACTCTTTAGTTTGATTTTGTAGCAACCTTGCAGCCCTGACAGGGCGTCAGCTGGAACGTGAGGATCATCGAGGTGCTTCGTTAGCTTCTTCTTAAACTGATCTCGAATTGCCGGAGCGAGCTTCCACCATTCCCTCAAAGCGGATGGCTTGAATGCAAGCGAATACTTATAGCTCATTTAAATCGACTCGAATACTTGGTTCTACAAGCCTCTCTTTCACGATGGCCACTAGCTCTTGGTTGTCGAGGCGGTCTAGCATGGCTTCGTAGATTTCAGCTGGAACGCAGTAGAATGCCGGTTTGTTCCGGTTTAGAACGACGATTGGAAACCCCTCTCCGGAATTCACGGCCGCCATCGGATTTTTTTTGAGCTCTGAAATGCTTGCGGTCACCTCAGAATAGATTTGATTAGTCATAACTTCCCCCGAAAAAGACCAGTTAACAGGTCATAACGTAAGGGAGGTCGGGCTCATGTGCAAGGGAAAGACCTTTTGATGGATTGCATGAAGCAATTTTTGGGCTACTGACTTTATTACCTTGTTAACTCCTTTCTCTGATCCAGCACCCTGGCTTAACGATGCGTCTTGGTGGACCGTGGGTTCTCAACACGCATAGATTAGCGTCTCCTGGACCAACTCTGGCGCTTCCTGGAAGGCCCTGTCGTGGTTACCGGCGATAACGACTTTGTGCCGGTGCGGTAGCGTTCCAAGGCAATCGTCGTTATCCGGTGGAGTCCCTGTATAATGTGATGGGCAAGATTGGTAACGGTGCCCGGCTGAGCCACATCGATGCGCTGGACGTCATTCTGCCGATGGCCAGTGATCCGGATGGAATGCTGGTCGAATACCTTATCCGGGATCACATTAACCGGTTGCTTGGTAACAGCGACAACCACGGGCGCATACGTCGTTCCATCGAACGTTCCACGGCCTGGAACTGACGCCCATCTATGATGTGTCACCCATGGTGATGGACGAAGACGGTATCGCCTGGAGCACCACCTGGCCCAGGGACTGGCAAAAGGATGGGAACCCAGATTGGCAGAGCGTCATTCAACGCTTCGCACATTCACCGGATCGAGTCTGGGCCGGGTTGCAATCCCGCAGTGCGGCCCTCACTGAACTACAACGCACCGATGCCTGGCAGGCGCTGCCGGAATCTGTGGCCCGACATCCTCGGGTCTTGCCCATCGGTGTCCCCATTGGTCTGTCGATGCATTGTCACCTCACCACAAAAGGATGATTCAGCCACCCATGGCGATTCAGTTCTACGACAAGGGCGAACTCTCGTCCGGATTCTACGGTTGGCGTGTCGCTGCGATGATTCGTGGCAAACGCTATCAGAAGTACTTCAGCCTGCGCCGTCCCAGTGACGCCGTGCCCGAAACGCTCTGGCGCCGCTACCAGGAAACCCGCGCTGAGTACTATGAAACCCGCTGGGCCATGCGGGCGGCGGCCATCAAATACCTGGACTTCATTAGTACCGAGCACCCGCGAGTCAAACCCTTCCGGGGCGTGGGGTTTCAGGGCATCACCCTGGGCATCGGGACCATCGGCGGAAACCAGGCGGAACAGTGTTACTTCCAGGTAAACGCACCGGGCAATCCCATACGCATCGCCATCACAGAGAACCAGCCCCTCTCCAAAGCCTGGGACCGCGCCGTTAGGCTGTGGGGCGAAGCTTTCGGTATCCGCCAGAAGGACATTGAGGCAAAACGCCAGATCCCACCCACGCCGGAACAGTTCAAGCGGCTGCGCAAGCACATGAACGAGGAAGAAAGTGCCAGCCTTGGGGTGGGCGTGCTGCACTATGTTTATGCGGAACAGCGTGCTGAGCTTGAGCGCCAGAAATCCCGAAACCGTCTTAATAAAGAACGGCCTGTTGACCGAGATGATCTGCTGGATGTGCATGCCCGCCTGGAACGGGAGATCAGTGAGTTTATGGAGCGATCCGATGCACGAATCTGAGATCGAGACCGAAGAACACGCAGCCCGCTATGACCGCTGGTTTCGTAACAAGGTCGCCGCTTCGCTGGCCGGCCCCGGCACTCCCCACGGTGAGGTAATGGCCCGAATAGACGCGATCATTGAAGAGGCTGAACGCAAACAGCAAACATAAGTGCGCCTACCTCACTCAGAGAATAACAACCAGCTCATTGCCGATAACGCTACCATGGCGCTGTGCCACAACGCTCTGGAACTGCCCACGATTGTCATTTTGGCCAAACCGGCTCACTGAACCTACCGCTTTTCGCCAAACCGGCACCGCAAACCTACCGCTTTTTTCCAGCAACGATTCGCGCACTGGTCGAGCCAGTTTGGCGATTATTTGATCAATCAACAGCGGTATTTTTTTGATTTTGTATGACTTTCTGAAACCTGGTGGCCTGGAGGGACTACGACAGTGGCCAAACCGGCTCACTGAACCTACCTCTTTGGAGCAAACCGGCACCGCAAACCTACCGCTTTTCT
>NZ_JAKZAH010000087.1 GCF_023156245.1 Marinobacter bryozoorum
CAATACCTCCCTCATGTAACGAAGCAATGAGCGGGCACGCGATGTTGTCCGGCTGTGCGTGGCATTGACTGACCATTTCGCTCAGAGCCTTCTCAATTTTGACCAGCCTTTCGATCTTTTCGCGCACATCCTTCAGCTTGTGCTCGGCGAGCGCACTGGCTTCTTCACAGTGGGTGCCATCTTCCAGCCGCAGGAGGTCGCTTATCTCGTCGAGACTGAAACCCAGCTGCTGCGCCGTTTTAACAAATGTCAGCCGATCAATATCGGCGGAGCCGTAGCGTCGAATACCACCTGGAGGCCGTTTGGGTTCCGTTATGAGACCTCTCCGCTGGTAATAGCGGATCGTCTCGACATTTACATTGGCCGCCTTGGCCAAGCCGCCAATAGTCAGTGAATTGGCTTTATCCAACATGATGCTTGACTCCGTACTTAACTACGGAAGTAACCTTATCTTATCTAATTCATGGGCAACAGGTTAAACGTCATGTCGACATTCAAATCTAAATCCGGAGGTGCTTCTCTCGCTGTCGGGGGGATGGCTGGAATTCTCGCCTCGGCCTGCTGTCTCGGGCCATTAGTACTTATCACTCTGGGCGTTTCCGGTGCCTGGATCGGCAACCTGACAGCTTTGGAGCCCTATCGACCGCTGTTCATTGGCGCGGCCATCGTCGCCATGTTC
Organism: Marinobacter bryozoorum; assembly: GCF_023156245.1. Lineage (GTDB taxonomy): Bacteria > Pseudomonadota > Gammaproteobacteria > Pseudomonadales > Oleiphilaceae > Marinobacter > Marinobacter bryozoorum. The sequence goes on from NZ_JAKZAH010000087.1 coordinate 680, forward strand.
TTTGCCTGGCGACGAATTTACCGCCCTGTAGAGCAATGCTCACCCGGTGAAACGTGTGCGATCCCTCAAGTCCGAAAGACCTATAAGGTGATCTTTTGGGTAGTTACGGCACTGATACTGGTGGCTTTAGTTTTTCCCTACGTTTTGCCTCTATTCTACTAAAAGGAGATCTTGCTCATGCGTAAACAGTTTGTACTTGCCATGTTCCTCACTTTGCTCAGCATGTCCTCCTGGGCTGCGTCTCAAACAGTAACTCTCTCGGTGCCTGATATGACCTGTGCCGCGTGTCCGATCACCGTCAAGTTGGCCTTAAGTAAGGTGGAAGGGGTGTCGCAAGTTTCCGTGAGCTACCCTGATCGAGAAGCCGTCGTCACCTTTAACGATGCGCTCACTTCCATAGAGGCGCTCACCGAGGCCACGAGCGACGCTGGTTACCCCTCCACTCCCACGGCCTCCGAGGCGACTCCGGAGGGGCAATGAAGAATCCGAAGAACCTGCTCAGGGTCGGCATAGTAGGGACTATTCTGGTTGCACTATGCTGCTTCACACCGATTCTGGTCATTTTGATGGCCACCGTGGGACTGGCCGCCCTGACGGGCTATCTCGACTATGTGCTTCTTCCGGCACTGGCGGTATTCATCGGCCTGACGGTTTATGCGTTCTGGCGGAAAAAGCACTATGACGCCAGCTACGAGAGCAATTCCAAAGCTCCAAGGAGTTTCCCCAGTGAAAAATGACAACAAACTGCATATTGCGGTAATCGGCAGTGGTGGTGCCGCCATGGCGGCTGCCCTGAAGGCGACTGAACGCGGTGCCCGCGTCACCCTGATTGAACGTGGGACTGTCGGTGGCACCTGCGTAAATGTTGGCTGCGTGCCCTCGAAGATTATGATTCGTGCAGCACATGTCGCGCATCTTCGAAAAGAAAGCCCGTTTGACGCGGGCATCAGTGCTGAGGCTCCTCAGGTAGACCGAGCAAAACTGCTTCAGCAACAGCAGGCACGAGTGGAGGAGCTGCGTGACACCAAGTACGAAAAGATACTTCGAGAACACAAGGACATCACAGTCCTGAACGGTGAGGCCCGGTTTGTCGATACCAATAGCCTGGTAGTCACGCTGGCTGAGGGTGGTAAAAAACCGGTTCATTTTGATCGCGCCTTTATTGGAACCGGAGCCAGACCGGCAGAGCCGCCAATAACGGGGCTGGCAGACACTCCTTACCTGACATCAACCAGTGCCTTGGCGCTGGATACCGTTCCCAAACGGCTGATCGTAATTGGTGCCGGTTTCGTTGCCTTGGAATTGGCTCAGGCATTCGCCAGACTCGGCAGCAAGGTTACTGTTTTAGCCCGGAGCCGTGTGTTGTCCAGCGAAGATCCTACGATCGGAGAGGCCATAGAGGCGGCTTTTAAACGGGAAGGGATTGAGGTGCTTCGCCAGACCACGCCCAGCAACGTGGACTATAGCGACAACGAGTTTATCGTCGAGACGCCTGCCGGCACCTTGCGAGCCGATCAGCTGCTGGTGGCGACCGGTCGGACGCCCAATACTGAGGCCTTGAACCTGGCGAGCATTGGCGTGGAAACTTCACGCGGCGCAATTCAGGTGGATGAGCATCTGCAAACCACGGTCACCGGAATATACGCTGCCGGAGACTGCACCAACCAACCGCAGTTTGTCTATGTCGCCGCTGCCGGGGGCAGCCGGGCCGCCGTCAACATGACGGGAGGCGAGGCCAAACTCGACCTCACTGCCATGCCTGGGGTCATGTTTACCGATCCTCAAGTCGCCACC
>NZ_JAKZAH010000088.1 GCF_023156245.1 Marinobacter bryozoorum
TGTCAATGGCCATCTATTTTGACCCACCTTTGGCCAATAAAATTGACCCACCTTTCATAGTTTAGCTCATGGTTTTCTGCTTCAATCGATAGCTTTCTCCTCCCAGCATAAAGATGTGTGAGTGGTGTATGACCCGGTCAATGATCGGCACTGCCACGTTGTCGTCGTGGAAGAACTCGCCCCAGCTGGTGAAGTCCTTGTTGGTGGTCAGGATGATGGATCGGTATTCGTACAGGCTGTTGATCAGTTGGAACAGGTTGTAGCGGGCCTGTCGAGTCATGGGCAGGTAACCCAGTTCATCGATGATCAGCAGGTCGTACTTGGCTAGGGCGCTGACCCGCTTTTTTAGTTCGCCTTTCATCTCGGCCAGCTCCAGTTCTTCCACCAGATCCAGGGCGTTGCGGAACAGCACGCGGTAGCCAGCTGCCACGGCTTTGTAGCCAATGCCGATAGCCAGATGGGTCTTGCCTACACCGGGCGGGCCGATGAACACCAGGTTGTTGCGTTCGTCGATGAACTGGAAGTCCAGCAAGGCGTTCACCTGGCGTTTGGTAATGGTGGTCTGGTGCCGGTAGTCGAAGCCCTCCAGGCGCTTCTCGGCAGGGAACGCGGCCATCTTCCGGTTTCGACTGATGCGCTTGTCCTGTCGCTGAACCAGTTCATGTTCGGCAAGCCGGTCCGCGAAGCTCAGATAGGACATCTCGTTGGCTTCCGCCTCTGCCAGCAGCTTGATCAGCTCGTCGGCGGCCGCGCTCAGGCGCAGACTGCGGTAACGGGCCACAGTTTGTTCAAGCTGGCTCATGGGTCACCCCCTGGCCACTGGAGCGGCCAAGCTGTTGATAGGCGCTCAGGTCCAGTGCTTGCTTGGGTTCCGGTAACGGTTCCGGCTGCCGTTCCCGCAGCGTAGCTGCCTGGGTCGCTTCCAGATAACCTTGCAGCCGTGTGGCGGTCATGCCGGGGCGTTCTGCCAGCGTCGTGAGCAACGCCGGATCCACGGGCGCATGGCGCTTGAGCAGGTCACGGGTAGCCACCAACTGGTCCTTGTAGATCTTGGGCTCGGAACGCTTGAGCTGCTGGCACAACCGTTGCCCGATTTCACTACCGATCATTTCATTGATCTTGCTCTCAAGGGCGGTCACCCGCTGGGCATGATCCCGGTAGTGATGGGTGTTCTTGATTACCTTGCCCTTGTCGGAACACAGAGCGTGACTGGCAATGACATCGCCCGTTTCCAGGTCGCTGATGTGGAGTTGGTCGCCAGACTCCAGAACGCCCAACCGGGCCTGTTGCCAGGCCATGGGCACAGAGTACTTGTTGGCCTTCCAGGCGATCAGGCCGGTCTTGTCGGCCCGACGTGTCTCTTGGGCCACAGGCTGCACGCAAGCTGGTGACAGGTAAGCCTCCAGGTGTTCTCGTTCATCCCGTTCGAAGCGTTCCCGGGGTGGTTCGGCGGTGGTGCCGTGGATACGAACATTGGCCACACTCTCAAGCCAGTCCTGCACATGCTGGCGCACGTGTTCCTGATCCCGGAACACTTCACCATAGAGGCAATCCTGCTTGACGTACTTCACGCCAGCTTCCACCTTGCCCTTGCTCTCCGGGTCATAACCTTCGCAGGCATGGATCCGGAAGCCAGCCGTGGTGGCATACTCATGGAACCGTTGGTTGAGCGTCAGCTCCCGGTACTGCTCGTTGATTACCACCAGCTTAGTCTGATCATAAACACACTCCTTCGGCAGACCGCCGAAGTACCGCAGGGCTTCGTCATGGAGCTGGATAAACGTCTGGGTATCCAGAGGACGGAAGGCCAGGCCCACGTACATCAACCGCGAGAAGGACAGCACGAACACCACGAAGTGGAGAATCCGTTCTTCACCCCCGATCAGCACACCGCGCAACTCACCGGGGTCCACCTGGCACTGAACACCCGGCACATCGTCCAGGATGGGTTCGTAGTAGCGCATCCGGGCCGAGGCCACTTCCTCTTTGAGCGTCCGCACGTAGCGGCGAATGGAGCGATCCGAGGCCGGCAGCTCGCCAACCTTCTCTTGCAGCTTGCGGGCAATCTTGACGGCGCTGAGCTTGGGAAACCGCTTGAGCAAATGCACCAGGTAATCCCGGTGATCGTCGAGGCGTTTGCTGCGTGAGGGATCTTCAAGCTGTTCTGATATCGCACTCTCATCCATCCGCAAATACTTGCGAACGGTATTCCGGGACAAACCCAGTTCTTGACTGATGGCGCGGATCGACGACCCTTTGCCGTTATCGTGCAGTGCCTTGATCTTGTGTATCACAACCCACTCCTTCACTGACATGTCCCCGGCCAAAAGTGGGGACAGTAGCTGGTTCTGTGGCCTGACGGCCACCCGGGGGTGGGTCAAAATTAATGGCCAGTAGTGGGTCATTTTAATTGGCCACTAACA
>NZ_JAKZAH010000089.1 GCF_023156245.1 Marinobacter bryozoorum
GAGCTGATATCCGATATAGTCCGCGAGCAATGTTTTTATTATACATCATGTTCGCTTACTTTTGAACTCCTTAGTAAAACCAGTTTTATAAGAGCATTATGGTCGTTGGGGATAGGAATGTAACCACACTGCGCCGTTGATTCTGGAATGGCAAGGCCCGGCTCTAACAGTCGTATAACGGTATACCCGTTTCGGGCAAAGATTTTAGATTTGTCAATATCTTTATCTTGTTTGTCTTTGTGATAGTAAAATCCGTCGTACTCCACGACGATACCTTTGTTCGTGGGACTCGATACCAGGATATCGGCTTCAAAGACCTTTCCTTCTTCCTCAATAAAGACTTGTTCATTCGGTTTTATGGATACTGACGTGTTCTGACAGATTTGAACTAGGCAGATACCCAGAAGTCTCTCGGGAACAGATGTGCCTCCAGACACACACGAACAATCACATTGCGTAAATCGGCGTCGGGGCGCGCGAGGATAAGTTCCCTTACAATGCCCGATGCAATCCCATAAGACCTCTTCAGGACTGCCAAGGCTGACCTCGTGAGCAGGCATTTTGTTCCTTTTTGAATATTGCGTGGCAAGATAAGTCACGTCCGAGACTTTTTCTCGGCGGGATTTTGCCTCGGCACGCGCTTGAGCTGCGCAACAATCCTCACAATGGTATTTTTTGTCTCGCTCAGGGGCAGCGTAATCTGGTTTTAGTGCGTTGGTCAGACTAATTGGCGTTGTGCTCTCATAGTCCTTGCATATAGAACATTGGGCTCTTAACCGTACATTCTGATGGGGTAGTAGCTCTCCACGATCTTTCCTTTCGGTGGCTTGCACCGTGAGCCATTGAGCTCGATCCCGTTCCTTGGGATGCATTATCGGCACATAGTCGGGGCGCCATACGCGAAAGCTTTTGAGGATGGCGGTTACCGGAGAATCTTCAAGCGAGCTGGCCTGGGCGCAAGGGCACTTTTCACGTGGAGGTTTACCTTTGCCCGGTAAGAAATAGTTTGGTCTTGCGGCATAAAAATGCACAAAAGGTAACGCTGAGCAGTTGCAGATCAGTACCGGTTTGTAGACCTTCGAGCTGGAGGGCAGGTTTTTTAGATTTGAATTGAGGTAGTAGGCCCCGAGCGAATCTTGAGGAACCTTTTCAAGAAAGCTGACCATGGAACTACCGGGGCGACTCAACCGGCGTTTTGTCAGTGAAGATTGATCGACTTCTCGGTAGTTGGCGTCAGAATCCTCAACCACCATGTCAAATGCCTTGAGATAGGCCTGAACAGAGTCCTCTTCAATCTCGGTCAGCGTCTCAGACTTCATAGTGTTCTGCAGAAAGGCCCGATATTGTCTTTCAACAAAATCTCTCAGCGGAGCGGGGTTGGTGTAGCACTGAAGTGAGGGGAGGCAGCCAAATAGGTTGGTCAGCGCTGGGACTTCTTTTTTTGTAAACTGCATTTCTTGTTCAGGAAAATTCATACCGAGTACACCTTAAAATATAGAAGAGCTGCGAAATGGAATCCCTGCAGGCAGAGGCATTCACAAACCTCGTGCCTGCATGGCAGTACTCGCCATGGCCCTCATGGATATGGCCGAAAATGTGCAGCTGGGGCCGAATGATTTGGATGCGCTGAAGCAGATCTTTATAGCCTACGTTCTGCGCTTTAAAGCCGGTCGCCACCTCATCGCCAACGCCGGCGGGTGGGCCATGGGTAATGAGGATGTCGGGTTCGGAGGGCATCAGGTCCCACTTTGTCCGGATCGGTGCACCCCGATCCTGCATGAAGCACCAGTCCAAAAAAGTGGGTGTCCAGGGCGAGCCCCAGAACTTCAGGCCGTCAATTTCCATGCCGCTGTCTTCCAGATAAATCGCCTGAGTGAGCGCCTGCCGGGCAAATTCTCCCGCCTCTTGAAATGCCCAGTCGTGGTTACCGGCGATCACGATCTTGTGGGCGTGTGGCAAGCTTCCAAGCCAATCGTCCAGATCCCGCACATCATCGAGAGTGCCGGCGCCCAGGCAGTCGCCGACGTGGATAAGCGCATCGCCGTCAGGCATCTCCGGTATGCGCCGGTGCAGGATGTGGGTGTCTGAAAGGCAGACTAATCTCACGGCACTGTCCTCGACAAGCCTCTGGTAGAGACGGGCCCCCATAGACGCTTGAGGTGGACCCAATCAGTTGGACAACCTGATGGTGTCCCTAAGCTATGATCCGGTTGTTTCCCTGGCTCAGGCTGC
>NZ_JAKZAH010000009.1 GCF_023156245.1 Marinobacter bryozoorum
TGGCATGAGCCGTATACGTGGTCCGTATGTACGGTTCTGTGAGAGGGATGAGGCGGTGACGCCTCACCCTACTCGTTGTGGCAGGGTGGAATTAGTTGCCCTGGTAGGCGTCCACTGCCGCCTTGACGGCCTTGCGAGCGGCCTCGGCATTCTCCCAGTTCTGTACCTTGACCCACTTGCCGGGCTCGAGGGTCTTGTAGTTCTCGAAGAAGTGCCGGATCTGGTCCCGCAGCAGCTGGGGAACGTCTTCGATGTCCTTAACCTCGGTGTACGCCTTGGTAAGCTTGTCATGGGGTACTGCTACCAGCTTGGCATCACCGCCGGCTTCGTCTTCCATGTTCAGAACGCCTACCGGACGACAGCGGATGACAGAGCCTGGCTGGACCGGGTAGGGGGTGATGACCAGCACATCCAGCGGATCGCCGTCATCAGCCAAGGTGTGCGGGATGAAGCCATAGTTCGCCGGATAGAACATCGGGGCAACCATGAAGCGGTCGACCATGACGGCGCCCATGTCCTTGTCGATTTCATATTTGACCGGAGAGCCATTGGCCGGAATCTCGATCGCCACGTAGATGTCTTCGGGCGGGTTCTTGCCGGCGGGGATGTGATCAAAGTTCATGTCGGGTCCTTTTCTGGGAAAGTGAAATTAAGACATTGCGGTGAAAAAGTGCGCGACATTATACGGATATCGCGGCGCAACCGAAATACAACCAGAGTCGGTAGGGCGGATATCAGGCACCGTCCCGTTCAATGGTTCTGACCCCGTCGGCGGTGCCCAGCAGTAATACGTCCGCAGGGCGTCGCGCGAACAACCCGTTGGTGACTACGCCGACTATCTGGTTCAGCCGCTCCTCGACGTCAATGGGGCGAGACAGATCCATGTTGTGAATATCGATAATAATGTTGCCGTTATCGGTGGTCACCCCTTCCCGGTAGACCGGGTCACCGCCCAGCTTCACGATCTGGCGACCAACGTGGCTGCGAGCCATGGGGATGACTTCCACTGGCAGCGGGAAGGCGCCAAGGATATCCACGCGCTTGGACTCGTCAGCAATGCAGACGAAGGTCCTGGCCACGGCTGCGACAATTTTTTCCCGGGTCAGCGCTGCGCCGCCACCCTTGATCAGCTCCAGGTTGTCGTTGGTTTCATCGGCGCCGTCGACGTAAAACTCCAGTTCGGCCACGGCGTTGAGGTCGTAAACCGGGATCCCGTGCTGCCTCAGCCGCTCGGCGGTCGCTTCCGAGCTGGCGACGGCGCCGTCAAAGTCGTTTCGTACTTCGGCCAGGTAATCGATGAAGTAGTTGGCGGTACTGCCGGTGCCCACGCCGATCACGCTGTCCCGGTCCAGTCGTGGTGCGACGTGGTCCAGTGCGGCCCTGGCCACGGCTTGCTTGAGTTCGTCCTGTGTCATCTTGGCCTCCGGAAGGGAGAGAGTGTCTGAGTTGGCGCAGCGCCGGGCAGGCGCAGGGGCATTATTATAGCCCTGTGAAGGCGCCGGGTTATAGACGCGGGCGGTGCAAAGTTCCTACACTGTACGTTTGCCCCGCCACCGGGGTAGCTCTTTTTTCGCCTCCCAATCAGACCGGACATAACGCACCATGCCGCAACGCTACATCAAAAAGATTCTTGATGCGCGGGTTTACGATGTGGCCATCGAAACCCCGCTGACCGAAGCCCGCAGTCTCAGCAAGCGCCTGGGCAACCAGATTCTGCTCAAGCGTGAAGACCTGCAACCGGTATTTTCTTTCAAGATTCGTGGTGCCTATAACCGGATTGCCCAGTTGTCCGATACCCAGAAGGACAAGGGGGTCATCTGTGCGTCGGCGGGAAACCATGCCCAGGGTGTGGCCCTGGCGGCAAAGAAGCTGGGTATCAGGGCGGTTATTGTGATGCCCCAGACCACGCCTGACATCAAAGTGAAGTCGGTACGTGACCGGGGCGCAAAGGTGGTACTCAAAGGTGACGCCTTTGACGAGGCTGCGGCCCATGCCCAGGAGCTGATCGCAAAGCACGGTTACACCTATATCCCACCCTACGATGATCCCGATGTGATTGCCGGGCAGGGCACCGTGGCCATGGAGATGATGTGGCAGTACTCCCACAACCTGCACGCGGTGTTTATCCCGGTGGGTGGTGGAGGCCTGGTAGCGGGTATGGCGGCCTACATCAAGTACCTGCGCCCGGAGATCAGGGTCATCGGCGTGGAGCCGGAAGATTCCAACTGCCTGCAGGCCGCCCTGGCCGCTGGTGAACGGGTCGTCCTCGACGAAGTGGGTATCTTTGCCGACGGTGTGGCCGTGAAACAGATCGGTGAGGCACCCTGGGAAATCTGCAAGGACAACGTGGACGAAGTCATCACCGTATCCACGGATGAAATCTGTGCGGCCATCAAGGACATTTTCGAGGATACCCGCTCCATCAGCGAACCCGCCGGTGCACTATCCGTGGCGGGTATGAAAAAGTATGTGGAGCGGGAGCAGCTGGAAGGCGAGACGCTGGCCGGTATCCTCAGTGGCGCCAACATGAACTTTGACCGCCTGCGCTATATTTCGGAGCGCACCGAGGTAGGTGAGAAGCGTGAGGCCATCCTGGCAGTCACCATTCCGGAGCGCCCCGGTGCGTTCAAGACCTTTATCAACGCGTTGCACAAGCGCAGCATCACCGAGTTCAACTACCGGTATTCCGATGCCGAGGCGGCCCGGATCTTCGTAGGCATCCAGGTACAGGCCGGTGGCCATGGACGGGAAGAGCTGGTGCAAAGCCTGCGGGAAGACGGCTACCAGGTAGCGGATCTGACCGACAGTGACCTGGCCAAGCAGCATATTCGCCACATGGTGGGCGGCCATGCGCCATCTGTCGCCAACGAGAAAGTGTTCCAGTTCGAATTCCCGGAGCGCCCCGGTGCCCTGCTGAAATTCCTGATGTCGCTGGGCACTCGCTGGAACATCTCCATGTTCCACTATCGTAATCACGGTGCCGCCTACAGCCGGGTGCTGATGGGGGCTCAGGTCATGGACAGCGAGCTGGGCGATTTCGAGGCCATGCTGGATCGCGTCGGCTTCCGTTATACCAATGAAACCAACAACGAGGCATACAGCCTGTTCCTGGGTGCAGGCAACGGTCACTAGCGGTCTCGGGGCGGGGTCTCGGTAACGGTTAAAAAGCGCGCTTGTTACCCGCTGAAACACGTTGAGTTGCGATATTTACAAATTGTAATTTTCAGGAATTGTAAATCGCTGCATAAGTGTTACCCTTTCGTCAATTCTCGAAGTTGTCAGCAGGCGCCTGTTTTTGTGGAGAAAGCGGGCGTTTAAAACAACAATAACAGTAGCTGTATTGGGCAGTCAGCTCATGAGTGGGGGATACGCAATGAGGCGCAAGCCGGACATGATTCGTACGGTGGTTCTGTTATTCGTAATAGGGCTGGCCGCGACCGGGCTGACGTCTTTCGGGAGCTCTGACGAAGAGCCCCGTGCCATTCCCGCTGAGATAAGCTCCCAGGGGCAATGGTTCAATGGGCAGCGCAGCGAAGGCTGAAGCGCTTCCAGATCTACCCCGTCCTGTAGACCTTCCGATCTGTCACCACCGCATCCAGCGGTATATCCCAGGGTTCCACCGATAGCTTTTCCACCTTCTGAAGTTCATGGGCCAGCCCGATCAGGGCAGGGCGTAACCGTGGGCGTATCCGGGTAAAGGCAAAGCTGCGGTCGTAGAACCCGCCCCCCATCCCCAGGCGGCCGCCTTCCTCATCAAACCCCACCAGCGGCATCAGCACCACATCCAGCGACCAGGCCGGGCGAATGCGGCGGCTATGGAACACGGGCTCGGGGATTCCGAATCGGTTGGGTGCCATGGGGGTGTTCGCGTCGTAACGACAGAAAGCCAGCTGCCCCGAATGTATGGGGTGCAGTACCGGCAGGTAGAAGTGCATGCCCCGCCGCTGGCTCTGGGCCATGAACAGGCCGGGGTCAATCTCGCCGTCGTTGGGCAGGTAAAGGGCAATGTGCCGGGCGCCCATCACCCGGGGGTGCTTGCGCAATGCGTTGGCCAGGCCAATGGCGGCCTCTTGTTGCTGCTGCGGGTTCAGTTGGCGGCGGGCCTGACGCAGTTGCCGTCTCAGGGCCTTGCGGTCCCGGGCAGTGTCTGGCTCGAAATCTGAAAGATTCTGGAGGGAGTGCGTCACGTTAACGGCAGGTTTGAATGAAATAAGCTTCCCGAGCTGCCGTTATCGGATGTGGCCCTTGAACCCAGAGTTCAAGGTGGTGGCCGCTGTGACATATTAGGCTTTCCCCTTCGCGGGGGACTTGCTCACAATGCCCTGAAGTAGCCACCTGGGTATTGCGCATCGGCTCGAGGACGTATCCGACCAGCGAACAGCCCAGGAAGTTGGACCCATTATACGGGTACAAACCGGGGCGGATGCAACCGTTAACGGTTTAATTTCTGTTATCAGCGCTATTGTCGGAATCTGTTGCAGGCTGGCTGCCGCCAAGTGCGTTGTCCAGCTTTTCGTCCATGGACCTTAGCAGGCTGTCGGCGGCGCCGGACATGCTGGCGTCTTCCAGTAATTCATGGGTAATGTTGAGAGCAGCCATAACCGCGATGCGCTCGGTGCCCAGCACCTTTCCGGTGGTGCGGATTTCCCGCATCTTGCTGTCCAGGTGACGGGCGGCGCGGCGCAGGGCGTCCTGCTGGTCTTCGGGGCAGGCGACCAGGTAATCCTTGTCGAGAATACTGACTTCGACCGTGGTGGGAGACTTCGACATCAGTGGTGCTCCAGGGCCCGAAGGCGGCCGATCATGGCTTCGATGCGGTTCTTGGCGAGGTCATTGCGCTGGATGAGCTGGGCGCGTTCCCGGTGCCATTCATCCTGAAGCTCACGCATGGCTGCGTTATCCTGCTCCAGCTTGCGACAGCGCTCAATAAGGCGGTCCAGCTTGTCCGCCATGGCCTGCAAATCTGACTGTTCCATAGACATTCCGCTACGTGAGGGGGCATTTGGTCACCGGTGGCCCCTTTCGGTCTGGCCGTTCATCAGGTGGTGCCGTTGCACCACCCTTGGCCAACTATAAGTGGGCTATCGAAACGGGTCAATTTGCCAATCTGTCATCATGGTGTGACACCTGTCCCATCCCTGATGCCTGGATCGCCTATTGGGCCCCCCAGCCGGACGCCCTGTTGCCAAGTTGCCAGGCCTTGAAGGCGGGTATGGCACCCACGGCAAGGCCAGCGAGGGGTACCGAGGCCAGCAACAGGCCTTCCGCGACTGTCAGGCGGCGCAGGTTGATGGCGATGCCCCAGACATCCAGTAGCCAGGGCGCGACGGCCAGCAGCAACAGGTACCAGAGACCGGTGGCCAGCACGGTGGCGGTGACGGCAAGCCCGGTACACTCCAGCAGGTAGAGGCTGCCGATCAGGGAAGGCGATGCGCCATTGGCTCTCAGCACCGCGATTTCCTGGTGGCGGTGGGTTTGCAGGGTCAGTAATACCGTCACCAGGCCTGCCAGGCTGATCACAACCACGAAAGTCGTTATGCCCAGCAGAAGCAGTTCGAACTGCTCGAGCACCTGCCACAGCTGGGCCAGCGCAACCCCCGGAAGAATGGCGGACAATGGCTCCCCGCCATACTGGTTAATGTCCCGCTGCACCTGGAAGGTGAGTATTTGCCGCTTGATTCCGGTCAGGGCGGCGGTAATGGTGTCCGGCGTCAGTTCCCGGTTGCGTGCGGCGTCCGCCGAAAGCGTGCGCCCGGGGGCGGGTACTCCGGCTTCCCAGCCGATGTGAATGGCTTCCAGCCCCTCCAGGCTCACATAGACGCCCCGGTCCACCGGGGTCCCGGTAGCGGCAAGGATGCCGCTCACCCGGAATGGATGCTGATCATGTTTCACGAAGCTGGTGCGTCCCCCTCCATGGGACAGGACGATCTCGTCGCCGGTCCGGTGACCGAGGGTACGCGCTACCTGGGCGCCCAGTACAACGTCGAATACGTCGCTGAACCACCGGCCTTTCGCCAGTTGCAGCGGCTGGTCGTCGCCGTACTGGTAGTGCTCCAGGAAGCGACTATCCGTGCCCACCACGCGATGGCCCCGGTAACTGTCCCCCAGGGACAGCGGGATCAACCAGTCGATGCGCCCGTCTTTCTGCAGCTCCTGGAACGAGTTCCAGCCCAGGTTGTTGGTGGCATGGCCGATATGGAACACGCTATACAGCAGCAGGTTCAGCTCACCACTGCGGGCCCCGATAATCAGGTCGGTGCCGGACACCGCACTGTTGAAGGACTGGCGAACCTCTGTGCGCAGGTACTGGACGCCGAGGAGGAGTGAAACGCTGAGGGTCAGTGTCAGTGTGACCAGTAACAGAATGCGACGGCGATGCCATAGGCTGGCCATGGCCAGTGACAGGGCCAGGGAGAGCTTCATGGGTTCGCCTCCGTGTCGGTCAGCAACTCCAGGTGGTTGCCGAAGTGGCTGGCCAGGGCGGGGTCGTGACTGACGAATACAACACTGGAACCGGTGCCGGCGGCCTGCTCCAGCAACAGCGCCACGAACCGGTCACGGTTTACCACGTCCAGCGCCGAGGTGGGCTCATCGGCGAGGATCAGTGGTGGCGCCCCGATCAGGGCCCGGGCTGCGGCGACCCGCTGTTGCTGACCGGTACTCAGTTCCGGAGCCTTGCGGTTGAAGGTTTCCCCGGGGAGTCCGAGAGCGGTCATCAGCTGACGGGCTGCCACTGCGGGATCGCCCGCCTGTTGCCGGCGGCGTCCGGACAGCCGACAGGGCAGGGTGGCGTTGTCCAGGGCGGACAGGTAGGGCACCAGGTTAAACTGCTGGAAGATGACACCGGTGCGGTCCGCCCGCAGCCGGTCGCGGCCGCCGCCGGACAGTCGGGCCAGGTCCTGACCATGAACCCGGATGCTGCCCAGGGTGGCCCGGTTCAGACCACTGAGCAGACTCAGCAGGGTGGTCTTGCCGCTGCCGCTGGGCCCGTGAATAAACAGATGCTCGCCGGCCGGCAGCGAGATATCCGGAAACCGGAGCTGGGCGGACTGCCCCGGCCACTGCCAGCCAAGGTTGGTGGTCTTGATGATCATCGGTGTCGGGAACCTGTTTTCCGTTCAATGGTCATGGGAAGCATGGTGTCGCCGTGGCATGATACCCCGGCTGGCCGGCGGTTGAGATCGCCCGGCTGTTTTCCGTTAATAGCAGGAGATTTTTCATGCAGGGGTCGTTCAAAAACGCCTGGCTGCCCTGGGTTGTCGCCCTGGCGCTGCTGGCTGGCACGGGCGCAGCACATGCCGAATGGCGAGAGCTGGACTGGCTCGAGCTGATGCCTGAGGAGGACCTCCGGCTGCTGGAAAGCCTGCCGGAAATCGAGCACGAGGGTGATGGCCCGGTGGAGCTCCCGGACGAGATCATGACCGGTCGGGTGGTGCCTGAAATGGACGGCGTTGAAGCCCGCATCCCGGGTTTCGTAGTACCTCTCAAAACCGTGGGGAGCGACCAGCGTATCGTGGAGTTCTTCCTGGTGCCCTACTACGGTGCCTGTATCCACGTGCCACCTCCACCGCCGAACCAGATTATCCATGTCACCTACAAGCCCGGTTTTACCCTTGGTGCGCTCTATGAGCCAGTCTGGGTTCAGGGCACCCTCAAGACCGAGTCCGTGGAAAACGATATTGCCGCCGCATCCTACACGCTGGTCAGCGAAGAGGTAGAGCTGTACGAAATGGACGACGCTGACAGTATGTTATAGGCCGGTCCTGTGTCCCGGCCGGCTCCTGCGCCGGATGGGGGCTTTATCGTGACAGGGTAAGACCGGTTTCACCCGCTTCCAGCTCGCTGTGCCCCTGACCGGTGGATGTAATCCAGTCCACTGACAGACTGTCGATGCCGGGAAAGCGTTCCATCAGCGGTACTGACAAGGTTCCCGACAATTCACTGTCGCAGTCGAGCCTCTGGGTGACCTCGAAGTCGCTGTGACCGTTTTCTTTCGGGGCATTGCTGTCACTGTGGCCGTGATCGTGGTCGTGCCCATGGTCATGGTCCACTCCCCCCATCTGGTGGATGGTGCCGGCACTGACCGTGCAGTCATTGGCTGGCGTCTGGATCACTGCACTGGTTTCCAGCCATTGAACGACCTCGTGTCGAATCGCCTCCTGCCCGGAGTCCCGGGGTACGTGATCGAAGCCAAGCAGGTTGGCCGCCGGTGAGCGCAGGATCAGCTCGGCGGTCTTGCCTTCGATAGCCACCTGCAGCTCGGCTGCCCCGTGGACATGGGCTCTCTGGCCATCCTGCCCATAGCCGGTAACCGGTAGCAGCAGGGAGGACAGCGTGAAGGTAAGGACGAGCTTTCTGACGGTAGGCATGGCCATGGAACCGGTTCCGAATTGAAATGTTATAACGTAATTTACTGATGTATGGATTCGGGTCAAGGAATTTTGCCCGGATGTGCCGCAGTCCCGGCGGAAATGGTAGGATTGGAAACCCACTCAGCGAACAGGTAAAGCGCTTTAATGACTGATAACACAGCCCCGGGCTCCCGTACCGACGATTTCGAAGGCTGGGCGAATCTGTTCACCCGTTGCCGGGCGTTCAGCCACCCCTCTGAACTTCACGGCGGCCTCTGCGGCCGGCTGGCGGCTGGTGCCCGGCTCAGTGAGCAGCAATGGCTGGAAGTGGTTTGTGAGCACGTGGGTATCGCCCCGGATGCACTGACCAGCGATGATGACCTGCCGCCGGAGTTGCCGGCCTTTATGGACGAGGCCTATCGCCAGACCCTGGATCATTTGCGTGCTACGGACATGGCGTTCCAGCCGCTGCTGCCGGAAGATGACTATGCGTTTGACCAGCGCCTTCAGGCCCTTTCCGCGTGGGTGCGGGGCTTTCTCGAAGGGATGGCCCTCGCCGCCGGTCAGCGCCTTGGCGAAGCCCCCGAGGAAATCCGTGAGCTGATCGAGGACCTGGTGGCTATCAGTCAGGTAGAAGATGCCGACGATGGTGACGAGGCCTCCGAAGTCCAGCTCAACGACATCACCGAGTACGTCCGCCTGGGAGTGATTTCCGTATTTACCGAGTTCAATCCCCCGGAGCAGACACCGCCTTCCGCAGGCCAGACCCTGCACTGACAGCCCGTACCAGGAGACCCTATGAGTCCGTGGATTCCGATGAGTGAACACGCCGAGCGCCGGCGCCGGCTGATGGAGCTGATGGCGAAGGACAGCATTGCCATCCTGCCAGCTGCCCCGGAGTGTACCCGCAACCGGGACGTGCTCTTCCCGTTCCGCCAGGACAGCGATTTCCAGTACCTGACCGGCTTTGGTGAGCCCGAGGCTGTAGTGGTGCTGATTCCCGGGCGTGAGCACGGCGAGTCGGTTCTCTTCTGTCGGGAGCGCAATCCGGAGAAGGAGCAATGGGATGGCTCCATTACCGGTCCCGACGGCGCTATCGAACACTACGGCCTGGACGACGCCTTCCCGATCGCCGATATCGATGACATCCTGCCGGGCATGATCGAGGGTCGCAGCCGGGTCTATTACCCCCTGGGGCGGGACCAGGCATTTGATGCCCGGGTCATGGACTGGGTCAAGCTGATCCGCAGCAAGGTGCGGGCAGGGGCCCAGCCCCCTGGGGAATTCGTGGCCCTGGAACACCTGCTCCACGATCTGCGCCTCTACAAGAGCGCCAATGAGATCAAGGTCATGGCCAGGGCCGGCCAGATCAGTGCCGAGGCCCACTGCAGGGCCATGAAACGCGCCCGCAAGGGCGGTTATGAATACCAGCTGGAAGCGGAACTGATCCATACCTTTATGGAACACGGCGCCCGCAACACCGCCTATCCGTCCATTGTCGGCAGCGGTGCCAACGGGTGTGTGCTTCACTACATCGAGAACAGCGCTCCCCTGAATGAGGGGGACCTGGTACTGATCGATGCCGGTTGTGAGCTGGACTGCTATGCCTCGGATATCACCCGCACCTTCCCGGTGAGTGGCACCTTCAGCGAGCCCCAGCGTGCTCTGTACGAAGTGGTGCTGGAAGCCCAGTATGCCGCCATTGATGCGGTTCGCCCGGGCAACCACTGGAACATGCCCCACGAGGCGGCACTGGAGGTCCTGACCCAGGGCCTGATCGACCTCGGCCTGATTCAGGGGCCGCTGGCCGAAGCCCTGGATAAGGAAGCCTACCGTCCCTTTTTCATGCACCGTACCGGCCACTGGCTGGGTATGGACGTGCATGATGTGGGCGATTACAAAGTCGGCGACGCCTGGCGGGTACTGGAGCCGGGCATGGTACTTACCGTGGAGCCAGGGCTGTATGTCGCCCCGGACAATATGGAGGTAGACCCCCAATGGCGTGGTATCGGTATCCGTATCGAAGACGACGTGGCTGTCACCAGGGAGGGCTGTCGTGTGCTCACGGATGCGGTACCCAAGAATATCGCCGAAGTGGAAGCCCTGATGGCAGAGGCCTGATGGCGTCGGTTTAATAGCACAGTGACTGGAGCCGGACCGGAACCCCATGCAGACCTTTGATACTGACATACTGATTGCCGGTGGCGGGCTGGCCGGTGCCACCCTGGCGCTGGCAGTTGCCCGCCTGATTCCGGAGTACCGGGTGACGGTGGTGGAAGCATTTCCACTGTCAGAGCAACCTGCCCCGACGGATTACCAGCCCAGTTACGACGCCCGCTCCACGGCACTTTCCTGGGGCTCCCGTCAGATCTTCGAACATCTCGGCCTGTGGTCGGCCATCGAGAAACAGGCCGCAGCCATTCGTCATATCCACGTGTCCGAGCGTGGGCGCCTGGGGGTTACCCGACTGGCGGCCGAGGAACATCACCAGCCTGCGTTGGGCTATGTAGCGGACAACCGCTGGCTTGGCCTCTGCCTGATGGATGCCCTGCGCGCGGAGCCGGCGATCCGATGGCTGGCGCCGGCCCGGGCTACCTCGGTGACTACCCGGGAGGGCGGTGTCCAGGTCAGCGTAAGGCAGGGAAACCAAGGCGACGACGGGCAGGAGGAAACCCTCAACGCCCGCTGCCTGGTGGTCGCTGATGGCGGCCGCTCCGGCCTGCGTGAAGCCCTGGGTATTGAGACAACCCGGGAAGACTACGACCAGGTTGCCCTGATCGCCAACGTCAGCACCGAACTCCCTCACCAGGGCACCGCCTGGGAGCGCTTTACCGACCGGGGGCCCATGGCACTCCTGCCCCAGGTGGGCGGCCCTGAGCCCGGTCACCGTTCGGCGCTGGTGTGGACGCTGTCACCGGTGGAGCTGGAAGACATTCTTGCGCTGGACGATGCCACACGTTGCCAGCGCCTGCAGGCGGCCTTCGGCTGGCGGCTGGGGCGTTTCACCCGCTTTGGCGAGCCTCACCATTATCCCCTGTCGCTGACCCTGGCCCGCGAGACCATTCGCCCCGGTGTGGCGCTTGTGGGTAACGCCGCCCATTCCCTGCACCCGGTGGCCGGCCAGGGTTTCAACCTGGCATTGCGGGGGTTGATGGCCCTGGTGGAGGCTTTCCGGTTTGCCCGGCAGACTGGCCGCTCCCCCGGCGACCTTCAGGTCCTGGCCCGTTACCAGCAGGCCCATACGGCTGACCAGCGTCAGACGGTTGGCTTCTCGGACACCCTGGTGCGCCTGTTCGGTGGCGAGTATCCGGCCCCTGGCATTGCCCGCAGTGCCGGCCTGGCCGGGCTGGATATCGTGCCTGGCGCCAAGCGCTGGTTTGCCCGCCAGGCCATGGGCCTGGGGGTGAGTGGCAAAGCGGCTGATCGCAGGGAGGAGCACTGGCAATGAGCCATTTCGACATCGTCGTGGTCGGCGGCGGCATGACCGGTAGCGCCCTGGCCCTGGGTGCAGCGGCCCAGGGCTGGCGGGTGGCACTGGTGGAAACTGCGCCACTGTCATCCCTGACCGCAACACCGGCCGAAGCAGCAGGCGTGGATGACTTTGAGCCGAGGGTCAGCGCTATCTCCCAGGCCAGTCAGCGCCTGCTGGAGCAGCTGGGCGCCTGGCAAAGGGCCTCCGAAACCCGCCATTGTCCCTACACCGCCATGGATGTGTGGGATGGCGAGGCCATTGGGCGTATCCGCTTCGAGGCAGATGAACTGGGCGCTCCCTCACTGGGTACCATTATCGAGAATCGTAACCTGGTCAGGGGGCTGTTCCTGCAGGTGGAAGCATCTGAGCTAAACTGTTTCGACGGCCAGTCGGTGACCGGCATGGCAAGCTGTGAGCAGGGATGGCAGCTGAAGCTGTCCGGCGGTGAGCAATTGACCGCAGCCCTGGTCGTGGGGGCTGACGGTGCCCATTCCAGAATCCGCCAATGGGCCGGGCTGCCCACCCGGGAGTGGGACTACGACCAGGAAGCCATCGTCTGCACGGTGCGGACCGAACGGTCCCATGAGAATACCGCCTGGCAGCGCTTCACCGCTACGGGTCCACTGGCGTTCCTGCCCCTGCGAAGTGATGACGCTAACGATAGCGGACACTTCTGCTCCATCGTCTGGTCCCAGGATACAGGCCGCGCCCGGGAACTGCTGTCCCTGGAGGACGGACCCTTCTGCACAGCATTGGGTCGGGCCCTCGAGGGGCGGCTGGGTGCGGTGGAAGCCGTCTCAAAGCGCCATGCCTTTCCCCTGCGCCAGCGCCACAGCAAACAATATGTCCGGCCCGGGCTTGCCCTGATCGGTGACGCTGCCCATACCATCCATCCGCTGGCGGGGCAGGGGGCGAACCTCGGCTATGGTGACGTGATCGCCTTGCTGGCCGAGCTGCAACGGGCCATGGAACGGCAGGAATCGCCGGGCGACCTGATGCTGCTGCAGCGCTATCAGCGTCGCCGCAAGGGCGAGAACCTGGCGATGATGGCGGCGATGGAGGGTTTCAAACAGCTCTTTGCCCGCAATGAACTGCCCCTGCGCTGGTTGCGCAGCACTGGCATGCGCTGGCTGGACAGGGCAGCGCCATTGAAAAACCAGGTTGCAGCCCGCGCAATGGGATTATGATGATCAAACGGATCGCACGGGATTGATTTGTCCCGGTCGACTCACTGACATGCACGCCCTGTCCGTCACCGGATGTGGTGCTTTGAAAGGAGATCACTGCCATGGCCGGTGCCAGCCTGCTTACCCTGCTTGATGACGTCGCTGCCGTCCTCGACGACGTCAGCGTAATGACCAAGGTCGCTGCCAAGAAGACCGCCGGTGTACTGGGCGATGACCTGGCGCTGAATGCCCAGCAGGTGACCGGTGTCAGGCCGGCCCGGGAACTGCCGGTGGTCTGGGCCGTGGCGAAGGGTTCGGCCATCAACAAGGTCATCCTGGTCCCCCTGGCGCTGGCTATCAGTTTCTTCCTGCCCTGGTTGATTACGCCGTTACTGATGCTCGGTGGGGCCTTCCTCTGTTATGAAGGCTTCGAAAAGCTGGTCCACAAGTGGTTGCACAGCAAGCAAGAGGCCGAGCACCGGGAGGCGCTACGTGAAGCGGTCGCCGACCCGGGTAAGGACCTGAAAGCCCTGGAGAAGGACAAGATCAAGGGTGCGATTCGCACGGACTTTATCCTGTCCGCCGAAATCATTGCCATCACCCTGGGTACCGTGAGTGATCAGCCGATAACCATGCAGCTGGCGGTACTGGTGGTCATCGCGGTGGCGGTTACGGTTGGGGTATATGGACTGGTGGCAGGCATCGTCAAGCTCGATGACCTTGGGGTGCACCTGTCTGAAAAAGCCTCCTCCGCCGCACAGACCATCGGGTCGGGCATCCTGACCGCCGCACCATGGTTGATGAAAGGCCTCTCAGTGGTAGGCACCGCCGCCATGTTCCTGGTAGGCGGTGGTATCCTGGTGCACGGTATACATCCGCTTTACGCCTGGATCCGCGGATTCACTGACGGGCTCGGGCCTGTCATGGCCACCATCGGGCCCATACTGGCCGATGGCATCGTCGGTGTGCTGGCGGGTGCGGTGCTGGTCGCCGTTTTCACGATTATTGGACGACTGCGTTCATCTAATTAGTCTTGGGGTGATGGGGCAGGCGAGTTGACTCGTGTTTTTCCCTTGTTTGTAACCTACCGCATCCGCTCTTTGCGATGAACGCCGCAGGTGCCGCAATAACCACCTTCCGGCAGAAGGTATTTCAGGCAGCAACCCCTGCGCTGCGGAATGGCGCAGCGCTGCTGGCTGAAGTGAGTCGGAATCCAGTCGATATACCGGTTCGCCTCACATTCGAACCGGGTCAGCCAGCCGCTGGCCTGCCGGCACAGCTCATCTGCATCGACCTGGTTCCATACCAGCGAATAGGGCGCACCCAGGGCCAGACCCACACTGCTCCAGTAGGACCCCGGACTGACACCAAAATGCTGTCGGAAAACGGGGTACCAGTGCTGCATTTGATTGCTCAGCACCCTGATGAATTCGTCGGGCTCCAGACGTTCCTGGCTACCGGCAGCATGGTGCCAGCGGGAATGCCCTTCAACCGATGAATCTTCCCGGCACAGGAGGATCCGTTCCGGATTCAGCTCAATACTGGAGCCATCGCGGAACAGCTGGATGACCAGCGGCCCGATAATCTGCAGGGCAAGGCTCTGGTGCAGTACAGAGACCCTTGCCCTGTGCAGTCGGGGGTGCTCAGTTTCCGGATAATCTTCCAGTACCTGCTTTGCCAGCAGCGATGGATTGGCCAGTAGCTGGGCGAGGGAAAACAGTGCCGGTTGCTGGCGGTTGGCCGCCGACAAAGTGCGCTTCAGCAATGCGTTACGGTCAAGGTGATGACGGGCGAGCAGGTTGTGGTAATCCGCCAGCCGGTCTGTACCTGCCTCAGCCCTGGCCATTACGGGCCTCTCTTCCTGCAACGTACAGCCCGACCACCAGGGCACAGGAGCTAGTGGACATAGGAAATCCATTGCCCGGGCGCACGCTCCATGACGCCCATGGGTACGCTGTAGATGGATTCCAGAACCTGGCTGTCCATGATCTGGGCCGGTGCGCCATCGGCCACTACCTGACCGGCCTTCAGGGCCACCAGGCGGTCACAGAAGCGGGAAGCGAGATCGACATCATGCAGTACCACGATCACCGTCAGTTCACGCTGATTCGCCAGGCGCTGGACCAGGCGCAGGGTTTCCACCTGGTGTTTTACATCCAGGGCAGAGATGGGTTCATCCAGCAGCAGGCAGCGGGTCTGCTGGGCCAGCAGCATGGCGATCCAGGCGCGCTGGCGTTCCCCGCCGGACAGGGTGTCCACAGAACGGTGTGCGAAGGGTTTGAGGTCGGTGTCAGTAATGGCCTGGTCAACCAGCGCATGGTCCTCTTCGCTGTAACGGCCCAGAGGACCGCGCCAGGGGTAGCGGCCCAGGGCTACGAGTTCCCGAACGGTCAGGCCATCGGTGCCAGGAGGGTGCTGGGGCAGATAGCCCACCACCCGGGCAAAGGCGCGGGCGCCCAGGCCTTTGGCAGACTGGCCTTCCAGCAGGACCTCACCGGCGCTGGCGGGGATTTGCCTGGCAAGCGCTTTGAGTAAGGTGGATTTGCCCGAGCCGTTGTGTCCAAGCAGGGCGGTTACCTGGCCTTCGTTAAAGGCCAGGTCGATGCCGTGGAGAATGGCGGTATCACCGATACGGACGGCAAGGTTGCGGACATCAAAAAACGCAGGCATTCAGATTCCCCTGTTCGTGTGGAAGGCAGCATAATCTAAATGCGAATAACTATCAATTCATATCGGGAGGCGAGGCAGCGCCTCCGGCCTGGCCGGTTTGCACCCGCCATTGGGCGGCATAGGGGCCGTTCTTATGGATGAGGCTGTTGTGGTCGCCTTCCTCGACAATCCGTCCGTTTTCGACCACGGCGATGGTATCGGCATCTACGATCGTTGAAAGCCGGTGGGCAATCATGATCACCGTACGGTTGTGCCCAATACGCCTGAGGGAGCGCTGGATGGCAGCCTCGGTTTCGTTATCCACGGCACTGGTTGCCTCGTCCAGCACCAGGACAGGCGGATTCTTCAGCAGCGCCCGGGCCAGGGATAACCGCTGGCGCTGGCCACCGGAGAGGCGAATGCCCCGTTCACCCACCGGTGTGTCCAGCCCTTCCGGCAGCGCCGAAATGAATGACCAGGCTTCCGCTGTCCGTGCCGCCTCGATGATTTCCTCTTCGGTGGCGTCGGGTTTGCCGTAGGCCAGGTTGTCGCGGATGCTGCCCTCAAACAGGTAGACATCCTGGCTGACCAGGCCAATGGCATCCCGCAGCGATTTCAGGCTCACTTCATGGACCGGCTGGCCGTCGATGCGGATGTCGCCATGGGACGGGTCGTAGAAGCGCAGCAGCAGTTTGATCAATGTGGACTTGCCGGACCCGGTCGCGCCCACCAGGGCCAGTGTGTTGCCGGCGGGAACCTGCAGGGTAATGTGTTCAACACCAGCGCCACTGCCGGTGTAATGGAAACTCACCCGATTGAACGCGACCTCGCCACGCACAGGCTGTTTCAGGGGAGTTCCCGCGACGTCAGGAATAGTCACCGGCTCTGCCAGCAAATCCAGAATCCGACGGGTGCTGGCCATGGCCCGCTCGAACAGGTCGATGACCGCTGCCAGACCGGTCAGCGGCCAGAGCAGGCGCTGGGTGAGGAATACCAGCACGCCATAGGCGCCGACGTTCAGGTTGCCTTCCAGGGCCATCATGCCGCCGACCGTGAAAGTGGCCAGGAAGCCGGCCAGGATCGCCATGCGAATGACCGGAATAAACGCCGAACTGATGCGGATGGCGCGCCGGTTGGCATCCACGTAGGCTTCGCTGGCCTCTTTCAGGCGCCGGGCTTCCCGTTGCTCGGCGGTGAAGCTCTTGATGGTGGCGATGCCGCCCAGGTTATTGGCCAGGCGGCTGGACAGGTCACCCACCTTCTTCCGCACATCGGCGTAGAGTGGGCCGGCTTTGCGCTGGAAGTAGAAGGCACCCCAGATAATCAGGGGAATCGGCGTAAAAGCCAGTAACGCAATGAGCGGTGACAGCACGAAGAACACGGCGCCCACTGCCACCACTGTCACACCCACCTGGATCATGGCGTTGGCGCCGCCGTCCAGAAAACGCTCCAGCTGGTTCACGTCATCGTTCATGGTGGCCACCAGCTGACCGGAGCTGTTGGCTTCGAAGAAGCTCATATCCAGGCGCTGGGCGTGTTCGTAGGCGTCCTGGCGAAGGTCCGACTGCAGGCGCTGGGCCAGGTTGCGCCAGAGAATCTGGAACAGGTACTCGAACAGCGATTCCCCGGCCCAGATAAAGAACGTCAGCACCGCCAGGATTGTGATCTGTTCCTGCGCTGTCTCAAAGCCCAGTCCGGCAACGAAGCTCTCTTCCTGGTTCACCACCACATCAATGGCAACACCGATAAGGATCTCGGGGGCAATGTCGAAGAGCTTGTTGATGATGGAGCAGGTGGTGGCCGCAATGATCTGTCGGCGATAACCGCGGGCGTATCGAAGCAGCCGGCCGAGGGCGGCGAAGCTGCTGGTGTGCCGGTCGCTTGAAGTCATGGTGGGCTTCCTTTGTGCCGTCTGGCCTGAGGGTCGGGAAGGGTAGCGAATTCTTTTCGATTTATAAAACATAGTGATGTCCACTCAGCCCGGCGTCCGGTACATCCGGAACAGGAAGTAGCCACCGCCAATCAGTGTGGCCACCAGTCCGGCAGGAAGTTCGTAGGGATAGACCAGCGAGCGGGCCAGCCAGTCGGCCCAGAGCATCAGCAGGCTGCCAATGATAAAGGCTGCCAGCAGTTGCGGCAGCGCTTTCTGGTAGCCCAGTAGGCGGGCCAGGTGAGGTGCCATCAGGCCGACGAAGGATAACGGTCCCACCACCAGGGTGGCCGCTGCGGTCATGACCGCAGCCAGGAGCAGGAGCAGCAGCCGTACCGGGGCAAGCGGGAGGCCCAGTGACCTGGCCGCACTGTCACCAAGGGGCATCAGGTCCAGCCACCGGCTCGCCAGCAATGCAAGCAGGGCCAGCACCGGTGTCAGGATGATCAACGCCAGGGCATCTGTCTGGCCGGACAGCCAGGTGGAGCCAGACAACCAGTTGAGCAGGGTTACCGCCTGGGCATCGCCCATCGCCAGCACCATGCGAATACCCGCGTCCAGCAGCGCCGAGACCGCAATACCGCCCAGCAGCAGGCGCTGGGGTGAAAATTCACTGCGCCGGCTGAGGGCCAGCAGGGCCAGCAGCACCAGTGTTCCTCCCAGCCCGCCGGCCAGTATCTGCAGGGCGCGGTTGCCATTGCCCACGGTGAGCACCAGCAACACCATGCCCATGGCCGCGCCGGTGCTGATGCCCAGCAATTCGGGACTGGCCATGGGGTTACGGGTCAGGCGCTGCACGATCACGCCGGCACCGGCGAGTAATGCTCCTGCCAGAAGTGCCGTCGTCATCCGTGGTACCCGCATGGCCAGGATGGCGGTTTCTCCGCCGGGCAGGGTCCATTGCCAGCCCTGCCAGGTCGGACCTAGCGTCAGCGTAACGACCAGGCTGAGGAGGGTGAGAATGGTCAGGCCGACTACGCCCGCCCGTGAGAACTTGCGGCGGGAGGACGCCATGACGACATCCTGGCGGGAAGGTGGTGACATCAAGCGGTTACGGGTCAGTACCCACAGCAGTATCGGCCCGCCGATCAATGCCGTTGCTGCGCCAGTGGGGAACAACAGATGGCCAAACGCGAGTGTCAATTGTTGGGCCAGTCCATCGGCCACCAGACACAACAGCGCGCCGGTCAGGGCACTGGCCAGCAGGCGCTGCCGGAGGGTGCGGGCGCCCAGCATGCGGACGATGGCCGGTGCCGCCAGGCCAATAAAACCCACCACCCCCACGTGACTGACCGTCAGTGCAGTCAGGTATACCGCCAACGCGAGGGCCAGGGTGCGGATGGTGCCGGGGGACAACCCAAGGGAGCGAACACCCTCCGTACCCAGGTCCAGCGCCTGTAACGGGCGCCAGAGCACCAGCACAATACCACTGGCCAGCAGCAGGCGGGGAATCAGGGAGAGGGTGCTGGCCCAATCGTTCTGGCTGAGTTCACCGGCGCCCCAGATAAACAGCCCCGCCAGCTGCTCCTGATTGAACAGCAGGATGACCGTGTTGATCGCGCCCAGGTACAGGCTGACGATGAGGCCGCACAGTGTCAGCGTCAATGGGTCAAACCCGCGCCTTGCGCCCATCATCAGTACCAGTCCCAGCGCCCCCAGGCCGCCCGCCATGGCCCAGGCTTCCCGCCATAACAGCAGGCCCGGTGCCAGTAACATGACCAGGCCAAGCACCAGTTGGGCACCGGCTGCCACCCCGAGGGTTGTCGGGGCTGCCAGTGGGTTGCGGAGCACCTGCTGCACCAGGGTGCCGGCAAAGCCCAGGGCGGCGCCGACAAGCAGCGCCATGGTAAGCCTTGGTAGCAGTGTGAAGTGAAGCACGGCCTGGTCGAAGGAGGCCGAGGCGGACAACAGCAAGGCCCCCGGCAAGCGGTCAAGGTTGTCGTGGCTGGTAGCCGGGGAGAGTAGTAGCCCGGCGACCAGCAGTAAAAGGGCGGTCAGACCAAACTTGGCCCAGGGGCGATTCTTTGCGAATGTCGTACTCATGGGTGTTGCGTCCCGTTCGCCTGGATCAGTTGGTCGGCCAGCATCCTGGCCATGCGGGGCACACTGGCGACGCCGCCAAAGGTCCATACCGGACCGACACCGGTGACCCGTTCGTGACGGGCCATGGGCAGCCAGGGCCAGAGATCGCTGGACTGTACCCGTTGCTGGTCGGCTTCCGGCCAGGGTTCGATATAGATCAGCCAGGCGTCCGGGTGGCCGCCCAGGTCAGCCAGGGTTCCGGGGGTGAAGCCCCAAAGGTTGGTGGGGCGGTTCCAGACGTTACGCAGTCCGGCCAGCTCCAGGGCCTGGTTGAGCATGGAAGTGTCGCCGTGGATACGGAGCCGGCGGTCGTCCAGGAAACGCACCAGGAAGGCTGGTTGACCCACCAGTCCGGCGTGGGCCAGTCGCTGGCGGGTTTGGGCTATATTCTGTTCGGCCTCGGTGATGACCTGGCGGGCCTTTGCCTCCCGGTCCAGTACCTTGCCAAGGGTGACCAGGTGCTCCCGGGCCCGGTCCCACGGATTGCTACCGGCCGCGTAGGTGGTCTGTACCAGGGTGGGGGCGATGGCTTCCAGAGCCGGCACTGCCGCCATCAGGTGACCGGACACCAGGATCAGATCCGGCTCCAGGGCGCGGATCGCTTCCAGGTTCGGGGACTGCCGTCGGCCGATGGACTTTACACCCTCCGGCAGGGATGGCTCGGCCACCCACTTCTGGTAACCCTCGGCTTCGGCGACGCCGACAGGCTCCACCCCAAGCGCCAGCAGATGTTCCACCAGCCACCAGTTCAGAGCCACAACCCGCTGCGGAGTCTGCTCCAGACGCAGTTCGCCGGCGTCGTGTTTGACCACGACACCGGCGCTGGCGGAGAGGCTGAACAGCATCAGAAACAGGGCCCACAAGGCGGGCCCCGGGTGTTTGCCTTTCAGCATGCCATTAATAGTCCACGGAGTAGGTCAGGGAGTAGGTGCGGCCCTGGCCCTTGAAATCGAACAGGTCCTCGAAACCGTAGAACAGTTGCGCCCGCTGACCCCAGACGGTGTCGTACTGCTCATCCAGCAGGTTGGTGACGGCGAAGTTCAGGCGACCAAGGGGCAGTTGCCGTGCCGCGAGCAGGTCGAAGGTGGTGTAACCGTCAATCTCGTCACCGGCGTCGTCATCAATATCGAAGGCTTTTGAGCCCTGCAGGCGCACCGAGTTGAGGTCGTCCCGCCAGCGAACGAAGGCGGTGGCGTTGGGCAGGCTTGCCGCCGTGACCACGTTCTTCTCCCAGTCACCGTCTTCGTCCTCAACTTCCGAACGGACATAGTGACCGGTGCCTCCGAATGCCCAGTTGTCCGTGGCTCGCCAGGTCACGGCACCTTCCACGCCATAATCCCGGGACTTATTGTCTTCCACGTCCACCGTCAGGGTGGTGCGGTTGGTCACCGCTTCCTTGTCAGACCAGGTGTAGTAGGCGGCAACCTGGGCATCCCAGCGAGCCTGGTAGGTTCGCCAGCCGAGTTCGACCTGGTTGGTCTCCAGCCCCGGGATCGGGTTGTCGTCGATATTGAGGGAGTCGGTCAGTACGTAGCGACCGCCCTGTTCTTCATAGGTGCCCCGTCCAGCGACCTTGCCCGGATCCGGGATTTCAAAGCCCTGGCTGACATTGGCCCAGACCTGGTGGTCATCGCTGAGGTTATAGATGGCGCCGGCGTTCAGGAGGGTGACATCATAGTTGCTGTCGCCACCGGGGATGGCGTCAGCGCCGGTGACCAGGCCACGCTCGGCCTCCACCGCCTGCTGTGTGCCTACGAAGTCTTCCATTTCAAGGCGGGCGTAGCGCTGGCGAATGCCGGCATTGAGCTGGAGCTTGTCGGTGACATCCCACTCTCCCTGCAGGAAGGCGGCGATGCCCTCAACCCGGTAGTCCGGATAGCGATCAACGGTGAACTCTTCATCGAATACCAGGCCCCCGCTGGGGAGTGAGGTGCTGTTGTCGAAAATCATCTGTGATGCCGAGAAGTCTTCCCGGTCCAGGTCGATGCCGTAGTTGAGCCTGGCGCTTCCGAAATCCTTGGCCAGCAAGCCCTTGATCAGATACTGGCGAGTCTCCTGGCTGGACGCACCGAAGTAACTCTGGGGCAGGGTAGCCCGCTGGTAGGGGTAGGGATGGAATGCCGACTCTTCGTTACGCATGGAAGCTTGCAGGTAGGCGGTCTGCCCCAGGAAGTCCCGGTGCTGGTACGACAGGTTGAACATATACCGATCTGTCTCAGGGTCCCGGTCGCTGGAAAAGCCGTCACGGATCTCCGGGCTGTTAATCTCGGTCAGGTAAGGCCCCAGCCAGACACCGTCATCGCCCTCATAGCGGGAACGGTAAAGCTGTGCCGTCAGGTCCAGGCTCTGGTTGTCATCGAGGCGGATCCGGGTGCTGCCCAGCACGTCGACGCTGCGGTTGTATTGCAGGTCGGTCTGGGAAATGTCCGGCATGATGCGTTCGCCGTCTCCATCGTACATGGCACCATTGTCCTGGGCGGCGATGGCAAGCCGACCCTTGATGGTGTCGTTGCCCCCGGCGATGGACTGACCCACCCGGAACTTGCGATCCTCGGTGTTGTTGAAGCCGCTGGCAGCGCCCAGTTCGGTGCTGAAACGGGCATCGCCTTGCTCACCCTTTTTGGTGATGATGTTGACGATGCCGCCTGTGCTGCCGCCACCGTAGATTGCCGTGGCACCGGAGAGCACTTCAATCCGCTCCACGTTGAACGGATCGATGGAGTCAAACTGACGACTCAGCCCCCGGGAGCCGTTCAGGGAAACGCCGTCGATCATGACCAGTACGCTGCGCCCCCGCATATTCTGGCCGTAGTTGGTGCGGGTTTCAGGTGCCAGGTCCATGCCGGGTACCAACTTGCCGACAACGGTTTTCAGGTCCTGCCCTGAGCGGAGTTGTTCTTCCAGGTCCTCACCCTCCAGTACCCAGACCGTCCCGGGTACCTGGCTGATCTGCGCTGGCGAGCGGCTACCGACGACGACCAGTTCGTCCAGCGACTGGGGAGCTGCATGCAGTGTCAGGGGGGCGGCGACCGCCAGCGACAGCAGGGTTCGTTGTGCAAACATTGGTACCGGCATTACGTGTTTCTCCTTATGCAAATAAAGCGCAAGTGTAAATGATTCTCATAAAGATTCAATACAATTGGCTTTGAGTCGAAGGAGAAACGGACGGTTTGCCATGACCGGAAGGGCAACAGGTAGAAGGCTTGGGGGGGCGCTATCAGGGACCGGATTACTGGCAGGGGTCGTACAAACGGCTGACCAGTACAGGCACGGCAGTTTCCACCCGCAGGATCCGCGGGCCAAGGTGTATGCCCTCGCAGCCTGCCTCTATCAGCTTGTCCACTTCATAGGGAATGAAGCCGCCTTCCGGGCCGATACACAGAGTAGCGGGTCGGTCCAGGTTAACCGGGCAGGGTGTGCGGGTGCCCGGATGGGCGACCAGCCCCGGGCGGCCGGTGAGCAATGCAGGTAACTCGTCCTCCACAAAGGGCTTGAAGCGCTGGCGGATATGCACCCGGGGCATCGCGGTATCCATCGCCTGCTCAAGGCCCAGGGTGAGATTCTCCCGCAGGTGATCCGGTTGCAGCCAGGGGGTTTGCCAGAAGCTTTTTTCCACCTTGTAGCTGTTGATCAGCCAGATATCCTTGATACCGAGGGACGCTACGGTCTGGAGTACCCGCCGGAACATCTTGGGGCGGGGCATGGCCAGTACCAGGGTCAGGGGCAGGGGTGTCGGTGCAGACTGGTCGAGGTTCAGGGCGAGTTCAGCGGCCTCATCGGTGAGCCGCGTAATGGTGCCGGTTCCCATGGGCCCGTCTTCCAGCCCGACAGGCAGGGTGTCGCCTTCGCTGGCCTTGAGGACAGTTACCAAGTGGTCACGGCGCCGCCCGGTCAGCCGCGCCGAATGCTCGCCGGTCAGGTCACCGGCGGACAGCAGGGCCAGGTTCATACGTCGTCAGGGTAGCCGTCATCCGGCCGGTGACGAACGGCCAGGTAGCCGAACAGAATACCAATCTCGAACAGCAGCCACATGGGTACCGCCAGCAGCGTCTGGGAAATCAGGTCCGGTGGTGTCAGCAGCATGCCGATAATAAAACAGCCGACCACCACGTAGGGACGCTTGGCGGCGAGGTCCCTGGGCGTTGTGGCACCGGACAGGATCATCAGGATGGTCGCGATGGGTATTTCGAAGGCGACGCCAAAGGCAAAGAACATCTTCAGCACGAAATTCAGGTAGCTGGTGATATCCGGCAGCTCAACAATGCCTTCCGGGCCGATGGCAGTAAAGAAGTTGAACACCAGCGGAAACACCACGTAGTAGGCGAACACGGCGCCCAGATAGAACAGCAGTATCGACGAGAACAGGATGGGAAACGCCAGCTTTTTCTCGTGGGCGTACAAGCCGGGGGCAATAAAGGCCCAGAGCTGGTAAAGAATGACCGGGATGGCCACAAACACGGCCAGCACCAGCGCCAGCTTCATGGGCGCAAAGAACGTGGCGGTAATGTCGGTGGCAATCATGCTCTGGCCCACCGGCAGCAGTTCCATCAACGGGCCGGCCATAATCAGGTAGAGCTCGTTGCGGAACGGAAACAGCACCGCAAAGCACAGCAGCACGGCGAGGACCATCTTCAACAGACGGTTACGCAGTTCCAGCAGGTGCTCGATCAGGGGCATTTCCTGCTGTTCTTCAGGTGGTAACTGGCCCGGGGAGGCTGAACTCATGAATGGCGTTCCGGTTTGTCGTTCGGTGTTTCCCCGTTTCCGTCGTCAGAGCCGTGGGAGGGTGATGCCGGGGGCTGCTGGTCTTTCCGGATCACGGCGTGGGGGTCATGACCTGCCTCAGGGGGCTGCCAGTCACGTGTGCGCTGACGGTCGTCCGCGGTAGCATCGTCCTTTGCGGTGATCTCGCTGGAATCTCCGGCCGTGTCGGCCATTCTGCGTTTTGCCGGTGCGGAGCGGGCCTTGCCGGTGTCCTTGTCCGAGAGAATCATCTTCTCGTATTCCTTCGCTTCGTCCAGGGCACCCCGCACGCTTTTTTCCACGTCTTCCAGGCCAATATCACCCGCCTTTCGGAGCTCCTTGCGCAGTTCATCGGCCTTGAGCTGGCGGTCCAGTTCAGTGGTGAACTGGCTGACCATGCGACGGGCACTGCCAACCCATCGACCGGCGGTGCGGGCAGCCACGGGCAAACGCTCCGGCCCCAGGACCAGCAAGGCGATGATGGCGCAGATCACCAGCTCAATAAAGCCGATATCGAACATGCAGCGACGACTCAGCTATGGGTTTTTTCGTCAGATTTCTCGGCGCTGGCGCTGTAGGCCTTGGACTCCTCACCTTTTTCAAGGGAGTCAGTCTTTTCTGTCTGGCCGTCGTCGTCATCGTTCATGGACTTCTTGAAGCCCCGGATGGCACCACCAAGGTCAGTGCCGATATTGCGCAGCTTCTTGGTTCCGAACAACAGAATCACAATGCCCAGAACAATCAGAAGTTGCCAGATACTAATACCCATCTCTCAGGACCCCTTTGGTTAACTTGCCTGAACTCAATTGTACGCCAACGGCGCAGGTATCCGAACACCCCAGAAGGAGTACTCCGGTGTCTTGTTTGATTACTGATCCCGGCTGGCTTTCTCTTCCAGCCCCGACAGGTCGAAGCGTCGGCTCAATTCTCCAAGGATATCATCAGCTCCGAGTCCAAACCGTGACAGCATGACCAGTGTATGGAACCACAGATCGGTGGTTTCGTAGACCAGGTCGTCGGTCTTGCCGGAATGCTCGGCGTCCTTGGCGGCGATCAGGGTCTCGGTACATTCCTCGCCCACCTTCTCGAGGATCTTGTTGAGGCCCTTGGCGTGGAGGCTGGCCACGTAGGAGCTGTCCGGGTCGGCAGCCTTGCGGGCTTCCAGTACCCGGCTCAGTTGTTCCAGTACATCACTCATGGTTGTTGTGGCCTCCTGTTCCGTAAATGCTGTCCGGGTCTTTCAGAACCGGGTCGGTAGCGACCCACTGGCCGCCATCCAGTACCCGGTAGAAGCAGCTGCGACGCCCGGTATGACAGGCAATGCCGCCGCGTTGTTCTACCTTCAGCAGGATCACGTCTTCGTCGCAATCCAGGCGGATCTCCCGCACCCGTTGTTCATGCCCCGAGCTCTCACCCTTGCGCCAGAGCTTGCCCCGGGAGCGGGACCAGTAGATGGCCTGCTGTTCCCGGGCGGTCAGTTCCAGGGACTCCCGGTTCATCCAGGCCATCATCAGGATATCACCCGTGTCGGCGTCCTGTGCGATGGCAGGGGCCAGCCCGTCATCGTTCCAGCGGATGGTATCAAGCCAGTCGGATGCCGTTACGCTATTGGTTGAATCTTGCATTTTCATGACGTCTGTAAAGTTAAGTTTGACCGTGATGGGACAGGTCAGCGCCGGCCACCCCTGGCCACCAGCCAGGTTGCACCGGCCACCATGGCCCAGCCGTACCAGGGCATGTCCTGCGCCATTGGCTCCAGTTGCCCCGTGGCGCCCAGCCAGGCACCGGCCACCAGTAACGCAGCGGCTACCAGCCGTCGCCAGCGTCGGTCGTTGCGTCGTGCGCGGGCCTTTTCGGCGGCGCGGATTTCCTGCCGGATCGGCTGGCCGCTGCCGGCATTACGCAACTGTACCAGCGTGTCATGCACCAGTTGCGGCATTTCCGGGGACTGCTCGAGCCAGGAAGGCAGCCGTGACTGCAGGGTCTGGAACAGGCCGGTGGGTCCGATGCGCTTGCGCATCCAGTTTTCCAGGAAGGGCTGCGCCGTGCTCCACAGGTCCAGTTCCGGGTATAGCTGGCGCCCCAGGCCCTCCACATTGAGCAGGGTTTTCTGCAACAACACCAGCTGGGGCTGGACTTCCATATTGAAGCGTCGGGCGGTCTGGAACAAGCGCAGCAGGAAGTGGCCGAAGGAAATGTCTTTCAGTGGCCGCTCGAAAATGGGCTCACACACGGTGCGGATGGCCGCTTCGAACTCGTTGACCCGGGTTTCCGGCGGCACCCAGCCGGACTGGATGTGCAGCTCTGCCACCTGGCGGTAGTCCCGGCGGAAGAAGGCGAGCAGGTTACGGGCCAGGTAGCTGAGGTCATCCGGTGCCAGGGTGCCGACAATACCGAAGTCGATGGCGATATAACGGGGATCGGCAGGGTTGCTCGCATCTACGAATATATTGCCCGGGTGCATATCGGCATGGAAGAAGCTGTCCCGGAAGACCTGGGTAAAGAAGATTTCTACACCCTTTTCCGCCAGTACCTTCATATCCACGCCGGCGGCGCGTAGGGCCTCCACGTCGGCAATGGGGATACCACTGATACGTTCCATGACCAGCACCCGCTTGGTGGTGTAGTCCCAGTCGATGGTGGGAATGTAGATCAGCGGTGAGCCCTCGAAGTTACGGCGCAGTTGGCTGGCGTTGGCGGCCTCCCGCTGCAGGTTCAGCTCGTCATAGATGGTGGTCTTGTAGTCTTCCACCACATCCACCGGGTGCAGGCGACGGCCTTCGGACCAGTATTTTTCCAGCAGCCGGGCCATCATGAACATCAGTGCCAGGTCCTGGTGGATCACCCGGTCGATGTCCGGGCGGATGACCTTGACCACCACGCGGCGGCCGTCCGGCATGGTGGCGGCGTGTACCTGTGCCACCGAGGCCGAGGCCATGGGGTCCCGGGAAAACTCGGCGAACAGCGCATCCACCGACTGGCCGAGGGAGTCCTCGATGATCGCCCGGGCGGTATCGCTGGAGAATGGGGGGACGTTGTCCTGCAGCCGCCGCAGGGACTCCGCCATGTCGTCCGGCAGCAGGTCGCGACGGGTCGACAGTATCTGCCCGAACTTGACGAACACCGGCCCGAGTTCTTCCAGGGCCAGGCGCAAACGGTCACCCCGGCTGTGCTGGCCCTTGGGAAAGAAATGCCAGGGCGCGAACAGGAAGAACAGCTTGAGGGGGCCGGGCAGCTCGGCGATGGGCAGGAAGGTATCCAGCCGGTACTTGCAGAAAACCCAGGCGATGCGGAACAGGCGTTGCAGTCGGATCACGATGTCTCCGTTCCGGTTGGGTCAGGGGTGGCTCGGGAGGGCTGTTCCAGTCGGCGGATGCGGGCTTCCAGGCGCTCGGTGGCCAGGCTCAGCTGGTCGATGGCCTCGAAGGTAGGCTCCAGCTCCCGGTGGCCGGGCAGGGCGCCGGTTTCCTCGTGGATGTATTCCTCGACGCTGGCACTGATAGAACCCATGGCCTGCCGGCTCCAGCGCACCCCGCTGCGAATCCGCTGGCCAAGGAAATGGGCCGGGATATCGCCGGTATAACGGGCCAGGGCGGCCTCCCAGTCCGGATCGAGCCTTGCCAGCACTTGTTGGAACTGCTGTGCAAGGCCGGTATCGCCCTCCACCGACAGGCGGCCATCATGGATCGCCCCTTCGTCCCCCAGGGCAAGGGCCGCGAGCGCCAGTGGACGGCCACGAATGACCAGTACCGGGTCATCGGGCACCAGGCCGGAAACCGTAACACCACGACCGCTACCCCGCAGGCAGATCGCCATGTTCACCGGCTCACTGACCTGGAAGCAGACCGGTCCGGTCAGCGCCCGCAGCAGGTCACGGCGGCCGGCCGGGTCCAGCTCCAGCGCCCGGTTCAGGGCCAGTTCCAGTGTGCCGGTGATGGCCGCGTGAACGGTGGGAATCCGTGACATCAGGGCTTGGTTCCCACATGCAGTGCCACGATACCGCCGGTCATGTTGTAGTAGCGGCAGTTGACCAGCCCGGCATCTTCCATCATGCCCTTGAGGGTCTCCTGGTCCGGGTGCATGCGGATGGATTCGGCCAGGTAACGGTAGCTCTCGGCATCGCCGGCAAACAGCTGGCCCATGAGTGGCAGGGCGCTGAAGGAGTAGGTGTCATAGGCCTTGCTGAGCAGCGGGTTGGTCGGTGTGGAGAACTCCAGCACCATGACCTTGCCGCCGGGTTTGAGCACCCGGGCCATGTCCCGCAGGGCCTGGTCCTTGTCGGTCACGTTGCGCAGTCCGAAGGCGATGCTCACCACATTGAAGGTACTGTCCGGGAAGGGCAGGTGTTCGGCGTCTGCCTGGACGTACTCGATATTACCGGCGTAGCCCCGATCGGTGAGCCGGTCGCGGCCCACCTGGAGCATGGAGGCGTTGATATCGGCCAGAACCACCCGGCCCGCCGGACCCACCAGGTCGGAGAACTTCATGGTGAGATCGCCAGTGCCGCCGGCGATGTCCAGCACCTGCTGGCCGGGCCGGACGCCGCTGAGCTCGATGGTGAAACGTTTCCACAGCCGGTGGATGCCCATGGACATCAGGTCGTTCATCAGGTCGTACTTGCCCGCCACCGAATGAAACACGTTGGCCACCTGGCTGGCCTTCTGGCTTTTTGGTACCTGCCGGAAGCCGAAGTGGGTGTTCTCATCCTGCACGCCGTTATCCCGGGTGGGGGTTTCCGGGGCAGAGGTGGGGGCTGACTGCTGTTCGCTCATGGGGCATCCTGTGAAATCGGGCCGTTGGTAGCCTGCTTCCACGCCGTCACAAACAGCGGGGAAGGGAGTCGTACGGGCCCCTATTCTAGGGAACCTCCGGGCAAGTCTAAAGTTTTTTGGCTGCCAATGGGCGAACCGGTACTGGTCTGCAGGCGCCCGGGGCCATAAACTTGCACCAAATCAACTTCCGGAGGTATTTCTGCCATGTCATCCATCGATGTTCGCCGTGCTCATTCCCTGGACCAGGCCCATGCCCGCGAGGCGGCGGAATCCCTGGCACAGGACCTGTCCCGCAAGTTCGATGTGGACTATGAGTGGGACGGCGACCTGATGCGTTTTCGCCGTTCCGGCGTCAAGGGGCACCTGGACATTTCGCCCAGTGAACTGCACGTGCACCTGGAGCTCGGCATGATGCTGCGGCCCTTCAAGGGGCGCATTGAAGAAGAAATCCACACCCAGCTGGACAAGATTATCGCCTGAGTCAGGCTCCGGCGGCGCCGGGTTCGCCGGAACAGGCAGGGTCATCCAGCCCCGGGATCAGTGAGCGGTCATCCAGGGCGATGAAGTGGCTGGGTGCGTTTGTTTCCAGGATGGTCATGGTCTTGCAGGCCCGGGCGCTGGCCAGCATGGCTTCCTTGTCGAGGATGCGGTCAGTGCCGGGGACCAGGAAACAGCCGTGGCTTACGTGCCGGTAGATATCGGTGGGGGTCTGCTCCATCCATGCCAGTACGTCTTCCAGGTTGCGCACGATGGTGAGCTGGTCGCGGGTGGAAGAGAACAGCTTGCCGAGCAGCTTTTTCTTGCGCGGATTCATGCGTCCGAAGAACGTCTGCCCGTAGACCGACGACGGTGCGCCGTTGATCAGGCGGATCAGCCAGGGCCACATGCCGTGGCTCACCGGCTCCAGCATCATGGCCACCAGGGCATGGGTCTTTCCCTGGGGCAGTGCCGGGGCCTCCAGCAGTAATTCCACATCACGGAACAGGTCCGGGCGGCGACTGGCCGCCTCAAGGATGACGGCGCCACCACGGGAGTGGCCGTGAATCCGCACCTGTTCGGTGGTCGGCAGGTTGGCCAGCACCTGGATCAGCAACTCGGCGTCGTAGGCTATCGTACCTTCGGTTTCCTCGATGGGAGACTGCCATGGGGCGTCTTCCGGCGTCACGCCGTTCACGGGAATGTGATAGTTGCTGCAGGTCAGCAGGATCAGTTCGGTGGTGGGGGCATCGTAGGCCTGGGTAAAGTAGCAGTGGTTTTCCAGGTAGCCATGCACGCCAATCACCGTATGGGTGGCCGCACTGCTGTGGTTGCGTACGGAAACCGCACCCTTGCCCACCCGGTATACCTGCCCGGAAAACATCTCCGAGTAGGCAATTTCGATGGGTTTGATCAGCTTGCGAACATGGCTGGCCTTCATGGTTTTACCTCCGGGCGAAACATGCCCCTGACCCGAGTATACGACCGGGTCGCTGTGAATGTGCAGTGCCTGCATGCCTTGTTAATGTCCGGAACTTGCCTCTCCTGTACCCTGATACTGCCTGTACATTAACCCTTGCGTCAGGGCGGGCGCCATAGCGGGTACTGCAGGGGCTGCTAACAGAGTATTGTAGAAAGTGGAGCAGATTTCCTGCCTCTGTCACAATGCCGGGGATCGGTAACCGGGACCTTGTGCCGGGCCGGTAGCGAAATATCAGACCTCCATCACACCGATCCAGACCGCCAGGGCCGAACACTTTGAGTGACGCTGCCAACGACAGGGAACCGCTGCGATTGCTGCCGATGGATGCGGCATGGCTGAACCTCGAAAGTCCCCAGAACCCACTGACCATCACCGTACTGATGCGGGTCTCAGGCCTTACCCTGTCGGAACTGCGTGCCTTTATCCAGCGTTACTGGCTGCCGTGGGAGCGCTTCCGTATGCGCCCGGTACAACGAAGCTGTGGCTGGTGCTGGGAGTGGGACCGGAAGTTCGACCTGGCCAACCACCTGTTCCAGGTGCCGGAAGCCATGGATGAAGTTCGCCTGCAGCAATGGGTCTCTGCGCGCCTGAACCAGCCCCTCAGGCAGGACCGGCCCCGGTGGGGGTTCTGGCTGGTGCCCAACGCCGAGAGGGGTACCGCCCTGTTGTTCCGCATTCATCACTGTTACGGCGATGGCATGTCGTTGCTGGATGTGTTCGACAGCATTTGCACCCGCTCGCCTGGTGAGCATCCGCAAAGTTATGGCAACAAGGAACGCTATACCGCCCGTCGCTGGCCAAAGGTGATGCAGGCCTGCCGAGAGGCTTTCAGCGCAGGACTGCAGGGCGGTAAGGTGCCCCGTGGCGAGGGCACGGTCGGTCCTGGCCCGGCCTCGGCAAGCACTGACGATATCCCGGAGCACCAGGCCGGTGGTTTCGAAAAGAGTCTGATGACCAGCCTTCGGGCCATCAACGAAATGACCGGCATGGTTACCGAGCCGGAAGACACCCCCTCGCACCTCAAACGCCCACTGCTCGGTCGCCGCCACTGCCGCTGGTCGGGCCCGGTACCGGTGCGCAGCTTCCTGACCCTGGCCCGGCGTTCCGGCTGCAGTATCAATGACGTGTTGCTCAGTTGCGTGGCCGCCGCCATGCGCGATGCCATGGGGGTGTCTGGCAGTGCCCTTAAACAATCGGTGGTGCATGCTGCCGTGCCGGTGGATATACGCCGGGCATTGCCCGAGGCCCTGCGTCCGGTCAGACACATGCCCGGTAATTATTTCGGCACCATCTTTGTGCCCATGCCGGTGGACGGTGGCTTCGCCCTGGAGCGCCTCTGGCGTATCAAGCACGAAACCCGTCGTCTCAAACGCAGCTGGCAACCGCTGATGGGCTGGGGGCTCAGTGGCCTGGCGTCGCTGTTGCCGGCATCATTACGGCAGCCCATTTCCGACCTGTTTTTCCGCAAGGCCAGCGCCGTAGTCTCCAACGTGCCCGGCACCCGTGAGCCCCGGTACCTGGCCGGCCACCAGATTACTGAGCAGATGTTCTGGGTGCCCCAGGCGGGTGAGATCGGCCTGGGGGTCAGTATTGTCAGTTACGCCGGCAATGTTCAGTTCGGGGTGGTGGCAGACGAAGCCATTGTGCCGGATCCCGACCGCTTCCTGGCCCGGTGCGTCAGGGAACTGGACGAGCTGGGGGATGCTCTGCTGTAATTCGAAGATACCCATAAGAACAAAACAGGCATTTCCATGCATGCCACCGCTTTCGCCAGGCCCCGCACCGACGGTGCGCCCGTGGTCACCGCCAGTACCTCTGCACGTGACCCGGTGATCGCCGTTGCCGAGCTGAAACAGGCCCTGCAGTCGCCCACGCTGGGGGCTGTCCTCTTTTTCTGTTCCGCAGAATATGACCTGAACCGACTGGCCGAAGCCATGGCCGATGGATTTCAGGGTATTACCCTGTCCGGCTGCACGTCCGCCGGTGAGATCACGCCCCGGGGATACGAGCGGGGATCCATCGCGGCGATCGGCCTTGATCGTCGCTGGTTCTCGGTCCAGGCCGCGCTGATTGAAGGCCTGGAGGACTTTGACCTGCCCCGTGCCCAGCACCTTGTGGATGACCTGCTCCATCGCTGCCGTCAGTCCGACCTGGCGCCAGTGCGGGATAACACCTTTGCGGTGACGCTGCTGGATGGTCTTTCCAGCCGGGAGGAACTGGTGCTCTCGTCCCTTAACGCGGCGCTTGGAGCGATCCCCCAGTTTGGTGGTTCCGCCGGTGACGATGAGCGCCTGGCGAACACCCACGTGTTCCATGACGGTCGCTTCCATACCTCAGCCGCCACCGTGCTGTTGGTCAACACCCCGCTGAACTTCCAGGTGTTCACCACCCATCACCTGGTGCCCACAGACCGCAAGCTGGTGGTGACAGCGGCGGACTGCCAGACCCGTACGGTACATGAGCTAAATGCCGAACCGGCCGCCGTGGCCTACGCCCGGGCGGTGGGTGTCTCACCGGAGCAGCTTTGCCGGGAGGTTTTTGCCCTCAAACCCATGGCGGTCCGTATTGGTGATCGCTACTTCGCCCGGTCCGTGCAGCGGGTGAACGCCGACCAGAGCCTCACCTTTTACTGTGCCGTCGAGACTGGCATCGTGCTGACGCCCATGACGCCGGGCTCGCTGCGGGAGGACCTGCGCCGGCGCCTGGAAGAGGCCGAGGCGACGGTGGGCAAACCGATGGTAACCATCGGCTGCGACTGTTTTCTCCGGCGACTTGAAGCAGAGCAGGCCGGTGAGGTGGCCAGGATATCCGACTTCCTTGAACAGCACCGTGTACTGGGCTTCAGCACCTACGGTGAGCAGTTTGATGGTGTTCACCTGAACCAGACCTTCACCGGCGTGGTTATTGGTCAGCCATGACGGAAGCACACGTGCCTGATACGACCTTGGCTGAGGCCAGAATCCGTGAGCTGGAAGCGGAAAACACCCGCCTGCGCAAGATCCGCGATGCCCTGATTGCCCACGTGGAATCCGGCTCGAGCCGGGCGCCGGACCCTTATGCCGTGTTCGAGCACTCGGTGATGCTGGCGGAGCAGGTGCGGGAGCGTACCGAGGCCCTGAACCAACTGATGGATGACCTGCGGGAGAGCAACAGTGCCCTGGAACAGGCCCGGGCCGAGGCAGAACAGGCGAACCATTCCAAGTCCCGCTTTCTCGCAGCGGTCAGCCATGACCTGCTGCAGCCCCTGAACGCGGCCCGGCTGTTTACCGGTGCACTGACCGAAGAGGGGCTGGAGGGCAGGGCCGCCGGGCTGGTGCGCTCCCTGGGGTCGTCGCTGGAAGCGGTGGATCACCTGCTGGGTACCCTGGTGGACATATCACGGCTGGATGCCGGGGTCATCGAACCTGATCCGTCCAGCTTTGACCTTACCGACCTGCTGGACAACCTGGCGCGGGAGTTCAGCCAGCTGGCGGCAGACAAGGGCCTGGATTTCCGGTACGTGGCCCTGGATGGCCGGGTCTGGACGGATTCACGCTTGCTGGCCCGGGTGCTGCGTAATTTTTTCAGCAATGCGCTGCGCTATACGGATGCTGGCGGCATCCTGCTCGGTTGCAGGCGCCGTGACCGGCAACTGGAAATCCAGATGTGGGATACCGGGCCGGGCATCGAAGCCCATCAACTGGCAGACATTTTCCAGGAGTTCCGCCGGGTGCGGCCCGGTGATGCCCCGCCGGATGCTGGCCTGGGGCTGGGCCTGGCCATCGTGGACCGCATCGCCACCCTGCTTGACCATCCGGTGACCGTGGTATCCCGTCCCGGAAAGGGCTCCCGCTTCGCTATCGCTGTACCGCTGATAACGTCGGACTGAGCAGACCTGGCGGCTACTCCCTGTGCCGGGCCTTGCGGTCTTCCAGCCATTCCCCGGCGGCCAGTATGGCCTGCACCCGGTTGTTCACCCCCAGCTTGCCAAGGATCGCCGAAACATGGGTTTTTACCGTGGTCTCGGTGATGTTCAGGGCCCAGGCGATCTGTTTGTTACTTTCCCCCAGGGCCATTCGCTCCAGTACCCGCAACTGGCGCTCTGTCAGGCGGTTCAGGGCGTCTTCGGAGATCGGCGTTGTATGCCCGGATCCCGGTCCGCCCGGGGTACTGCCCCGGATAATGTCCGGTGGCAGGTAGATGTTTCCGTCAAGCACCTGCCTCAGGGCCTGCCGCATCCGCTCCCGCGGTGCAGACTTGGTGATAAAACCCATCGCGCCCGCATTGATGGCCTGCAGGATAAGTTGCTTGTCTTCTTCGGCGGAGATGATGACTACCGGAGCTTCGGGCGCTGTAGCGCTCACCTGAGCCAGGCCTTCCAGTCCGTGTACGCCAGGCAGGTTCAGGTCCAGCAGTACCAGGTCGGGCACCGGTCCGCTGGTGAGGCACTCTACCGCAGCGGGGAGGGTGCTGGCTTCGCTCAGCTGCGCGCCGGGGAGCTCGGTGGTGATGACCAGTGCCATGGCCTCCCGGAACAGGGGATGGTCATCCACGATGAGGATCTTTGGTGACGGGTTCATCAAAGCGCCCTTCCAGTGGTTTTTATCGTTATTGGCGTCGTCGGATATCGGGCCTGACCGACCACTCACGGGGAGAATACCTCGAAACCTGTGTTCCTGGCAGCCCACAAGGTGGGATGTGACCAAGGGTCTACGACCAAAGAAGGAGGCCGGACAAGGCGAAGGCACCATACCCGGACGTCTTCACCCGGACTATGGTGATTGCTGGCATATCAAGCCACAACAACAAGGTGACAGCCATGATCTACGCACAACCCGGCAAGGACGGCTCTGTCGTCTCCTACAAGCAGCAATACGAGAATTACATCGGCGGTGAATGGGTCGCCCCGGTCAAGGGCCAGTACTTCGACAACATTACCCCGGTGACTGGTGAGGCTTTCTGCCGCATTCCCCGCTCTACCGCAGAAGATATCGACCTGGCGCTGGACGCCGCCCACAAGGCCGCGCCGGCCTGGGGCAAGACTTCCGTGCAGGAGCGCTCCAACATCCTGCTGAAAATCGCCGACCGCATGGAGCAGAACCTGGAAAAACTGGCCGTGGCCGAGACCTGGGACAACGGCAAGGCGGTGCGGGAAACCCTCAATGCCGATATTCCCCTGGCGGTGGATCACTTCCGGTATTTCGCCGGTTGCATCCGGGCCCAGGAAGGTCACCTGGGTGAGATCGACGCCAACACGGTGGCCTACCATTTCCACGAACCCCTGGGTGTGGTGGGCCAGATTATCCCCTGGAACTTCCCCCTGCTGATGGCCACCTGGAAGCTGGCACCCTGCCTGGCCGCCGGTAACTGCACGGTACTCAAACCGGCAGAGCAGACCCCGGCCTCCATCCTGGTGCTGATGGAGCTGATCGGTGACCTGCTGCCACCGGGCGTGCTCAACGTGGTCAACGGCTATGGTGCCGAAGCGGGCCAGGCCCTGGCGTCCAGCCAGCGTATCGCCAAGATCGCCTTCACCGGCTCCACCCCGGTGGGTGCTCACATCATGAAGTGCGCCGCCGAGAACATCATTCCCTCCACCGTAGAGCTGGGCGGCAAGTCTCCGAACATCTACTTCTCCGACATCATGCAGGCAGAGCCGGACTTTATCGACAAGGCGGCGGAAGGCCTGGTGCTGGCGTTCTTCAACCAGGGTGAAGTATGTACCTGTCCCTCCCGGGCGCTGATCCAGGAAGACATCTATGATGAGTTTATTGCCCGGGTGATTGAACGCACCAAGACCATCAAACGCGGCAATCCCCTGGACACCGACGTGCAGGTGGGTGCCCAGGCCAGCAAGGAGCAGTTCGACAAGATCATGTCCTACCTGGCCATCGGCCGGGAAGAGGGCGCCCAGGTGCTGATCGGCGGTGACAAGGAAGACCTGGGTGTGGAGTTCAACAGCGGCTTCTATATCCAGCCCACCCTGCTCAAGGGTGAGAACAGCATGCGGGTGTTCCAGGAGGAAAT
The DNA here is from genome assembly GCF_023156245.1 of Marinobacter bryozoorum. Taxonomy (GTDB): domain Bacteria; phylum Pseudomonadota; class Gammaproteobacteria; order Pseudomonadales; family Oleiphilaceae; genus Marinobacter; species Marinobacter bryozoorum. The sequence goes on from NZ_JAKZAH010000009.1 coordinate 36,631, forward strand.
CTTCGGGCCAGTGGTGGGTGTCACCACCTTCAAGGATGAGGCGGAAGCGCTGGCCATTGCCAACGACACCGAGTTTGGTCTAGGCGCCGGCGTCTGGACCCGGGACACCAACCGGGCCTATCGCATGGGGCGTGGCATCCAGGCAGGCCGGGTGTGGATGAACTGCTACCACGCCTATCCCGCCCATGCGGCCTTCGGTGGCTACAAGAAGTCCGGTGTCGGCCGTGAAACCCACAAGATGGTGCTGGAGCACTACCAGCAGACCAAGAACATGCTGGTCAGCTACGACATCAACCCGCTGGGCTTTTTCTGACAGCCTGACAATTTAACGAACCACCTCGGGCAGGACGCGATGGCCTGTCCGGTGGTACTCCCTGGCCGACCGGCCCCTGTATGAACGCAGGGGCCGGTATCGGCCTTTTTTGTTTGCAGGGTTGCGGTTGCCTCCACTGATCCCAATGTCTAAAAGTATGCGTATGGATGAAAAGCACACCACGTCAGGAGGCAAGGTATGAGCGACACCAGGATCGAAAAAGACAGTCTGGGTGAGGTAAGGGTGCCCGCGAACGCACTGTGGGGCGCCCAGACCCAGAGGGCCGTCGACAATTTCCCGGTGAGCGGCCAGCCCATGCCCCCGGGCTTTATCGAAGCCGTGGTGCTGGTCAAGAAAGCCGCCGCGGAAGCCAACCATCGCCTGAACCTGCTGGATGGTGACCGCTACACTGCCATCACCTCGGCCTGCGACCGGGTCCTACAGGGTGGACTGGATGACCAGTTCCCGGTGGACCGCTACCAGACAGGCTCCGGCACCAGCACCAACATGAACGTCAACGAGGTTCTGGCGAGGCTGGCCAGTACCGAAGAACTGGAAGTGAACCCCAACGACCACGTCAACATGAGCCAGAGCTCCAACGACGTGATCCCAACGGCTATCCATGTGAGTGCGGTGAAGTCGCTGCAGGCATCCGTGCTGCCGGCGTTGACCCATTTGCAGGGCATCATCTACGAGCGGGAGAACCTTTTGCTCGGCCAGGTCAAGACCGGTCGAACCCACCTGATGGATGCCATGCCGGTCACCCTTGGCCAGGAACTGCGAACCTGGCGTGAGCAGCTTGAAGGTGCCGGGCGGCGCCTGGAACACAGCAGCGAGGAGCTGCTGGCTATTCCGCAAGGCGGCACCGCCGTGGGCACGGGCGTCAACGCTGATACCCGCTTCGCCGGCGAGTTCGCAAAGGTCATGCATCAGCTCACCGGCTTCCGTTTCCGGGAGATGGAACACAAGTTCGTGAGCCAGAGCGCCATCGATGGCCCCGTGAACCTGTCTGCCCAGTTCCGGGGCATGGCTATCGTGCTGATGAAAATCGCCAACGACCTGCGCTGGATGAACAGCGGTCCGATTCACGGCCTGGCGGAAATCAGCCTGCCGGCGTTGCAACCGGGCAGCTCCATCATGCCTGGCAAGGTCAACCCGGTGATTCCCGAGTCCGTTGCCATGGCCTCGGCCCAGGTCATGGGGTTGGACAGCGCGGTGGCGATTGCCGGCCAGTCCGGGAATTTCCAGCTCAATGTGATGCTGCCACTGGTGGGAGCCAACCTGCTGGATATGGGGAACCTGCTTGCCAACAGCGCCCGTTTGCTGGGCGACAAGGCGATCGCAGGCTTCACCGTGAACGAAGCCACCCTGGACGAGGCGGTAGGCCGGAACCCGGTACTGGTCACCGCGCTGAATCCCGAGATCGGTTATGCCAAAGCGGCGGAAATCGCCAAGGAGGCCTACGCCAGCGGTCGCTCTATCATTGACGTGGCCGAGGAAAGGAGTGGCCTGAGCCGTGAGCGACTGCAGCAACTGCTGGACCCGATCGCGTTAACCCGCGGCGGCATTGGCAACTGATAGCGGAGATAGGCCGATCCATGATCACAGTCTGGCTGCTGTTTTTGCTGGTCCTGGCCAATGGTGCTCCAGTGGTGGCGGCCAGGCTGTTGCATGATCGCCTTTCGGCACCGCTGGACGGCGGGATGCGGCTTGGTGATGGCCAGCCGCTGTTCGGGCGCAGCAAGACCTGGCGAGGCCTGGTATCCGGGGTGCTTGCCTGTGCGGTGCTTGCCCCGGTGATGGGGTTGGGCGTCCTGTTCGGCGTTGCCTTCGCGGCCCTGGCACTGGGCGGTGACCTGCTCAGCAGTTTTATCAAACGGCGTATGGCGCTGGAGCCCAGTGCCCGGGCCTCGGGGCTTGACCAGTTGCCGGAGTCAGTTCTCCCTGTCGGGTATGCCTGGTGGCAACGGGACTTCCCGCTCTGGCAGGCCACAGGCGTCGTGCTGCTGTTCGTGACCGCCAATATGGTGTTTTCCCCCTTGCTGTATCAGCTGGGTATCCGCAAACAACCCCACTGACGACACGCTAATCCGGCCCCCGGGTCAGGGTGTGGATGGTGACTTCCGGCGGACAGTTCAGGCGCACATTGACCACCGAGGTACCCGCGCCCGGAGAGGTATAACCCTGCATGCCGTTATGGCGCCAGTAGCCGCGCCCAAGGGCCCGGGGGCAGTCGGCATCCAGGGTGACGGGCAACCCACCCGGCAGGCAGATTTGGCCGCCATGGGTGTGCCCGCACAGGAACAGGTCATAGCCGGCGTGGGCCGCCTCCCGCCAGATCTCCGGGGTATGGCTCAGCAACAGGGAGACGGCTCCCTCAGGAATCTCATCCCCGGCCCTTTGCAGATTGTGGACCTTGTAGAAATGGGCATCATCCACGCCAGCAATATAAATGGCCTGGTCGCCCCGCTTGATGGCGTGGTGCTCGTTCAGCAGTAGCCGGTAGCCCATATCCTCCAGTGCCGGCACCATGCGGATACTGTCATGGTTGCCCAGAACCGTCAGCGCATCGCCCTGAATCGCTTCCCGGAGCCGCGCCATGCCTTCCAGCGCGGCGTCCACCGGGCCCCAGGTCAGCTTTCTGTAATCCCCGGTCAACACACAGAGGTCATACTCCAGGGGCGCGATCTGCCGAATAACCGCTTCCAGGTTGGCGGGGTCCATGTCCACATGGAGGTCCGTCAAATGAAGGATGCGGAAGCCGTCAAAGGCAGCGGGCAGTGAGGTGAGGGGGAAGCGGTGCTCAACCGTGCGCAGGCGCCGGCTGTTGCTTTGCCCCCGCTTCAGCAGGCCGGACAGTTTCAGGCAGGTGCGGATGAAGCCGTGGGCACTATACAGGTTCTCCAGGTGAAACGAGCGGTGGTCACGGCCGGTGACCCGCTGCTCCGACTCCTGTTCGATGCTGAGTCGCTGTCGGGCATGGACTGCCCCCAGCCTGAGGCTGAGTCGATAACGCAGCCAGTCATCATCCTTGGGTATGGGAGCCTGTGCGGTCATGTCTGGTTGTCCGAGCCATTGTTGTCAGGGGCCATGAAACAGTATGGTCCCTCAGGCCCGACCCGTAAATACGACGTATCCTTAATGTCTGTGTCATGTCGTTTTCAAGAAGAGGAAATACCGAGTGAGTGAGAACGCATCCTTCAGGGAAGTCTTTGCCGTATTCCTGCGCCTGGGCCTGACCTCCTTTGGCGGTCCGGCGGCTCACCTGGGCTACTTCCACGATGAATTTGTCCGTCGTCGTCGCTGGCTGAGCGAAAGCGCCTATGGCGAGGTGGTTGCCCTTTGTCAGCTGCTGCCGGGGCCAGCTTCCAGCCAGACCGGGCTGGCGATCGGCTTCCTGCGTGGGCACTATGCCGGGGCACTGGCCGCCTGGCTGGCGTTTACCCTGCCGTCAGCCATTCTCATGGCGCTGTTCGCGTTCGGGTTGACCCTGTGGCCGGATGCGGCGCAAGGGGGCTGGGTCACCGGGCTGAAGCTCTTTGTGGTCGCCGTGGTGGGGCATGCGGTGTGGCAGATGGGGCGTAATCTTTGCCCCGACCCCCTGCGCCAGGGGCTTGCGCTGATGGTTGCCGTTATTTTGTTACTGGCCAGCTCTGCACTGGTGCAACTGGCGGCCCTGAGCCTGGCCGGGTTAGTCGGGTTCGTAATGCGGGTGCCCCCGGGCAAGGGCGCAGAATCATTATCATTGCCAGTGCAGGGTCGCCGTCCAATGGTGTTCGCCGTGGTGTTCGCACTGCTGTTGCTGGCGTCGTTCCTGCCTGCAGACGCTGGCTCGCTGCGGTGGCTGGTGGCAGAGATGTATCGCTCCGGCGCCCTGGTCTTCGGCGGTGGCCATGTGGTCCTGCCCTGGCTGGAGGAGGGGTTCGTGGCTTCCGGGCAGGTGTCAGCGGATACCTTCCTGGCCGGGTACGGAGCCGCCCAGGCGGTGCCCGGTCCCCTGTTCACCTTTTCGGCGTTCCTGGGGGGCGTTTCAGGCGGTTTGCCTGGTGCAGCCCTGGCCTTGCTGGCCGTGTTCCTGCCGGGGGTGTTGCTGGTGTTTGCCGGTCTGCCCCTGTGGCAATGGTTGCGTCGCCATGAGCGGGCCCGCTCAGTGCTTGCCGGGGTCAATGCCGGAGTCGTAGGCTTGCTGCTGGCAGCCCTGTATGATCCTGTGTGGACGTCTGCCGTAGGTTCTCCGGCGGGACTGGCCTTTGTGCTTGCCACCTGGTGGGCGCTGGCGGTAGTGCGCGTGCCGGTCTGGATACTGGCGCCGGCCAGTGCGATCCTGGGAGCCCTGTTGTTCTGAAAAGGCCGCGCAGACTCCGGGCCCGTTGTCCATAATGTCTGAGAAAGGAGGGTGCCGTCGATGAGCACATCTTGCAGTGTTTCCGGAATGAACATTCCCCGTGACCGCTTCCCGGTCCCCGGGCATGACCTCGCACCAGAAGGCCAGGGCCTGCAGAAGGTGACCTTGGCGGGTGGGTGTTTCTGGTGTGTGGAGGCCGTCTTTCTGACGCTTGACGGTGTTCATAAAGTGATCTCGGGCTATGCCGGGGGCGATGCCGATACCGCGAATTACGAGGCGGTATGTACCGGTCAGACCGGCCACGCCGAGGCCGTGGAAATCGAATACGACCCTGCGGTCATCAGTTACGGTGAGCTGCTGCGGGTGTTTTTCTCGGTGGCCCACGACCCCACACAGCTGAACCGTCAGGGCAACGACCAGGGGTCGCAATACCGCTCGGCCATTTTCTATGCAACACCTGAGCAAAGGCAGGTCGCAGAAGACTATATCCGCCAGATTGACGAAGCCGGTGTTTTCCCGGACCCTGTGGTCACCAGCCTCGAGCCGCTCCGGGCTTTCTACGCGGCGGAGGAGTATCATCAGAACTTTGCCGGCAGGAATCCCCGGCAGCCCTACATCATGGCGGTCGCCGAGCCCAAGCTGAAGAAAGTCAGGGAAGTGTATCCGGACAGGCTGAAACCGGTCTGACCGGCTTCAGCCTTTAAGCACGGCCGCCGCCCCGTTCCGGAGGTTTGTCCATGACCACATCTGAAGCAGGCTACGACCTGACGCCACTTTCTCCCGCGGAGATCGACCGACTCGCGGCCGACCTGAGCCCTGAGGAGCGCACGGTATTGCTTGACCATGGCACGGAGCGCCCCTTTTGCGGCACATTGCTGGACAACAAGCAGGACGGTGTCTATCACTGCCGCCTGTGTGACCTGCCGTTGTTCAGTTCGTCTTCCAAGTTTGATTCAGGCACCGGGTGGCCGAGCTTTTTCGAGCCTTTTGACAAGGACCATATCCGCTACCTGGAAGACAGCAGCCTCGGCATGACCCGCACCGAGGTCCGGTGCCCCCGCTGTGACAGCCACCTGGGCCACGTATTCCCGGACGGCCCGCCTCCCACTGGCCAGCGTTATTGCCTCAACTCGGTAGCCTTGACCTTTCGCACTGAATGAGAACGGCTGATACCCGGGCATTCCAGTTCCGGTAATCCGGGTATCCCTGCGGCGCAGATTGCTGCGTACCGTCCGCATTCCGGCACCTGCAATTTGCGTCGCGCCAGGCCCGGGGCGCTATAATCCGCCGCTTTGTCCCACTGAACCGATGGAGCCCGGACCTGCATGATTCGACTCAGAGCCAACCCACTTACCGAATCAGCGACCCTGTTGCGGCGAGTTGCCGTCATCCTGGGGTCCTTCGGCCTGACCGCGATCTACAGTCTGCTGGTGCTTGGCAGGGCGGCAGTGAGGCGACTGGACCGGAGCACCGTGGACGCATACACCCGGGGTTGGTCCACCACCCTGTTACGGATGGTCCGGGCCAACTTGACGGTCAGGGGTGAGGTACCGGACTTTGGTGATGGCCGGCGCTATATCATCGTGAGTACGCACGCCAGCCATTACGATATCCCGATCACCTTCGTGTCCATGCCCGGTTCCATTCGCATGCTGGCCAAGAAGGAGCTGTTCAGGATCCCCTTGCTGGGTGGCGCCATGAAGGCGGCGGAATTCCCGTCCATTGACCGCCATAACCGCAACCGGGCAGTGCAGGACCTGGCCCGCGCCAGGGCAATGATGGAAAGCGGGATCGTACTCTGGGCAGCCCCGGAGGGTACCCGCTCCAGTGATGCCCGCCTACAACCGTTCAAGAAGGGCTGCTTTCACCTGGCCCTGGATACCGAGGCGGTGGTGGTCCCCATGGCCATTCGCGGGGTTCACCATGTGCTGCAGGCCCGAAGCTGGAAGATCAACCTGGGCCAGCCGGTCGAGGTTCAGGTGGGCACGCCCATTGATACATCCGGTATGACGAAGGAGCAGTTACCGGAGCTGATGACGCAGGTACGACGCCAGCTGGAAGAATTACTGGGCGACGGTGAGGCCTGATAGGGGGCAGGCCTCACCGTCGAGCCGGTTACAGGCCTGGCACGCCGCTGGCCCTTGCGGCACTGACCACTGTACTGGCCAGGTAACCGGTGTAGCCGATGTAAACGGCCACCAGCACCGCACCTTCCCAGCGCCGGATCAACCGCTTGGCGCCAAACAGGCCGAAGGCCATCAGGAACAGGCCCAGGGTAACCGCCGCCATAACGGACCAGTCCCGGTAGAGGATGGTGCTCTCAGCAGCCATCGGCTCGATAGCCGCGGCCATGCCGACTACGGCCAGGGTATTGAAGATGCCTGAGCCAAGAATGTTGCCGAGGATCAGGTCGTGTTCGTTCTTGCGAACGGAGGCAATACCCGCGGCCAGCTCCGGCAGTGACGTGCCGATGGCCACGATGGTCAGCCCGATGATCAGGTCGCTGACGCCCAGCGCCTGGGCCACGTAGACCGCGCCCCATACCAGCATGCGGGAGCTGACCAGCAGCAGCACCAGGCCAATCACCAGCCACATCAGCGCCCGTTTCAGGGGCATGGGATGTGAAGCGAGCTCTGACTCGGTTTCGCCCCCGAGTGCATCACCCTTACCCCGGATACCCTGCACGATGGACCAGCCCATCACTACGGCGAACACGGCCAGCAGTATCCAGCCATCCAGCCTGGACAGGTTGCCATCCAGTAGCTGCCAGCCGGCCAGCAGGGTAATGCCGATAAGGATCGGCAGTTCCTTGTGCAGGATCTGGGAGTGAACCTGGATCGGACTGATCAGCGCCACCAGGCCCACAATCAGGGCAATGTTGGTAATGTTGGAGCCGTAGGCGTTACCCAGGGCCAACCCGGGGTTACCGTCGGTCGCGGCAATGGCAGACACCGCGAGCTCTGGCGCCGAGGTGCCAAAGCCGATCACCACCATACCGATCAGCAGGGGCGACATTCCCAGGTGGGCGGCGGTGGCCGCAGCGCCATCCACGAAACGGTCAGCACTCCAGACCAGCAGGACCAGGCCGGCAGCAATGGCGAGCAGGGCAAGCAACATCCGATATTCCTCAGCAGGGAAAACAACAGTGGCCATGACTGAACGGGGCCGTCGTCCCGTTCGTATCCACGCGGGCGTGGACGTTACCGCAAAACGGTTTCAAAGGTAAGCACCCGGTAATCCCCTATGGCTGTGACGGCGCTTTTACCTCAATATCCGACTAAAGTTGCGGTGACTGCGTACGGGATAGTGCGCATCATAATGCCGCAAATACCATCAGAATTCCCGCGAGTCTGCCACTTCAAGGTTTGAATAGTTGGCATGCTCAGCATTTTATTATCCCCGCCAAAACGGGGATAATGTCACACTTTCCGGGCAGTGCTGCTGATCGTGGCGGGCCCGACAGGTTCAATAACTCGCTAAGGTGACTAGCAAATGGCTGTAAGAAAGGCAGACGTAGTGCTGGTCGGCGGTGGCGTCATGAGCGCCACTCTCGGCATGATGCTCAGGCAGCTGGATCCGTCCCTGGACATCGTCATGGTGGAGCGTCTCGATCACGTGGCCCATGAAAGTACTGACGGATGGAATAACGCCGGTACCGGCCACGCCGGCTACTGCGAACTCAACTACACCCCGGAAACCGACGATGGCGACGTGAGCATTGATCGCGCACTGACCATCAACTCGTCCTTCGAAATATCCCTGCAACTGTGGTCGTGGCTGGTGGAGCAGGGCATGCTGCCGGAGCCCAGGAGCTTTATCAACCGCACGCCCCATATGAGCTTTGTCTGGGGTGACGATGGCGTGGCCTTCCTCAAGCGCCGTTACGAAAAGCTCAAGGCCCACTACCTGTTCCGGGAGATGGAATATACCGAGTCCCCGGAAACCCTGCAGGAGTGGATGCCGCTGGTGGTCAAGAACCGTGACCCCATGCAGCGAGTGGCAGCCACCCGTATTGGTCACGGCGCCGATGTGGATTTCGGCTCGTTGACCCGCAGCATGGTCAAGTACCTGGAAGGCACTCCCAACTTTGAACTGATGCTGAGCTGCCCGGTACAGGATCTGAGCCGCAAGGAAGGCAAGGGCCCCTGGAAGATCCGGGTCAAGAACCAGAAGACCGGTGCCGTCCAGAAGATTCAGTCGGACTTTGTCTTCCTGGGTGCGGGTGGCGGTGCGCTACCCATGCTGCAGAAGTCCGATATTGACGAGGCCCATGGTTACGGCGGTTTCCCGGTCAGTGGCCAGTGGCTGGTTTGCCAGAAGCAGGACATCGTGACCCAGCACCATGCCAAGGTCTACGGCAAGGCGCCGATCGGTGCACCGCCCATGTCCGTGCCGCACCTGGATACACGTATCATCAACGGCGAGCCGGCCCTGCTGTTTGGCCCCTTTGCAGGCTTCACCACCCGGTTCCTCAAACAGGGTTCCATCTTCGATTTGTTCGGTTCGGTGAACCCCACCAACCTGCGCCCCATGCTGTCTGTCAGTCGCACCAATATGGACCTGACTCGTTACCTGATTGGCGAAGTGTTCCAGTCCCACAGTGACCGGGTAGCGTCGCTGCGCAACTTCTTCCCGGATGTCCGTGAGGAAGACTGGAAGCTGCAGAACGCTGGTCAGCGGGTGCAGATTATCAAGAAGACCAAGGAAGGCGGCGGCAAACTGGAGTTCGGCACCGAGATCGTTGCCGCGAAGGACGGCTCCCTGGCGGCCCTGCTGGGTGCCTCCCCGGGCGCCTCCACCGCGGCCCACGCGATGCTGGATGTGATTCACCGGTGCTTCGGCGAACGGGCGCAAAGCGCCGAGTGGCAGGAACGCCTGAGGGAGATTATCCCGTCCTACGGGCAGTCCCTGGTGGATGATGAGGCGCTACTCAACAAGGTGCGTGAACGGACGTTGTCGACCCTGGGCCTTAAAGAACAAGCCTGACGGGTTATCCGCCCGGAATCTGCGTGGTCGAGGCTGCGCAGGTTCCGCCGGACCCCGTCCCCCATCAGCATATTCGATTCCGATCTGTTTCAGTTGTTTTAAGACCTAATCGGTCTGCCTCTGTTCTCACCCGATAATTTCTTTATATTCCAGCAAGTTGTCTGTCAACTCACCGTGCAAGGCGGTGAACTTCTCTGATCGTTGACGAGTATACTCTTTAGAAATGTGAAATATCTCACACTCAAGGAGTGATCATGGCAAAGCGTGAACGCAAGTTTAATCCCGACAAGGGCTATGTGGCGTTACTGGGGTGGAGCCTCAACGCGGTGGAAGCGGCTGAATCCTTTGATCGCCAGTATGTGGTGGTCGCGCCGGACTGGGCGGAACCCTACTGCGAAGAACACGATATTCCCTACGTGCCCTGGAACTTCGAGCGCCTCAATGACCGCTCGGTAGAGATTGCCCAGACCCTGAAAGACATGGGTGTCAATGTGGCCATCCCCCTGTTCGAGGAAACCGTGGAGTGGGCCGGCGCCATCAACTCGGTGCTGCTGGATAACCCCCGCCTGTTCGGCCAGGCCATGCTGTTGCGGGACAAGGCGCTGATGAAGCGTCGCGCCCAGCTGGGCGGTATCCGGGTGGGCATCTTCGAGGAAGCCCACGACCGGGAAGACGTCATCCGCTTTCTCAAGCGCGTGAACCAGACCCTGCTGAAACTGGACGGCGACCCCAACGACCCGATCCACTTGAAGGCCTTCGACAAGGCCGGCTGCCTTGGTCACCGTGTTATCCGGACTCCTGACGAGGTGGATACCATCCCCGAGGAAGAATTCCCGGTGCTGATGGAGTCCCACCTGGACGGCTGGGAGTTTGCGGTAGAAGCGTGGATTCATAACGGCAAGATCCGTTTCCTGAACATCTCCGAGTACGTCACTCTGGGCTACTCGGTGTTTGTGCCGGCGACCCCGGACCTTGAAAAGTACCGCTCACAGATCACGGCCGAGATCGAAAAACTGATCAAGACCTTCGATATCGACTTTGGCTTTGTGCACCCCGAGTACTTTGTGACCAGCGACGGCACTATGTATTTCGGCGAGGTAGCCTATCGCCCACCGGGCTTCAAGGTGTTCGAGCTGCTCGAGCGGGCCTACGGTTTCAACGCCTACCAGGGCCTGATCCTGGCCTTCGATCCGAAAACCACGGATGAAGAGATTACCGCTTTCTTCCCGAAAGAAGTGGTGGATGCCAAGGGCTACGCAGGGTGCTTTGGCGTCTATCCCCGCCGCCGTGTGGTCAGCCGCCTGGAAATGCCGGAAGAGACCGAAGACCACGAATACTTCGAGTCCCACGAGCTGACGCCGCCGATGGAAGAAACCGTCACCAAGCGAACCGCCTTTGGTACCCACTGGGGGCTGATCTACTTCTTTGGTGATGATCCCTATCGCATGCGGGATCTGCTGAAACATCAGGAAGACCTGGACTTCTATGTATAATCAACCTGAACTGGCTACGGGCTGCGCGCCCTGAGGATTTCGGGTTTGACTGACAATAACGAACAGGCCGCTTCCGGTGACGTGGCAAGGAAGCTCGCCGTCAGGGTCAAGCGTCTGGATGACGCTGTTGAGCTGGTAGCGGCAAGCCCCGAGTTTACCCGGTTGTCGAAGATACCCCGCCTGCTGGACAGTGCCCGGCAGGTGCTGATGGTTGATGGTGGGTGCGCCGAGGCAGAGGCACGGGCCGAGGCAATCGAGCAGTGCGGCGTTTTTGAGGGTTCCGACTGGGCCTACCCGCAGATCCTGATTCCGTCACTGACCAGCCACTCCCTGCGCAGCCCGCAGATGGAGACTGTGGTCGTCGAGGCGCTCAGTGAACTGAGATTACTTGCGGTGGCCAAGGGGCTCTACCTGCATCCCCATATCTCGAAGGAGCAGGCCCACCACTACCTGGCGCAGGTGCTGGCTATCAACCTGGAGCTGCTGTTTGGTGTCCCGTCTGAAGCGGAGCGCGAGCAGCAGGGAAAACTGGCCACCATCAGCCGCAACGTCATTCGCCACCTGGCCGAACGTATCGGCTATGAGCACGTCATCGATCAGTTAATCGACGAGATCTGGCGGATGCTCAACCAGCGTCCCATCCAGGTGGGTGATGTCCGGCAGATGATTACCCAGATTGCTGTCTGCCGCGCCAACCCCGAAATTGACCTGGGCGGCAGTGGCCAGGGTGCGGACCGGCTGATCAGCAGCCTGTTTGGCCCGACCCAGGCCTGTCGGGAAGACCCCGGTGTGGAGGTTTACCAGGAGCACCTGCGCACCATGGACTCGGTGGCCCTGCAAAGCGAAGCCACGGGCTGTGCCCGGGCCATGCACGATACTGGCCTGGTTTCGCCCTATCATGCGGTGCTTATACGGTACCTGCTGAACACCAGTCCCAGCCTGGTGGGCGAGGCCCTTGGCCTGTCCAGTACCGGGCGGGACTGCCTGCTGTGCTACCAGGACCTGGTGCATGCCCTGATCCACGAAGGCATTCATCCGGAAACCTGTCAGGGCGTGTACGGCCTGGCGCTGATGCTTGAGCGTGGCATCCTGTACCAGCCCCCCGTCGCACCGGCGCTCTGGCGCCAGGTGCTGCTGCCGGTATCGCCTTATTCCGAGGAGCGCTTGCGAATGGCCTTTGGCCCGGCACCGGGGCCCCGGGCCTGGCTGATCCAGGGTGTGTTGTCGATGCTGGGCCAGCCGCTGGGTGTGGGGCAGGGGAATAACCCCACCTGCCAGTCGGCGCGGGCCCTGTCCATGTGGGCCTACAATGACCCGGATTACCTGCTGCAGATGGTTGCCTGGGCCGCCAGGGATGACGAAATCATCATGCATTTTGAAGGGCAGCCGGTGTCCTCAAGGCTGAGCGAGTCCGGCGTTGCGACGGAAGTCACCCTCGACCTGGACCCGGTGTCCCTGCTGGTGGTGCCCCACCTGGACCGTATCTACGCAGAAATGGGGCGCATGTGCATCGGTCGGGAAGGGGACCCCCATCGCTGGGTAAACCCTGAATTCCATGGCTGGTGGTCCGGCCGGGGCTTCCGTATCAATGTCGATGTGGCGACGGGTCAGCTGGATGACCTGGACGGATTTCTCCGCCACTTCTACGTCAGCTACCACCCCTATTACAACGGCAACCAGCCCTTGATCCACCCCCAGCCGGCAGGCATCGCCGTCACCGACAGTGCAGCCCGGTTTATCGGCTGGCATGCCATTACCATATTGCGGGTCGGGCTGGATCAGCAGGATGAGATGCGGGTGTACTTCTTCAACCCCAATAACGACAGTGGTCAGAACTGGGGTGACGAGATCGTGGTGAGTACGTCGGGTAACGGGGAGCGTTTCGGGGAGGCCTCCCTGCCGTTCGGGGAGTTCGCCTCGCGGCTGTACATCTTCCACTTCGACCCGCTGGAGCGTGGCGACCCGGAGGCTGTCCCTGCGGAGGACATCCAGGGTATCAGCGAGATGGTCTATCGCAGCTGGGGTGCAGACCGGGTGCCAGGGGCTGCCCTGCAGGCGGACAGCGGGCCGGGCTGACCCGAGCCGCTGCAGGACAGGTCACCCGATCAGAAATGTATTACTGAGCGAATGCTCTTGCCTTCGTGCATCAACTCAAAGGCCTTGTTGATGTCTTCCAGCTGCATTTCATGGGTGATGAACACGTCCAGCGGAATCTCCCCGGACTGGGCCTTGGCGACATAGCCGGGCAGCTCGGTACGACCTTTCACGCCACCGAAGGCGGAACCACGCCATACCCGGCCGGTCACCAGCTGGAAGGGTCGGGTGCTGATTTCCTCGCCAGCACCGGCCACGCCGATGATGGTGCTTTCGCCCCAGCCCTTGTGACAGGCTTCCAGGGCGGCCCGCATCAGCTGGACGTTCCCGACGCACTCGAAGGTGTAGTCGGCGCCGCCGTCGGTCATATCAATGATGACCTCCTGCAACGGCTTGTCGTAGTCGTTGGGGTTGACCACGTCCGTCGCACCCAGCTGCCTGGCAAGGTCGAACTTGGACGGGTTGATGTCGATGGCGATAATGCGACCCGCCTTCGCCATGGTGGCGCCGATAATCGCGGCCAGGCCAATGCCGCCCAGCCCGAAGATCGCCACGGTGGCGCCTTCTTCGACCTTGGCGGTGTTGAGCACCGCGCCAATGCCGGTGGTTACGCCACAGCCCAGCAGGCAAACCTTGTCCAGCGGTGCTTCCTTGGGGATCTTCGCCAGCGATATTTCAGGCAGCACGGTGTATTCAGAGAACGTGGAAGTGCCCATGTAGTGATAGATGGGCTTGCCCTGATAGGAGAAGCGGGAGGTGCCGTCAGGCATCACGCCCTTGCCCTGGGTCGCCCGCACGGCGCCGCACAGGTTAGTCTTGCCGGAGGTGCAGAACTTGCACTGACCGCACTCGGCGGTATACAGCGGGATGACATGGTCGCCCACCTCAAGGCCGGTCACGCCAGGCCCTACCTGCTCGACAATACCACCGCCTTCATGGCCAAGAATGGCGGGGAAGTTACCTTCCGGATCGGCACCGGAAAGGGTGTAGGCGTCGGTGTGGCACACGCCGGTGGCGACGATGCGCACCAGGACTTCACCCTCTTTGGGTGGCTCCACATCCACTTCAACGATTTCCAGGGGTTTGTTCGCTTCGAACGCTACGGCGGCTCGGGATTTGATCACGTCAGGCTCCTCTTTCCGTCAATTTTGGGATTACCCGCAAGGATAGAGGAGAAAGCCGGTTTTGTATCACTTGAAAGGGCAGTAATTTCCGTAAAAAGGGGATTGCCGCCGGAACAGAGGGCCCCGGCGGCAATGGGCTTCAGGTCAGGCGAAAGCCCGAGGAGGCCTGGTTGAGGGACTCCGAGCAGTTACCAAGGGCCCTGGCGTGATCCTCCAGGTGGCCGCGGATGGTGCGGGATTCCAGGGCGCTGCCGTGGATGTGTTCCACCTTCTGGGCGATCTCTTCAGTGGTGGTGGAAATGCCCTCGACCGAGGACACTACCTGTTCCATGTCGCCAGCCAGGGACTGGATTGACTGGGTAATCCGTTCGATGACCGCCACTGCTTCGCCCGCACTCTCTTCACCGGCGTTGGCCTGTTGCAGGCCCTGCTCCATCAGGGAGCCGATTTCCCGGGTCTCACGGTTCAGGGCGTCGACGATGTCGGCGATGCCTGCGGTTGCGGAAACGGTCTTCTCCGCAAGGGAGCGCACCTCATCGGCGACGACCGAGAAGCCCCGGCCAGCTTCGCCGGCACGGGCGGCCTCGATGGCCGCGTTCAGGGCCAGCAGGTTGGTCTGTTCCGCCAGGCTGTTGATGGTGTCAACAATGGTATTCACCTTCTCGCCGGTCTTGCTCAGGCTCTTCACCTGCTCGTGGGTCTGGCGGATCTTGCCGGAAAGGTCCTGCATGATTTCGCCATTGCTACGAACCACCGTGGCGCCATGACTGGCGGCCTCGTTGGCCTGTTGGGTGGACTCGTTCACCGTATTGGTCAGCTTGGCGATGTCGGAGGCGGTATGGGAGATTTCCTGAACGGCCGCGGCAGCCTGCTCGGTCTGGGCTTCCACCTGTTCGCTGTTGGCGCTCATCTGGCTGACCAGTTGCTGCAGTTCGCCCTGCAGTCGGTCCAGGTCCCGGTTGCCGTCGAGTACCTCCCGGATAACACCGGAAACGTCCTCTACCATCTGATTGGATGCACCCCCAAGGGCGTTGAACTCGTCATTGGTATTGTGGCCTACACGCAGGCGCTCACTCAGATCACCGGCGGCGACCCGGGTCAGCAGCCTGGCCGCATCCTTGAGCCGGCCTACCAGCGTGCGGGAGGCCTGGGTAAGGGTGACGATCAGTACAACCAGCACCACGGCAGAGACGATGATCACCAGCCAGGCGGAGGCGTCCCTTGCCTGCTCGGCACGGGCGGTGGTGCTGGCTACGAGTCCGGTCTCCAGTGACTGGTTCTGGCGCTCAATCACCGCTTCGAGCTCGCCGCCAAGGGTCGCCAGCTGCTGCTGGGTGTCCTGGATGGCGTTGATCTGGCTTTCTGCCCGCTCGAAGGCTTTCGCAAACGTCTTCACCGCCAGGCCGAGATCATTCTCCTCCCAGTCCATGTTCGTGATGACTTCCTGCATGCCATCAATGGCCTGGTGGGTCTGCTCGGCGGATTCCGGGGTAAAGTTGTTCAGGTAATCGGAATAGGTTGTCATGGCCAGCTCGATATCCTCATTCATTATCGAGATACTGATCTGGCGCAGCCCTTCATCCATGGCCTTGGTCAGCTCGCCGTGGATGCCCGACGATGAGTCAAGGCCCAGGGCCTGACGTTGTTCCAGCCACTGGCGGCGCAGAGCGACATAGGCAGACACCTGTTCGCGGATCTCGGTGGCTGTCGCCTGGATGCCCTCATCCGAGATGACTTCTGCCTGGGCCACCAGTTGCCTGGCCTGGCTTTCCAGTGCATCCAGCTGTCCCTGGTACTGGTCAACCTCATCTGCGACCAGCCCGTTACTCAGTGTTTCTACCCGCAACCATTCGCCCCAGAGGGTAAGGGAGGCATTCTGATACTGGTTGGCCGATGACCGGTCTTCATAGGACTCGGAGACCTGGTCCAGCCCTCGCAAGGCGGCCAGCGCCACCAGGACCAGCCCAATCAGGGTGCCCGCAATCAACAACCCGAATTTCTGTCGCCACGACAGGGAAAGGAAACGCTTCACAGGGGGACTCCAGATTCTGTTGTTATCAGTGATGACCACTATAGAGAAGCGTAACGGCAAGCGGGTGTATTTCTTGACACCGTTTGGTTACGAAGTGTTTCTGTCCAGGTGAGGTGGCGGTCCCTTGCCAGTGGGCAAGTGTGGGGCCAGTGGGTAAGTGTGGGTATCGGGAAGGCCTGAAACGAAAAAAGCCCCGGAGGTCCGGGGCTTTTCGCGGTTGTTTGGTGGAGGCGGCGGGAATTGAACCCGCGTCCGCCAGTACTCTGCCTTGAGATCTACATGTTTAGTGTCCTTCTATTCGTTTAACCTTGAGCGACCCGAAGGTCAGGGTGCAAAAGGCGAGCTCTTTGAATCTTAGCCTTCAACCAGTGAGCTCTGGTTAAAGGAGCAGCCTGTTAGCTATGACGTCCTGAAATACCCGTTTACAGGCACCCGGGTCAGGACGACCAGCGGCTTACGCCGCCAGTGCGTAGTTGTCGTCGTTTGCGACTATTGCTTGCAGCTTTGGATTAACGAGATTGGCTGCCATCTCGACATGCACCCAAGGGTTCGCTACCAGCGTCGAAGCCATGTCGCCCCCCTTGTGTGATCAGTATATGGGGCCGGTTGGCCGGACTTCAAGCTCTTTCCGCAAAAGCCCGTTGGTAGTTACCCCTAACCGTGTTGCCCGCCATTTATGTGTGGTCCCGCATGATGCGCTGCTTCTGGCGGTTCCAGTCCCGCTCTTTCTCGGTAGCGCGCTTGTCGTACAGCTTCTTGCCTTTTACCAGGGCAATCTCGCACTTCACCTTGTTCTTTTTCCAGTACAGGGCAAGGGGCACGCAGGTATGGCCGACCTGTTCCGCCTTGCCCACCAGTCGTGCGATTTCCTTGGCGTGCAGCAGCAGCTTGCGGGTGCGGGTCGGGTCGGCAATCACATGGGTGGAAGCCGTGTTCAGGGGCGTAATCTGGGCGTTGAAAAGAAACGCCTCGCCTTCACGGAACAGCACGTAGGCCTCGGTGATCTGGCCCTTGCCTTCCCGTAGTGATTTGACCTCCCAGCCCAGCAACTGCACACCGGCTTCGATGCGCTCTTCAATGTGGTACTCGTGCCGGGCTTTCTTGTTGAGGGCGATGGTGCCCCCGGAGTTTGCCGGTTTTTTCTTGCTCATGAAGTCTTTCCGTTGGATATTCGGTGTCTGGCTGTGGGATCGATCCGGCTGCAGACAAGTGGCGAATTTTGACATCCTTGCCCACCTAAAGGAAGGCGATTCCTACCGTGTTCAGCCTACAGGGCTGACTCACCTCGGTGGGTTCCTGCTGCTGGCGACCTTGTAGCATTGCTCACTTCACAGGCGAACCGGGCGTGCCCCGCCCTTAATACATTGATCGCGCCAACCGTGTCGGCGTTTTCCTTAAAGCCGCAATCCAAGCAGTGGAACTGCGCTTGTGTCTGGCGGTTGTCCGCCGACACATGGCCGCAGGCCGGGCAGGTGCGGCTGGTGTTGCGTGGTGGCACGGCCACCAGCCAACCGCCGTTCCATTGGAGCTTGTAGTCCAACTGGCGGCGGAACTCGAACCAGCCCTGATCCAGAATACTTCGGTTTAATCCAGATTTGGGTCGAACGCTTCTTCCCGGCTGATCAACCGTGCCTGCCGCCGACGTCGACATATTCCGCACCTTTAAATCCTCGATACACACCATCGCGTGGTTTTGGCTGATCGTGGTCGTGGCTTTGTGCAGATAGTCGCGGCGGGCATGGCCGATCCGGGCGTGAATGCGCTGGACACGGGCTTTGGCTCTTTTCCAGTTGTTGCTGAATTTGGTCTTACGGCTCAGTGCCTGCTGCGCTTTGCGCAGCCGGTCCTGATGCGTCTTGAAGCTGTTAAGGGGGTTCAGGTGGTCATCGCCCTCAAACGCTGGCAGGGGCCGGTCAAATGAGGCGAAACGGGCTACGCCCATATCGATGCCAATGGCATCGCCCTTGGGCACGGGCTGTTCAACTTCACGCTCGGTCTGGATCGAGACAAACCACTTGCCACACGACTGGCTGACGGTGATGTTCTTCACCGTACCCAGAACCTCACGGCTGTTGCGGTACCGCAACCAGCCGAGCTTTGGCAGAAACAAACGGCTGTTGGCCTGTTCCAGTTTTGTGCCTTGTGGGTAGCGAAAGCTGTCAGACATTCCCTTTTTCTTGAAGCAAGGAAACTCGGCTCGCCGGGCAAAGAAGTTGGCGTAGGCGCGGTCCAGGTCCTTCAGGCTTTGCTGCAAAGCCTGCGAAGGCGTTTCACCTAACCATTCGGTTTTGCTGTCCAGCTTCCATTGCGTGAGCTGCTTGCACAATCCGGCGTAACCCAGCTTTTTGTCCCCTTGCTCGTAACGCTCTTTCTGCAACGCCAACGCCTTGTTAAACACGAACCGACAGGAGCCAGCGAAACGGCGCATAAGGCGCTGTTGCCGGCCGTTGGGTCTGAGTTCGTATTTAAAGGCTTGTAGACGTTGCATAACCACACTATAGTTTGGTCTATGAAACAAAGCAACGATATAAGAAAAGGTCGCCACTGCATTTTTGTGATGCACGTTCACTTGGTCTTTGTGGCCAAATACCGCAAAACCGTCTTCGACAAGGACGCCATAGATCGCTTGCGGGAGCTGTTCACAAACATCTGTGCCGGTTTTGATGCAGAACTAAAGGAAATGGATGGCGAGGCCGATCATGTTCACCTGCTGGTGAATTATCCGCCCAAGGTGGCGGTATCATCTCTGGTGAACAGCTTAAAGGGCGCTTCCAGTCGCGTACTACGAAAGGAGCGACCCGATATCGCGTCGAGGTTCTATTACAAAGGCGTCCTCTGGTCGCCGTCTTACTTTGCATCCAGTTGTGGTGGCGCGCCGATAGAGATCATTCGCCAGTACATCGAGCAACAGCAAACACCACATTGACCCATGGAGCGGCGATGCCGCTCTCACCTTATATCCCCGCCATGAATGACCGGGCTTTACGGTGTGGTGGATAACCCAGTTGGCGATATGGGGTCACCAGCCGGGCCCCGGCCGGCGGAATTCAGCTACAATCCCCTGTGCCTTCTCCGGCGACAAGGTCCAGATGGCCGGAGAGAGGACTGATGTCGACGTAGTCAACAAGGATGCCAATGCCAACACCACCAAAGACAACACTGGGGCTCTGGTCCGGGCGCAGTACCTTCTTCTGGGCAGCTGCGGCCGCAACCATCGGTCTGGGTAATCTCTGGCACTTCCCGTGGCTGGCCAGTCAGTTTGGCGGCGGTTACTTTGTGCTGCTTTACCTTTTCTTCTTGCTGGTCATTACCCTTCCTTTACTGCTGGCAGAAGCCGCACTGGGGCGCCGGCACCGGCATAACCTGGTGCTTGCCTTGCGCTCGGAAACCCGGGATCGCTACCTGTCCCCCCGCTGGCGGTGGCTGGGCCGGGTGAGTGTGCTGTCCGGCTTCCTGGTTCTGTCGATTACCCTGGTGATTGGTTCTATCTGTCTGGCCTATGTGTTCTATGGTGCCTTCGGCCGGTTTGGTAATGCCACGCCCCTGTCCATGACGGGCATGCTGGCAGAGCTGGTGGAGAGCCCCTATGACTATCGCGGTTTTATGGCCTGGCACCTGTTTTTCATTATCCTTGTGGGAGCGGTGGCGTTCCGGCAGGAGCTGGTCGAGCGGGCGTTCCGACTGGTCATGCCGGCGTTCCTGGCCTTGCTGCTTGGCCTGTTGTGGTGGAGCTGGGAGCGGGGTGTCGGGCCCGCTGCGCTGGAATCCGTGGCCGGCTTCCGGTGGCAGGACGTCAGCAGTGACACGGCCTGGTTTGCGTTGTCCCACGCGTTTTACACCCTGGGTATCGGGCTGGGCATCTGGGCGGTTCTGGGGGCGTTGATGGCCCCGGGCTCCCCGTTCAAACGTTCGGTGTTCGGTGTCGCCCTGCTGGATACCGCCGTGGGTGTGCTGGCGGGCGTGGTGATCTACGGAATTGCCGAGTCGTTCGACGGCTCCGGTGATGTGCGGGGGTTCGGGCTGGTGTTCGTGGCCCTGCCGGTGGGCCTTGGAGGCCTGGAGCATCACCAGTTACTGGCGACGGCAGTGTTTACCCTGATTATGCTGGTGGCCTGGACCTCGGCACTGGTACTGGCGGAGACGGTTGTCAGCTGGCTGCGGGAGTGGGTGATCGCTCCGCGCCCGGTCTCGGTGCTGCTGGTGCTTGTGTGTGCGTGGCTGGCGGGACTGGTTACGCTGTATTCCTTCAATATATGGGCAGATTTCCAGGTGGCGGGACTGACGCCCTTCCGCTGGATCGAGCTGCTGACCAGTGGCATTTTGATACCGGCCGTCGCGGCTGGCCTGGCAATATTCCTGGGGTGGATGACACCGGTGAACTACCTGACCGGTTTGCTTGGTGATACGCAGGACTGGCTGGTCACCATGTGGCGCTTTGCCTTGCGCTACCTGTTGCCCTTGATTGTGATTGGGGTGGGCGTCGGCTACTCCGTAATGTCGCTGAAGTTGTTGTGTGACGATGGCGAGCTGGGCTGGTGTACGCCGTCAGCACATGAGCTGCCGGCTGAGGACGAGAAGCGCAGAGGGCCGGGTAAGGCCGCAGAGTACTGAGTTCCGGTTCTGGTATCAGGAAGTGCCACGACTGCCGCAACCGGCACGAAATCGGATATCATGGGCTCAGTATATTCAGAAAGAAGTCACTGCAAGACTCCGAGGTTTCATGGCCCATCAGATCGATAAAAGCGCCCTGGTGATGCATTCTGCCGAGCGCATGTTTGCCCTGGTTGACGATATCGCCCGCTATCCTGACTTCCTGCCCTGGTGCGCCGGTGCAGAGATACATGAACGTACCGGTGCCGAGGTCCTGGCGTCGCTGGAGGTGGCCAAGGGCGGTATGCGCCATCGCCTCACCACACGTAACGAATTACTGTCACCACAGCGTATCGACATGAAGCTGGTGGATGGACCATTCCGTGACTTGCAGGGGCGCTGGCATTTCAAGCCACTGGATGAGAATGCCTGCAAGGTAACCTTGCAGCTGGATTTCGAGTTCTCGGGCTCGCTGGCGCGCATGACGTTCGGGCCGGTGTTCAGCCAGGCTGCGAATACCCTGGTAGAGGCGTTTTGTCGCCGGGCGAATGAAGTCTATACCGATGCCCTGGTGAACCGCTGATGCGTGTGGAAGTAGCCTACGCAACACCGGAACGCCAGGAAATCATTCCTGTCGAAGTGGAAGAGGGGACGACGATGCTGGATGCTGTGCGTCGTTCCGGAATTGAATCGCACTTCTCCGGGCTGGATCCAGAGCAGACGGACATGGGTATCTTCGGTAAGGTGGTCAAGTCGTCCGCGGAACATGTACTGCGGGACGGGGATCGGGTCGAGCTGTATCGACCGCTCAAGATTGATCCCAAGCAGGCCCGGTTGAACCGGGCCCGAAAGAAGCAGGGCGAGGGCTGACCAGGGCCCTGTACGGCAGGAATCAGTAAGCTGGCAGATCGTCCAGCAGCTGTTTCTCCATATGGGTGAAGGTGTCGCCATCGTAATGGACGATAACCTTCTGTTCCCGTATCTCGCCGCCGGCTTCCTGGAACGTGTAGGTATAGTACTCGACCGAAGTGTCTGCCGGGTTCAGCATCATCGGGGTGCCCAGCACAGAGCGCACCTGGGAACGAGACATGCCCGGTTCCAGCTGGCTAAGTTCTTCCTCGGAAATGATGTTACCTTGCTGGACATTGATCTTGTAGACACCGGGGAATACGCAGCCGGCAAGCATGGTCAGCAGGAGTACGGGGGCAAGTCTGGTAAGAAGGTGCATCAGGGACAGATGTCCTTTTTTGGCTGGAAATGAAACGGTTTATGAGTCGCAATATGGCGCTATAATACCGGAAGCACTGAACACACCAAAGAGCGAACAGCATTATGTCATCTGAAAACGCCGAACTGCGCAAAGTGGGCCTGAAGGTCACGCTGCCCAGGGTAAAGATCTTCAATATCCTGGAAAATGCGGAAGAACACCACCTCAGCGCTGAAGACGTGTACAAGAAGCTGCTGGAGCAGGGTGATGATGTGGGGTTGGCAACTGTCTACCGGGTGCTGACCCAGTTTGAAGCGGCCGGGTTGGTTCTCCGCCACAACTTCGAGGGCGGGCATGCCGTGTTCGAGATGGCTGGTGATGATCACCATGACCACATGGTATGCACCCAGACCGGCGACGTCATTGAGTTCGTCGACGAGGTGATCGAGGAGCGTCAGAAGAAGATCGCCGAAGAGCATGGCTACGAAATCGTGGACCACAGCCTGATCCTTTACGTGAAGCCGCTGCAAAAGTCCTGAACCTGCCAATAGCGCTCGGTAACCTGAGGGTGGCCGGGCGTACCTCCTGTCTTTGCTTTTTGTTTCCTGTAACAAAAAAAGAGCGCCGGGGCGGCGCTCAAAAAGCTCTCAGGTGAGAAGGGAATCTGTGAGAGCCGAAGGAAGCTATTCTCCTGGCTTGGCGGTTACCGCCGCATGGACCGTGATTCAGTGATGGGTCGCCTGACCCTTGGTGTACATTTCCCGGGCATGGGCCAGGGTCTGCTCGGTCATGTCCACGCCACCAAGCATCCGGGCCACTTCACTGATACGGCCCTGATCATTGAGTGCTTCAATCCTTGAGAAAGTCGCGTCGGCTTCCGTGAACTTGCTGACAAACAGGTGCTGATGGCTCTGGGCTGCCACCTGTGGCAGGTGGGTGACGCAGATGATCTGCCCGCTTTCGCCCAGGGACCGTAGCAGCCGCCCGACCACTTCCGCCGTACCGCCGCCGATGCCTACGTCCACCTCGTCGAATACCAGTGTGGGAGTGGTTGAGGTCTGGGCAACGACCACCTGGATGGCAAGGCTGATCCGTGACAGTTCGCCGCCGGAGGCGACCTTGGCCAGCGGGCGGGCCGGCTGGCCGGGGTTGGCGCTGATCAGGAATTCAACCTCCTCGTTACCGGTGGCGCTGGGCTCCCCGTTGCTGGCATCCAGGTGACTGATGAACTGCATGGTCGGCATTCCCAGCTCTGCCAGCTCGGTGGCTACCCGCTGGTCCAGGGTGGCGGCGCCCTCGCGGCGGGCTTCTGACAGTTTGTCTGCGACGGTCTGGTAAGCCTTGCGGTAGTTCTCTACGTCAGCTTCCATTTGCTCCAGGCTGCCTTCGTTGTCGTCCAGCTCGGCCAGTTCGTCACTCAGGCGCATATGAAGCTCGGTCAGTTCTTCAGGCTGTACCCGGTGCTTGCGGGCCAGCTGGTAGATGGCGCTGAGTCGCTCCTCCACTTCCTGCAGGCGTTGCGGGTCCGCCTCATAGTCCTCCACGAAGTGCACCAGGTTGCTGCCAGCTTCCGTTAGCTGGATCTGCGCCTCGTTCAGCATCTGCAGCGTATCCGCCAGGGCAGGGACTTCCACTGGTAGCTGTTCCAGTTGGGACAGGGCCTGGCGCACCAGGTCTGCGGCGCTGGTTTCATCCTCGGAGCAGAGCATGGCCGCCTGGTGACTGGCCTGGCGCACAGTTTCCGCGTGGCTAAGCTGCTCCTGTTCCTGTTCCAGGGTGGCCTGTTCGCCTTCTTGCAACGCCAGGCGGTCGAGTTCTTCCACCTGGTAACGCAGCAGTTGCAGGCGGGCCTCGGTTTCATCAGCATTCTGCTGCCGGCTCAGTAGCCGTTCCCGGGCCTGGTGCCATTGTTTCCAGGCCAGGCGGGTCTTGATGGCAAGGTCTTCTGCACTGGAGAACTCATCCAGCAGGCGTCGGTGGGTGTCCTTTTTCAGCAGTGACTGATGCTGGTGCTGGCTGTGGATGTCCATCAGTGTCGCGCCCAGCTCCTTGAGCTGGTTCAGGGGGCAGGGCTGGCCATTTATGTAGGCCCTGGAGCGTCCGTCACGGCCAATGACCCGGCGCAGGATGCAGTCATTACCGTCATCCAGGTCCTGGTCTTCCAGCCAGTCACGGGCTTCATCGATGCGGCTGATATCAAAGCTGGCGGTAATGTCGGCACGCTTGGCGCCATGGCGAACAGCGCTGGCATCGCCGCGGCCTCCCATGGCCAGCCCCAGGGCATCCAGCACAATGGATTTGCCGGCGCCGGTTTCACCGGTCAGGGCGGTCATGCCCTGCTGGAATTGCAGTTCCACCCTTTCGGCGATGGCGTAATTGGAAACCGTGAGTTGAGTCAGCATGAGGCGTCTCCCTGAGTCTCGAACACTGTTGGCGTATACAGTATCTGTGAATATATACAGCAAAAAGGCTGTATGCAAACCCAGTAGTTCAGTTTCTGTGAATTCGGGGTGGTTGAAAGCGATGGTTTGGGCCCCATATCCGTTGCAAGTTTTCACCATCATTGGGTATGGCGCGGCCAGCCGCGCACACAGAAACAAGCGGGAGTAGCTGATGAGCGCTGACGAGAATCGCAACGAGAAAGTCGATGAAGAAATGAAGGCGGAAGAGCGCGCCGGTGAGCCGGTGTCTGAGACGCAGGAAGGGGAAACCCCGGACCCTGAAAACGATGCGGACTCCATGGAAGCCCGCATGCAGGAAATGCAGGATCAGATGCTGAGAACACAGGCCGAGATGCAGAACGTGCGTCGCCGTGCCGAAATCGATGTGGAGAAGGCTCACAAGTTTGCGCTGGAAAAGTTCGTCAAGGAACTGCTGCCGGTGGCCGACAGCCTGGAAAAGGCGGTCGAGAGCACCGAGAACCAGCAAAGCAGCGACGAGCTGGTTGTTTCCATCCGTGAAGGGGTGGAAATGACCCTGGACCTGTTCATGAAGAGCCTGGGCAAGTTCAACGTTCAGCAGGTCAATCCGGTGGGTGAGCCGTTTGATCCCCAGCTGCACGAAGCCATGTCCATGGTGCCGGCGCCGGATGCGGAACCGAACTCCGTAGTGGCAGTGGTGCAGAAGGGTTACACCCTGAACGAACGCCTGGTTCGTCCGGCCATGGTAGTGGTCGCCAAGGCCGAGGATGCGCGAAAAATCGATGAGCAGGCTTGAAAAGTCGTCATCGGCGCCAATATAGGCAGGTAACAGTCAACAAGCCGGCACTCTCGCCGGCACCGAATCAGAACAAGCCGGACTGCAAGGCATTTCGGACTGAATAGCTAACTGGAGTGATTTCATGAGCAAAATTATCGGTATCGACCTGGGTACGACCAACTCCTGTGTTGCCATCATGGATGGCGACAAGGTCAAGGTGATCGAAAACGCCGAAGGCGACCGCACCACGCCGTCCATCATCGCCTACACCGACGATGGTGAGACCCTGGTCGGTCAGTCTGCGAAGCGCCAGGCGGTCACCAACCCCCACAATACCCTTTACGCCATCAAGCGTCTGATCGGTCGTCGTTTCGAGGACGACGTCGTCCAGAAAGACATCGAGATGGTGCCCTATAAAATCGCCAAGGCTGACAACGGTGATGCCTGGGTAGAAGTGAAGGGCGAGAAGATGGCGCCGCCGCAGGTATCTGCGGAAGTGCTCAAGAAGATGAAGAAGACGGCCGAGGACTACCTGGGCGAGAAAGTGACCGAGGCGGTAATCACCGTACCGGCCTACTTCAACGACAGCCAGCGCCAGGCCACCAAGGACGCGGGCAAGATCGCGGGCCTCGAAGTTAAGCGGATTATCAACGAGCCGACCGCTGCAGCCCTGGCTTACGGCATGGACAAGCAGAGCGGTGACCGCACCGTGGCTGTCTATGACCTGGGCGGTGGTACTTTCGACCTGTCTATCATCGAGATTGCCGACGTGGACGGTGAGCACCAGTTTGAAGTGCTGGCCACCAACGGTGACACCTTCCTGGGTGGTGAAGACTTCGACCTGAAGGTTATCGAGTACCTGGCGGACCAGTTCAAGAAGGACAGCGGTATCGACCTGCGTGGCGACTCCCTGGCCATGCAACGCCTGAAGGAAGCCGCCGAGAAAGCCAAGATCGAGCTGTCCAGCAGCCAGCAGACCGACGTTAACCTGCCGTACATCACGGCTGACCAGAGCGGTCCCAAGCACATGAACGTCAAGCTGACCCGGGCCAAACTCGAGTCGCTGGTAGAGGAACTGGTCGAACGCAGCCTTGAGCCCTGTAAGGTGGCCCTGAAGGATGCTGGCCTGTCCGCTAACGAAGTGGACGAGGTTATCCTGGTGGGCGGGCAGACCCGTATGCCGCTGGTTCAGGAGAAGGTGAAGAACTTCTTCGGTAAGGAAGCCCGCAAGGATGTTAACCCGGACGAGGCCGTTGCTGTTGGTGCAGCTATCCAGGGCGCGGTACTTTCCGGTGATGTGAAAGACGTACTGCTGCTGGACGTGACCCCGCTGACCCTGGGCATCGAGACTATGGGTGGAGTGGCCACGCCGCTGATCGACAAGAACACCACCATTCCGACCAAGAAGTCGCAGACGTTCTCCACGGCTGATGACAACCAGACCGCGGTAACCATCCACGTGGTCCAGGGTGAGCGCAAGCAGGCGTCCCAGAACAAGTCACTGGGCCGCTTCGACCTGGCGGATATCCCGCCGGCGCCACGCGGTGTGCCGCAGATTGAGGTGACCTTCGATATCGATGCCAACGGTATCCTCAACGTGTCCGCCAAGGACAAGGCCACCGGCAAGGAGCAGTCCATCGTGATCAAGGCCTCTTCCGGTCTGAACGATGACGAAATCGAGAAGATGGTGAACGACGCCGAGGCCAACGCCGAGGAAGATCGCAAGTTCGAGGAGCTGGTGCAGGCCCGTAACCAGGGTGACGCCATGGTTCACACCGTGCGCAAGACCCTGAACGATGCCGGTGACAAGGTCACGGATAGCGAGAAGGAAACCATCGAGGCTGCTATCAAGGAACTCGAAGAAGCGCTGGAAGGCTCTGACAAGGACGACATCGAGGCCAAGACCCAGAAGCTGACCGAGGCTTCCGGTGAGCTGGCCCAGAAGATGTACGCCGAGCAGGGCGAGCAGGCTCAGCAGGCTGGCGGCGAAGAGCAGGCCAGTGGCGGCGCCGATGATGCGGTGGACGCCGAGTTCGAGGAAGTCAAAGACGACGACAAGCGATAAGCAATATCGCGATAGCAGACACGGCGCGGGGGTGAAGGCCCCCGCGTTTTCTGCGTTTGAGAGCATCGGGTTCTGGCGTGACAGGGCCCGTATTCAATGAGCACAGACAGGTTTTCAACAGGGTTTTTCCAGCATGGCCAAACGTGACTACTACGACGTTCTCGGCGTCACCCGGGATACGGACGAGAAGGAGATCAAGCGGGCGTATCGCAAGCTCGCGATGAAGTACCATCCGGACCGTAACCCGGACGACGCTGACGCCGAAGCCAGGTTCAAGGAGGCCACGGAAGCCTACGACGTTCTTATGGACCCCAACAAGCGGGCTGCCTACGACCAGTTTGGTCACGCCGGGGTGGATGGCCAGGCCGGTGGCGGC
This sequence comes from Marinobacter bryozoorum, assembly GCF_023156245.1. Lineage (GTDB taxonomy): Bacteria > Pseudomonadota > Gammaproteobacteria > Pseudomonadales > Oleiphilaceae > Marinobacter > Marinobacter bryozoorum. The sequence goes on from NZ_JAKZAH010000009.1 coordinate 64,454, forward strand.
GGCTTCGGCGGTGGTGGTGCCAGCTTTTCCGATATTTTCGGAGATGTGTTTGGCGACATCTTCGGTGGTGGCGGTCGCGGTCGCTCCAATCGTGGCGCCGATCTGCGCTATACCCTGGAGCTGGACCTGGAAGAAGCCGTACACGGCACCACAGTAAAGATCCGCGTGCCCGGTCATGTGGAATGTGACGTGTGTGAAGGCAGTGGTGCTGAAAAGGGCTCCCGGCCTGAAACCTGCGGCACCTGCAAGGGCATGGGCCAGGTTCGGATGCAACAGGGATTCTTTACTGTGCAGCAGGCCTGTCCTACCTGTCGTGGTAGTGGTCAGACTATCAAGAATCCGTGTAAGAAGTGCCACGGCGCCGGTCGCCTGCAGGAAGAGAAAACTCTTTCCGTCAAGGTGCCGCCGGGAGTGGATACCGGCGATCGTATCCGCCTTTCTGGTGAAGGCGAGATGGGCATTGAGGGTGGCCCCTCGGGTGACCTGTACGTCCAGGTCTCTGTGCGTGAGCACTCCATCTTTACCCGCGATGGTCGCAACCTCTATTGTGAAGTACCCATCAGCATTGTTGATGCGGCCCTCGGTGGCGAACTGGAAGTGCCCACCCTCGATGGGCGCGTAAAGCTGAAGATTCCGCCGGAAACGCAGACCGGCAAGCTGTTCCGCCTGCGCAACAAGGGGGTATCCCCGGTGCGTGGCGGCCCTGCCGGTGATTTGCTGTGTCGGGTGATGGTGGAGACACCGGTTAACCTGACCAAGAAGCAGAAAGACCTGATGGAGCAGTTCCAGGAAACCCTGGACGGCAACAATGGGAACAACCATGGCCCGCGCAAGACTTCCTGGTTTGAGGGCGTGAAAAACTTCTTCGATGAAATGAAATTCTGAGGTCCGCCATGACACGGATAGGCGTTACCGGCGCAGCCGGACGTATGGGTAAGGTGTTGATCGAGGCCATCGATGAGGCCGACGATCTCACACTCGGGGCTGCCATTGTCCACCCTGAAAGCTCGCTGATCGGAGCCGACGCGGGTGAAATGGCCGGGATCGGCAAGAACGGCGTTGCCCTCGCGGGTAATGTGGCCGATGTAAAAGACGCCTTCGACATCCTGATCGACTTTACCTTCCCGGACCTGACCCTGGAGAACCTGGAGTTCTGCAGCCAGCATGGCAAGGCAGTGATCATCGGCACCACCGGGCTGACCGATGCCGAAAAAGAGCAGGTGATGGTGGCCGCCGAGAAAACCCCGGTGGTCTTCGCCCCGAACATGAGCGTGGGTATCAACGTGATGCTCGACCTGCTGCACAAGGCGGCCTCGGTGCTGGGTGATGACTACGACGTGGAAATCATCGAGGCCCACCACCGCCACAAGAAGGACGCGCCCTCCGGAACGGCCCTGCGCCTGGGTGAGGTGGTCGCCGATGCCCTCGGGCGCGACCTGAAGGAATGTGCCGTCTACGGCCGCGAAGGCTTCACTGGTGAACGCTCACAAAAGGAAATCGGCTTCGAAACCATCCGCGCCGGTGACGTGGTGGGTGATCACACCGTACTCTTCGCGACCATGGGCGAGCGCATCGAGCTCACCCACAAGGCCAGCAGCCGTATGACCTTCGCCAAGGGCGCCGTACGCGCCGCCCGCTGGCTGCAGGGCAAGCCGGCCGGTTTGTACGATATGCAGGATGTTCTGGGTCTTAAAGACTGATTTTTTGCCACGGAATCCACGGAAGGACACGGAAGAAAAAGATGAAAGAATTCAGCCACTAAATCCACGAAAACCACGAAAGAAAACCAATGGCCAAAAAGCGGTCCTGTCAGAAAGGCTGTTTTTGTCTTTTGTTTCGTGGTTTTCGTGGATTTAGTGGCCAATAAATTCTTTATCTTTCTATTTTTTTTCCGTGTTCTTCTGTGGGTTCCGTGGCTATAAAGGTCTTTCAGATGGACACAGATCGCCGAATTTCCTACAATAAGGCGATTTAACTGCACCAAGCGTAGCCAATGACAAAGCCCGCCCGGGGTCCGGACCAGTCCTGACGGCGGAACAAGAAAGCGGGACGGGGCAACACCCCCTCTCGCTTTTTTGCGACCTGAATTTGCGCTTGCGTTCCCGTTCGCCCACACGAACCCGATTGAGGATACAAGCCTTGAGTACACCTGCCATCCTTGCACTCGCAGACGGAAGCCTGTTCCACGGCGTCGCCATTGGCGCCGAGGGAGAAACCAGCGGTGAGGTGGTCTTCAATACCGCCATGACCGGCTACCAGGAGATTCTCACGGATCCGTCCTACGCCCGACAGATTGTCACTCTGACCTATCCTCACATTGGCAATACCGGTATCAACGACGAAGACGTGGAGTCCGACCACATCCAGGCAGCCGGCCTGATCATCCGCGACCTGCCGCTGATGGCCAGCAACTGGCGCAGCCAGAAGACGCTCTCCGAGTATCTGAGTGAAAACGGCAAGATCGGCATTGCCGGCATCGATACCCGGCGCCTGACCCGGATCCTGCGGGACAAGGGCTCCCAGAATGGCGCTATCGTCGCGGGCAAGCATGCCACCGATGACCATGCGCTGGAGCTGGCCAAGGCCTTTCCCGGCCTCAAGGGCATGGACCTGGCGAAGGAAGTCTGCCGGAAAGATACCTGGAGCTGGGACGAGACCGAGTGGGCCCTGGGCGAGGGCTACGGTAAGCGTTCCGAAAGCCGCTTCAAGGTGGTGGCCTGGGATTACGGCGTCAAGAAGAACATCCTGCGCATGCTGGCCAGCCGCGGCTGTGAGCTGACCATCGTGCCGGCACAAACCCCGGCCTCAGAGGTACTGGCGATGAATCCGGATGGCATCTTCCTGTCCAACGGCCCCGGTGACCCCGAGCCTTGCGACTATGCCATTACCGCCATCAGTGAAGTGCTGGAAACAGAGATTCCGGTATTCGGTATCTGCCTGGGGCATCAGCTGCTGGCGCTGGCCAGTGGCGCCAAGACCGTCAAAATGGGTCACGGCCACCACGGCGCCAACCACCCGGTCCAGAACCTGAAAGACGGCACGGTGATGATCACCAGCCAGAACCACGGCTTTGCCGTGGACGAAAACACACTGCCGGACAACGTGGAGGCGACCCACAAGTCCCTGTTCGACGGCACGCTGCAGGGTATCCGACGCACTGACAAGCCGGCGTTCAGCTTCCAGGGTCATCCGGAAGCCAGCCCGGGCCCCCACGACGTGGCCCCGCTGTTTGACGAATTTATCCGGCTGATGGAAGCCCGTACCGCGTAAGCGGTGGTATCCGACACAGCGTCGCCGAAAGGCCCGACGATTCCGAATTTTTGCTGACAGGTTGACTGAGAAATGCCAAAGCGGACCGACATCAAGAGCATCCTGATCCTGGGCGCTGGCCCCATTGTGATTGGCCAGGCGTGTGAATTTGACTACTCCGGAGCCCAGGCCTGCAAGGCCCTGCGCGAAGAGGGTTACCGGGTTATCCTGGTGAACTCCAACCCGGCCACCATCATGACCGACCCGGCCATGGCGGATGCCACCTACATCGAACCGATCACCTGGAAAACCGTCGAGAAGATCATCGAGAAGGAGCAGCCGGACGCCCTGCTGCCTACCATGGGTGGCCAGACCGCGCTGAACTGCGCCCTCGACCTGGAAAAACACGGTATCCTCGAGAAGCACGGTGTGGAAATGATCGGCGCCAACGCCGATACCATCGACAAGGCCGAGGACCGGGACCGCTTCGACAAGGCCATGAAGAAAATCGGCCTGGAGTGCCCCAAGGCGACCATTGCCCACTCCATGGAAGAAGCCTGGAAGGTGGCGGATGACATCGGCTTCCCCTGCATTATCCGCCCGTCCTTCACCATGGGTGGCTCCGGCGGTGGTATTGCCTACAACCGGGACGAGTTCGAGGAAATCTGCACCCGCGGGCTGGACCTGTCCCCCACCAACGAACTGCTGATTGACGAGTCACTGATCGGCTGGAAGGAATACGAGATGGAGGTCGTTCGGGACAAGAACGACAACTGCATCATCGTCTGCGCCATCGAGAACTTCGACGCCATGGGCGTGCACACCGGTGACTCCATAACCGTGGCACCGGCCCAGACCCTCACCGACAAGGAATACCAGATCATGCGGAACGCCTCGCTGGCGGTGCTGCGTGAAATCGGTGTGGAAACCGGCGGCTCCAACGTGCAGTTCGGGGTGAACCCGGACAACGGCCGCATGGTGGTGATCGAGATGAACCCGCGGGTATCCCGTTCCTCGGCACTGGCCTCCAAGGCAACCGGCTTCCCCATTGCCAAGGTGGCGGCCAAGCTGGCCGTGGGTTACACCCTGGACGAGCTGCAGAATGACATCACCGGCGGTGTTACCCCGGCGTCCTTCGAGCCCAGTATCGACTATGTGGTCACCAAGATTCCCCGGTTCACCTTCGAGAAGTTCCCCCAGGCCGATGCCCGCCTGACCACCCAGATGAAATCCGTGGGTGAGGTGATGGCCATTGGTCGTACCTTCCAGGAATCCGTCCAGAAAGCCATGCGTGGCCTGGAAGTGGGCTCCGAAGGCTTCGAGGAAAAAGTCGACCTGGACACCACCGAAGGTCGCGAGGTCCTGATCAAGGAGTTGAACGTACCCGGTGCTGACCGCCTGTGGTTTATTGGTGAGGCCTTCCGGGCCGGCATGACCGTGGACGAGGTGTTCCGCCATACCAAGGTAGACCCCTGGTACTTGGTGCAGATCGAAGACCTGATCCGCGAGGAAGCCGCGCTGAAAACCGCCGGCAAGTCCGACATTGATCGTGACACCCTGTTCCGCCTCAAGCGCAAGGGCTTCTCCGATGGCCGCCTGGCCAAGCTGCTGGGCATTTCCGAGGTGTCCCTGCGCAAGCTGCGCCATGACTTTGATGTGCGCCCGGTGTACAAGCGGGTGGACACCTGCGCGGCGGAGTTTGCTTCCGACACGGCGTACATGTACTCAACCTATGAGGAAGAGTGCGAGGCCGAGCCGTCGGACCGGGAGAAGATCGTTGTTATCGGTGGCGGTCCCAACCGGATCGGCCAGGGCATAGAGTTTGATTATTGCTGTGTGCACGCCGCCCTTGCTATGCGTGAGGACGGTTATGAAACCATCATGATCAACTGCAACCCGGAAACCGTCTCCACCGACTATGACACCAGTGACCGGCTCTACTTCGAGCCGATTACCCTCGAAGACGTGCTGGAAATTGTCTACAAGGAAAAGCCCAAGGGTGTGATTGTCCAGTACGGCGGTCAGACTCCGCTGAAGCTGGCCCGTGGCCTGGAAGCGGCTGGTGTACCCATCATCGGCACCAGCCCGGATGCCATTGACCGGGCTGAAGACCGGGAGCGTTTCCAGCAGATGATTACCCGCCTGGGTCTGAAGCAGCCGGAAAACGCCACCGTACGCAGCCACGAGGAAGGTATCGTCGCGGCCCGGGAAATCGGCTACCCACTGGTGGTACGTCCGTCCTACGTGCTGGGCGGCCGGGCCATGGAAATCGTCTATAACGAAGAAGAGCTGGTGCGCTACATGCGCGACGCGGTGCTGGTCTCCAATGACAGCCCGGTACTGCTGGACCACTTCCTCAACGCCGCTATCGAAATCGACATAGATGCCATCAGCGACGGCAAGGAAGTCGTGATCGGCGGCATCATGCAGCACATCGAACAGGCTGGCGTTCACTCCGGTGACTCCGCCTGTTCACTGCCTCCGTACACCCTGCCGAAAGAGGTGCAGGATGACATGCGCGAAGCGGTCAAGAAAATGGCCCTTGAGCTGGACGTTATCGGCCTGATGAACGTACAGCTGGCCTGGCAGGATGGCGAGATCTACGTGATCGAGGTAAATCCGCGGGCTTCCCGTACCGTGCCGTTTGTCTCCAAGGCGGTGGGTGTCTCCCTGGCCAAGGTTGCCGCCCGTTGTATGGCCGGTACGACGCTGAAAGAGCAGGGCTTCACCCAGGAAATCGTGCCCACGCACTTCTCTGTGAAGGAGTCCGTGTTCCCGTTCAACAAGTTCCCGTCGGTTGATCCCATCCTGGGGCCGGAGATGAAGTCCACCGGCGAAGTTATGGGTATTGGGGACAGCTTCGACGAAGCCTTCGCCAAGGCCGCCCTTGCCGCGGGTGAGCGCCTCCCGGCCAAGGGCACGGCGTTCATTTCCGTAAGGGAAGTGGACAAGTCGGGTGTGGTGAGACTGGCCAGGGACCTGATTGAATCCGGCTTCCGCCTGGTGGCCACGACCGGCACCGCAAAGGAAATCAGCGAAGCCGGCCTCGAGGTTGAGCGGATCAACAAGGTGGGCGAAGGCCGTCCGCACATTGTTGATGCCATCAAGAACGGCAAGGTCCAGCTGATCATCAACACCACTGAAGGTCGCAAGGCCATTGCGGACTCTGCGCAGATTCGCCAGTCGGCGCTGCAGCACAAGGTAACCTACACAACGACGCTGGCCGGGGGCGAAGCCTTCTGCCGCGCGATCAAATTCGGACCCGAGCGGACGGTACGCCGTCTGCAGGAACTGCATTCAGGAAAGTAATTATGACGACTCGAGTACCCATGACCATTGATGGTGAAGCACGCCTCAGGGAAGAGCTTCAGCAGCTCAAGTCCGTCGAGCGCCCCAAGGTGATCCAGGCTATTGCCGAGGCCCGTGAGCACGGCGATCTCAAGGAGAACGCCGAGTACCACGCGGCCCGCGAGCAGCAGGGCTTTATCGAGGGGCGTATCCAGGAAATCGAGAGCAAGCTGTCTGCCGCCCAGGTCATTGATGTCACCACCATTGCGAACACCGGCAAGGTGATCTTCGGTACCACGGTGCATCTGCTGAACGTGGAAACCGACGAGCAGGTAGTCTACAAGATCGTTGGTGAAGACGAAGCGGACATCAAGGCCGGCAAGATCTCCATCTCCTCACCCATCGCCCGCGCCCTGGTAGGCAAGGGCGAAGGCGAAATCGTCGCCATCCGCGTGCCTTCGGGTACCGTGGAGTACGAAATCGAGGAAGTAGAACACATTTGATTGATTAGCCACGGGATCCACAGCCCTTCGACAAGCTCAGGGCGAGCGGGGCGCACGGAAAAACAAAAAAGGCAAAGACGTTATTGGCCATTAAATCCACGAAAACCACGAAAGAAAATTAATGACCCCAAAAGGTCTTGAAGCAAAAAGTGTTTTTGTCTTTTGTTCGTGGTTTTCGTGGCCAAGAAAGCCTTTATCTTTATATTCTTTTTCCGTGTTGTTCCGTGGATTCCGTGGCAAAAACTCAGTTACTCCTGTGACGCCCCGGCGACAGGGGCTTTACATTGCCGGAATCCTGCGGTGGCGGGGTTCCGGTTTTTTCGTTCAGAAGCATCCCCAGCTTTTCATCAATGCCCTCCAGGGCGGCTGCCATTCTGGACAGGGTATTGCCCAGCTCACCGCTGGCGCTGAGCGGTGTCGAGCTATCTGCAGAAGGCTCGAAATCTGCCGAACTGGTGCTGGTGGGAATTTCCGGTGATTTGCCGATGGCCGGTTCGTCACCGAGCAGGTCCTTGCGGATCTCCTTCAGGTCCCGGCGATCCAGCACCTGGCGCTCATCCGAGTAGGCGCACATCATCAGGCCGTCACAAAGCTTGTTGATAACCCGGGGAATCCCGCCGCTCATGGCGAAGATGTCCTTTATCATCGCGTCATCGAACAGGGGCGCTCCCTTGTGGCCGGCTACCAGGAGCCGGTAATCGATGTATTCGCCAGTCTCCTTCTCGGACAGACCTTCCAGGTGGAAGAACAGCTTCACCCGCTGAGACAGTTGCTGGATCTTGCGAATATGGTCCTTCAGCTCCGGCTGCCCCAGCAAAATCACCCTCATGGCGGGCCCGCCAAGTCCTTCCAGGCCGGCCAGCATCCGGATGTCTTCCAGGTTTTCCTTGCTGAGGTTCTGTGCCTCATCTACCGCCAGGACAACGGGCGTACCTGCGTCTGCCATCATCTGCAGGTAGTCCATGATGGCGAACAGCATGGTCACCTTGCTGTCCGTCTCCGCCTTGATCCCTGCCTGGTGCACCAGCAAACGGAAGAAGTCGTCAGACTTCAGGTTGGTGTAGGAGACATGGAGCAGTTTGAGATTGCCATCGAGGCTGCGAATGGTCTTTTTCAGCAGCGTCGTCTTGCCGGAGCCGATTTCGCCACTGATCACCACGAAACCTTCCGGGCTCCAGATGGCGGAATTCATGTAGACAAACGCCCGGGAGTGCTGCTGGCTCATGTAGACAAAGTCGTCTTCCGGCGTCATGCGGAAAGGGTGGCGGCGTAGTCCGAAATGTTCGAGATACATGGGTGCGCGTCCGTGTTAAGTCAGGCCAGGCGTATCATTTCGTTCTGGTGCAGCTTGATCCGGTCGGGCTGGTAGGCCTCATAGCTCTGGCTTACGGTGCCAAAGCTGAAATCCTTCAGCAAGCGCTCAAGCCGCCCGTAACACTTGTCCAGGTTGGTGTAGTGCCGGAAGCGGGAAAACCAGCTGGCGTCGTCGTACCTGGGTTGGTCAGGATCGATTTCCCATGGGTGCAGGTAGAACATCTGCGGCCGGGTGTCCTGGTTGCTCGCCAACCTGAACAAATGGCGGAACACAGGGTAGGGGAACTGTCGGAAATAGCCTCCGCCCGCCGCCGGAATGGTGAGCCGGAAGAGCCTGGCGGTGGTCAGCGGGAATTCCCTCAATGCCGTGCCGTTGCTGGTCTGGATGGTGTAGGGGGTTTTCGGTGAATCCGGGATGCCATAACGGTCATGGTGGATCGGAAAGATACTGGAATCCCAGGTAAAGCCCAGCTCGGCCAGGATGTCGAGCGCCCACAGTGATTCCCGGGTAATGGAGTAACTGGCCGCCCGGTACCCGGTGACCGGCTGCTGGATGATATCTTCCAGAATCAGCTTGGATTTGCGGGTTTCTTCGGCAAACACCGCCGGGGTCTGGTTGTAGATCAGCTGGTGACTGTACCCGTGGGAGGCGATCTCGTGGCCGTGGTCGGCCAGCTTGCGGATCAGTTCCGGGTGGCGTTCTGCCACCCAGCCGAGCACAAAGAAGGTGCATTTGACCTGCTGCCGGTCAAACAGCTCAAGTAGTCGCTCGGTGTTACGTTCTACCCGGGAAGGCAGGGAGCCCCAGTCGTCAGGAGAGATAACGTCAGACAGCGCTGCGACATGGAAATAGTCTTCCACGTCAACGCTCAGGGCGTGCAGGGTGGCGCCATTACCCGCGCGCCGGTTGGTCACTGGCTTGGCTGATTCCGTCATAGGAGGCTCCGTTCTCCGTCTCCCTGAATACCATTCTTGAAACCTGTCCGGATTTCGTATCCGTTCAAATAGTAGCCTTAGCCTACCGGGTTGTCATGGCATTTGCCCGCATCTTTGGAAACAATCCGCTGACACACTGTAAAACGTTGTAAAATACAGTTACAAATTGATACAGAACACCTTGAGATTGTCACAGCCCCGGCGCAGAATAAGTGACAGGAAATTAAGCTTTCAGGCGTCGTCTGACAGATTCGGGTGATGGCAGGTTAGCCCCGGCCTTCTCATCGCGGGGTGCCACGAGTTTTATAGAGACGACAAGGATGTTCGATGTGTCCTATATACGCATCAGAAAACACTATCTGCACCTTCCCTACCTGGTCCTCGGGGGACTGGAGTTTGCAGCACTGTTCGGCACTTTCTATCTGCTCGGATTTGTCCTCGACCAGGTAGGCGCAGCCGAGGCAAACCTCCATACCAGCGCTGGTGCAGCGCTCCTCTTTGCCCTTGTCATGAGCTGCGGCACCCTGGCCATGGGTGTTTATTTCGCCATGGTGCGCGAAGGCTTTGCCTCCATGTTCTTCCGCACCCTGGTGGCCTTCTGCTTCCTGGGCGGCCTGGCCCTTACCATCCTCTATATGCTCATCCCCAACGTCAGTCCGGGCAGTGACAAGCTGTTTTGGGCCGTCCTGCTAGCCATTTTCCTGGTCACTGTCATTCGGCAGGTGTTTCTCAAAGTAGTGGATTCGGACCAGCTGGCCCGCCGGGTGGTCATTTTCGGTGGTGGCGAATTTGCTGAATCCCTGCTGACCGACTATGAAAGAAACTTGAGGGCATCGGGTATTCGCATCATGGGGTGTATCCCTGACTCGGCTGCGCCGCGGGTCGACGCCCGGCATCACCTGCCGGCCCCGACGGACTTCTATCAATTCTGTCGCCAGAACCGGATCTCTGAAATCGTCATCGCCCAGCAGGAACGCCGCAAGAGCGAGGGAGGGCAGTTGCCAGTGGAAGCGCTGATGGAGTGCAAGCTGCGCGGTATCGAAGTAACGGATGCTGTCGCCTTCTATGAACGGGAGCTGAAAAAGGCACGGCTCGAGCTGGTGCACCCGTCCTGGATACTGTTTTCAGATGGTTTCAAAGCGTCCCGTTCCCGGGACCTGACCAAGCGGGTGGTCGACCTGGTCATCAGCCTGATCCTGGCAGTGGTCATGGCCCCTTTCATGTTATTAACGGCACTGGCGATTGTGCTGGAATCCGGCTTTCCGATTCTCTATAGCCAGGACCGGGTCGGTGCCCGGGGCCAGGTGTTCCGTATCTACAAGTTCCGCAGCATGCGCCAGGATGCCGAGAAAGACGGCAAGGCCCGCTGGGCCTCCCAGAATGACAGCCGGGTAACGCGGGTAGGCGCGTTTATCCGTAACACCCGACTGGATGAGCTGCCCCAGCTCTGGAATGTGATCAAGGGGGAAATGAGCTTTGTCGGCCCTCGTCCCGAGCGGCCCGAGTTCGTGGAGCAGCTTAAGGAACAGGTGCCTTTCTATAACACCCGGCATTACGTCAAGCCGGGACTCATGGGGTGGGCCCAGCTGAACTACCCTTACGGAGCGTCCATCGAGGATGCCCGGGGCAAGCTGGAGTACGACCTGTACTACTCGAAGAACCACAGCATCGTGATGGATTTCCTGATTATGATCCAGACCGTTGAGGTGGTGTTATTGGGCAAAGGGGTGCGATAAGCGATATGGACAGCAACAAGATAACAGCACTGAAAACTACCATCCTGGTTTTGCTGGTCAGCATGCTGACTGCTTGTGCAGGAATGCCTGAAGGTGGCAATAACCCGCCGGTGGCCATGGCCGAGCCGGAGGATTACCGGATTGGTGTCGGCGATACGATCTCCGTGCACGTCTGGCGTAACCCGGAACTGACCCGTTCCATTGTGGTGCGTCCGGACGGCAATATTTCCATGCCCCTGATGGGTGACGTGGATGCCGAGGGCATGCGTCCGGAAGAGCTCGCTGATGAGATCACCGTCGGTCTGAGTGAGCTTATTCGTAACCCGGAAGTGACGGTCGTGGTGGATAGCCCTGTCAGTGCCGAATATCGTAACCGGGTGCGCATCACAGGTCAGGTGGGTCAGCCGATCTCCGTGCCCTACCGGCAGGGTATGACGGTCCTTGACCTGGTTCTCGAAGCAGGAGGTCTGACGCCTTTCGCCGCTGGTGACCGGGCGGTCATGCACCGGCAGACGGGTGATGAATACAAGAGTTTTGACCTTGACGTGGAAGCCATCCTGGAAGATGGCAACATGCGCACCAACTACACCGTTCAGCCTGGTGATGTGGTCAGTGTGCCTCGCAAATCACTGTTGCGCGGAGAACTCTGATGGACTGGCGGTACATTCTCGATATGATCAACGCGGTCAAGCTGGAGCTCTACCGCTATCGGGTGCTGGCCGCCATCATCTTCATGTGCGTGACGGCGGGTGTGCTTGGCCTGGGGTACGTGACTCCAAAGACCTACACGTCTGAAGCGCTGTTGTATGCGGACTCCTCCAGTATCTTGCAACCACTGCTGCGGGGCAGTGCCGAGGTCACCCCCCTGGACCGGATTAACGAAGCCCGGGAGATGCTGCAAAGCCGCTCCTATCTGGAGCAGGTGGCGTTTGATGCCGGCCTGCTTAACGGCGGTGAGACGGATAACGAGAAGAGCCAGGTCACCAGTGGGTTGCGCAATGCCCTCAACATGCGGGTATCCAACCGCAACTTTATCGAGCTGAGTTACAGCAGCGACAGCCCGGACAAGTCTTTCCGGCTGCTGAGCGCTGCGCTGAACCGGTTTGTGGAGCGAACATCCAGCAAGAAGCGCTCGGAAAGCCAGGGTGCCTACGAGTTTATCGATGCACAGGTCAGCACCTATCGGCGCCAGCTTGAAGCAGCTGAGGAGCGCCTGAAGCAATTTCGTTCTGACAACCAGGATGGCACCACGTCCAATGTGCAGTCCCGGATTGAACGGTTGCGTGGCGAGATTGAAAACCTGAAGCTCTCCATTCAACAGAGTGAGTCCGAGGTCGCGCTGACTGCGGAGCAGTTAAAGGAAGAGCAGCCCTATCGCACGGTCAGTCGCGGAGGTGGCGCATCGGAGGTGGATCGAAAGATTGCCCAGCTTGAAAGCACTCTCGCGGACCTGCGCCTGAGTTATCACGACAGCCACCCGGATATCGTCTCTGCACTCGGCCAGCTGGAGGATCTTCGCGAACGCAAAGCCCGCGGCGATGTGGGGCGGCGTAGCGCCGGTTCCAGTGATGTGATCGAGAATCCGGTGTACGAACAACTCAGAATCAAGTTGACCGATGCGCAGACGCAACTGGAAGTGCAGCGTAACCGGCTGGCGTCGCTGGAGCGCCTGCTTGATGAGGCCTTTGGGCGTGCCGAGAGGGTGGCTGCCAATGAGGCCGAGCTGGCGGAGCTTACCCGCGATTACAATGTTACCAAGAACGTTTATGAAGACATGCTGGAGCGCCGGGAAAAAGCCCGTCTTTCCATGACCCTGGATGTGGAAGGTCAGGGCGTCAGCTACCGGATACAGGAGCCAGCCTCGTACCCCACTCGATGGGATGGGTTGCAGCTTCACCAGGTCGGAATGGCAGGCCCCTTCCTGGGTGGCACCATGGTGCTGGGCCTGTTGGTGGCGCTGGTGATGTTCGATAACCGGGTTCGCTCCAGTCGCACCCTGTTGACCCAGTTGCCTGGTGATATCCCGGTACTGGCGTCTATCCCTCACTACTCCAGTCGCTGGAAAGAGCGGCTTCTGCGCAAGGACACACTGTTCATCCTCTTCCTGTTGGCGGTCTTTATGGCGGGGTACCTGGCGGTGCTCGTATTCAGCATCCTGGGTATAACGCCACAGCAGATCATGAACACACTTACCGGCCTGTTTGCCGGTCAGGGCGGTTAGCTTCCATGGACAATAACAAACTCTATAACGCGCTGCTGAAAACCCAGGAACGCCAGAAAGCGGAGAGGGCTACCCATGCCCACCCGGAGGCTGCTGAACGTGCTGAGACGGCACCGCCATCTTCCGCCAATGGCTCACGCCTGGAGTCGGCCTTCCTGAAGGAGGCCTGGCTCGAGCAGCAGCGGCATTCCACGCGGGCGGAGCCTGCCGGCCAGCCCGTTTCCGAAGCGCCCCCTAACTGGACCATGGTGGAGGAGGCAGAGGACGACCATCCGCCGTCACTGTATGATTCCTCAATCTCCCTGGACCTGATCAACAATCCGCGGCCGTGGTCACTGGATGAGCTGCGGGATCGCAAGATCATCTATTCCGGAATGCCAAACAAGGCCATTCTGGATGCCTTCCGGGAAATACGGATCAAGTTGCGGGACCGGGCCGGCGCCGTGAACTTCTCCGTACTGGTTTCCTCCCTGGGGAAGTCGGACAACTCGGCCCTGACCGCCTATAACCTGGCGGCCACCTTTGCCATGGATGCCCAGAGCTCCGCCTTGCTGGTGGACTGCAACCCCTGGGACCGCGACCTGGACAACCTGGTGTCATCTTCCATGGGCCGGGGTGTTACCGACTTTGTTGCTGACAAGTCCGTCAAAGTGAAAGATATCATCTACCCCAGCGGCATCGATCGGTTGAGTGTGGTGCCACCGGGCACCCAGGCAAGTTCGGCTGTGGAATTGTTTTCGGCTGTGCGCATGCGGGACCTGATGGGCGAACTGAAAAGCCGCTACCCGGACCGTTTCCTGATTATCAATGCGCCGCCGCTTAAAGCCAGCACGGAAGCCCATATCCTGGTGCGTTACGCTAACCAGGTAGTGCTGGGTGTACCCTTTGGTGAAGTGACTCCGGAAGAGATCGTCGCCTCGGTTGAAACCCTCGGGTCCGAGAAATTCTCCGGGCTGATCTTCCAGCAATGAGGTGGGCCATGGATGTTGCCTTTTACAAACTGTCTGCCACAGCTGTGGTCGTGCCGCTCATGCTGGCGGTTGTGACTTCTGCTTCGGCCCGTGCCGAAGACATCAGCTATACCGCAACCACCACAGTGTTTACCGATGTAACCCACACCGAGCGTGATTCCCGAAACGACACCCGTGGCGGTGCCGGGATCAGCGGAGATGTCGGCGCCAACTGGCTGTCCGGTGCCCACCAGTTCAATGCGCTGTATGGCGGTACCCTGGAAACCGAGCGCAGCAGCCTTGCCACTGGCGACCGGGATAACCTGTCAGTTCGTGGCTCTTCCCGCTATAACTTCTACCAGCCGGGCGGTCGCTTTGACTTCAACGCCGGCCATACCATTCGCTCGGTTCGCAATGACACCGGCTTTACTTTGGACGAATCGGCCTACGATACCCAGAACGCCGTTAATGCGGGCGCTGGTGTCATGTTTTACCCCGGCGAGTTGACCACCCTTCGCCTGGGCGGCCAGGCCGCGAAAACCTGGGCCGAAGACGATGTTCAGGACGGCGAATCCCAGAGCGTTGAAGCCAACCTCTCGCGGCAACTCTCTGAACGCAGCACCTTGTCCCTGACGGGCCGCCGGGCCTGGGAGCACGAAGAAGACCTTGATATCACCCTGGACTCTGCTTCTGTCGGCCTGAACACCCTCCTTGAAAACGGCAGCTTTTCGGCGAGCGTCGGAGCCTCCAGGGCTGAAAGCGATGACTTTGAAAACGATGCCGTCATCGGCTCCATCGCCCGTCAGTGGCAGACCTCCCTCACCAGCACGCGCATCAGCTACGACCGCACCCAGAGCAGCACCCTGCTGGACCTGGCGCTGGCACCGATTCCGGAGCTTGGCATTGAAGACGAGTTTTCGGTCCGGGTGCAGGGAGTGACGCTGAACGACACAGTCACCCTGGTCCACAGCACCCAGAGACTGTGCGACCTGTGTACCCTGAATTTTATCGTTCGGGGCAGTGAAGAAGAAAACGTCCAGACTGGCGAAGAGACCTGGGAATACCTGGCAGGTGCCGGCCTGGGCCTGGCGGTCGCTGAAGACAAAACCGTTGATTTTGACTACCGCTGGCAGGGTGATGCGCTTGAAGAGAGCAGCACCATTGATGACGAGAGGCACCAGTTTACGGTGACTTACCGTCACCGGTTGACCGAACTGGCTTCCTGGGGGGCGGCATTTGATACCGCCTTCACACGGGGCCTGACAGACCAGGATCGCTACCAGGCCCGGGTGTTCTTTACCCTGGGCTGGGATGGTATGGAAAGGGCCTGGTAACGGCAGAAAAGCCAAACCATAAGAACAGGGAAGACGCAGTGTTCGAGAACAGACAAAACATCCGGTTGCCGGCGAATACGCCGCCGCAGCTGATTGTGGTGATCGACACCGAGGAGGAGTTCGACTGGAACGCCGAGCCGGACCCCCAGGCCACTGCCGTCACCGCCATGGACCATATCAACCGTGCCCAGGATATTTTTAATGAGTACGGTATCGCACCCTGCTATGTGGTGGACTACTCCATTGCCAGCCAGGCCCGCAGTGTTGCCCCCCTGAAAGCGTACCTTGATGCAGGGCAGTGTGAGATCGGTGCACACCTTCACCCCTGGGTGAACCCGCCAGTGGAAGAGACCCTGTCCCGTTCCAATATGTATCCTGGCAACCTGCCGGAAGCCCTGGAACGGGAGAAGCTCACAAGACTCCGTGACACCATCGCAGAGAATTTCGGCGCCGCGCCACGCATCTACAAGGCAGGCCGGTACGGTTATGGCCCCAATACCACAGCCATCCTCAATGACCTGGGGTTCGACATTGACCTGTCGGTGTGCCCACCGCTGGATGCCCGTGGCGACGGCGGCCCGGACTACCGTTACTACGACGCCTGGCCCTTCTGGTATGGCCCGGCGGACAAGCGTGTCCTGGAGCTGCCGGTGACCGGTGGATTCGTGGGCTGGGCGGGCAAGCTGTCTCCACCGGTGTTCGACCTGGCCATGGCCTTCCGCAAGCTGAAGGCCCCCGGCATTCTGTCACGGCTGGGCATGGTCGACCGGCTGATGCTTTCCCCGGAGGGGTTCCCCACGGAAGAGCACATCAAGCTGACCCGGGACCTGTACCGCCGTGGCGTTCGCACCTTTACCTGGAGCTTCCACAGCCCCAGCGTCGTGCCCGGCCACACCAGCTATGTGCAGAACGAACAGCAACTGGCGGATTTCCTCGATTCGTTCCGCCGGTTCTTTGATTTCTTTTTTAACGAACTGGGCGGGCAGGCCTCGACCCCCACCCGGCTCAAGTCGCATATGGAGAAGTTTGCATGAAAGTGCTTGGTATTTCGCCACTGGACAAGGACTCAACAGTCTCGATCGTGGAAGATGGTGAGATCCTGTTCGCCGCCGGCGAGGAGCGGTTTTCCCGGGTTAAACAGCAGGACGGCTTTCCACAGCTGGCGCTGGAGAAGGCACTGGAATATACCGGCAGCAAGATGAGCGACTTTGACCAGGTCTGCTACCCGTTCCTGACCTGGGAAAACGAAGCCAAGCTCTTCAACCAGAACCTGGAGGATGAGCGGCAGTTTATCCGTAGTTTTGAGCCGGCGGACCTGAACCGGCAGATCAAGGAAGCACTTACCCGGGTGCCGGATCGTAATGAGCCGATCCATGGACTTGAGCATCCCAATGCCATTATGGAGAAGGGCTTTCTGCACAGCTCGTACTATTCCATGGCGGGGGCCCAGCGACTGGCTTCCAACAATGCCGCGATTAAAGGCTCTCGCCATTGGGGCGAAGGCGCGACTGAATCGTTTCAGATGTGGGAGCAGTCACTGAATCAGGGTCTTCGCGCGATGGGATGGGAAAAGCCCGTCAAGCGCATGGACCACCACCTGTCCCATGCGGCCAACAGTTACCTGGCCAGCGGATTTGAGCGAGCCTTGTGTATCACCCTGGACGGCTATGGCTCAGGCCTTGCCGGCTCTGCGAACGAGGCCCGCGATGGCAAGATCCATCGGTTACATGGTATCAGCTACCCCAACTCCCTGGGCACGCTCTATGAGCATGTCACCTCCAGCCTGGGCTTCAAGCCCAGCCGTCATGAGGGCAAAATCGTTGGCCTTGCATCCTACGGCGATCCGTCCATCCTGGGCGACATCCTGCTTAGCCGTATCCAGCAGGAGCCGGGCGATTACCGGATCTATGAAGCCAACAACGTCTTTTTTTCCCGTTACCTGGCATCCAAGTTCCCGAAGATCGACGTGGCTGCCGCCTATCAGCATGCCCTGGAAGTGGTGGCCACCAATTACGTGCGTTACTGGGTCGAGAAAACCGGTATCGACACGATCGTGCTTTCCGGTGGCGTCACGGCCAACGTCAAGCTGAACCAGCGTCTCTTCGGTATTGAAGGCGTTAACCATATCTTCGTCTACCCGAACATGGGGGACGGCGGCTGCGGTACCGGTGCGGCCCTTTACCATTGCTGGCCGGGTGGCGTTAAGGACTCCATATCCAGCGCCTATTTTGGCCCGGACTACAGCGAAGCCGAGATCGCCGCCGAACTGGAAGCCGAAGACCTTGAATACACCCGCCCCAATAACCTGGCGGCAGAAGTCGCGTCGCTGATCCATAGCGGAGAAGTGGTCGCCCGTTTTGACGGTCGTATGGAATACGGTCCCCGGGCCCTGGGCAACCGTTCGATCCTTTACCACGCCCGTGAGCCGGAAGTGAACCAATGGCTGAACAAGCGCCTGGGCCGCACCGAGTTCATGCCCTTCGCACCGGTAACGCTCTATGAAGCCCGTGAGAAGTGCTACCACAATATTCGCGGTGCCGAGCACAGTGCCGAGTTCATGACCATCACCTTCGACTGCACCGAGTTCATGCGGGAGAACTGCCCGGCAGCCGTGCATGTGGATGGCACGGCCCGGCCCCAGCTGGTCCAGCGTGACGTCAACCCGGGTTATTACGACATCCTCAAGGAATACGAGAAGATCAGCGGTATTCCCAGCCTGATCAATACCAGCTTCAACATGCACGAGGAGCCCATCGTCAATACGCCGCAGGATGCGGTTCGGGCGTTCGTGCAGGGGGCGTTGGATTACCTTGCCATTGGGCCCTTCCTGGTCAAGCAGCCGAACCCGGCCCACTGATCTTACCCGGCGGGCGGAGCAGGACGCTGATGACGACAGGCAAGCTGGAAGTAAGCCAGCAGACGGTAGCCAGCCCGGAGCAACTGCGGGCGGAGTGGGAAGACCTGGAAAGCCGGTCTGCGCCCACGGTATTTCTGTCCTGGCAGTGGTTGGGGCACTGGCTGGAGGTATACGAGCCGGATGCGCGGGTGCTGAGAGTGACCGACAACGGCCGGCTGATTGGCCTTGGCATGGTGGTGGCGTCTGACGAGCGGCGCCACGGCTTGCTTCGCTCCCGGTGTCTGCGTCTGCACCAGACCGGCAGCAGGGTGCTGGACCAGATCTGGATCGAGTACAACGGCTTTCTCGCGGAGCATGGCCGTGACCGGGACGTGTCCTCGGCCTGCCTGGAGTTCCTGGAGGCGCAGCGGGATACCTGGGACGAGTTCGTGGTAGGCGCCATCGATGCAGACGAGGCGGACTTCTACGCCCGCACCATGGGTCTGTTCAAGCATGTCCGCTGGGAGGCGCCTTGTTATGGCGTGGACCTGGACCAGTTACGGCGCAGTGGCCGGCATTACCTGGACACCCTGTCCCGTAATACCCGGTACCAGGTGAACCGCGCCCATCGCCTCTACGAAGAGCGCGGGGCGGTTGAACTGATACGACCGGACAATGTAGACGAGGCGCTTGCCGTTTTTGACAGCATCGGCCCCCGTCACCTGGAGCGCTGGGGCAGTGGGCCGGACCAGAGCGGGTTCGCCAACCCGGACTTTGTGCGCTTTCACCGCAGCCTGATCCGCAGCCAGTGGCCGGAAGGCGGGGTAGACCTGGTATCAGTAAGGGCAGGGGACGATGTGATCGCCTCCTTTTACAACCTGCTGCACAACCAGGTGGTGTATTTCTACCTGGGGGGCATGATGACCGAATCTGACAACAAGCTGAAACCGGGGTTGCTGGGGCACAGTCTGTGCATTGAAGACTACCGGCAGCATGGCTTTCACTACTATGACTTCATGGGTGGCGACGAGCGTTACAAGTCCAACCTGGGGGAGTGCCACCGACAGCTGGTGCAAATTGCGCTGCAGCGGCCCCGTTTCAAACTGAAGCTGGAGAACGCCCTGCGGGAAGCCAAGCACCACTGGCTGGGGGAACACGGAGCTGGTTATGGGCGCTGAGGAGACGTTCATGTCGAGGACAGGCGACGTCGAAGTTGTCTCGACAGGCATAGAGGAAGCCCGGGCGGCGGGATGGGATGACTATGTCAGCCGGCACCCAGAGGGCACGGGTTATCACTACCTGGCCTGGCTGCAGAGTATTTCCGAGGCCTATGGCCATCGGCCCTGGTGCCTGGTGGCTTTGTCACCGGGTGGCAACCTGGCGGGGGTGCTGCCCCTGTGTGAATTTCGCATCCCGTTGCTGGGCGCCCACTGGATATCCTTGCCCTTTTGCGACTTGGGCGGGCCCCTGGCCAGCAGCCAAAAAGCGGCGTCCGCCCTGCGGGACAAGGCCGTGGAACTGACCCGGCAACGGGGCGGGAAAGGAATCAACCTGCGCCTGCCCGGAGAGCGAGTGGATGCGCAGGAAGAAAAAAACCTGGCGAAGGTCAGCATGATCTGTGAACTGCCAGGGAGCAGCGACGCGCTCTTCAAAAGCTACAAACCCAAATTGCGCAGCCAGATCCGCAAGGCAGAAAAAAACGGCCTGCGGGCGGAGGTCACTACCCGGGCGGATGCCATTGAGGCTTTCTACCGGGTGTTTTCCGTCAACATGCACCGCCTGGGGTCGCCGGTGCACAGCCTGGGCTGGTTCCAGTCGCTGCAGCGCACTTATGGCGAGCGGATGCAGACAGGCCTGGTTTGGCATGGGGAAACGGTGGTGGGTGCCGGAATCGTGCTCATCAATGGCACTCGGGCAAGCATCCCTTGGGCATCCACCCTGGCAGAATACAATCGACTGGCACCCAACATGCTGCTCTACTGGACCCTGCTGGCCCATGTCACCGATGGTGGATGCCACACCTTCGACTTAGGCCGGTCCACACCCGGTGAAGGCACCTACCGGTTCAAGAAGCAGTGGGGCGCTGAACCCCACGCACTGAACTGGCTGGACCTGAAACCCGATGGCGAACCCGAACCGGCCCGGACGTCGCAACAACCCGGCGGCCTGCGTAACCTGCTGGAAGCCACCTGGCGACGGCTGCCCCTGCCCGTCGCCAACCTGATCGGCCCCGGGGTAAGGAAGTACGTCAGTCTATGAACACCTTGCTGTTGCTGATTACCTTGCTATGCCTGTTTATCCCGGTGTATGTCTACGCCGGCTATCCGCTGGCGTTGTGGCTGCTCACCCTGGGCCGGGACAAGGTGACCCACCGCGTCGCGGAAACCCGTCCGTCCGTTGCCCTGATCATCTCCTGCTACAACGAGGCAGCCGTCATCCAGGACAAGCTGGAAAATGCCCTGGCCCTGGACTATCCCCGCGACAGGCTAAGCATACTGGTGGTGTCTGACGGCTCCGATGACGGCACCGACGACATCGTACGGGAGTACGCCCTGGTGGGCGTAAAACTCATCCGCCAGGAGGGCCGGTTGGGCAAGACCATGGGGCTTAATCTGGCAATGGAGCAGTTAACGTCCGAGGTAACCGTCTTCAGCGATGCCAATGCCCTCTACGCGCCGGATGCCATTACCAAACTGGTGCGCAACTTCGCCGATGAGCGAGTGGGTTACGTGGTGGGCGCCGCCCTGTATACAGACAGAGACGCCGGCGCCAGTGCCCGCAATGAGAACCTCTACTGGCGCTATGAGCTGGCCATCAAGGCCATGGAGTCGCGGCTGCATTCCGTGGTGGGAGGTGACGGCGCGATCTACGCCATTCGCTCGCACCTCTGGCAGCCCCTGGACCAGAAGGATATCAACGACTTCGTCAATCCGTTGCAGATAATCGCGAAGGGCTATCGGGGCATCTTTGAGCCGGAGGCCCGCTGCTATGAGGAAACCGCGGGCGATTTCGGCCGGGAAATCGCCCGCAAGGAGCGAATCGTTAACCGCAGCATCCGCGGCCTGATGCGGGTCAAGGCCACCATGAATCCGTTCAGGGTGGGCCTCTTTGCGTGGCAGGTGATTTCCCACAAGCTGCTGAGGTGGCTGATCCCCCTGTTCCTGCTGATCGGCGCCGTCGGCAGTCTGCTGCTGGCCCTGGAGGGCTATGGCTTTTTCCAGCTGGTCGCCGCTGGGGCGCTTGTACTGTTGGCGCTGGCCGGTGTGGGGCATCTGCTCTCTGACAGGAACGCGATGCCGGTGTGGATCTCGGTGCCTTATTACTTCGTTATGGTGAATCTGTATTCCCTGAGGGGAATAGTAAAGGCGCTTCGTGGTGAAACCCAGGTAACCTGGAGCAGTGCCAGGCCGGGGCAGGAGCAGGACTGATGTCGAAGTTTGCGTTGTTGTTCCTGATGGTGTTTGCTGGCTGCGTCATCGCCACATTTTTCTTCAGCGGTGCGGCCTCATTTTTCTTGTACCAGCTGGTGTATTTCCTGAACCCGGATGCTCGGTGGTGGTCTGCCCAGATACCGGGAGTCAGCTATTCTTTTTTCAGCGCCATATTGATGCTTATAGCCCTGGGCCTTGGCTACAGGAAATACAGCGAACTGGCTCCCTGGAAACAGCAACCGGTTTTCAAGTGGATGTTGATGTTACTGGCCATGTATTACGTTGTGGGCTTTTATGCGCTGAGTCCTGTCCTCCACGAAAGGTTCACGTTCAACTTTCTGAAACTATTGATCATTGTATTGGTCGCCTATAAGTTGTTGCACTCGAGGGCAACACTGCACGCATCGATCTGGGCCTATCTGATTGGTGCCACCTATATTGGCTATCTTGCAACCATTACCGGTCGAAATGTCGGCGATCGGGTTGAGGGCATCGGGGTTGTAGATTCTCCTGATTCCAATGGCGTCGCTTCTACTCTGGTGCCGGCAGCTACCCTGCTGATGTATTACGCCTGGCTTGGCAATAAAAAAGCAAAAGTGTTTTGTGTGATTTGCGGCGCTCTTATTGCGAATGGTCTGGTACTGATCAACAGCCGTGGCTCTTTTGTGGGTGTGGTAATCAGTGGTGGTGTATTTCTGCTGATCATGATGTTCTCGAAATACCGTCAGAAGGGGCAGCGCGCCATGGCGATTTTTATCGCAGTGCTTGGCCTTGGTGGAGCGTTCTATGTCGCTGATGATACGTTCTGGGAACGAATGAGCACGCTCCAGAATCCTGAGGATGAAAAAGCCAGTGGCTCGGGTCGAATCAACTATTGGCTCGCTTCGGTCGAAATGACCAAGGACCATCCTCTCGGGATTGGAGTTCAGGGTTTTAACCAATTGGCTCCCATTTATCTTGGCGACGAATTTGAGAACAAAAGCGTCCATTCACTTTGGTTTCAGGGCCTGTCTGAAGTTGGCTGGTTTGGTTTCACTTTCTTCATCGCCATGCTGGTATCGGTTTACCGGCTGTCGAGGAAAGCCCGAAAGTGGGTTCTGTCTCAGGGTGATGTCAATGCCTACTTCCAGATCAGGGCGCTTGAGTGCGGATTAATTGGTTTCCTGGCCGCCGGCAGCTTTATCAACCAGTTCCGGTCCGAAATTCTGTACTGGATGATTCTGTTCCTGGTGGTTGCATCAAATGTTTACTATCTGCGACATCAGAGTGATGCCTTGCAAAAATCACACACATTTTCAAAGGAAAGGAGAGCGCCCGCCTGATGGGTAGTCGTATCCGGGTTTTACAGTTCATCACGCCTGCGGGATTTTATGGCGCGGAGCGCTGGGTTCTGGCTCTGGCAAATAATCTGAATCCGGAGACGGTAACCTGTGATCTCGCGGTCACGCGGGAAAGTGATCATCAGGATCTTTCAGTGGCGGAGTACTTTCCTACCGTGGCGGGCCAGGTTCATTACCTGCCCATGAGGGGGCGTTTTGACTGGCGGGTGGTCAGTCAGTTGGTGTGCGTTATCAAGGAGCGTGAAATCGACGTAGTTCACACTCATGGGTACAAGTCGGACATTCTGGGTTACCTTGCAGCAAGAAGGGCTGGTGTTCCCTGCATGAGCACCCCGCACGGATTTGCAGGGAAAGTGGACCTTAAACTCGCGACCTTTATCCGCCTGGGGATGCTGGTGTTAAGACGATTCGACGCGGTAGTTCCGCTTTCGGAAGAGCTACAGTCGGATATGCGCCGGTTCAGGGTTCCAGCGGAGAGGACACATTTCGTCAGAAATGGGGTAGATCTGAAAGATATTGACCGCGAGCTGTCTCACTATACGCCGGCGGAAAAGACGAGCAAGCGTGATCAGAAGACTATCGGTTTTATCGGACAGATGATTCCCCGTAAGGGAATTCCAGATTTGTTGAGTGCTTTTGACCAGCTTCGCAGTGAAGATCAAGCACTCAGATTGCAGCTGGTTGGTGATGGCCATCAGCGATCGGAACTGGAGTCGATCGTAGCAAACGGTGTTAGCAGGGCATCGGTCGAGTTTCTTGGTTTTCGTAGTGATCGGCTACAGTTGTTGAAGGGATTTGATCTTTTCGTCATGACGTCCTCTTTGGAAGGAATACCCCGTTGCATGATGGAAGCCATGGCCGTCGGTGTCCCTGTGGTAGCCTATGATATTCCGGGTGTTGACCAGTTGGTAGAGCATGGCAGGACGGGCATGCTGGCGCCCCACGGAGACAAGGCGGCGCTGGCTGACTGTTGCCGCCAGGTGCTGACCAATCCCGACTTCGCTGCGTCGCTAGCGGCCAATGCCCGTCGGCATATTGAAGAACAGTACTCGGCCGGCAGGATGGCGCGGGAGTACGAGGTCTTGTTTGAATCCCTGGTTGCGAATCAGCGCACGGTCAGCGGTGTCAGCCGCAAGGAAAGGGCTTCCTAACTATGTGTGGATTTGCTGGTTTCATGCGCTCTGCCCCGACGCATGACAGGGAGTCTCACAACCTCTGGTTGGAGGCGATGGGCCAGGCCATTATTCATCGTGGCCCGGATGCAGGCGCGACCTGGCAGGATGATAACATCGGTCTGGTACACCGCAGGCTGAGTATCATTGACCTCAGCGATGCGGGCACCCAGCCAATGCATTCCGCGTCTGGCCGATACGTCATTGCCTTCAATGGCGAGATATACAATTACCTTGAACTGAGACAGACACTTCAGCAATCTGGCGTGGTTTTCCGGACGCAGACCGACACCGAAGTGTTACTGGCGTTATTCGAGCAGAAGGGCTCCGCATGTCTCGACGATTTGAACGGCATGTTTGCCGTTGCAATCTGGGATCGCCAATCGCGCCAGCTATTCCTGGCCCGGGATCGGCTGGGCAAAAAACCGCTTTATTACTATAAGGAAGGCAGTCGATTTGCGTTTGCCTCCGAGATAAAGGCATTGAAGAAGGTTCCCTTTGTTCGAACCGATGTGCGGTACGATGCGGTCAAGGATTTCTTTGCCTATCAATACGTTCCTGATCCGAAAACCATTTACCAGAATATACACAAGCTTTCCCCGGGACATTGGCTGATCACAGATGGTCAAAGCGTGGAAGTCCGGCAGTACTGGGATGTGTCGTTCGCCAGCCGTGGCTCGAAAAGTCTGGAGGAAGTAGAGGGGGAGCTGTACGAGCTGATCGAAGACGCGGTTCGTTTGCGGATGGTCAGCGATGTCCCCCTGGGTGCTTTTCTCAGTGGTGGTGTGGACTCAAGTGTGGTTGTCGGGTTAATGGCCGCCCACGCCAGCCAACCGGTAACTACCTGTTCTATAGGGTTTGATTCGAAACGGTTTGATGAGGTGGACTGGGCGCGGAAAGTGGCAGGCCTGTTCGATACTGATCACCACGAGTTCACCGTGCGGGAAAATGTCGCAGGCAGCATCGCAGACATTGCTCGCTTCTTCGACGAGCCCTTTGCCGATCCATCGTTCGTGCCGACCTATTTTGTCTCACAACTGGCCCGCCAGAAAGTGACCGTGGCGCTGGCGGGCGATGGTGGCGATGAGAATTTTGCCGGATACAGCAAATACCGTACAGACCAGATCGAGAACCGGCTGCGCAATCGGTTTCCGGCAAGCTTGCGCCGCAATCTGTTTCCCTACCTCTCGCAATTGGCGGGTAGGCTGAATATCGGGCCGGCCCGGAAGGCCCGTTCGCTGCTCTCCACTTTGGCCATGGAGCCCGACGATGCCTTCTTTATCACGAACAGTTTCTTCCGCCAGTCAGTCTGGGACGAGTTAGTAGCCGGTGACTTGAAGAGGGAAACCTCTGGCTACGATCCGGCGGAACTGACGCGGCGCCATTACAGGAACGCTGACACAGACGACCATCTGTCGAAAATCCTCTATACCGATATCAAAACCTATCTGCCTGGCGATATTCTGGTGAAAGTGGATCGTATGAGTATGGCCAACTCGCTGGAAACCCGCGCTCCGCTACTCGACTACCGTGTAGTGGAGTATGCGGCAGGCATTCCGTCCGCACTGAAACTGAAGAACAAGGAAAAGAAATTCATTCTCAAAGACACTTTTTCCGAAATGTTGCCTGACGCTGTTCTTTACCGGAAGAAAATGGGTTTTTCCGTACCCCTCGCCCAATGGCTGGGGCATGAGCTTAAAGTAATCGCAGACCGCACCTTTACCAGCCAGAGCGGCGGGCTGGCAGAGTGTTTCGACATGGAGTTAGTCCAACGCTTGTGGCAACGGCATTTATCGGGTGATTACCAGTTCACGCAGGAACTCTGGAGTATGCTCACCTTTGAGTTGTGGTGGCAGGGCTGGCAAGAAAGTGATGCCTGGAGGGTGGCTGGTGCGTAACGCAACTCCAGGGCCGTCATCGCAGCAGACCACGATTCTTCACGTCACCTTCAACATGGGAATCGGCGGCACCGAGCAGGTTATACGGCAACTGGTAACGGGACTCCCTTCAGACTGCTACGAGAATCATGTGGTCTGTATTGACGGAAATGTCGGCGAAATGGGACAACAGCTCCAACGCGACGGCGTGGATGTTTTTTCCATATCCCGGGAGGCGGGAATTGACAAGAGATTGATTCGTGCCATTCGTGAGAGCATCAGGCAGCTGGGAGTGGATATTGTTCACTGCCATCAATACACCCCCTGGTTCTACGGCTGGCTTGCCAGCCTTGGCACCAGTGCCCGTGTGGTTTTCACCGAGCACGGTCGCTTTCATCCGGATCGCTATCGTCACAAGGCGTTTGCGCTAAATCCTTTGATGGCCCTGAAGACCCATGCCATTGTCGCCATCTCAGATGCAACCCGCTCTGCGCTGTCACGGTACGAGTTTGTTCCAAAATCCCGGATACAAGTTCTTTACAATGGCATCCGGAGCATTGAAAAGAACCCGTCCAGGGCCAGCGAAGTTCGCGCCGAGCTGGGAATACCCGACAAGGACTTTGTGCTGGGAACTATCGCCCGTCTGGACCCTGTCAAGAATCAGGCGATGATGCTGGATGGTTTTTCGATCGTACTCGAATCCTGCCCCGACAGCTGGTTGCTGATGGTGGGGGACGGTCCCGACCGTCGAACTCTTGAGCGAAGGGCCAGTGAGCTTGGGATAGAATCCCGGGTCTGTTTTACCGGCTTTCGTGAGGAACCGGCGGATTATCTGGCAGCCATGGATCTGTTCCTGTTGACGTCCCACACAGAAGGCACGTCCATGACGCTGCTTGAGGCCATGAGTCTGGGCGTACCTGCCATTGCTACTGCCGTCGGAGGGAACGTGGAAATTGTAGAGTCCGGTCGCACAGGGTTGCTGATTCCCACAGAAAATCCAGCAGAGCTTGCCAAAGCCGTGCTTCGTCTTAAGTCGGACCGTGACCTGCGAGAAAAACTCGGCAGAGAGAGCCGGATTCTTTTTGAAGAAAGGTTTTCGGTCGCCCGCATGGTGTCCCGTTACCAGGACTTGTATGTCAAAGTGCTGGAGGATTGATGGCAGCACTTTCGGAAATGCGCAAGGCGGTAATCTTCTCTTCCCTTTCGAAGTACAGTGTCATGCTGATCACCCTGGTCACCACTATGGTGGTGGCGCGCTTGCTGACGCCCGACGAAATAGGCACTTTCGCGGTTGCCAGTGCCGTGGTGATGCTGGTGAGTGAGTTTCGAATCCTGGGAGCCGGAGTCTATCTGGTGCGGGAAGAGGACCTAACCCGGTCGAAGGTCCGGTCGGCGCTGGGGCTTACCATCATTATTTCCTGGGGTTTGGGTATCGTTGTCTGCCTGTCTGCGCCCTGGATAGCCCGATTCTACGATCTTCCTGAAATCAAGACGATCTTCTGGATACTGGCCGTCAGCTTTTTTCTGGCACCGTACATCAGCGTGTCCTCAGCCCTGCTTGCGAGGCATCTCCAGTTCCACCTGATTCTTCGCATGCAGGTAGCAGGCACATTGGTAAACCTGGCAGTAATCGTTTCGCTAATCCAGTTTGGTGCCAGCTTCTATGCGCTGGCGTGGGGCCTTTCCGCCGGCGCCTTGACACGGTTTCTGGTGGCGGTGTTTTTTTTGAGTCCGGAGCAAATGACCTATCGTCCCCAGTTCAGGGGGCTCAAAGCGATTGCAAGTGTCGGGATTTACAGCTCGCTAACCAACATACTTCGCAAGTTCACGGTTGTAGCCCCTGACCTGGTGATAGGGAAGCTGGGCACCACCTATCAGGTGAGTATCTTCTCTCGCGGGCTGGGGTTCGTTCAGTTCGTCGCAGAATCACTGATGACCAGTGTCAGCCCGGTGGCCTTACCTTACCTGTCCCGGACGAGGCGGGAAGGCGGTGACCTCAGTGACGCCTACCAGCGGGCTACCGTGCTGCTTGGGGGACTACTATGGCCGGTTCTGGCGGTAGCAAGTCTTGCCAGCTTGCCAGCTATCCGGCTGTTCTTCGGGAGTCAGTGGGATGCTGCTGCCCCACTTGCTGGCTGGCTCGCACTCTGGGCTGCCCTGAGATCCGTCCACTGGTTCTCCAATCAAGTATTGTTGGCGATGCACAGGGAACGGGTCATGGTTCTCAAGGAAGCGGGGATATTCGCCATTCTTCTGGCGGGCATTGCCTTTGCCTATTCCGGTGGGCTGGAAAGGATTGCCCAGGTGTTTGTCCTGGCAGGCATGCTGGAGGTGGTCGTCATTACGTTGGTCCTGCGGAAATATCTGGGCATGGATTCGGGGGGGTTTGTCAGGGCTTGGGTGTCCAACGCGGCCATTGCAGGTTTGTGTGCTCTGGTCGCCCTGGGCGTGCGCCAGGTGATAGATTTCGAGCAGGCCCCCCCATGGCAGCCGGCAGTGGCTTTAGTGCTGGTGATGCCCCCTGTCTGGCTGGGCCTGTTGTGGGCGTTCCGGCATCCCCTGTTCGATGAATTTGCTGGTGTCTTGGGGACGCTTCGCAGGAAAGGGGAATAACAGGTGCTACAGACCCGGTATTCGTGGGAAGTTTCCGCATGATAGTACGCAGATTCCGTGGCCATTTCCGTCGACGACTCATTGAGCTGTTTGTACGGTTGTTGAAAACAGAAGAAGCCAGGCATTATCTCAACCGACACGCTGATGACCACGGTGATGTTCGGCGCCGGGTCACTAATGTCGTTACGCCCTATGAGACAGGAAGTGGCTCGGCCCCGGTGGCCTTACGGACCCGGCCTCCGGCCTTTGTTACCGGGAGGTTCCGGAGTGGTTCCACCTTGCTCTGGAATATTTTCAGAAGTCTGGACGACTGTACTGCCTATTATGAGCCCTTGAACGAGCGTCGCTGGTTCCTCCGCGATAGTAGAGGGAAACATACCGATACAACTCATCAGGGGGTTACGGAGTACTGGTCAGAATACGAGGGGCTGGATCACCTGGTGAAATACTACCGGGAAGACTGGATACGACACCGGCTGTACATGGACGAACGCGATTTCGACTACAACATGAAGTCTTACATTGATGCGCTGGCCTCCAATGCTCGAGGAAGACCTGTCCTACAGTTCAACCGCGTGGATTTCCGTCTCGCCTGGCTGAGAGCAAATTACCCCGACTCCCCGATTATCCATATTTACCGGAATCCACGGGATCAGTGGTGCTCGATTCTCGGGGACATTTCCGCCTACCCTTTGACAGCTGATTCAGAACAATCGTTTCCCCGGCGTTTCTATCAGGGTATGTGGGTCCGGGATCTATGTCGCCAGTTTCCGTTTCTGGAAGATTACCGGGACAGACACCAATACTACAATTTCTATTTCCTCTGGAAATTGTCCTACAACTTTGGGCAACACTATTCGGACATCAGCATCAGTATGGAGTCACTCACGGAAAATCCGGCAATCTGTACCGATAACCTTCTATCCGCAATCGGATGGTCTGCCCCCGACTATCCTCTGGATCTGTCCTTCGTAAAGCCGGCGGTCAGTCGCTGGCCGGAATACGCCAGTGAAGAATGGTTCGCGAATATCGAGGCAGAGTGTGAAGCGGTACTGGAGGACTTTCTGAAGTGATCAAGACGACGGCTTCGCCCAGGATTTTGTTGTTCAGCGAGATATTCCCTCCAGTCCATGGCGGCAGCGGACGCTGGTTTTCAGAAATTTATGGCCGCTTTCCGGAGGGAAGTGCAGCTTTCCTGGTGGGGGATCACGAACAGGCGCAGCATTATGACGCGGGCATCCGACACCCTGTCTACCGGGAAAACCTGAGTAGTCCGGAGTGGGGGGTCCGGTCCTGGAAGGGCTTCACATTTTATCTTGGACAGTGGCGTCGCCTGAGACAGGTTGTGAGGAAAGAGGCGGTAACTCGGGTGCATTGCGGAAGGGTTCTTCCTGAGGGGGTGCCAGCGCTGCTGCTCAACTTCACCAACCGGATTCCTTTCAGCTGTTATGTGCATGGTGAAGATGTGGAAACGGTGCTGGCGAGCCGCGAACTTACCTGGCTGACCCGGCAGGTAATGAGACACGCCGAGCAGATCATCTGTAACAGTGAAAACAGCAGGCGCATTCTTGAGCAAAAATGGCAACTACCCAAAGACAAGATCCTGGTCATGACCCCAGGCGTGGATGTGGATCGGTTCGCGCCCGACCATAATGCCCCGAGGCCTGAAAGTTGGGGGGATCGCCCCGTCATTCTGACGGTAGGTCGGCTGCAGAAGCGTAAAGGGCAGGACATGATGATCCGTGCATTGCCCGCGCTGAGGGAAAAATGGCCGGACATACTCTACGCCATTATTGGTGGGGGCAAGGAATGGGAGTCTCTGCATCAACTGGCCCGTGAGCTGGATGTGTCGGACCATGTACTGTTTATGGGGGAAGTGGATGACCTGCAAATGGTGAATGCCTATCGCCACTGTTCCCTGTTTGCCTTGCCAAACCGTCGCGTTGGTAATGACGATGAAGGTTTCGGCATGGTTCTGTTGGAAGCTCAGGCGTGTGGGAAGGCTGTCCTGGCAGGCAACTCTGGCGGAACACGAGAAACGATGCGGGAGGGAGAGACTGGGAAGATCGTGGATTGCACCCGCGAAGATGCCCTGGCTGATGCAGTATCGAAGATGCTGGGCAATGAGCAAAGACTGCAAGCGATGGGCGAGTCGGCCAGAAGTCATGTTGTAGAGCAGTTCTGCTGGACTAATCTGGCCACCAAAGCCTACAGGTTCTTCTATCCTGATAGCGGACAAAGTCCATCAGGATGAAGCCATAACCTCAAAAGAAATCGAAATCAAAAAATGCAGAGTTTATTTTTGCTTGACGTTGCACACCCTGTATCAATTGAGTGTAGACAAGTTTAGCTGATGAAAGTCTTTGAATAGACGCAAATTTAGGTGACCTGATGTCGACTTACAGTATGCTGAAGTGTGCAACGTAATGTCATCCTTGAAGTGGGGGGAACCAATCCTCAGTACGTATCCCAAATTCGGTTTGTAAAAGTTGCGAATCTTCCTTATAAAAGTCGTATAGTGCCTCTTTCTCATTAAGAGATAGAGTCGGTTTGGTGATCGGCGTGGATCCAATTTCAGCGATATTCTGAACTAGTTTTTTGACGCGATATGGTAACGCCTGGTACTGAATGGTTCTTCTGTAGAGGTCGAGGATCCTGAGGCCTAGTTGAGACTTTTTTGTCGTTTTGTTGCTCGAATTAAATACTCTACCGATTTTTTCAAGTGATACGTCTGAATTAACTCCAAGGAAGTCAAATATTTCTTTTGTAACCTGTTCAGGTTCATTGGAAAGTTTTTCAAAGCTTGTAACGTATAATTGATTTCTATTGAAAAACTCAAGATACCTTGAGAGCTGGTAGTGGTATTTTCCCTGCCATGCGATGGGCTCGAGGGGTAAGTTTTCAAGTAGCTTTTCAATATCCCGATCTTCTATGCCGGCATTAATGTTGTGAAGATAATGTGAAACTAACCGATCTAACGGGTTTCGAACAACATAGATTAGCTTCATGTCAGAGTTATAATCAAAGATTCTCCCTGGTGCGTGCTCAAGAAAAGGGGATCTCGTATAGCTAGTTGATGCCTCGCCAATGCATGTTATTCTTTTTGATCTGGGCCTAAACCAAGTCTCATACCATGAAAAACCTTTTTTCCAGAAGGAGGGGTTTGAGAAGAAATTTAATTCTTTTACTTCCGAAAAATAAATCTCGGGATGTTGCTCCAGATAGAGGAATAGACTGGTTGATCCTGAGCGCGCTGCGCCAATGATAAGGAAATTTGGTTTGTTTTGTGTGCTACTCATTGAAAGGCTCTTTATCAAAAAAATGAATTTTGATTCCATCAATTACATTTGTTTTAAATAAAAAAACGAATCGACAGTAAGCCTCGTGGGCTCTAAGTAGCATTTTTTCAGGTGAAGTAATTATGTTTTGACGCGAAGCGGTTGAGTAGCCAAAAACCTTTAATGTTGTCGCAGCGGCTGATTCAAAACGTCTTAATTGACTGGTAGTAGCTTGCGAGGCCCATTTGCCAGAGTTGTTGGATTTTGTGGTGTTTGCCAGATCCATTATATTATCTTCACTGATGTCTTCTTCCAGAAAATCGTAAACTGCTTTTATATGACGTTCTGGGTCAGTCAGAACTTCTTCATATTTTAATTCAAAAAGACTTCCAGGTGGAATTTTATCTTTGACGTTAAGAAAGTTGTCGTTCAATCTCGACCAGTACTCTCCACAGGTCAAAAAGTTGTTTGGTCCCCAAGACTTCCTCAATAAAGAAAGTGCCACATCGCGTCCATCTCGAACAATAAACAAGAACTTTGCTTCAGGGAAGAGTTCGATGATTGTGCCAGGATCTTCAAGATAATTCGGGGTTTTGTCTCCCCAAAAAGTGCCTCCATCAATCTTCAATGAAATTATTTCGTTTATAATTTTCGAATATTCGAAGTCTGGGGCTGTAGCATAGTACAGCTTATCAATGTCTGGATCAATCTTCCATTGACGAACCGCTCTCTCGCCAAAAATATCGTTAATCAGGTTCTTGAAATTTCTTTTTTCTTGCAGGTCCCCGTAGTCTTCGAGTTTTTTATAGTACTTGGTAATGAAATGGGTTTCGAATGGGGCTTTGTATTTTGTCTTGTCCAGCAGGCTCGCCAAAAATGTTGTGCCAGAGCGGGGAGCACCGAAAATAAAAACCTGTGAAAAATTTTTCATTGTCATCCCTGATAAGATGTTTAAGGGTGTTGAGTTGCTCTTTGCCTTTTTGCGCCTGTGACATGCGGTTTAATTTTTGCTCTCGAAATGCTACTAAATATTCGCTGTCAGAGCAAGATGCAGCCTTGTCATGAACTCTCTTCCAACTATCCCCGGCCATTTGGGAAAAGGGGTCATAGTGTTGCAGGGTGGGCTGATAACACTCATCAAGGCACGTGCTTTTCTGTATCGATGCACCTTCTGCTTGAATGCACCGACCCAATCTTCCTGACTCAGGCGGGGCGGGGCATGTCAGACTCGTCATTGGCTGGAGCGAGTCCACGACGCCGTCATTGAAAGTGGTCTGAGCAGGAGGTCAGGATGCACTCTCACCTTGACATCTGGCCAGGGTCTGGTTTTTATGCCGCATCAGACAGCACGTCTGGTCGTCGATTTCTTTTACGGCTATAGATGATGGTATATAAAATTCATTCGACAATCAGCGATTTAGGGTTTTGGCACTTTATTTGCAAAAACCTCCTAGGTGTTTCCGTTAATGACTCGAATGGATTATCGCTATGAAATTATTAAAAAATACAGTCATCACCCTCGCATTTTATTCTTTTTCTTCAGTCCTTCAGGCAAGCTACGTCCAGCTGGAAGATCGCAATTTTTCAGGGTATGTAACAGATATAAAAATAGCTGCTGACTGGTTGGATTATTTTAAGGGCGTAGATATTCAAGCGGGCTCCAGGTTCGATGCAGACTTTGAACTCTATGACATCGGTGAAGGAGACGGTACCTTATCAAGCTTTACAGAGTATACGTTCTATGGGAACAGCCGAAATTACACATTCTCTGTGCCGGCGGACCCGTTCGATTGGGGGCAAACCTACCTTGATGGGAACGGTACACTGATTGTTTCTTATCACAATAATTTTTCCAGTGACGGTTTGGAAGCTACGTTCTTCGACTATTCCAGTGATTCCGGACACTTCGATCTTGAACTCAAGGATTATGACAAGCCAGGTATTAATGGCCACGGCAACTTTGGTTGGGAGGGGGCTGACATCAGCTTCCTTGTTGAGCCCGTAGCACAAGTGAACGAACCTTCGGTTTTTGTGACACTAGGTCTAGGTCTCTTGCTGATCTCGATGAGGCTCAAGAGGGCAAAGTTGAGCGTGCAGGCCTGACGCTGAAGGTCAGCCTGTCGTCGCCGAGCGCCGCGCAAGAATGGCTTTACAAACACTGGGAAGGTGCCTGCGGCCGGCGTAGTCCTGCGGCATCGTCTTAAACGCAGTACGTGGGCCATAGTCGCCTCACAGGGCTGGCAGCGGCGGTCGATAGTAATATATCTGGTACGGCTCGGTTGCTTCTTCCTTGGCCAGGATGCGGGTCGCCGGTAGCATCGTACTGCCAATATGATAACGGTAGCGTTTCCCATCCCGAAAAATGCCGAGTATCCCGGTCTTGCGGCGAGTATCGCACCCCGCGCATACAACTGATTGAAGTGCTACCTAATCAACTGGCCTGCCTGCCGGCAACGGGATCCGATGGTTTCGTCAAAGTAGGCATCGAGCAGACCTCCCTACTTTTTCCGGAGGGCTCTTTCGTAGAAGCATGAGAGTGCCGTTCAGATTTTGAGAAGAATTTGGTCTATTGCGGATCTTTAATCTGAAATAAGCCAAGTTGTTAGAATTATTGAACTTTTTGTTTTTGTGAGATCGCACTGGTAACTCGATAAATAACCAATGCTGGGCTAAGATAACGGTAGAGCACTATCCCGTACATCTTGGTGTTTGAGGACATAGATTATGTACTTGTTAATGTTGATAAAAAAGGTCGCAATATCCGGGCTCCTTTTTTTGTCTTTGACGTTGTTTCCGTTTCACGCGTCCGCGAGTGCCCCGTTTCTGGCCTTTTCAGATCTGAGGAACGGACCCAGTTCGGGGCTTGACGACGGTCAGGGAAGCGGCGTCATCGTCACACTCTGGGGGCAGGGCCTGGGGAATTCGCAGGGCGACAGCAACGTATATTTCCGCAGTTCGTCCGGAGATATTCTTGACGTTGCTCATGTGTATTATTGGAAAGCTGCTGATGGTCAGCTGCCGTCCGGGCCGGCGAATCTGTATGAATCCCACGGTATGCAGGAAATTGCCTTGTCCATTCCGGCAAGTGCGGATGGGGACGGGGAGCTTTTCGTGGAAGTTGATGGGCAGGAGAGTAACCGGCTGCCTTTCACCGTCCGCCAGGGTGGAATTTATCACGTGAAAGCAGGCGGCAAGGACGGGGCCAATGGGTCCTGGCAGGAGCCATTTGCAACCGCAGCATTTGCGGTAAACGCAGTTCCGGCGGGGAGTACAATCTACGTACATGGAGTGGACACGGGCAGCTTTAATTCGCCATCTGCGCGGGCGATCTACTGGAATAATGGCGATGCGAGCAGCACGCAAGACGCTCAGTTCGCAGTGACTGCTTACCCTGGCTACCAACCTAAAGCTATCGCTCAGAGGGCTATCGAGAGTTACCGGACCGAAGGTTGGGTGGTGTCCAAATACGATGTTTACGCATCGAATTATCTGTCAGTTGACTCTAACGGTCAGCCCGCTGGTGGCGTAATATCAAATGTCCCCCGAGCCACATACGGTATTCAAACATCGAGGAATGGCAGAGTCGTTGGTAATCGTATAGGAGACATTCCAGGCGGCTGTGCATCACAAGCCCAGGGAGCTATCTTGGGCAACAAGGATTGGATTGGCAATAACAAGATATATGGTAATGAAATATATGATTATGGGTGTGAGGGGTCGAATAAGCTTCACCATACAACCTATTTATCCATCAGGGCCAACGATAATCCTATAGTTGAACCATGGGAGTGGGCCTATAATTACTTGCACGGAAATCACGCGAAGTTTGGGATACATAACTATGACGAAGGGACAGGGTGTGGTGATATTTCCGGTCCGTTGAGAATTCATCATAATGTGATCGTTGAGCAAGGCGGTGCGGGTATCAGCATTGGCTCTACATGTGGATGGTCCATGGATGTTTTCATCGAAGACAATGTTCTTATAGATGTTGGTCTTCCTGCAGGTTGGGACGGAGTGGATTCCTCGGACCTTACCGCAGCAGAAAGCGGAGGAATTGCGTTGAGAGATGGTGGTAACGGGCTCTATGGTGATTATATAATCCGAAACAACCTTGTTTATAACTGGGCAACGCCCGAGCAAAGCCGTGGCGGATTGGGTTGCTTATCCTTCAATGCGGATGGTGATAATATTGACGTTGTTTGGATGAATAATATCTGCTACAGCGACTACAGTTTTCCGTTTGTTGATTCTGGCTTCAGAGCTGAGAACAAGCTAGACAATGTTCAAGGTAGTAATAATATATGGTACTTGGCGACTGGTGGAAGCGATTACAGCGTTCCTGGTTGGGACAATTCGGCTGTCAAAGCTGATCCATTACTAACAATTTCGGGTTCTAAAGTAGAGGTGGCGTCTCAATCTCCGGTTTTTGGTAATGGCGTGTCTGCTCAAAACGTAAACGCGCCATCATCCATGATGACTCAATATCTAAGGACTTCTGATCAGTTCGTGGATCGAGATATATATGGTCGCGTTCGTACTGGTTCTGGTACCGATATTGGTCCAGTCACGGAGTCCTTAGATAATGCAGTTGCAGCCCCCAACCCTCCAACGAGCATTCTTGTAGAGTGATGTTGCCACCTAGCTGCGTGCTTTCGGCCTTTTCATCTTTAGGAAGGGCGATAGCACGCGGCCAAAAAAATAGAATTGAGTAAAAAGCGCAGTTGGTATTAATTCCTTCGCTGTAGTGTTTTTTCCAAACTTAATTTGTGCAGTTGCAAGGGAGAGTATAGCCATTAGTGTTAGAGGTACTATGGCGAAAAACCTATTATCAGCTGCTACAACTAAAAAAAAGGCAGAAGCCAGGAGTGTAAAGTTCGCCAATGAGGCTAATGCTGTTTTCGAGTGAATTAGCTTTGATATTGATTGAAAATCTTCTTTGCCATGCCATGCCTCTCTTAAGATGAACTGAGCTATGGTTTTAGGAAAACCATGATGGAAGCCTTTTAGGTTTTTACATTTTCTTACAACACCATTTTTATTTTTAGCTCTTCGGCAGAAATCATAATCTTCTCCGGTTCGCAAGTCTTCGTTAAATCCGTTTACTTTCTTGAACATCGTTGTTGTGGTGATCAGGTGGCCGGAATTTATATAATTGTCATTTGTGTTAACAAGTTTGGAGAACCAGTGTTTTTCGACCAATGATGAACTTTCGGGAACCAAGTAGCTGTTGCCAGTTATAATTAGGTCATCCTTTGGCCAAGATTTTATGTCTTCTTGGAGCTTGTAAATCCAGTTGGGTTCTAGTGAAATGTCTGCATCAAGGAAAACGAGTATGTCATAGCTTGCAGATCTCGCGCCAATATTTCGGAGTCCCCCAATTGTTGCTTCTTGATCTACTAATAATTTTGTATTGTGAGTTAGTGCTATATTTTGTGTTTTATCGTTAGATCCGTTATCGACCACTAATACTTCATAGATAAATTCACCCATGGTTTTCTGTATGGAGTTTAGTAAGCGAGGTAGATTTTTCTCTTCATTTAGTGTGGGTATTATAAAAGATATATTGTCAAGATTTTCCATTTTTGGTTGTCTCTGAAGTTAATTTGCTCGATACTTTATGATCCGTGCGGGATTACCGGCTGCGATGCATGAATCGGGGAGCGCTTTTGTAACTACCGAGCCGGCGGCAACAATACACTTTCGCCCCACGTCGGCCATTATGATGCTGCCATTTCCTATCCAGCAATCATCCCCGATGCTGATTTTGATAAATTGACCTCCCTGACTCTGTATTGGCAGGTTGCTGTTATCGAAATAATGTTGCTTGTTACCGCTTAAAATATGAACGCCACTTCCGATGAGTGTATCTTTCAAGATGGAGCACATGCCTATGTTGCACTGGGGGCCTATATAAACACCTTCATGGATAGTGGTGTTAGCATGGGATAGTAATGTCAGAAAGCCTACTGAAATATGATCAGAAGTATTGGTGCAGCAAAGCCGAAAAAAGGCGGCGCGGGAATAGATCCCGGGTTTGCCCGGGATCAGACTGAAAAACTGCGAAAAAGCAGCAAAACCATTGTCAGATCGATTTAATAAACCAAGTAGTTTATAGGTTATGAATATCGGATAGACAATAATCAGGAAGAACGTTTTTACTATTGTTTTAAGAACTGCACGATAGCTCATCTTTGCCCCAGCCTCGCTTTTAGCCAGGCTTTCTCCCGTGCTAGACGAAACGATTTCACTCCAATCATTAGCCGTTGTGTGATCTGACGTACGACATCTTGCAGGGACAGCGTTAATTTTTGATCATAAAAGTCTGTTTTCGTGAGTCCCGTAGAGGCATCCGAAGGAAGTTGGGTGGTGCACTGATGAGGGCCGTAGTTCTGCATGAGGATGACCAAGATACGGGTATAGTGGCGCTGGGGGCTCTTTGAAAGTAATTCACACGTTTCTTGAAGCCATTCCGATGCTTTTTCCACGTAATACCTTTGAAGCCCGTGATCATCCGTATATTCTGCCGCCTGAAACAGAAGCATGGATTTACGGATATCTTGTGCGACCCATGTATCGTTTGCAAATTCAAGCTGTTCAGGGACTGCCAGAAAGGGGCGTTCATTTTCTGCAATCCAGTGGGTGTAATGCTGAAAACATTCCCTGGCATATTGGTAGTGCTCATCTCTTACGCTCAAAAGCTCCTTTAGCTTGAGGTAGCGTGCCAGACTCGCAAGCAGGATCAGGTAAGACCATCCGGTTTCAACATCTAACAAATCCCGTTTCTGGATATCATCACCAGGATTCATGGTATTTCGTATTACTGTTTCAAGCTGGAACAGCCAGTCCCTGGATGGTTCCAGTTGCCACGCATCCAGTAGTGCATTGATATAGTTACCTGTACCTCTGGTGAACGGGTATTGATGTGCGGTGGGTCGTCCACCACGAATCAGCGTTTTCAGTTTCGGGAGGTCACGTTTCTTGATTGCCAGCAGCTGCTCCAACAAACCGCCGTTCCCTTCGTGAAGGTTCCTCATCCAGTTCGAGAGTCCGAGGACCGCTCTGCGTGAGTCGACATTGCCGGTGAGCAGGTAGTGGTAAAGTAGCCCTGTTGTGTAGCAATGTTCAGCTCCCGGGCCCCCTCCCGTTTGGCCGGGCGTCGAACTGGTCCTGTTGTGCTGGCTGAATGTCCTATGCGTGCAGGTGTGCGCATTCAGATAATGATCCGTGTGCCAGAACAGTCCATGATTGTACTCGCTGCGATCCTCATCGGTATGGTAGATGTCGATGTCCACCACGTGTCTGGCGAGGTCGTCCATGAGGTTGAACCAGCGCACGTCACCATTGGCAGCAAACTGTCTTGCAAATCCATAGATTGCGTCGTACTGGTTGTTGTAGTGGGAAACGAGGGGAGGCTCGCACTCTGGCTGGTATAAGGTTTCATGATCAGCGAAAAGGTCGCCGAAATTTCGCCAACCATACTCATCAATGGTTTCCCGCTTTTCAAAAAAATTCCCGGGTCCCTCAACGCCCGCCTGGATCAGTGATTCCAGTGGTCCGATTGTGAGGTCTGCAGTGAACCAGGGAAAGGCCTTCGCCTGTTCAAACTGGCGGGCATCCAGAGTTGGAATCAGTGGCGCCCGTGTCCATTGAAGTGCCTGGTGATCGTCGCTGTAGTTCAGCCAAAGGGTTCGGGTTTTCCGCTCTCCCCCCTGAAGTTCGTGCAAGCCAGACGACTCCGGGGGAAGCAGGTTGATGGACAGTGCACCAGGGGTCACCTTGACCGACCCGGGGAAGTTCTCCCAGAACTGCCGGATACCCACCTGAACAGGAGAGGGGCCAGTGATGCCTGCGATGGGCCTGGCTCGGTGGCCGTCAGTGATCAGCTGACCGTCCTCCGTAACCTGATAGCCGCGAAACCGGGTGACAATATCCATCTGTGCGTCGAGGTGGTTCGGGCTGTTCCACTGTTCGCCGCCACTGGAGTCCTGGTAAAGGACAATTGCCTCACTTCCTGAGGAGGCCTGCTGTCTTTCGGTCCCTGCCTCTGGCTGTAA
This sequence comes from Marinobacter bryozoorum, assembly GCF_023156245.1. Lineage (GTDB taxonomy): Bacteria > Pseudomonadota > Gammaproteobacteria > Pseudomonadales > Oleiphilaceae > Marinobacter > Marinobacter bryozoorum. The sequence goes on from NZ_JAKZAH010000009.1 coordinate 104,589, forward strand.
CCAAGGGGTTCCGGATTCAGACGGTGTGATCGTGAGGCTCTGGCTGCGAATATGAATCGACCCGGGGTCGCCAAGGTCCCACAAGCCTCCACGATGCTGAGCGCGGCGTGTATTGTGCAGTACCATTGCTATTTCAATGGTCTCGCTTTCATTGAAACATGTTACCCGACAGTGGAAATGGGCAAACGTCTGACTATCGGTAGTCACCCACTGACCTCGTGCTTCCAGGGTTATGGAAGCTATCCCGGTATCGGCCACGGACCAGGAGTGGGTCATAACGGCATGGCAGGGATGGCCGGCTTTGTCGGTAATAGCAGGAGTGTGGGAGGTCAGAACTCTGGCGGACGAGGCGTTTGTTGGTGATGCGGTCCAGGCCAGTTGGTCGTCATCAAATCGGAGTTGCAGCTTTCCGGTATCAATCGTCCAATGACTGCTGTCTTGCGACAATGTCAGGCTAGACGCTGGTAACAATTCAGCGCCAGTACGGGTGACGAGTAACAGTTTGTCTGAACTCTCTGGTGTCAGGTCGATCAAGGTGGCAACACGAAGCCAGCGTATGCTCCCGTCTGGCCAATAGAGCGCCGGGCTGAAGTCGGCTGGAAGGCAGTCCCCGGTTGGCGACAGGAGAGCGAGCTCATCCGGTTTACGAACAGCGCCTTTCTGCAGTGGCACCCCGACCGTGAGTGGCTCTCGTATCCTGGTGATGCCTCGCTGCCCTGCGAGGTGGATGGTGACGGCTTCCATATTTTCCCAACCTACTGCGTTTATCCCTCAGAGCAAAAGGATAAAGGTTCTGGCGGGTCACGTGAAGTTTTGTTGGTTCCGGTAATTGAAGAAACTGCGCACAACAGCCCGAGGGCTGCTGTGCACTGGTGTCATTGAACTACGTATTCGACCGTGTCGGAAAACACGCTTCGTATTCCACTGTTGTCGATAACCCGGACCGAAAAATACCAGGTTCCAGTCTCCAGCCCTGAAATGTCGACTGAGGTTTCTCCAGCATCCACCGTCCGCGTCTGGTCAAGGCTATTCTCGCTTTGGCCGTAGCGGACTTCGTAGCTCTGTATTTCACTGAGTGAGAGTGAACTGCCGTCAACCCGGGTCAGTGGTGCGGTCCAGGAGATGCTGGCCGTACCGGTGGCTGGATCCTCGGGGGGATCTTCCGTTTGTGGGGGGGTAGGGGCAGTACCCACTGGTTCAGACACGTCCTCAAGTGTTCTGGGGTCAAGACCACTCTGGTAGGCTTCAAGATTGCTGATACCTTGGTCGTTCAGGCTTGTGTCGGCGTTGTCTCTCCAGGGGTCAAGACCATAGTTGACTGCCCAGGTGTCGGGGATGCCGTCTCCCTGGGTATCCGCGGTGCTGTCTTGTGCGGCTGGATCCGGTGATCTCACTGTGTCCTGTGAAGACACGACTGTCCCGTTCGACAGGTCGGTAATGGTTAATTGGGCAGTTGCGTCTCCCCTTCCTTCAAAGTATTCCATACTTAGAGGTACAGTGGTGCCGGCTTCGAGGTTGGCGGTAGCGCTGAAACTGGTGGCCGCCTGACCCTGCCATTGATCGATAACGAGCTCATTGTTGACGTACAGCCTGACCCCATCGTCTGTGCGCGTTGTGAACTGGTATTCCCGTGTGCCTGAACCATGCGGTGGGTAGAATTTGCCTACCCAGCGGATACTGAAATTGTTACCTGTTAGTCCGTTGGTTGGCCCGCCATTGCCCCACTCGAAATCGATCGAGACATCGTTGCGCAAAGTCACCAGGTCGTCGAGCTCCTGCCCGAAGAAATACTGGCCGACAAATCCGTTTATTAATTGCTGAGCTGTCTCTTCCTGGGCCGGAAAAGCCTCGGGGTCATCGATATCGGTGCCTGCTGCATACTCTTCAATATTGGAAAAGCCGTCGCCGTCCAGGTCTTCCTGTGCGTCTGCGGGATTGAGCGGATCGATACCATAAGCGAATTCTGCACCATCAGGTATGCCGTCGCCGTCAGTATCCGCATTGTCAGGATCGGTTCCCCGCCAAAATTCGTCCAGTGCGGTCAAGAGGTCATCGTCGGCATCCGAGGTCGCATCGTCAGGATTGGTTGGGTCAAGCCCGTGCGCGACTTCCCAGTTGTCGTAGAGTTCGTCCCGGTCCTCATCCAACATCGGATACGAAGGGTTGAACTCGAGGTTTTCCTGTGCGTCAAAGAAGCCAACGCGATAACCGAGTGTGTGCGCTTCTTCCATGTTCCCACTATCGGTGGATGTCGACTGGGCGAACGAGGCGATAGAATTACTATCGACAACGGTACGTCCGAACCCGGGGCCTTCCCAGGCTACTGTGAAGTGGTCGCCGCCTCGTCCTTCCTTGTGGCGAATTTCGAAATAATAGCGTGAATCACCCGACAGGGTAATTTCGGAAGACGTTTGTGAGGTGTACTTGCTGTACTCCCCTGGATTGGTCCAGCCCGGAACCGATGCGATCAGCGTTATATCCGAAGAGGAAGAAGAGTCGCTTAACCAGAACTGGGTCTCGTCATCGCCTGTGACGAAGAAGCGGTAGCGGCCATCGGTGGGGGGGGTGACATACCCCCTGACGAGCGAGCCGTAATCTTGCCCTCTGTTGCTCTCACTCTCGAGGCTGTTGATTTCAACCACGCTGTCTGGCTTGTCCGGATAACTGGCATGGCTGGTGAGGTCCCCGACCTCGTTGCCCGGAAGGTTGTCCCAATACCACACCTCAACTATCCCGGCCTCACTAGTGGCTGGCAAAGCTGCTGTGGGCGGTAGAGCATCCAGGTCTGCTCTGTGCCAACTTTGACACCCCGAAATAAAACCTGCAATCAATACAAGGCCAGTTAATTTACTGAAAGACATGGTGACATCATCCCTTGAGGTATGTTAAAGACAGCACGATTCAGTATCGTAGGGGATGCCGGTTAGCGCCACTGGGGCCTTGTATCGATTTGATATGTCAGGCCATCGCTTGGCCCCAAAAAGAAATATCGTCTTTTTCATGATTCAGCTATCCGTGGGTCATAGCGTCGCTGTATGCGGGGCATAATGGGCTATCGCTTGTTTCTCTCCAGAGCGCAGGTGTCATATCATCCTGCCTTCTGGGCTAATCCCGGATAGCCGGATAGGATTTGCCGGCATAATCGCTGGCACTGCAGGACGGCCCAGACCGGCGCCACCCACCTGAGAACCAGGGGATAATGATGAGCCAGGATAGGCTTCAGCAACTGGATCTTTTGCGAGGGCTGTTAATGCTCCTCGGTGTTGTTATACATGCCGGGTTTGTATATACGGTAGAACAAAAATGGCTAATCAAGGACTCGGCCACCCATCAATTGTTTGATTATCTGGTTTTCTGGATAAATGTATTTCGGATGCCTGCTTTCTTTTTTCTGAGCGGGCTGCTGTTCGCCATGGTGGTTATCCGAAAGGCTCCCCTTGCTTTTCTGGGAAGTCGCCTTGTGAGGATTGGCATTCCGCTGATTGTGGCGGCGATACTGCTCAACATTCCGCAGCTGCTTATATCCGATTGGCTGGCTCCTGCCTTCGGCCAGGCACGGATTACGGAGTCGCCCTGCCAGACTATGTACGACATCTATGCGGGCTGCTGGGCATCACATCTCTGGTTTCTGGTCACGTTGATCTATTTCTTCATGACGGCTCACTTCGTACACTTGTTAACACGCAGGCTTCGGGTTAATGAAAGGGTCAGTCGAACAGTTGCCGCCGCTTGGTGCTGGCCTTTGTTGTTGCTTGCTCTTTCCGGCTTCGGGTACGCTGTTCAATCACTGTGGTGGCGCGGAGGCAATGAGCTGTTTAGCCATCTGCCTTTCCTCTGGACGCTGTCATACTTCCAGTACCTGCCTTTTTTTCTTGCCGGATTTCTCTTTGCAAGGTTGTTTTGCCGGCTGCAGGACTGGGCCGTTCTTTCTCCTGCAAGGCTGGGCGCCCTGGTGGTTTCCTGGGGTGGACTGTTCTATTTGTATGTGGCGGGGTCGGTTGGCAGGGTGCAATTCTACTTCTCTGATTTCGTTGTAACTTTGCTTTACTACGCGGTAGCCTTTCAGATCATTACTTTCCTGGTGGCGGTATTTGTCAGGTACGTGCATGTTCCATCGGCCCGAACGGCTTCGGTTGTGGATGCCTCATACACCGTGTATCTGGTACATCACCCGCTTGTCTTTGGTGTTGCGTTGCTGTTGTCGTTCACGAACGTGCCGTTGCTACTCAAGTTTTTGCTGATTGTCTTGGTGGCCTCGTCGCTTTCCATAGCGTTTCACTATTGGCTGGTTCGGCGGTCGGCAATTCTCCGCTTCGCAGTCAATGGCCGCTATCGCTGACTTCCTGAGCCGTCAATAAGCTCTGGATTAGCGATTGCCATTCGCGGAGTATGGCCTCACCGGAGTAATGGGCATCGAAAAATTCTCGCATGGTCTTCCGATAGTCGTCTTTGTGCTGAAGCAGTCCGTTTATGATTTCTGCAAGCTCCTCTGGGGTTTGCGAGTCGATAAGTACCACGCCCGGACAGTCAGCATAAGCTTCAAACGCTGGCAGTCGCCTGAGAACACAAGGGACGCCAGCACTCATGGCTTCAATGACTACTAGTCCGAAGGTTTCCTGGGTACTCATAAAGACCAGAACGTCGAATGAATTGTAAATTTTCTGTTTGTCGTTTTCCCAGTGATGGGGTTTCACTCTATCTGGGGAATCTAGGGACCAGTGGTCGGAGCTGGTACTCCACAGATGAATTTCGTCCGCATAGGAAAGCAGTCCGGCAGAGATCGTTTCAGCGGCCCCTTTTCTCGGTTCATCAAGATTACCAACGGTGCCAATATTATTTGTCGTGCGTGTTTTCGGGATGGCGGCTGATGTGTTGGGAATAATGGCGACCTTGTTTTCGTCAAGCTGGAAGGCACGCTGCTGGATCTCGTTGACGAAATGGACTCGGGTGGCCAGGTTCAGGGTCTGTCGAAGGTAAGCAGGCTCCATGCCGTGGAGCTCGTCTGGCAAACCGTGACAGGAAACGATGATATTCCGACCTGATGCGCGCATTGCCTGAAGCGTTCTGTGATCACAGGAAGCATCACAGATGTAGATGTCGGATTCAGGCAAATGTCCTCGGGTGATTTTAACCCTGGACGATAACTTTCGGTTATAGTTGCTGGCCAGATATGAACAAAAACTCACACTGTAATATCGGGACAGCAGATTCGCGATACTGGCTATAGCAATCGTACCTCCGGTGTCGCCATGATACCCACAGATAAAGACAATGGAGATTTCTGTGCCATGCTTGCGTTTCAGGTTGGCCACCTGGTTTCGATAAAAGAAGTAGGCGTTCTTCAGTCGTTTGAGGCGCTTATGGATCACCCAAGGTAGGTGTGGCTTTTTCAGGAATTCTGTCAGTTTTTTCACTCTAGATTTCCGTTACTTTCCTTGGGAACGTCCGGCTCGGGAGTCGGCTTCGATCTGCGCGCTGTGCATGCTCCGATCCCCGTGGTATTCATCATATTAGTGCCCCCTGTCGGTGAATGTCATGTTGCTTTAGCTTCGAATATTTCTCCCCCTGAACGTCAGGATATTTTACGCCTAGTTCGTCAAGTCAGTTCCATAGCCTGAAAATAGACTTTTTTTGGTGTTAGTCTGAGAATAGTTGTTGAGGTTGAATTATAATCAATATTTAAGGTAGCCGAGTTCGGAAAGCCAGAGGCTTGTGGCTTATTGCGGCAGGCACGGCAATCGCAAAACGGACAGTCGTCAGCGTCGGCCCGAAGATCGTTGTTCAGGGAGTGGTAAGGGCTCATGGAATTCAAAGGGAAGATTCATCAGTTAGGCATTGACCGGTCGGACAACGAGAGGGCCCCCGCTACTCCTGACCAGATATCTACACTGCCACCACATATCCTTTCTATCAAAGAAAAGTTGACGCAGTATCCAAACACGGAACTCGTGACCTTTGATGTCTTCGATACACTTCTCACCAGCGTGCTTGACCACCCTGAAGCCGTTTTCCTTGAAGTGGGCCGTCGCTCGACACGGCAGACGCAGATTTCTGACATGATGACTCCAGAGGCTTTTGCCCGAGCACGTACGCTGGCGGAGCAACGTATTAGGGAACTAACCGATCCTGGCAAAGACGTAACGCTTTTGCAGATTTATGAGGAACTGGCCCGATGCTACAGCTGGTTAGGGGATCGGGTTTCTGAACTGATGTCATGTGAATTGGCTGTTGAGCGCGAAGCTTTGCTACTGATACCGGGAATGGGCGAGTTTCTCGACTGGGTTCGTCGGGAGGTCGGGCGTGTTGCGTTTGTCTCTGACATGTACATTCCGACGGAAGTTATAGCGGAGCAGTTGACGCACTACGGACTGCTCAAGGGTGACGAGCGTCTGTTCGTTTCCGGCGACTGTGGATGCCGTAAGGGAACCAACGGCGATTTGCTACGCTATGCGCTTGAAGATCTCGGGGTGAGTGCTCGTCATGCGGTGCATGTTGGTAAGGACTGGATGGTGGATGTCATGTCCGCCAGAAAAGTCGGTATGGGCGCAATTCACTTCCCCACAGCGAATCTGACTCGGTACGAAAAAAGGTTGAACCACGCCCATTGGGAATCCCGGGGCACATCCAGTGTGTATGCGGGGGCGTCCCGGGTAGCTCGCCTGGAGTCGCTTGCTTCTGGGCAAGAGGTGGATCAGGCGCTGCTCCCTGTCTGCTCCGGAGTCGCCGCCCCGCTTGTCGTGGATTACACCTTGTGGGTGCTTCGCAAAGCGGTCGACCTTGGTTTGACGCGCCTGTTTTTTCTCGCTCGTGAAGGCGAGGTGCTCTTCGCTGTGGCCCAGGAACTGGTGGAAGGGCTGGGTCTTGAACTGGAGCTCTGTTACCTGCACGTCAGCCGTCGGGCGCTGAACCTGGCTCTGCTCAGAAGTGTTGAGCGCGGGGAGCTTGAGTGGGCTTTGACCGGGTTCGAGAACGAGACGGTTCGAACCCTGCTTTCCCGGCTGAATCTGACGCCCGAGGATATGTCAGAAGAGCTTGTCGCCGCAGGCTTCGATGGTGACTCCTGGTCCGGACTTTTGTCCCGACCCTCTTTCGAGAAGCTTCTTGATCTTTTTTGTCAGGGAAGGGTGAGGGCGCTGATTGAGGAGCAAGCCAAAATCAGGCGTCAGTTGGTGGATGAATATCTTGCCCAGCAAGGCTTTCTGGGTGAGGGGGAAATCGGACTGGTTGATACAACCGGTGTAGGAAGTCAGTTCAGGGTTTTGCAGGGGCTCAGGGGGCAATCGGACTCCCGGCCGCTTCAGTGTTTCCTGATGGTTCGTATCTGGCAGCGGCGGTTGAACTATGATGGCTTTCCGGAGATCCATGGGTATTACTGTGACCAGTACGCCTACCGACGAGGCTATTCGATTCCCGGCTTGACTTCCATGCTGGAAATCTTCTGCGCCGCTGTTCATGGGAGCGTCGTTGGTTACCGCCGGGGTGTGGCGGGCCAGATCGAACCTGAGTTCGAAGAACAGCCCGGTTGGAAAAGTCGACGTCGGTATACCGGTCAGGTCAGGCTTGTGTTGGGCTGTTTCGTGGGGGCGATCCTCAGACAACCTTCCTTCCTGCGAGGTGAGGTCGACAGCCGGCAAGCGGTTCTCGAGACCTATCGCCTGCTCTGGGATTCACCGACTCGGGCAGAGTCGTTTTCATGGGGCAAATATCCCCTGGAAAGCGGTTCTATTAACCGTGCGGCGCAACAGGTGCCGGCTCCTCAGTTAAGTCTTCGTGACCTGGTCCGAATCAGGTTGCAGGACTCGTCAGCGAGCTTTCTCGGGCCATTCGCATGGCGGGCAGGTTCAGAGCAGGTAAGTTCCGCCGGCGTCAGGTGGGCCATTCTGCTCATGGCGCGAGCCAACCGATTCGCCAGGGCGATTTGGCTTAAGTGCCCTAATCGAATAAGGCTCTTACTGGAGAATAATAGATGACACAGACGGATCCTTCTGTAATTGAAAGATTTGTTGATATTGTAGACCGTTTCCCGGACAGGCCGGCGCTATGGGCCCGGAATCAGACCTACACCTACCGTGAACTGAGTGCGATTGCAGAGGCAACTCGTTTGCGCCTGTGTGAACAGGACGTGGGTATTGGGGAACAAGTTGGTGTGATGACTGGAGACGGTGTCGAAACCTATGCTGCGATTCTCGGCATTATGGCCGCAGGTGCGGCGTACGTTCCGATTAATGGGAAAAACCCACTGACACGGAATTTGGAAATTATAGACGATGCAGAAGTGAGTGCGTTGGTTTTCGAAGAGGCCGATGAACTGGCGGAACGACTTTCCGAGGGATCCAGTTGCAAACTGGTGCAGGCCGCCAGTCATCCTGCGAAATCCGGTTTACGGCCAAGCTGGCAGTCAGCGCCGGAGTTGGCCTATCTGCTTTTTACTTCGGGGAGCACCGGTAAACCCAAGGGCGTGCCGATTCGTCATGACAACCTGAGTTGCTTCCTCTCGATCATGCTGGATTCCGGTCTTTACGACATAGGCCCTGAAGACCGGTGTTTGCAAATGTTCGAACTGACGTTCGATTTCTCCGTTATGTCCACATTCGTGCCGCTTTGCGCGGGTGCCTGCTGCTATGTACTACCCCAGTCTAGGTTTGGTGCCGCTACAGTGCTGAAGATGCTTCAGGAGCATGAGTTGACCGTGGCGCCGATGGTGCCGTCGATACTGGTATTCCTCGAGCCTTTTCTGGAGAGCCGGGTACGTCTCCCTTCGCTACGGCTATCGCTCTTTTGCGGAGAGGCCTTACCGGATAGTCTTGCGCGGAAATGGACCGTCGCGGCACCGAATGGAAGGGTAGAGAATCTCTATGGACCAACCGAAGCTACGGTGTTTTGTTTGCGTTATCTCTGGCAGCCGGACACCAGCCCTGCGGAAGCGGTAAATGGGGTTGTTCCTATCGGAGCGCCTTTCCCCCGTTCCCGGGCAGTGATCTTGGAGGAATCCGGAACTCTCTCCCAAAAAGTGGGCGCCAGGGGGGAGCTGTTGCTGATGGGCGAACAGCTATCCACTGGCTACTGGAAAGACCCCGCCAAGACTGAAGCCGCCTTCATTACGATCGATTACCGTGGAGAGCGTGACATGGCCTATCGCACCGGGGATATCTGTTCCATTGATGAAAGAGAGAACTTCATCTATCACGGAAGGCTTGACGCACAAGTGAAAGTGGATGGATTCAGGGTGGAGCTGGGTGAAATTGAACACCATGTCAGGCAATTACTTGATCGCACGAGCATTGCCGTCGTTGCGGCTTCAGACAAAGGGCGAACGTATCTGGCTCTTTTCATTGAGCGCCCCGAGGTCGATCTGGAGCGGCTTCGTGATGAATTGAAGGCCCGGGTGCCGATGTATATGGTGCCCCAGGAGATGGTGTTTGTAGAGCGTCTGCCGCTGAACCTTAACGGCAAGGTTGATCGTCCGGCACTGGTCAGGTCACTGATGAGTTGAGGTCTGGCGCATATTCTTGTCTTGCATGAATCTTGTCAGGGAGGAAGTAATGGCCAAATATCGGGATGATGCCACAATCCGATCTTTCCAGGAGCTCAAGGCCTGCATTTGGGAAGACTGGAAAGTGAACCATTTCAGTTTTCTCAGGCCCGGTTGTCAGGCGATGGTGATGTACCGTTTTGGCGTATGGCAAGGCGGTCTTGAAGGCAGGTTTCTGAAAACTCTGGCGGGCTGGTTATACAAGAGCATGCACGTCTTCTGTCGAAACTTCTATGGGATTGAGCTCTACAGCACTGCTCGTATCGGGCGGAGGCTTCGTATCTCTCACCAGAGCGGTATCGTTCTTGATCCCAAGCTGGTTATTGGCGATGACTGCTCCATCCGGCAGGGGGTCACTATCGGACGAGTTGATGGCCAGGGCCTGAAGGAACGTGCTAATGCGCCCGTGATTGGTGATAGGGTACGCATCGGCCTCGGGGCGGCTATCCTTGGAGGCATCACAGTGGGTGACGATGTTGTTATTGGGCCCTATGCTGTAGTAACAAGGAACGTCCCTAGTGGTTCTATTGTCAGTTGCGCTCCACCTAGAGTATTTGGTAGACCCCCTTCGACAGGAAAAACAGCCTCAAAGGAAGCAGATTGAGCAGCAATTGTCCACGGTTGAACGTGATCCATACATAATCAGTGAGTAAGGAAAGAAGCTAGTGTCCCGTTTGGTTAATTCGCTGACCTACTGCGTGACGCTGGGGCCTCTGGCCAAGGCGCCAGTCCGAAGGT
>NZ_JAKZAH010000090.1 GCF_023156245.1 Marinobacter bryozoorum
GTTTGCCCGGCGAAGCCGGCAAACCCGGCCATCTGAAAGAAGGTGGCGTCACCCCGACTGAGGGGAAGACAATCCGACTGGCAAGGGCGTCGCTGGCCAACGGCGGGGTCTGAAGGAAGCCATAGGAAGTTAACGGTACACAACGCAAGTGAACCTGCTTCGGCAGTTCAGGTGGGTCAGCGTGCGAAATAACGCGAAGCCCGATACTCAGTCAGACCTGGGCTGTGCTTGAGGGTGGCATCGTTAACAGGGAGCCGGTGCAGTAACCGGGGAAGCCTGACACCGAATCCGGCGAAGCCGGAGGCTGTGGCGCAAGGTGAAAGCCGAGGCCTCAGTCGGTGCGAGGTGGCAGATGAAGCCGTAGTAGTGAGGAAGTTCTGGCCTGAGAAGCCTGGTAACAGCGTGGAGGATAAAACCGGAACGACTGCTGGCGGAGGTTCAGCGGACCGGTCAGGGCCAAAAGCTCTGATCGGATGCGAAGGGCGGAAGTCATTAACGAGAATGACGGACGACGAGAGAGAGGTGGACGCTGCGTTCACAAGCTGCCCGACGGGGCAGGGACGTGCACTGGGGTACTGCGGGAACGCAGTGGCTCTGGTGTTCTCCGAACAAGGGAGTAGAACGATACCGTGGCGGCAGATTGCCAGAGCGCTAGTACCCGGACGGATCGTTTGAAGCACACCGGCAGCCAAGCCAATCCCCGAAGCCGTCATCACAGAGATGAGCAGGCATGAGGAAATATTACAGTCTGTACGGGCACCTGCTGTCAAAGCAGCGCCTGTATGCAGCTTTCAGACACGTCAAACGCAACAAGGGTGCGGCCGGAATTGATGGGCAGAGCCTGAGTGAGTTTGAGGCGAATCTGGAGGTGGAGCTGTCGTGCCTGTTGCTCGAACTGAAGGAAAAGCGCTATCGGGCGCAGCCGGTCAGGCGCGTCGCCATTGCCAAGGACGACGGCGGTGAGCGTTTACTGGGCATTCCAACGGTTCGGGACCGGGTTGTGCAGCAGGCGTTGCGCAGCATCATAGAGCCGATCTTCGACCCGGGCTTTCACCCGTCGAGCTACGGGTATCGTCCGGGGCGCAGTGGTCACCACGCCATTGGCAAGGCGGAGTTGTTCATCCGCCGACACCGGCGTGAGTGGGTCGTGGATATGGACCTGTCGAAATGCTTCGACACGCTCAACCATGACCTGATCATCCGCCAGTTCCGCCAACGGGTCACGGACGGCAGTGTCCTGTCACTGCTGCGCCAGTTCCTGGAAAGCGGCGTGATGGTGGGATACCACCTCGAAGAGACGGAGCTGGGAAGCCCTCAGGGTGGCGTGATCAGTCCGCTGATCGCGAACGTCTACCTGGACGCCTTCGACCAGTTCATGAAAGCGCGGGGGCACCGGATCGTCCGCTACGCGGACGACATCCTGATCCTGTGTGGTTCACGGGCTGGGGCGAGCAATGCGTTACGGGTGGCCCAAAGCTATCTGGAAGAAGAGCTGAAGCTGACGGTGAACGTCACCAAGACCCACATCGCCCACAGCGATGAGGGGGTAAAGTTCCTGGGCGTGGTGATCTACACGAACTACACCCGCATCCAGGACAAGAAGGTGGTGAAACTCAAGCAGAAGCTGAAAGCGCTGACAAAGCGAAACCGGGGTGAGGGGCTTGCGGTGCTTATCCGCGATCTGAATCCTGTGTTGCGTGGTTTTGTCAGCTACTTCCGGGTGGCGAACTGCGCGAGGGTGCTGAAGCAGGTGATGAGTTGGTTAAGGCGGCGCCTGCGCTGCATCCAGCTCAAGCAGTGGAAGAAGCCGGGCCGGCTGCATCGGAGGCTGAAACAGCTGGGCTACCAGCCCCCGTTCCGGCACATCAAGATGCAAAGCTGGCGCAATGCGGCTTCACCGCTGGCCCACCATGCGATCCCAAATGCCTACCTGCATAATGACTTACGGTTATTGGATCTGACCCGGGTCAGAACCGGCATCACTGTCCCCGAATTCGGGGTAAGTTAATGGCATGAGCCGTATACGTGGTCCGTATGTACGGTTCTGTGAGAGGGATGAGGCGGTGACGCCTCACCCTACTCGTT
>NZ_JAKZAH010000091.1 GCF_023156245.1 Marinobacter bryozoorum
TCATGAGAAATCCGGGCGATGCGCCAGGTTAATCTGGCATGTTGGTGGCGCTGGAAATGCGCTACGAGGTAAGGCTGGCCAGCCGCCTTGGCCCCGAGTCATGGCCGCGACGGGTAACCGGAGTGGGCAAGCGTTGACAGGGGTTGTTGTGGGCCAGGTATTGAGCTCCGAAAATTCTCGCCCTTGGGGTGCCGACGGTATGCCCGTTCACGGAAGGCAACACTGGCCGAGGCGCAAATGGCAAGTCCCGGCCGGGCCCCACGGAGTCATAGACCCTGAGCACGCAGCTCTATACAGCATGCACGGAACCTGGGAGAGCCCAGCGCGTATCTGGTGGTGTGGGTAGTGCATCATCAGATCGGCAGGTGAAGGTGAAAGACCCGAACGACCTGCATGAACGCGGTTGGGCAGTCGGACGAGCCCATAGTAGTGGAGAAGCGGATGAACGAAGGCAATCAACGAGAGCAAGACCAAACTCGCCAAAAGCCGGAGGAATTCGTGGAGCGAAGGGGCTCGGCCAAGGGGAACACCGCTCAGGCGCCCACGACTGGGACACAGAGCCCAGGGGCCGTGTCGCGCGGTCTGATCGGTGTACGGGAAGCCGCAAGAAGGGACAAGACGTTGCAGTTTACTGCCTTGCTGCACCACCTAACGCCGGAGTGCCTGAGAGGAAGCTTTGCGCGCCTCAAGCGCAATGCGAGTCCAGGCGTGGACGGGGTGCGGTGGGAAGATTACGCACCGATTGCAGAGAAGCGGGTCGTGGACCTGCACCGGAGTGTACAAGAGGGCAGTTATCGGGCTCAGCCGGTCAAACGAGCACGCATCCTCAAAGAGGACGGCAGTGAGAGACTGCTGGGCGTCTCTGCCCTGGAGGACAAGGTTGTCCAGGGCGCACTGGTGGAGGTGCTCAATGCCATTTACGAGGTCGACTTTAAAGGCTTCAGCTACGGCTTCCGGCCGGGGCGAAGCCAACACGATGCGCTGGACGCGCTCTGGGTCGGCCTGACCAGTCAACCGGTCAACTGGGTTCTGGATATGGACATCCAGGGGTTTTTCGACCACATCCAGCACGACTGGCTCATGCGCTTTCTTGGCCACCGGATTGGCGACAAGCGCATTCTGCGACTGATCAAGAAATGGTTGCGAGTAGGCGCCTTCGATGAGGGGCAATGGCTCGATCTCGCCGAGGGCTCACCTCAAGGCGCAGCCATCTCGCCGTTGCTGGCCAACATTTACCTTCACTACGCGTTTGACCTATGGGCCGATTGGTGGCGCAGACACCACGCACGTGGACGGGTGGTCATTGTACGTTATGCCGACGATACCGTTATGGGGTTCCAAGGCCGCGACGATGCGGAGGCTTTCCGCACCGCCGTGGCGCAACGCCTCAATCGGTTCGGTCTGACGCTGCACCCGAAGAAGACGCGGCTACTGGAGTTTGGCCGCTATGCCAACATCAACCGTAAGCAGCGCGGCGCAGGCAAGCCGGAGACCTTTGACTTCCTGGGTATGACACATATTTGCTCGTGCACACGCCGAGGCAAGTACACCATCCGGCGCCAGACTGCCGCGAAGCGCTTACGGGCTAAACTGCAACAAGTGAAAAGGCAATTGCGTCGGCGCCTGCATCGACCGGTTCCAGAGACCGCTCGTTGGCTGTGCGCCGTGCTCCAGGGGTACTACAATTATCACGCGGTGCCATACAATCTGGCCTCGCTTCGAGCTTTCTGGCACCATCTCAGCCGCGCCTGGTTCAAGGCGTTGAGGCGCAGAAGCCAGAAAGCACGGGGCTTGACGTGGGAACGCTTCAAACGCTTTCGCGATGCCTGGCTCCCGCTACCGCGTATCCTCCACCCCTGGCCCAGCGAGCGGTTTCGCCGTCGTCACCCGAGGCAGGAGCCGTATGCGGTAATACCGCACGTACGGATCTGTGCGGGGGGTGCCTCGTGAGAGGCATTCCTACCGCAACTAG
>NZ_JAKZAH010000092.1 GCF_023156245.1 Marinobacter bryozoorum
ATGAGCGGTCACAATCGTCCGGAACAGGCGGTCACGTTCAAACGGAATGGGTGGTCACGATGGCGCGGAATACGCAACATGGCCAATATCAAAAGGGTCGTACCGAACATCCACCTTTTGCTTATTAAGGCTCGGAGATCGGAAGATGCTGTGCCAGTAATCCAGATGGTTAACGCGAATACCTGATTTCGGATTGATGGAAACCTTGCCTCTTCTGGGCGGCGGAAAAGTTGAAATGATGAACTCCTGGTTGTACTCCATGGCTCTGATCTTGCGGCTGCCATGCAAAACGAAGCTCTGGCTGTACTGATAGCTTGGACTGCAGCCCAGTGAGGGATGCTCTCGCTCCACGAAGCCTTCCAGATAATCCTCTAGAACAGAGCTCAAAGCTTCAAGGGTCCAGATCGCGTTTTTCTTCGGATTCATCTCGGCCGACATTTGACGCACATTCTTGGTTGGCTGGGTATTGCCTTTCAGTCGGTCGATCAACTGGGTATTGAGTGAACCGAAATAGCGCTCGATAAGCGCCCCATGTCGGGGCTTCCCCGTCCGGTGCTGTATGTTGCTCCCACCACGCGCCACCAGGGATTCGAAATAAACGCTGTGAAATTCCTTTCCGCCATCGACAACGAAAGAGGCCGGGAAATACCCTGTTTTTTCCACCATGCGCCGAACACCGGTCATCAGGCTCCGGTAACTGGGAGGATCAAACATCAGCAAAAAGCTCACTGGCATTCGGCTGTAGCCGTCCAAGAAAACGGTCAACCATGGCCTTCCCATGCTTCTGCCCGTGCGGCTGGAGACCAACTCAATATCCAGTTGAGTGTGGTCGGTGTGGACAACATCCATCGCAAACTTTCCGCCCAAGTCCCAACCCATCGATTGCGACAGGTTGCTACCACTTTCTTGCTGGTAGGCCGCTTTACTACCCTCACGCGAACGGACCCTTCTAACAGGATCAATGCGCTTGGCGTAGCCGTAAAAGGTTTTCTCGGATGTTGAGGATGTCTGAGTGTCGTCACAGGCTTTCAAGAACATCGCGTAGGCATGCGATAAGGGGGGAGCGTTTTTGTTGAGGAAATGCTCTTCAAGAACTCGATTGATCAGAGAGATCGTTGCAGGTGAAAGCCTGCTAGACCGATTTCCACGGCCTGCAGTTTTGGGAAGCAGACCAACATAACCATCGCCAAGATTCCTCTGTGCAGCACGAAAACGAGATAGCCAGCTACGAATGGTTCGGTCCGACACTTGATTACTGGCAGCGACCTCCTCTATTGGACACCCATTCTCCAGAGCCCTGAGTGCCGAATATCGCTGATTTGCCTTTGCAAGATCGTCTGGCCCCGCATGTCGTAACAACTCAAAAACCTGACCGTTTTCCTCCGACTCTGTGCAAGCAAGCCCTTGCAGAATTTGTTGTTCTAACAGGGCCTTCGGAACGCATTTGATATAACCGCCATCTTCCTCGAGCTCGACTGACCCTGATTCCAAGCGCAGCACACGGTGCTTTTTGCCAAAAACATGTAACAGAGAACCCGGAGCAAGCTCCGCCGACCTCTTTTCAAGAAATGACCGGTCGAGTGCGTAAACCGCTGAAGGTTGCCACCCATTCCACGTGAAGCCTGCCACCCGGACCGGAGCAAGGCTGCCACCCATC
>NZ_JAKZAH010000093.1 GCF_023156245.1 Marinobacter bryozoorum
ACAGGCCTGTTCCAGGCGATCACGGCTGTAGCGCCGACTCAGATTCAACAGGCCCAGGCAGGCGCGGTAGCCGTGCTCCGGGTGAGGTCGGTCCTTGAGCTGTCTTTGCACCACGTCCAACGTCCCGGGGCCGATGTCCTTGGCCCAGTTCAGGAAGCGTCCCGGAGACCAGTTCTGATGAGCCTGGTGCGACTTGGGCATGTGTTCGGTCAGGGTGACGAAGCGGCTCTTGCCATGACGAGGATGCAGCGCCACCCGCTGCCCCTTGTGCATCACCTCCACGGAGGTGTCGGTCATTCGCACATCCAGCACCACCCCCACCAGGGCGTGAGGCACGCTGTACAGCCGTTTGTCGATCTCGATGTGGTAGTCGATGCCCGGTCGCGCCTTGCGCCACTCGGCGTAGACGTAAGGCATGGCTGGCAGGGGCTTCAGGGCCGGACGATCCAGCGCCTCGAACAGGCTCTGGCGGCTCTCGGAGCGCCCCTGGAACGGGCGCTGGTTCAGCGCCGGCAACAACGCTGCAATGGCCGCGTTCAGCTCGGCCAGGGAGAAGAACATCCGGTGCCGTAACCGGGCCAGTATCCAGCGTTCGACCAACAGTACGGCAGCTTCGGCCTTCGCCTTGTCCTTGGGCTTGTAGGGTCGTGCCGGCAGCACGGCAGTCTGGTAGTGAGCGGCTAGTTCGGCGTAGGTCTCGTTAATCGTCGGGGTGTATCGATCAGCCTTGGTGACCGCTGCCTTGAGGTTGTCCGGAACCAGTAATTCCGGTACGCCACCATAGAACGCCAGCATTCGCTGGTGGGAGGCGATCCAGTCCGGCAGGCTCTGGCTCCAGGTAGCCTCGGCGAAGGTGTAGCTGGATGCCCCCAACACGGCCACAAAGACCTGGGCCTTACGCATCTCACCGGTACTACGATCCACCACCGGAACCGTGGGGCCACAGTAATCGATAAAGATCTTCTCGCCGGCCCGGTGGACCTGGCGCATGCTACGCCGCTGCCGGCCACGCCAGAGTCGGTAGTGGTGGCAGAACTGGCTGTAGCGGTAGGCCTTGTCGCCGTGACGTTCCACGTACTCGGCCCAGAGCAGTTGCAGGGTGACGCCCTTGGTCTTTAGTTCCTGGTGGACCTGGAAGTAATCAGGTTCGGCAAAGCGTGCGGGTGGGGCCTTGGCCGGGAACAGCAGCGCTTCCAGCCGCACCTCATCCACATCCTCTGGCAACGGCCAGGTGACGTCATGAGCCTGGGCCAGGCTGACGTACTTGCCCACCACACCTTTGGAGAGACCGCAGGCGCGGGCAATACGCTCATGGCTCAGGCCTGCTTCGTACTTGAGGCGCAAGACCTCGATAATCTGTCGCATGGAAATCCTCGCAGCCGGCATCCGCTCTTCCTCGTGATGAAAAGGAAGGGGTATGCCGGATAAAGTTCAAGAATTCCAGCGTTTTGGCAGTGATTCCGGGGGAACGTGACCGGTGATTCCGGCATCGTGACCGGCGATTCCGGGAAACGACCCGAAATCGGTCACAATAAAACGGAATGAGCGGTCACAATCGTCCGGAACAGGCGGTCACGTTCAAACGGAATGGGTGGTCACGATGGCGCGGAATACGCA
>NZ_JAKZAH010000094.1 GCF_023156245.1 Marinobacter bryozoorum
CTAGCAGCCTGTCGGACTTGCACCTGACAGGCCTTATTTAAAGTTGTCTTGTCTGCCTGGTTTCCCGAGTTTGACCGTTAGTGGTCATCAGGGAGTCCAGGTTGGCCTCTATGGCACTTTGAGGTGTACCACATAGGCCTTTGGGCGGGCAAAAAAGGCCCTCACTCCGCCATTTTCAGCACGTTCATCCGCTTCACATTCCACGCTAGCGTGGCTAACGTCCACTCGCCCGCAACCTTCTCCAGCCCCCTCATCGAGAACTGTCTCAAGCCCATCACCTGTTTGATAATTCCGAACACGGGCTCCACCGTTTGTTTTCGCAGTGCATACAGCGCCCGTCCGGACTGGGTTGTTAACTGGTGTTTCATCTGTGTCACCGGGTCGTCCGTCACAGGCGCCGGATCATCGGGTGCGAACCGATCAAACACGGATAAGTGATGTTGATCGCGCGCCACCGCCAGTGACGGTTGGATGTTCTTCTCCCTGCACGCCTGGACATTGGCTTTGCTGAAGTACCCTGTATCGGCCAGCAGATCAGTAACGGTGCCGAGAGCCTGCGGCAACGCTCCTATTCGGGTGATGACTGGAGCGATCTGTTGTTTGTCGTTTGTCGCCTGGGTCATGTGCGTACTGATAACCAGCATCGTCTCGGTATCCACCCCGGCCTGAGCGTTGTAACACTGCTCAAAGCCGCCGCCGGAGACGGGCATGATGCGCGATTCTTCATCGGTCAGATTCACCTGATCGGTATCCCGAGGGCCGGGCTGCGGTGGTTCAGGCGCCCGGCCCCGGGGCTTTTTTCCGGCGTCCCTCTGGGCCTGCCGTCTGGCCTGTTTTTGCTGGTAGTCGGCCTGTTCCTGCTCGAAGCGCTCTTGCGCTCGTGCCTCAATCGCCCGCTTCGCTTCAGCCAGTGCTTCCAGCCGGGCTTCACGCCGGGCAATCTCAGCAGGGATATCCATACCCTCAACCACCGGCGCCTGATCTGCTGCCTCAGCTTGGGCGGCCAGTGCGCTCACTTCCGCCTTGAGTTGTGCCTCGATCTTTTTTGCATGTGCATAGGACAACGCTTTGTGCTTACTGGCGTTCGCTTTCACCTTGGTGCCATCCAGAGCGATCCGGCCCAGCTTCACCAGATTCATTTCCCGCGCCAGCAGCAGAACCTGGACAAACAGAGCCTCAACCTGAGGAAGGAAGCGACGGCGGAAGGTGGCAATCGTGTCATGATCCGGATGCGTGTTGGCCGCCAGATAACGGAACGCAATCGAGTCGTGGGTGGCGCGTTCAATCTTGCGGCTGGAGAAGACGCCGGTCGCGTATCCATAAATCAACAGGCTGAGCAATACGCCAGGATGGTGGGCCCGCGAACCGCGCCCAGTATATTGCCGGGTGAGCTCAGACAGATCGAGTTGATCAACCACTTCAACGACAAACCGGGCCAGGTGATCCTCAGGCAACCAATCCTGAATGGAAGGAGGAAGCAGGAAGTCTGTGTCCCGATCAGCGAGTACAAAATGCCCCATCATTGAAGTCCGGTTATGGCCCATGTTGTAGGGATTATCTCACTTCGATAGGGCTTGGTTAAGTCCGACAGGCTGCTAG
>NZ_JAKZAH010000095.1 GCF_023156245.1 Marinobacter bryozoorum
CTTGGGGCTGCGGCAAAGCAGCCATTTTGAAAATGGCTCGCCCAGAAACTTTACATAACTGAAGACCTCGGATAATTGCGGCCTAACGCGAATGGCCGGATGGCATTCTCGGCACCCGCATTGCTGATCTTCAGATCGCCACGTTCGCAGTAGCCAATCAGGGTGTCCCACTGGTTCAGGGTGTAGTCCATGGCCTTGCGGGTGAGCGAGCCTTTCAGCACCTGGCTGGCGTTTTTCTCCAGCCAGGCTTTGAAGGCGTTCAGCAGCGGCAGGCTTTTTTCCTGGCGCACCCGGTAACGCTCGGCGTCACTCAGTTCGTTCGCGGCTTTTTCTAGGGCGTACAGTTTGCGGATGTGACTGAGGGCCACATCGGCTTTTGAGAGTTGGCCTTTTTTGCCCTTGGCCGGCGCGGCCCGGGAGGCTTCCACGAACTTGCGGCGGGCATGGTCCCAGCAACCGATACGGGTCAGGCCGTTTTCACGGCAGACTTGCCCATAGCCGGAGTAACCATCGGCTTGCAGGATGCCCTGGAAGTTATCGAGCAGGCGCACTGGTACCTGGCCGCCACGGGATGGGTCATAATCGAACAGTACTGAGGGTTTTCCGGGTGGCCCGCCTCGGGTCACCCACATCCACTTGTCCGATTGGGCTTTTTTGCCGTCCTCCTTGAGGACCTGGATACGGGTTTCATCGGCCTGGAGGTAGTCACTGCCGTTCTGGGTTTCCCGCATCAGGTTCATCACCGGTTTGAACACGTCGTTCAGACGGATAATCCAGTGGGCCATGCTGGTGCGGCTCAGGTCATGCCCCAGGCGCTTGAACATCTGCTCCTGCCGGTACAATGGCAGGCCATCGGCGTACTTGGAGGTGATCAGGTAAGCCAGCAGTGACGGTGTGGCAATGCACTTGCCCAGTGGGTGCCTGGACCGGGCGGCCGCAATGACATGCTCTTCGCCGTCCTGTTCGAACACCGCCTTTTCCTGCCAGTATTCCAGGACTTTCAACTGGGCGGGAATGTACTCCAGCTCTTCCTTCACTTTGGTGAAGAAGGTCTTGCTGGCGCCGGCTTTTTCTTCGTCGCTGAGGGTCAGTTCAATACGCTCACGCAAGAGCGTGTCGGAGAAGCCGCGTTGGCGGCGCTTGCGGGAGCGAGGCGGCGCATCAGCCTCTTCAACATCCTCGGGGAGTTCGTCGCGCAGTGCGTCAATTTCGACCTCCAGCTCGGCTTCGTCGAACAAGAGGATCTGGTCGGGCTGTTTCTCACTGCTTGCGGCGAACTGCTGGATCTTCTTGTGGCGCAGGAGTTCTTCGAGAATGGCAATGTAGTTGTCGCGACGCTGGAGGATCTCATCATGCTGCTTCAACTGGCTCTGCAGATCGCTGATAACGGCCGCCATTTCAACGGGCGAGAGACCGCTGAGATCGGGTGTTTCGGGCGTGTTATCAGACGTTGTCTTCATGACGAAATTATAGCAAAAACAACGTCCTGACACCCTAAAAAAATACTAGCCAACGGTCTCATAATGCAGGGTTTTATGGCCCTTAAGCAGGGTGATGTCGTAGCCGTCCAGCAA
>NZ_JAKZAH010000096.1 GCF_023156245.1 Marinobacter bryozoorum
ACACTCGGATGGCAAATTTCTGCCAGCGTAGTGACTCCGGGATGGGCCGGCAACGCTCATTTTTGATCACATTCTGATCGATAGGTGTGTTTCAGAGACACCACCCCCTTTCCCCCATTGGTTCGGGCCGGGGGTGCCCGCGGGCTTTAAGTCGGAACCAGCCGTCCGAGCAACTGACTGAGTTCGTCTTTCCAAGGATAGTTTTCGCTGATCATCAGCCTGATGCGTCGGGTGTTACGGATCACCACCGCCGCGACCTTGATCAACTTCAGGCGCAGATTGTGGACACTCATGCGCTCGAAGGCGGTGTTCTTCAGATGCCGGCGTAGACGCTCGAATAGCGTGTAAGCAAAACCGGACAGCAACAGCCGCCACTGGTTCGCCCACCAGTCGGTGCTTGATGAGCGGCCGGCGAACAGGTCCAGTTGCTGATCCTTGATCCGGTTCTCCATGTCGCCCCGGGCGCAGTAGCGCTGGTAATAGAGTTTGACCCCATCATCGTAGCGCGAGCTGATGATAAAGCGTGGGTTGGCTCCCAGCTCTCCATATTCCAGCCGGGAGACAATCCAGCGTGGGCGCTGCCAGCGTTTGGCCCGGTACTGGAAGCGGTAGACACCGGCCATTTTTTCACCGCTTTGCTGGTAATAATGGCGCACCCGCTGCATTGGGGCATCGACCTCTTTGAGCAGCTTGCTGTTCTTGCTGAACCCGACCAGGTAGTCCACGCCATGGCGGTCGCACCAGTTGAGCAGCTTTGGGCGATAGAAGCCGGCATCGCCCCGGAACACGATCCGTGTTTGCGGCCAGTGCTGGCGAATAAAGCGCACCAGCAGCGCCAGAATGGCCCAGCTGTGGCGGGCGTCGCTGTAATAGCTCGGGCGCAGGTAGCTGACCAGCAGGTGGCGGCCACAGAAGACGTACAGCGGCAGGTAGCAGTGGTGGTCGTAGTAACGGTGGAAGTGCTTTTCCGGCTGGTCACCATGCAGTGGAATGTCGGTGCCGTCGAAATCCAGGGTCAGCTCCTTCGGTGGCTTTTCGTGCTGATCAATGAATTGCTGCCACAGCACCCGGTGCGCCTCGACAATGGCCTGGCGATCCACGCCCCGTTCCATCCGGCTCAGTGTGGACTTGCCCGCGAGCACCTCGTCCCGACCAATCGCGCTTTGCAGAATCTGATCAAAGCGCAGCTGCTGGTGATCGTTGAAGTCCTCGTAGCCGGCAGCTAATCCATAAACGCGTTGCGCCACCATCGAGTGCAGTGAGTGACGGACTTTGGAGTTGGTGCGTGAATCGTTTAACGCTTTGGCAAGCTGATGGGTCAGGCCGTGGCATTTATCCACTTCGCGCAGAAGCAGCAATCCGGCGTCGGAACTGATGTGACCGCCTGAGAAATCGGCTTCAATGAGGCGGCGACCGAGTGGCGAGAAGGATCGTTTTTCAGGTACCATTCTGGATAGCGGCTTTTGTGGTTGGTTTTTGGTGTAAGGTCCTGAAATTCTACCACTTTAAGCCGCTTCTTCCTTCCTTTTACTGCCTTC
>NZ_JAKZAH010000097.1 GCF_023156245.1 Marinobacter bryozoorum
CTAGGAGTCTGCGCGCCAGAAACTTTTTGAGCGCTCGTTTCCGCCAGACCGTGTCACTGCCTGGCTAGAACGAGTGTCCGCGATATCGGATTGGCTAAATCATTGCTTTCAGTCCAGCCAGTTAACCGGTTAAAAGGGACATCAAAGAGCCCCAACTGTACCTACCGTGAGCCAAAGGCTGCCTCAGGGACTTATGCCAGCCTCATCAGTGAACTCATGCGCCGGAGGTTGAGAGACAGGCAGACCAGATCCCATTCACCCTGCACCGATTGAAGGCCTCGCAAGCTGAACTGGCGAAAGCCCAGAATATTCTTGATCCAACCATTCACCGCCTCGACCAGGTGTTTGCGCTGAGCATAAACTGCTCGCCCCTCGGCGGTGGCAAGCTTCTCCGCCATCCGGGCCGTCGCCGGATACCGCGTGGCGTCGACGTTTGCGTTCTTTTTGCCTTCCCGGCATAGCGAGACATAGCCGTCGATTCCTTGCGTCTCCAGGGCCTGAAGGTCTGCTTCCTTTCGGTAACCGGCATCAGCCAGGCATTGCTTCGGCTCGCTTCCCAGGGTGTCTTTTACCTCGTCCAGCAAGGGCACCAGACAGCCGTTGTCACTGGGGTTGTTGCCTTGATAGTTGGCCACAATGATCTGGAATTCGCCATCCACGGCCAGTTGGCCGTTATAGCATTGCTGGAACCCATCATTCGTTTTCATGATCCGGCTTTGTGGGTCGGTAAAGTTACTCTGAGCCTTGTCCTCTGGAACTCCATAATCTCTCTTGAAGTTCCGGCCACCCTTGGGTGAGCGGCGATTATCGTCAGGATACCGGCCTTTGGCCTCATCTCGCGCTTTTTGATCCGCTTCCAGCTTCTCCTTCGCTGCCCGGATCTTGTCCAGCCGTCCCTGACGGTGCTGAAGCTCTTCGGGTAACTCATCGCCCCGCTGACCAGGGCCAAACTGTTGGTCTTCCGATTCATCCACCCGACGTGCCTGGCCACAAAGCTCATCAACCTCTTTTGACAGACGCGTTTCTTCGTCCCGCATGCGGTCATAGCTCATCGCCTTGTGCTTACTGGCGTTGGCCCGGACCTTGGTGCCATCAATCGCCAGCGTGCCAAGCGTGACTAGTTCCGCTTCCTGGGCGATCTGGACCACCTGAATAAACACGGCCTTGAACGCTTCCAAGTGGTGCTTGCGGAAATCGCAGATCGTGCGGTGCCTGGGGAAATTGCCAGCCGCCAGGACCCGAAGGGCGACATCTTCTTCCAGCTTCCGAGCAATCTTGCGTGATGAAAACACGCCAGTCGCGTACGCATAGATCAACACCTTCAACATCATCCGCGGATCGAACGGCGAGTTGCGCCGACCGCTCCCTTCATACCGGGCGTAGAAGGCACTCAGATCCAGTTCCTCGACCACGTCGCTGATGAAATAGGCCAGATGCCCTTCGGGCAGCCACTCATTCAGGCTCGGGGGAAGAAGCAGTTCCTGATCAGGCGAATACGG
>NZ_JAKZAH010000098.1 GCF_023156245.1 Marinobacter bryozoorum
TTTTGAGCAAGTGACCCCGCCGCGTCGAATCACAGTTCGGCCCGAGAACGTATCCACAATATCCAGCCGAATAGAGTCTCGATTCTCTCTATTCAGTCAGTCAAGACGGTTATCAGCGAATGCGTTATCGTAGTCCGATCACTCAGTACGCCCAAGGATCCCTCGGACCCTCTATGTCAGCCTCATCAGTGAACTCATCCGCCTGAGATTAAGCGACAGACAGACCAGATCCCATTCACCCTGCACGGCGTGAAGGCCCCGCAGACTGAACTGTCGGAAGCCCAGAACATGCTTGATCCAGCCGTTGACCGCCTCAACCAGATGCTTGCGCTGAGCGTAAACCGATCGCCCGGTTGCCGTGGCCAGCTTCCCAGCCATCCGGGCGCTGGCCGGATAACGGCTCGCGTCTATCTCTGAACTCTTCTTGCCCTCCCGGCGCAGCGAGACATAGCCGTCGATGCTTTTGTCTTCCAGGGTCTGTAGATCTTCTTCTTTACGGTAACCCGCGTCAGCCAGACACTGATCCGGATAGGTTTCCAGAGTGTCTTTTGCCTGATCCAGCAGTGGTATCAGACAGCCATTGTCACTGGGATTATTGCCCAGGTGGTTGGCGACAATCAGCTGGAATTCACCATCCACGGCCAACTGGCCGTTGTAGCATTGCTGGAACCCGTCCGCCGTTTTCATAATCCGGCTTTGCGGATCGGTAAAATTGCTCTGATCCTTGTCATCCGGAACCCCATAATCCCGCTTGAAGTTCGGGCCCCCGCGAGGTGAGCGCCGATCATCGTCCGGGGACCGACCCCGGGCCTTGTCCCGCTCTTTCTGGTCTGCTTCCAATTTCTCTTTGGCAGCACGAATCTTTTCCAGCCGCGCCTGCCGGTACTGAAGCTCTTCAGGCAGTTCATCACCCCGGTTATCCGGGCCGAACTGTCGGTCTTCCGACTGGTCTGTCTGACGCGCCTGACGACAAAGTGCATCGATCTCTTTCGATAAACGATCGTCTTCCTCGCCCATGCGGCCATAGCTCATGGCCTTGTGCTTGCTGGCATTAGCCCGAACCTTGGTGCCATCAATCGCCAGTGTTCCCAGCGTGATCAGCTCGGCTTCCCGGGCAATCCGGACCACCTGAATAAACACGGCCTTGAAGGCAACCAAATGGTGTTTGCGGAAATCACAGATCGTGCGATGCCTGGGGAAGTTGCCTGCCGCCAGAACCCGGAAGGCCACGTCTTCTTCCAGCTTCCGGGCGATCTTGCGTGAAGAGAAAACGCCGGTGGCGTAGGCGTAGATCAGAACCTTCAGCATCATTCGTGGATCGAAGGGCGAGTTGCGTCGGCCGTTGCCTTCGTAGCGGGCATAAAACGCGCTTAAATCCAGCTCCTCGACGACATCACTGACAAAATAGGCCAGATGCCCCTCAGGCAGCCACTCGTTCAGGCTCGGGGGAAGAAGCAGTTCCTGG
>NZ_JAKZAH010000099.1 GCF_023156245.1 Marinobacter bryozoorum
CGAGATGGGATGGTCTCCTCCCCACTCCAAATCGGCGTCGCGATGCGCCAGGATAGATGTTACCGACACTATCCAACGAGTTAAGGAGGAGACCATGAGCAAGAATACCGTGATCGGCATCGACCTGGCAAAAACCTCTTTCGCGGTTATTGAGTTGGGGCGCGGCGGCGATGTAAAGCGCCGGAAAACCTTTCGCCGGGACGGCTTGAAACGGTTCCTGGCGAAGCACGAGCCGGCGACTGTGGCTTTGGAAGCCTGCGGCAGTGCTCATTACTGGGGCCGGTGGCTGGAAGAGCATGGCCACGAACCAGTCCTGTTGCCACCGCAACACGTGAAAGGCTACCTGCGGGGGCAGAAGAACGATTACAACGATGCGCAGGCCATTGCGGAAGCGTGTCTTCACGGCGCGATTCGGCCTGTAGCCGTTAAAAGCATTGAACAACAGGATGAGCAGGCGTTTCACGCCATTCGCCGGAGCCTCAAGGTAGAGAGCACCCGGCTGGTGAACCAGATGCGCGGTCTTCTGGCGGAGTATGGGCTAACTGTACCGAAGTCTGTCAGTGCTTTTCGCCGACGAGTGCCTGAGTTGCTCGAAGACGCTGAAAACGGTTTAAGCGCTCGATTTCGCATGCTGTTGAACCGGCAGTGGCGTCGGCTCCAAGCCTTGCTTGAAGAGCAGGCCTGGTACGACGAACAACTGCAACAACAGGCCAAAGAAGACGACACCTGTCGCCGGTTGACCGGCATCCCTGGTGTTGGTCCGGTTGTCGCCAGTGCGGTCAAAAGCTGGATGGGCGACGGTCAGCAATTCCGGCGTGGCCGGGATGCCTCGGCAGCGCTGGGTCTGGTGCCGAAACAGTACAGCACTGGTGGTAAGCAGTCGTTGTACGGGATCACCAAGCGAGGCGATGCCTACTTGCGATCCCTGGTGGTACATGGTGCTCGCGCTGTGGTGCGAACGGCCAAGAACAAGCAAGACGCCTTGAGCCAGTGGGCTCTGGCGGTGGAAGCCAGGCGAGGTCACAACCGAGCGGTTGTTGCCGTGGCTAACAAGATCATCCGAATGGCCTGGGTCGTTGTGGCCCGTCAGGAGGAATACAGGCCCGCTGAGAGCCAAATGGCAGTGGCCTGAGAGCGTAACGAAAACAGAGCAAGTAACGTCACAAATCGATAAAAAAGGGCTTTACCCAAGGTTGCGAAGGCAACAGACACATTGATGACATAACAGGTCAAACCGGCGCACCTGAAACCTGTTAAATCCACCGGCTTCACAAGCCGCTTTCGTGATTAGGCAGGCGCGCGGCGAATCCTCATCAGGGCCAGAGGCGGCAGCGCCGCCTCGTTAACAGGCCGGATATATGGCAGCAACCTGTCCCTCATCAGACTCTGGAGCCTTGCAAACGGGGAGGAGACCATATATGG